>CABUKS010000018.1 GCA_902492235.1 uncultured Collinsella sp. | reverse complement strand
GGGTCTGTCCCTCGAGGTCGACTTGGGCGCCGCGCACGCGCAGGCCGCAGCCGACGCTGGCGTGGCGGGCGAGCTCGCCGACGCACAGCCGCTCGCGGGTCTGACCTTCGTGCTCACCGGCACGCTCGTCAACTGCACCCGCGACGAGGCAGGTGCGGCGCTCAAGGTGCTCGGCGCCAAGGTTTCGGGCAGTGTTTCAAAGAAGACGAGCTATCTGGTCGCCGGCCCCAAAGCGGGCTCCAAGCTCACCAAAGCCGAGCAGCTGGGCGTACCCGTGCTGGACGAGGACGCACTCGAGCAGATCTTGGCGACTGGTCAGGTGCCCCAGGCTTAGTGCATCAATAGTCAAATTGAAGAACCGCCCGGAAGCACGATGCATTCCGGGCGGTTCTTATTTGGACAGGGCAACGAGCACCGTGATTTGCGTCACTTGGGTCGCCGGGTCGTCGCTGATGATGTCGTCAATGAGGGCGATTTCGCGTCGCCCCGCTACGCCATCAGCTTGTCAAAAGCCCCGCGCCGGTTGAGCACGGTAAACGCGACAACACAGATGACCGCCGACAAAATCGATCCGCACGGCGAGGCGATGCCCATGGGAAACAACGTATCGGAATAGGCGTTCGACAGCAGCCACGCGCCCGGCACGCGAATGAGCGCCACGGCCAGCACGTTGTGCGCAAAGCCGATGTAGCTCTTGCCGTATGCAGCAAAAAAGCCGCTAAAGCAAATGTGGATGCCGGCAAAGATTGCATCGAAAATATAGCTGCGCATATAGCCGGTGCCGGCCGCGACTACCGCGGCGTCCTTGGCAAAAAAGCCGATAAACGCCGGCGCCACCAGCCACATCAGCACCGTGATCAGGCAGCCGTATACTACCGAGATGGTCATGGCATCCTTGAGCACCTGACGTGCACGGTCGCCCTTGCCCGCGCCGGCGTTTTGCGCCGTGAGCGCACTGACGGTAGCGCCCATGGAACTCGGCACAATGAACAAAAAGCTGATCATCTTTTCGACCAGGCCCACGGCGGCAGCGTCGACGAGCCCTCGGTGGTTGGCAATGACGGTGATGAACATAAACGCCACCTGGATGCAGCCGTCCTGCACGGCCACGGGCACGCCGATCTTAAGAATGCTGCCGAGCACCTCGGGCTGGGGGCGCAGGTCGCTACGCTTAACGTGGATGTTCGTGCGACGGCTCTTGAGCCACACGAGCGCGAGGGCAACGCTTGCCGTCTGGGCGGTTACCGTGCCGAGCGCCGCACCCACGGGGCCGAGTCCCATGTGGCCGATAAATAGAAAGTCGAGCGCGATGTTGATGATGCATGCCACGCCGATCACGTACATGGGCGAGCGCGAATCGCCCAGCCCGCGAAAGATGGCCGAGAGGATGTTGTATGCGGCGATAAACGGAATGCCGACAAAGCAGATGCGCAGGTAGGCGGCGGTTCCTTCGACCGCCTCGGCCGGCGTGCCAATGAGTGCCACGATCTGCGGGCACAGTGCAAGCAAGATGGCGGCCAGCACCACCGAGACGCCCATAAACAGCGTGATGGTGTTGCCGATGGCGGTCTCGGCGCGGTCGAAGCGGCGCGAGCCCACGGCGTGGCCGACGATAACCGTCGTTCCCATGGCCAGGCCCACGAGCGTCACGGTAATGATATAGAGCGTCTGCGCGCCATTGCCCACGGCGGTGATGCCGGCGGCGCCGCTAAACTGCCCCATCATGTACAGGTCGGCCATGCCGTAGAGCATCTGCAAAAAGTACGAGAGCATATAGGGCAGGGCAAAGACCGCGATGGTCTTGAGGACATTGCCACGTGTGAGGTCGTGTTCCATGGGCGGGGCTTTCTGGCTGGGTTTCTTTACGTACCAGTGTAGTGAAAACCCTACAACGATTGTAGAGTCAAGGTTTGTGATGACGCCGGAGCGAAAAAGTCTCGCGCACCATTATTCCGAGTGAATATGGACACACATCACGAGAACTCGCCGCCGGCGCTAACCTTGCAGAAAACGATTTCGGAATACTTGACACCATTATTCGGCGCGCAATAATACGTGCGTTTGCGAACAACGTTTGATGGGGGTTGAACCTGCGTGCGCAATCTCAAAATACTGTTTTCCTATCTAGGGGCATACCGTCGCGATGCCATCCTCGGCGTGTTCTTTGTGTCGGTCGAGACGGTGCTCGAGCTGTTTATCCCGGTCATCATGGCCAACATCATCGATGTGGGCGTGCCTGCGGGTGATATCAACTACATGCTGCTGCAGGGGTCGTACATGTTGGTGTGCGCTGCGCTTTCGCTGGTACTGGGCTTGGGTTATGCACACACGTCCGCCCGCGTTGCCTCGGGCCTAGGCGCTAACCTGCGCGAGGCTGAGTACAAAAAGATTCAGACGCTCGCTTTTGGTAACCTGGACAACTACGACGCCAGCTCACTCGTCACCCGCATGACCACGGACATCACCGTTATCCAAAATGCTGTGGGCAACGGCTTTCGCCCTATGGTGCGCGGCCCGGTGACGCTTATCGTCGGCCTTATCTACGCGCTGATGCTGTCGCGCCCGCTCGCCACCGTCTTTGCGATCATCTTGCCCGTGCTGGCAATCGTGCTGGGCGTCATCACCTATCGCGTGAGCCCGCTCTACCGCCAACTCCAGACCTCGATGGACCACCTCAACGGCGTGGTACAGGAGGACCTCACCGCCGTGCGTGCCGTCAAGGCCTACGTTCGTACCGAGCACGAGGAGGCCAAGTTCGACACCGTCAATACCGAGCTCGCCGGCACGGCGACCAAGACCTTCGGCACCGCCGTGCTCAACCTGCCGGTGTTTCAGCTGTCGATGTACGTGGCTGCGCTCTCCATCCTGTGGATTGGCGGCCGCATGATTCTCGCCGGCAAGCTGGGCGTGGGCTCGCTCACGGGCTTTATGAGCTACGTGCTGCTGATCATGAACTCGCTTATGATGATTTCCAATGTGTTTTTGCTGCTCACGCGCGCTCTCACGAGTGTGGGCCGTATCGCCGAGGTGCTCGATGAGGAGCCCTTTATCGCCAACCCCGCGGGAGACCTCGCGATTGCGGCGCCAGCGGACGGCAGTATCGAGTTTCGCGACGTTTCCTTTAAATACCGCGCGGATGCAGCCGAGGATGTGCTCGAGCATATCGACCTTCGCATCGAGAGCGGCTCGACGGTGGGCATCCTCGGCGGCACGGGCTCGGGCAAGAGCTCGCTTGTGCAGCTGATTGCGCGCCTGTACGACGCCACCGAAGGCGCCGTGCTTGTGGGCGGACACGACGTGCGCGACTACGACCTCGCCGCCTTGCGCGACGCTGTGGGCATTGTGCTGCAAAAGAATGTGCTGTTTACGGGTACCGTGCGCGAGAACCTGCAGTGGGGCAATCCGCAGGCGTCGGACGATGAGCTCCTCGCGGCTTGCCGCGCGGCGTGCGTGGACGAGTTCCTTGATCGCATCGGCGGGCTGGACGGCGAGTTGGGCCAAGGCGGCGCCGGTGTCTCGGGTGGCCAGAAGCAACGTCTGTGCATCGCGCGCACGCTGCTCAAGCATCCGCGCGTGCTCATTTTTGATGACTCCACCAGCGCGGTCGATATGGCGACCGACGCAAAGATTCGCGAGCACATCGCTCGGATTCCCGATGCGACCGTGCTCATCATCGCCCAGCGCATCGCGAGTGTCATGGATGCCGATCGTATTGTGGTGCTGGACGACGGTCGTGTCCACGGCGTGGGCACGCACGAGGAACTGCTGGCGGGCGACAACATATACCAGGAGATTTACGCCTCGCAGATGGAGTTTGCGGGGAACGCGGACGCCGGCGATGGCAACGACGGTGGCTGCGCGAATGATCCGTTTTCCTCCGTCGCATGCGGATCACCCTTGGAAGGGGGTGAGCGCCATGCCTAAGACCGCAGCCCAAGCACGCCCGGCCGACCTCAAGCGCACGGTGCGTCGCTTGCTCTCCTACATGGGGCATGCCAAGTTCTCGTTGCTCGCGGTGGGCGTGCTCGCCTCCGTCGCCGCCATCGCGAGCCTCGCCGGCACCTACATGGTGCGCCCCATCGTTAACGGTTTGGCCACGGGCGGGGAGGAACTGCTCGCCAAGCAGGTCATCCTGACGGCGATCATCTACGCCGCGGGCGTGCTCTCGGCCCTGGGCTACTCACAGATCATGGTGCGCGCGGCCCAACACGTGGTGTCCGATATTCGCCGCGACCTGTTCGCGCACATCCAGACGCTGCCGCTCAGTTATTTTGACAGCACGCGCTCGGGCGACATCATGAGTTTTTTCACCAACGACGTCGACACCGTCTCCGAGGCGCTTAACAACAGCTTTGCCAACGTGATTCAGGCCGCCATTCAGGTTGTGGGCACCACGGCTATGCTCATCATCCTTAACTGGCAGCTCACGATTATCACACTCGTGTGCGATGCGGCCATTGTGCTGTATGCGCGCTACTCGGGCGCGCGCTCTAAGCGTTTCTTTGCTGCCCAGCAGGCATCGCTTGGCGACCTGGACGGATATATCAAAGAGATGGTCTCGGGTCAAAAGGTCATCAAGGTCTTTAACCGTGAGGCGGCGAATGTCGCCGGCTTTGCCTGCCGCAACGACGAGCTTCGCCGCACCGGCACCGCCGCCGTGAGCTATGCCAACTCCATGGTGCCCATGACCGTCGTGATTGGCTACGTCAACTATGCCATCGTCGCCGTGGCGGGCGGCATGCTCTGCATCAAGGGACTCTCCGATGTGGGCGCACTTGCAAGCTACCTGGTCTTTGTGCGCCAGGCCGCCATGCCCATCAACCAGTTTACGCAGCTCGGCAACTTCTTGCTCAACGCGTTGGCCGGTGCCGAGCGCCTGTTTGCCGCCATGGACCTTGAGCCCGAGGTGAACGAGGGCTGCGTGGAGCTGGTGCAGACGGGCGACGCCGCGTGGGCGTGGAAGATTCCCGAGGGCCAGGGCGTGGGCGCGTACGGGCATTTGCATGATGTGGCAGCCGTTGATGAGCCGGGCCGCGCGGTGGCTGCCGACGGCACCGAGCTCACGTGCGGCTTGGTCCCGCTTGCCGGCGACGTGCGCTTCCATGCCGTGGACTTTTCCTACGTGCCGGGCGCCCGCGTGCTCACGGACCTCAACCTGTTTGCCAAGCCGGGGCAAAAGATCGCGTTTGTGGGCTCCACGGGTGCCGGCAAGACGACCATCACCAACCTCGTCAACCGCTTCTACGAGGTCGATGACGGCGAGATCACGTACGACGGCATCGACGTCAAGCACATTGCCAAGGCCAGCCTGCGCAGGTCGCTCGGCATTGTGCTGCAGGACACGCACCTGTTTAGCGGCACCATTGCGCAGAACATCCGCTTTGGCAAGCTCGACGCGACCGACGAGGAGGTACGCGCCGCTGCCGAGGCCGCCTGCGCCGACTCGTTTATCCGCCGCCTGCCGCGGGGCTACGACACACCGGTCACGGCCGACGGCGCCAACCTGTCGCAGGGTCAGCGTCAGCTGCTCGCCATCGCGCGCGTGGCCGTCGCCGATCCGCCGGTGCTCATCCTGGACGAGGCCACGAGCTCCATTGACACGCGTACCGAAAAGCTCATCGAGCGCGGTATGGACCGCATCATGCGCGGACGCACCACGTTTATGATTGCGCACCGCCTGTCCACCGTCCGCGACGCCGACGCCATCATGGTCCTCGAACACGGCCGCATCATCGAGCGCGGCACGCACGAAGAGTTGCTCGCCCAGCACGGCGAGTACTGGCAGCTGGCGCATGGCTTAAAAGAGTTGGATTAACCCGTTCGAGTACGATGTTTTGACCCTTCCGTGCCCTCACCTCGTCTCAAACCATCACAACATTCGACGTTTTTTGCCAAAAACGGGAAAAGCATCGAATGTTGTGATGGTTTTTCTGCCACTCGATCGGGTGGAATCGCTTTCTTGTGCACGAAGGTGTGCGGACCCGTGGGCAGGGGAATAAGGTTGGTTATCCGACTCCATTGGAGGGCTCATGGACCTGCCGATCGTCCTGTCCCATAAGACTGCCTGGCTGTACCACAACGTGGCGCGCCCGTCCGAGCCGCTCTCGCGAGCAAGCAGCCTATACGATGAGGACTCGCTTGCTAACGAGGCGGAACCGACCGCGAGCCTGCCCAAATTGGGACTCGATGCCAAGGGGCTGAGGGCTTCAACGGCAGTCGGGATCGTTGCCGACTATCTGGTTTCGCTCGGTATTCCACGAGAAGAGCTCGACCATATCGACACGCTCGTCAACTTCGATTTTGAGCGTTCGACGCCGGCTGGATTTAGGTGCCACGTGTTTGGGGCACCGATACCTCCAGGCCATCTTATCGAGGTGGCGGAGGGCCTTCTGGTGGTTGATGAAGCCATGTGCTTTGTCCAGGCGGGTTCGTGGATGAGCGAGCCCGAGCAGCTGGAATATGGCTACGAAATCTGCGCCCGATACCATTTGAATCATCTGTCGACAGGCGATTATATCGAGATGGGGCAGAGGTATACCGTTGCCGACTTGATTACTTATTGCAATGAGAACCGATCTCGTCAGGGGGCTATACGCGCGGCCGCCGTGCTCAAGCGCGTGCACGATGGCGCGCGGTCGCCCATGGAGACGGCCACCGCAATCATGGTCGTAGCAAAACGTTCCCAGGGCGGGCTGGGATACGCCAAGATCGAGCTCAACCATCGGGTCGATATTCCCAACGAGTTCAAATATCTCGCTAAGGCCGGGTATTTCGAGATCGACGTATATGCGCCTGCAAGCGGTACGGGGATTGAATACAACGGCTCGGACCATCTTGATAAACAGCGCAGCGCGTCGGATGCGGAGCGTATGACCGTGCTGAGCGCACTGGGCTTTAGGATGATCGTCCTCACCGGGACTCAGTTTGCCCATCAGCTGCAATTGCACCGGGCGATGAACGCCATCGCACTCGCTATGGGCCTTAAGTGCGACCGAAGCGAAGCGTTTCAGAAACGTCAAAACGACCTGCGAGAATTCGTGATTCGACACTGGGACGGTGACCTTTAGGGACGCTTTGGTCCTTCTACGGGGTGCCGTGGGCAGGCAAACCATCACAACATTCGACGTTTTTTGCCAAAAACGGGAAAAGCATCGAATGTTGTGATGGCCTGTGTTGAGGATGGGCTTGGAAAGTCCGTTTTGCTTGAAGTGACCTGTCCTGTCGTACGGGTGTCGGCATGATTCTCTCGTGGGGTATTATGTTTTCCGAAGAATAAAACGCCGCGTGAGGGGAGGGCTGCGTGGACGGGCACGTGCAACATGACGGCTTTGGCCGCGATATCAACTACCTGCGCATTGCCGTTACCGACAAGTGCAATTTCCGCTGCATTTACTGCATGCCGGCCGATGGCGTGGCACCCCGCGCACACGACGAGCTACTCAGCGCCGAGGAAATCGCCCGTTTTGTGCGCCTGGTGGCGGGGGAGGGCATTCGCCGCGTGCGCCTGACGGGTGGCGAGCCGCTGGTCAGCCGCCGTATCATCCCGCTTATTCGTGACATCCGCGCGATTCCGCAGATCGATGACATCTCGCTCACCACCAACGGTGCCCTGCTGCCCAAGCTGGCGCCGCGGCTCAAAGACGCCGGTCTTAACCGCGTCAACATCTCGCTCGACACGCTCGACCCCGATCTGTTTGGAAAGATCACGCGCCTGGGCCGGCTCGAGCAGACCATGGCCGGCATCGACGCGGCGCTGGCTTGGGGCTTTGAACCCGTTAAGGTCAACTGCGTTGTGGTGCGCCGACTCAACCAGGATGTGGCGGCCCTCGCGCGGCTCACGCTCGATCGTCCCATCCACCTGCGCTTTATCGAATACATGCCCATCGGTGACGAGCGCACGAGCTCGCATTGCGCTGTGGACCCGCATGCGCCCGCGCTCAATCCCGAGCTGTGGGACGCGAGCGATACCGTGCCGAGCGACGAGCTGCGGGCGCGCATCAATGCCGGGGCCGCCGCGGCTGGACTGGGCGAGCTCGAGCCGCTCGACATCAACGACGCTCCTGCCGGCGCGGGCCCTGCGCGCTATTGGCACTTTCCGGGTGCGGCAGGAACGGTCGGCTTTATCAGCGCCATGTCCAACCATTTTTGTGCGAATTGCAACCGCCTGCGCCTGACGGCCGATGGCAACGTGCGTCCGTGCCTGTTTAGCGATGCCGAGTATTCGGTGCGCGACGCCCTGCGCCGTGGTGATGATATGCAGGTACTTTCGATTTGGCGCGATGCCGTGGCCCACAAACCGCAGGAACACGCGATAATTGAGGGCACGCAACGATTTATGTCCCAAATCGGAGGATGATCATATGGCCAAGAGCAGGTACGCCGATGCCACCAAGGCCGCTCGCAGGGCCGCGATGTCTGCCCACAAAGTCACGGCTGCGGCGAATGCTGGCAACGCCGACGCGTCCGCGCAGCCGACTGCCAGCGCTGCCACCGAGCCCGCCCGTGACGCCCGTCGCGACGAGCTGACGCACGTGGACGCCAAGGGCGAGGTGCGCATGGTCGACGTGTCCGACAAGGTCGAGACCCATCGCATTGCTATCGCCGAGGGCACTATCCTCATGCACCCCGAGACGCAGGCCATGGTGCTGCAGGACCGCGCCAAGAAGGGCGACGTGCTTGCCTGCGCACGCGTGGCGGGCATTATGGCCATCAAGCGCACGAGCGACATCATTCCCATGTGCCATCCGTTGCTCATTACCAAGAGTAAGTGCGATATTGCGCCCATTGCCCCGGCGGGGACGCCTGTCGAGAACGTGCCCGAGGGCTGGGCGCCGGCGCGCGTGGACGGGCAGGTTGGCTTTCACGTACTGGTCACGGCGGGCGTGACGGGCAAGACGGGTATCGAGATGGAGGCGTTGACCGGCGCGAGTGCCGCGTGCTTAACGATCTATGACATGTGCAAGGCCGTCGATCGCGGTATGGAGATTGTCGACGTTCGCCTGCTGCACAAGGAGGGCGGCCGATCGGGCGTGTGGGATCGTGCCGAACGTCAGACCGCTGCTGTTGAGGCCGTGGCCGCTGACGGTGCCGCGCCCGCAAGCGCGCCCGTCGCCGTCGCGCCCGCAGCTCCGACACCGGCCGTCCCCGCGATCGCGTTTATCGGCTACCAGAACTCGGGCAAGACCACGCTCGTCGAGAAGGTTATCGCCGAGCTCACCCGCCGCGGCCTGCGCGTGGGTTCGCTCAAGCATCATGGGCATCACGGCTTTGATATCGATGTGCCCGCCAAGGATACGTGGCGCCATCACCAGGCCGGATCCAAGCACGTGGGCCTCATCTGCGCCACGCGCTGGGCGGAGTACGCCGACACGCGCGAGGAGGACGAGATGCCCGCGCGCGAACTGCTGTCGCGCTACAACGATGTCGACGTGGTGATCATCGAGGGCTACAAGACCGAGGGCTTCGACAACATCGTGGTCGCGCGCTCCGGTGTCGACCGTCTGCGCGGCAAGAGCTCGCTCGACCTGGTCGACGGTCACACGCTGGCCCTTGCCTGCAACGAAGCCCTGGCACGCCAGGCCTTCGACGCAGGCTTTGCGACCCGAGCCATCAACATCAACGACGCCCGAGCCATCTGCGACCTTATCCAAGACCACCTGGCCTAAAACCTGCCAAATAGGGACAGGTTTATTTTGGCAGGTTTTATCTGGGCAAACGTCATTTCCACCACAAAGGGGCCAGGCACCTTTGTGGTGGTTTTTGCTTTGGTAGATGTGTGGGGCATGCCTTACAATCTACCAAGTAGTTCATGACGGGCGAAAAACGGAGAGAAGGGGCTTGATGCGTCCTTAATGTTTCATGCGGATAGATTGATTTGACAGACGGTGGCGAATGCCCGCCGTCCGCATTCGTATGAAACAAGGAGTCTCCATGCTCGCCTCTCTTTTCTCAAAGCCTCAATCATCGCTGTCCGCGCAGGCTAAGCACCTGGTGGCAATGCGCTTCCTCATATATACCGGCTTTCAGACCAGTTATTTTATCGGTGTCATCGGAACGCTCACCTATGCAGACGATGCCTCGGTTGCGGCGACATCGCTGGCCGTCCTTTTTATGAACGTATTCGTGATCTTGGGATCCTTTGCGGGTGGCGCGGCGCTCGACGCCTGGGGCCCGCGCCGTCATTTCTTGCTGAGCATCGTGGGCACGCTGGCAACCGGCGCGGCAATCCTCGTTTTTGGTAGCGCGACCGGCATCGTCCTGCTCGGCGCGGTGCTCCTGGGCTTTGTGATGGGGTTTGCCCAGCCCATCGCCACATCCTATCCGGCTTACCTCACTGACGATCCTGTCGAGCTCAAAGACATCAACTCCGCCATCGCCATGTTCTCAAACGTGAGTATTATCGTTGGTCCCACGTTGGGCGGCTTTGTCGCGGCGGCTGCGTCGTCGCGCGCGGTGTTCGTGCTCATGATGCTCTTTACCATGCTGGCGCTCGTCACCGGTTGGGGCTTTAGGCCGCAAGCAGGTCACGTCGCCACGCGCGAAAGCAGTCCCGCGGACAGCAGCGCAACGGCAAGTACCGCCAGCCAAAGCCCCAACCCCAGCACGTCCGCTCGCGCCACCTTCGCGGCCAGCATTAAGACAGTCTTTACCAACAGCATCCTCGCCCTGCTGTTCTGCATTATTTTCCTTTCGAACTTTGGCTACGGCGCCTTCGATCCGCTGGAGTCATTCTTCTACCGCGATGTCCTGCACGTCGGCGTCGAGTGGATGGGCTGGCTCTCGTCGGCCTCCGGCGTGGGCGCGGTGCTGGGCGCCGTGGCCGCGCTCCGTTTGCCGCCGCACTTGGTTAACCTTAAAACGCTGCTCGTGGCACTTATGTCCGTGGGCCTGGGAAGTCTGCTCTATGTGGGGACGCCGTACGTGGGCGTAGCCCTCGTCGGCCAGATTGTACTGGGCATAGCTTGGGGCATCGTCAACCCGCTCCACAACACCATCGTGCAAACGACGGCCCCGCTCGAGCAGCTCGGTCGCGTGAACTCGGTCATGGGCTTTGGCAACATGTTCGCCGGCGTGGCCCCGCTGGCGATTGCCCCGTGGCTGGCGGCGACATTTGGCGTGCAGCAGACGCTCGTAGGGGCGGGCATGGTCGTGACGGCAGTTCCCGCGGCGTTGCTGCTGTTTGGCCGCCGGCACTTGGATCGTGCCGCAAAGCAGTAAAAACCATCACAACATTCAGCGAAAATCGCGATTTTGCCGAAAAACGTCGAATGTTGTGATGGTTTGCGTTCCGGTCAGGCCGCCCTTCGGGTTCGGCCACCACAAAGGGGGCAGGCACCTTTGTGGCGATCGGGCCCTAACGGCCCGCGCCTTGGTATACCATGTACGCCGTTCACGAATACACCCCACACCGCCGCACAACCCAGAAAGGCCCCCATGGACACCACCTTTAGCCATATCAAAGCCGTGTTCTGCGATATCGACGGCACGCTGCTCACGAGCCAGCACACGGTGTCCCCGCGCACCGTGGCGGCGATCCGCGCCCTGCGCGAGCGCGGCGTGCTCTTTGGCCTGTGCACCGGGCGCGACGCCCACGCGACCGAGGCCATGTACGAGCTCTGGGGCATCAAAGGCCTGGTGGACGTACTCGTGGGCTGCGGTGGTGCCGAGGTCATCGACCGCGCGCACGACATCAACGAGCTGAGCTATCCGCTGCCGGGCGAGACCATCGCGCGCATCTGCAAGCACATGGCGGACCTTCCAGCAACGCCCGTCTGCCCCCGAGACGGCGTGTTCTACGTGCCCGAGAGCAACGCGTGCGTCGAGCACCTATCGCGCGTCGACGGCGTGCCCTATCAGGTGGTCGATTTTGCCGAGTTTTTGCGCGAGCCACAGCCTAAGGTGATGTTTACCATGGCGCCCGAGGTAATGCCGCGGGTGATTGAGCGGGCGTCGACGTTTGCCGATGACACTGTTAAGGCGGCGGCTCTGCAAACCACGCAGCGCCTCTACGAGTTCATGGATCCGCGCGTGTCCAAGACGCGCGGCCTTGTGCGCGTGGCGGAGCTCAACGACATGGAGCTCCAGAACATCTGCGTGTTTGGCGATGCCGATAACGACACCTGCATGGTGGCTGACGCCGGCGTGGGCGTGGCCATGGCAAACGGCAGCGACGCCACCCGTGCCGCCGCCGACTTTGTAACCGCGAGTAACGACAAAGACGGCATCGCGGTCTTTGTCGAGGAGCATCTGCTGTAGCGCCGGGGGAGAACTCCGCAAGGGGACAGGCACCTTTGTGGTGTTCGGGACTTCCAAACCATCACAACATTCGATGAAAATCGCGATTTTGACGAAAAGCGTCGAATGTTGTGATGCTTTTCGTTGTGGACGGCACGGTTTTCGCTATGGACGGTGCGGTTTCGTTGCAGAACCGCCAGCCCGCCGCCTGCCAGCCTGCCACCCTCGTTACGTTTTCGCTGCATTTGGGTAAAGCGCCTGCTCCAAGCCGGCGTTGCCCTGTATACTAGAGCGGTTTAACTGTTATGCGGAAGGGAGCGCCTATGGCACTCAGCGAGAAAGACGTGCGCGGCATCGCCGAGTACGCAAAGATCGCACTGACCGATGACGAGCTCACCCAGATGACGTCCTACATGAACGATGCCGTCCAGATGCTCGAGCCCGTCTTGCAATATGACTTGCCCGACGTGGAGCCCACGTTCCATCCCATCGGAAGCCTGTCCAACGTGATGGGCGATGACCTGCGCGAGCCCGAGCGCGACCTGCCGCTCGACGTCGCGCTCGAAAACGCCGGCAGCGCGCGCGACCGCTATTTCCGCGTGCCGTCCATTTTGGGAGAGGGGGAGAGCGAGTAATGGCGCTAAGCTTCGATTCCCTTACCGCCGCCCAGATCGCCGCGGGCGTTGCCGTCGGCGACTTTACCGCTACCGAGGTGGCCAAGGCCTCCCTTGCCGCCATCGAGGCGCGCGAGGGCGGGGTCCAGGCATTCCTGCAGGTGTCGCCCGAGCTTGCGCTCGAGGCCGCTGCGCGCGTGGATGCCGACCGTGCCGCAGGCAAGCCGCTGCCCCCGCTCGCGGGCGTACCGCTGGCCATTAAGGACAACATGAACCTCGTGGGCACGCGCACCACCTGCGCTTCCCACATGCTCGAGAATTACCAGAGCGTCTACACTGCCACCTGCGTCCAGCGCATGCTCGATGCCGGCTGCCTGCCCATGGGCAAGGCCAACATGGACGAGTTTGCCTTTGGTAGCTCTACCGAGAGCTCGGCGTTCCACCGCACCAACAACCCCTGGGATACCGAGCGCGTGCCCGGCGGCTCCTCGGGCGGCTCCGCTGCCGCCGTCGCCGCGGGCGAGGTCGCTCTCTCGCTGGGCTCGGATACCGGCGGCTCCATTCGTCAGCCGGCGTCGCTGTGCGGCGTGGTGGGCTTTAAGCCCACGTATGGCGCCGTGAGCCGTTACGGCGTGGTTGCCTTTGGCTCGTCGCTCGACCAGGTGGGCCCCTTTGGTCGCACGGTCGAGGATGTCGCGCTGGCCATGAACGCGCTTACCGGCGCGGGCCACGATCCGTACGACTGCACCAGCCAGGATTGCGCCGTCGACTTTACCGAGCATCTCAACGACAGCATCGAGGGCAAGCGCGTGGGCGTCATCCCCGCGTTTATGGAGGCCGAGGGCCTGACGCCCGAGGTCAAGGCCGCTGTTCAGCGCGCCGCCCAGGAGCTGCAGAACCAGGGCGCCGAGCTGGTCGAGGTCGACCTGCCGCACCTGGACGCCGCCATCGCCGCCTACTACGTCATCGGCCCGGCCGAGGCGTTCTCCAACCTGGCACGTTTCGATGGCATTCGCTACGGCTATCAGGAGGAGGGCTGCGCCAACCTGTCCGACCAGAGCTCGCTTTCGCGCGCCCACGGCTTTGGCGCCGAGGCCAAGCGCCGTCAGATGCTCGGTGCCTACCTGCTGAGCTCGGGCGTGTACGACAAGTACTACTACGCCGCGCAAAAGGCCCGCACGCTCATCACGCAGGACTACGACGCCGCGTATGCCAAGGTGGACACCATCCTCATGCCCGCCTCGCCGCGCACGGCCTTTAAGTTTGGCGAGATCAGCGACCCCACGCAGATGTACCTCTCCGACCTGTACACCATCTCGCTCAACATTTGCGGCAACGGTGGTATCTCGGTGCCGCTGGGCCTGGGCGAGGACAGCAAGCTGCCCGTTTCTGCCCAGCTGGTTGGCCCGGCGTTTAAGGACCGTCAGCTGCTTATGTTTGCCCGCGCCCTGGAGCGCGGCTTTGCCGATGCCGCCACGGGTGCGCCCGCGCTTTCCGTCGCGCCCGATTTTGCCGGGAAGGGAGGCGAGCTGTAATGAAGGAGCTTTCCGAGGTCCTGCAGGATTGGGAGGCCGTGATTGGCCTGGAGATCCATACCGAGCTCACCGCACTCGATACCAAGATGTTCTGCAACTGCAAGCTCAGCCACGATGACGAGCCCAACGCCAACGTGTGCCCGGTGTGCCTGGGCCTGCCCGGCGCCCTGCCGGTGCCCAACAAGCGCGCCATCGAGAGCATCGTCAAGGCCGGTCTCGCCACCAACTGCGAGATCCAGCGCCACTCGATGTTCTACCGCAAGCACTACTTCTATCCCGACATGGCCAAGAACTTCCAGACCACGCAGGGTCCGGTCGCCTTTGCCATGTACGGCCATCTGGATCTGGATGTGACCGGTCGCGGTGCCGCCGAGCGCCCCGACTGCGCGTTTGGTGAGGCCGAGGCCCAGAGCCTGGCGAGCGCTTCGGCCAACGCCGAGGGCCTGTCCACGTCCATGACGTCGACCATGCGCGAAGGCAATCAGCGTGCCGGTCACCTGGCCAGCTACGATGCGTCCAATCTACAGATGCCCGAGCGTCGCGAGGACGGTTCCTACACGGTGCCCATCCGCATTTTGCGCATCCACATGGAGGAGGACGCCGCCAAGATGGTGCACGTGGGCGGTGCCGAGGGCCGCATTACCGCCGCGGCCGAGTCGCTCGTCGACTACAACCGCTGCGGCACGCCTTTGATTGAGCTCGTGACTGAGCCCGACTTGCGCACGCCCGAGGAGGCCCGCCTGTTTATGGAGAAGCTCCGCCGCATCTTTGTGACGCTGGGCATTTCGGACTGCTCCATGGAGAAGGGCTCCATGCGCTGCGACGGCAACGTGTCGCTGCGCCGCCGCGGCGAGACCAAGCTGGGCACCAAGACCGAGCTCAAGAACCTCAACTCGTTTAAGAGCCTGCACGATGGCCTTGCCTACGAGATCTGCCGCCAGGCCGAGGTGCTCGAGGAGGGCGGCATCATCTATCAGGAGACCCGCCACTGGGAGCCCAGCCGCAAGCGCACCGTGGTTATGCGTGTGAAGGAGACGGCCGACGACTATCGCCTGTTCCCCGACCCCGATCTGGCGCCGTTTGATCTGGATGACGAGTTCATCGACCGCTGCCGTGGCGAGATTCCCGAGCTGCCCGATGCCAAGCGCGCCCGCTTTGAAGCCGACTTTGGCATTAAGGCCGCCGACGCCGAGCAGATTGCCGGCGACCCCGAGTTTGCCGAGTTCTTTGAGGCCGCTGCTGCCGGTATGGCTGGCAAGGAGGCCCAGACGGTTGCGAACCTGCTGGTCAACGAGATGATCGCCTACCTTAAGGGCGCGGGCGTGTCGCTCGCCGAGTCCGGCATCGCGCCGGCTCAGGTGGCAGCCCTTGCCAAGCTGCTGGCGACCGATGCCATCAGCTCCAACCAAGCGCACGAGGTCTTTGAGGCGATGGCCCAGACCGGTGACGATCCCAACAAGATCGTCGACGAGCGCGGTATGCGTCAGGTGAGCGATGCCGGCGCGCTGCAGCCGATCGTGGACGAGGTGCTGGCTAACTATGCCGATCAGGCGCAGCAGTATCGTGACGGCAACCAGAAGGTTATCGGCTTTTTGGTGGGCCAGTGCATGAAGGCGAGCCGCGGCAAGGGCAACCCGAAGCTCTTCAACGAGTTGCTGAGAACGGCGCTCTCGTAAGCGGGAACCGAGGGGCCGGGCGCAGGGCCTTGCCTCTCAATTTCGGACAGTCCTGACTCACGACGGAGGCGCCACTGGCGCCTCCTGTTCGTGCGGAACTCATTGAGAGGCAAGGCCCTGCGCCCGGCCCCTCGGTTCCGTGACGACTCGGCCGTTCGGGTCAGGTAGGCTGATAGGAAAGATGGTGACGGAGGCGCAAAATGCGCCTCCGCCTTTTGAATGTGATGGAAGTGTGGCGAAATGAACTTAAAACTTCCGTAAATGTGATAAATGTCACGTTTTACCTAGGGTAAAATGTGGGAAATATCACGTTTACGGAAGTTTCTTTGTGGGAGGTTCGGTCATGCAGCGAGATATCATTGCCAAGCTTAACGCTTGGAAAGCGTCAGAATATCGTAAGCCGCTTATCCTTAAGGGGGCGCGCCAGGTTGGAAAGACGTGGGCGCTTAAGGAGTTCGGCCGAACCTCGTACCTCAATTTTGTGTATCTGACGCTCGAGGAGCCGTCACCTGGGGTACAGAGCGAGTACGCTCAGTTTTTCGAAGGTACGCGCGATCCTCGACGGATCATCTCAAATCTTTCCCTGGCACTTGGACAGCCTATCGAGCCCGGCGAAACGCTGCTTATTATTGATGAGATCCAGGATTGTCCTTCTGCAGTCGGCTCCCTTAAATACTTCTGTGACGAGGCCCCCGAGTATCACGTCGCATGCGCAGGGTCTTTGTTGGGCGTTCGCTTGTCCCGTGAGACCAGCGCTTTTCCGGTGGGAAAGGTCGAGTTCATGGAGATGCGCCCCATGAGCTTTTCCGAGTTTCTGAAAGCCGAGGGCGCTGCAAACTACGACGAATACCTTGGCGGCCTGGATCAGATCGAGACAGTGCCCGATTTCTTCCATGTCCGTCTCGTCGAGCATCTTCGTCGTTATTTTGCATGCGGCGGCATGCCAGAGGCTCTTGGCCGGTGGGTGGAGACGGGCGATATCGTTCAGGTCGATAAGGTGTTGTCTGATCTCTTGGATTCCTACGAGCGCGATTTTGCCAAGCATGGTGGCCGTGCGCAGTTCGCCAAGCTTTCACAAATATGGAACTCGATTCCAGCTCAGTTGGCGCGCGAGAACAAAAAGTTCGTTTGGGGTGCGGTGCGCGAGGGGGCTCGTGCTCGAGAATACGAGGATGCTCTGGAATGGCTTGCCGATGCTGGGCTTATCACGGCGGTTCGCCTTAATGCTGCTGGTGGTGTGCCGCTCTCTGCGTACGATGACCTCAAGGCATTTAAGGTCTACTGTCTTGATGTCGGCTTGCTGCGCCGCATGGCAAGGCTGGATGCGTCCGCTTTTGCCATCTCGGATGCGCTATTTTCGGAGTTCAAAGGTTCGTTCGCCGAGAACTATGTGCTTCAGGCATTGCTTTCACAGTTAGATGCTGCTCCGCGTTATTGGACAAACGAGAAGCCGAAGCACGAAGTCGATTTTTTGATTCAAGTCGGAAACGAAATCGTTCCCGTCGAGGTCAAATCGGGAGAGGTCGTTCATTCCAAGAGCCTTAAGTACTATGCCGACAAGCATGCGGAGACGACTCCATTGAGGGTCCGCTACTCACTTAAGAACCTAAAGCTCGACGACGGGGTGCTCAACATTCCGTTGTATTTGGCTGATCGATCTGTCCCTCTTATCAAAAAGGCGCTTGATTGTGCACATCTTGACGTTTAGATCCTGGGTGAGCTGACGGGCGGCGGCTAATTAATCGCTCCGTTACGGCCAGGGAGCTTGGGCCTTAGCGATGCTTGCTTCGCCAAGCCGTGGGTGTCATGCCGGTGTGTTGCTTGAAGGCTTGGGCGAAGGCGGCCTGCTGAGGGTAGCCTAGACGCTCTGCCACCTGCGCTATCGTGAGCGCGCTATCGGCCAAAAGATCCTGTGCTCGCTCCATGCGGCGTCTGCGAATGTAGGCGCCCAGGGACTCGCCAGTTTGGGCCTTAAAGGTGGCGCATAGTTTGGAGCGGCTTGTGTAGAGCCTCTCGGCCACCTCGTTGATACCCACACGTCTGCCTTTGTCGAGCGCGCGCTCAATCATTGCCGTTGCTTCTTCGGCAATGGTTATGCTGACGCGTGTGTCTGCCGCCTGCCACGCCTGCCTGTGGGCCGCGCGCGAACAGGCGAGCTCCGCGACCATGGTTTCCACGATGCCCTGCATATAGACGTGTCCGCCTACGGTGCGGGCGCGGTCCTCGTTAATCCGGCGCAGCGTGTGGCAGATGGCAGACGTCGCTTCCTCGTGCCATGGTTCGGCAAACGCCTCAAAGATTCCCGCGAACTCGGTGGGATAGCGGTGCTCCAGTTCGTCAAAATATCCAGGCAAAAAGAGCACCGAGCGCGAGTGATAGAGCTCCCCTGCAAACAGCGGGCTTAATTCCTCGCCACAGCTATCTTGGATAAAGCTGCAAACGGCATTGTTTGGCCACGGTCCATGCAATGGTTTGAGGTTCGCGGGCGTTATGCCAGCCTCGGGCATGCATGTAAGTGTGGGCGCGCTGACCTCGCTCACGCATGCGTACGGTTCGGGCGTGTATTCGGCTAGGTGCATGTTGCGCGTCGGGGTTATGAAATGCTCCATGACGATGCAGGTGGGGGAGAGGGGCATGATCCATGCGCGGCCGTGCGCCCGGTCGTTTGCCACCTCGCCGGTAAAGACGGCGCCCTTGCCGGTAAGCTCCAGGCCAAACTGCTCAAATTGCGGTGCGTAGAGCTCGGTTATGTCGGTCGCTGCCCGCCGTATTTGCAAAAGCGTCCCTTTCCTTTGCAGAAACGTCCACGTCTGGCTTGATTGTGAGCCATGGCTAACATATCAATGATAAGTTCATTACGGTTAACTCTCAAGCCGTAGAAAGGAATCTCATGGCAAAGGAATCAAAAAGGGAAGGTGGAGGCATCGGCGAGTTGCTCGCGTATGCCGGTGACCGCAAATTCCTAACGTATTTGGGCATGGTGCTCTCGGCGCTCTCGCAGCTGCTGAGCTTTGGCCCGTACGTGTGCATTTGGCTTGTCGCGCGCGATCTGATTGCCGTGGCGCCCAACTGGAGCGAAGCCACTAACATTGCGATGTACGGTTGGTGGGCCGTGGGGTTTGCGCTGGCAAGCATCGTAGCTTATTTCGTGGGGCTCATGTGCACGCACCTGTCTGCGTTTCGCTGTGCGTCCAATATCCGCAAGACTACGAGCGAGCACCTGCTTAAGCTGCCGCTTGGCTACTTTGACACGCACGCCACCGGTGAGCTGCGCCGTATTGTAGACGGATGCGCCGCCTCCACCGAGACTTTGCTCGCACACATGCTGCCCGATATCGCAGGCGCCGCCGCCATGGTCGCGGGCTTGCTCGTGCTGCTTTTCGCGCTCGATTGGCGTTTGGGGGCGGCATGCCTTATCTCGGTCGTCGTTTCGTTTGGCGCCATGGCCGCCATGATGGGCGGCAAGGGCGGTGAGTTTATGAAGGCCTACATGGGAGCGCTGGTCAAGATGAACAAGACCGGCACCGAATACGTACGCGGCATCCCCGTGGTCAAGGTGTTTCAGCAGACGGTCTACTCCTTTAAGGCCTTCCACGATGCGATCGCCGAATACGCCGACATGGCACAAAACTATGCGGGCACGTTCTGCCGAGGTCCGCAGGTACTCAACCTTACTGCGCTCAATGGTCTTGTGGCATTCCTGTTGCCGGCGGCGTTGCTGCTGGCGCCGGGCGAGACGGACTTCGCGCATTTTATGACCAACTTCACGTTTTACGCGATATTTTCGGCCGTGGTGCCGACGGCCATGACCAAGCTCATGTTTGTGGGTGAGGCCTCTCAGATGAGTGCCGATTCGCTGGCTCGCATCCGAAGCGTCATGGATTCCAAGCAACTCTCCGTGCCCGCCCAACCCAAGCACCCTGCCGGCGGCGACGTGCGATTTGAGGACGTGAGCTTTACCTACGAGGGTGCCGAAGCACCTGCCGTTAGCCATGTGAGTTTCAGCGTTCCCGCTGGTAGCACCCTCGCCCTGGTGGGTCCCTCGGGTGGCGGTAAGTCAACCTGCGCAAGCCTGATCCCGCGTTTTTGGGATGTCTCCTCGGGTCGAGTGCTCGTAGGCGGTGTGGACGTTCGCGATATGGATCCGCACGAGCTTATGGACCAGGTTGCCTTCGTGTTCCAGACCAACCAGCTGTTCCGGCAAACACTTGCCGATAATGTGCGCGCCTCCAAGCCTACGGCCACTGACGACGAAGTGCGTGCGGCCCTCTCCGCAGCTCAGTGCGACGACATTGTGGCCAAGCTCCCCCAGGGCATCAATACCATGCTCGGTGCCGGCGGAGCATATCTTTCGGGTGGCGAGGTTCAGCGCGTGGCACTCGCCCGCGCGATCCTTAAAGGCGCGCCTATCGTGGTGCTCGATGAGGCCACGGCGTTTGCCGATCCCGAGAACGAGGCGCTCATCCAGCGCGCCTTTAGCAAGCTGGCGGCGGGTCGCACGGTCATTATGATTGCGCACCGGCTTTCAACCGTGGTGGGCGCAGACCAAATCGTGGTGCTCAACCAGGGCAGCGTGCAGGAGTCGGGTACCCATGCCGAGTTGCTGTCCCAAAATGGTCTGTATGCCAAGATGTGGGCCGAATACGAACAGGCCGCGAGCTGGAAAATCACTGCAGCGACCGCGGATGCCGCCGTCACGAAGGGAGGCGAGGCCTAAATGTTCGCCTCATTCCAAAAGAAGTATTTCCTATCCGATAAAGGCGTCGCCGGCGTAAAACGCGGCATTTTCTGGACCACGCTCACGAATCTCATTACCATGGCCGGCATGGGCTTTTTATTCCTGGTTATGGCCGGCTTTGTCGAGCATCTCGCCAGCGGGGCTGACCTGCCGGATGCCCTGCCGATCGTGGGTGGCCTCCTGGTCTTTTTCGTGTTGCTCTTTGCCTCTAACTGGCAGCAGTATTACTACACCTACTGCATCTTTTACGAGGAGTGCGGCAAGCAGCGTATGGAGATTGCCGAGCGCTTGCGCAAACTGCCGCTGTCGTTTTTTGGCCGTCGTGATCTGGCCGATTTAACCGAGACCATCATGGGCGACGTCCAGGCCATGGAGCACGCCTACAGCCACGTGCTGGGAGAGCTTTGGGGCGCCATCATCGCAAGCGCCATTGTGTTCGTGGCGTCGCTGTTCTTTTGCTGGCAGCTGGCGATCGCGGCGTTTTGGAGCGTTCCCGTGGCCTTTGCCGTGCTGTATCTAACACGCGGCCCCATGACTCCGGTGTTCGATCGCGTGCGTGCCGAGAAGGTCAAGGTTACCGAGGCAATTCAAGAGACGCTCGACTGCGTTCGCGAGATCCGCGCCACCAACCAGGAGGCCCATTATCTTGAGGGGCTCAACGCCGTGATCGATGCCGAGGAGCATGAGACCACCAAGGGCGAGCTCGCTAACGGGCTTTTGGTCAACTCCGCCTTTGCTATCCTGCGTCTGGGCATTGCCACCACGCTGGTCACGGGCGCCGCGATGGTCGCCTCCGGGCAGGTCGACTTTTTGGTGATGTTTGCCTTCCTGCTTATGGTGAGCCGTATCTATGCGCCCTTTGACCAGGCGTTAATGTTAATGTCCGAGCTGTTTGCCGCCGAGTCGTCTGCCAAGCGCATGCGTTCCATCATGGAAGAGCCTGTGGCGCGGGGCAGCGAGATATTTGAGCCCGTGGGCCACGATGTGGTGTTCGATCACGTGGCATTTGGATATGGTGCGGGCGAGGACGGCCGCGCCGGCGAGAAAGTTCTTACCGATGTGAGCTTTACCGCCAAGGAAGGCGAAGTTACGGCACTGGTCGGTCCTTCGGGTTCCGGTAAGTCTACGGTGAGCCGCCTGGCCGCGCGCTTTTGGGATGCCACCGCGGGCAAGGTTACCGTGGGCGGTGTGGATGTTGCGAGCGTCGATCCCGAGGTACTCCTGCGCGACTACGCCATTGTGTTCCAAGACGTACTGCTCTTTGACGACACGGTGATGGGAAACATCCGCCTCGGGCGTCGTGATGCCACCGATGAGGAAGTGCTTGCGGCTGCGCGTGCCGCCAACTGCGACGAGTTCGTGAACCGCATGCCGCAGGGCTACGACACCATGATCGGCGAGAACGGCTCCAAGCTGTCTGGCGGCGAGCGCCAGCGCATCTCCATCGCTCGTGCGCTGCTTAAGGACGCCCCCATCGTCCTTTTGGACGAGGCCACGGCGAGCCTGGACGTCGAGAACGAGACCGTAGTTCAGCAGGCGCTTTCCCGCCTGCTCGCGGGCAAGACGGTTATCGTTATTGCTCACCGTATGCGTACGGTGGAAAATGCCGACAAAATCGTTGTACTCAAGGATGGTGTGGTTGCCGAGCAGGGCGCTCCGGCGCAGCTCAAGGCAGCAGGTGGAGAATTTGCCCGTATGGTCGCACTGCAAAAGGAGTCGGCGGACTGGCAGCTGTAGGAATATGACAAAGGGGCAGTCCCTTTGTCATATTGAGTTCACCCCCATAGTTTCCAAAAAGTTAACCTTTGTTGAACTTAATAGTTAGATAAACTAAACTATTTTCTAAAAGTGTGCTCGAGCAAACTTGTTTACTCGGGTGCTGAGGCACCGTGCCGCGTCCAATGCGGCAAAAGGGAGAAGCAACATGAAGAAGTCGACGTTTAACACCCTGCTTGTCGGTGGCGGTTTTCTGCTTGGTACGGCCGGCATCAAGCTGCTTACCAGCGCTCCGGTCAAGAATGCCTGCGTGCAGGGTATCGCGTGCGGCATGCGCATCAAGAACGGCTACCAGGACATGGTCGAGCAGGCCAAGGCCAATGTCGATGACATGGTTGCCGAGGCGGCCTACATCACCCAGAGCGAGGCCGCTGCTGACGAGGCAGCCGAGTAACGCTCCCAGGCACAAACTATGAGATTCTCGATTATTAGCGAGATCCCCGGCAGGACCCGTCTTCAATTGGCGGGTCCTGTGCCAGAGAGCGATCTCGATGCACTTCTTAAGCTTGGTGGCGACATCGACGGCGTGCACAAGGTGCGCGTTTATGGCCGTATTGGCCAGATGGCGCTGGAGTACGACGAGCCGCGCCGCGCAAGCGTGCTCGACGCCTTGGGCGCACTCGATGCTCAAGCTATCGCCGATGCCAAGTCGGGCTACGTGATGCAACTCGAGCCGCGCAAGCACAAACTCGTTATGGACCTGGCGACACTCGTCGGTGCCCATTACGCACGTCGCTGGTTCTTGCCGACGCCTCTGCGTGCGGTGTTTGTCGTGGCCGGTTACATGGCATTTTTGCGCGCTGCCCTTCATGAGCTGGCGCAGCCGCGCCTGACCGTTCCTGTGCTCGACGCTTCGGCCATCGGCATCTCGTTCGTCAAGCGTGATGTCGACACCGCGGGCCAGACGATGTTTCTGCTCAACGTGGGCGAGCTGCTCGAGGACTACACTCGCGCCATGAGCGAAAACGAGCTCATTAACTCGCTGCTCGATGTGCCCGACAAGGCGCAAAAGGTCGTCGGCGACACCGAGGTAAGCGTTGCCGCGACCGAGCTCGAGCCCGGCGATTTGGTCGCCGTGCGCACCGGCATGTCCATCTGCATCGACGGCGTGGTCGAGCAGGGGAGCGCCATGGTCAACCAGGCGACCCTGACCGGCGAGCCGCTGGCCGTCGAGCGCAGCGCAGGCGACGACGTGTTCGCCGGCACCGTCGTGGAAGACGGCAGCATCTTGGTGCGCGTGCGCGCCAACACGGCTCAGACCAAGCTCCGTTCGATCGTCTCGCTCGTGCAGACGGCCGACTCGCTCAAGTCCGAGGGCCAGTCGCACATGGAAGACCTCGCCAACAAGATCGTCCCGTGGAACTTCCTGCTCGCGGGCCTGGTCGCGCTTACCACCCGCAGCCTCATCAAGACCTCAGCGGCACTGATGGTCGACTACTCGTGCGCGCTCAAGCTCACGGGTTCCGTTGCCGTCATGACTGCCATGAGCGATGCTGCCAAGATGGGCGTCATGGTCAAGGGCGCCAAGTACTTTGAGTCGTTTGCCAAGGCCGACACCATTGTGTTTGATAAGACTGGCACGCTCACCGAGGCGCAGCCGCGTCTTGCCTGCGTGCTCACCACCGATGGCTGGAGCGAGGACGAGATCCTGCGCCTTTCCGCTTGCTTGGAGGAGCATTTTCCGCATCCGGTGGCACGCGCCGTGGTCAATGCGGCACGCGAGCGCGGGCTCGAGCACCGCGAGCGTCACGCTGCGGTCGAGTACATCGTGGCGCACGGCATCGCTTCGTCCATCGAGGGACGTCGCGCCATCATCGGTTCCGCGCACTTTGTATTCGACGATGAGGGCGCGCAGCTCGAGTCCGACATTAAGGAGCAGATCGAGTCCCAGATGCAGGGCCTGTCGCCGCTGTATCTGGCGGTCGATGGCACAGTTGTGGGCGTGCTCGGTATCGAGGACCCGCTTAAGCCCGGGGTTCGCGAGGCCATCGCCGACTTGCACGCGTTGGGCGTTAAGCACGTGGTCATGCTCACGGGCGATTCCGAGCGCACCGCCGCACGCATTGCACGCGAGGCGGGAGTCGACGAGTTTAAGGCCGAGCTGCTGCCCGAGGACAAGTACGCGTATGTTGAGCGCATTAAGGGCGAGGGGCGCCACGTTGCCATGGTGGGCGACGGCGTCAACGATTCGCCGGCGCTCGGTTTGGCCGACGTGGGGCTGGCTATGGGCGGCGGAAGCGACATCGCCAAGGAGGTCGCCGACATCATCCTGACCGATACGGATCTTGCCGCGATTGTGCGCCTGCGCCGCATGAGCCAGGGGCTTATCGACCGTCTGACGAGTTCGTATTCCAAGGTGATGCTCACCAACTCGGCGTTGTTGGCATTGGGTATTACCGGCATGATCACTCCGCAGACGTCGTCACTGCTGCACAACGGCTCAACGATCGCCTACAGCCTGGGCAACGCAAAGGCTTACCTGCGTTAGCGTTTTCGATTGAGTATATGGCCTGCATTCGGGCGGCACCGCAGCCGCCAGTGTGCAGGCCTTCTTTTGTTTGACGAGAGGCTAGCTCAGATATATGCTCATGCTAGCAATGCTAGTAAATGCTGAAGGTGAGGTTGAGATGGCTACCGTTGGCAGCATGGCACAGGTGAATGTTCGCGTAGATCGCTCGGTTAAAGAGCGCGCCGAGGAGGCACTGCGGCTTTCGGACAGGTCACTGCCCGAGCTCATCAAAAAGGTCGTGGCCAAAGTCGCACAGGGTGGCGGGCAGTGTGAAGAAGTGCTGTCTGCCGTTGATGGCCGGCAACAGACCGTCGCGCACGATACTCCGTTCGCCGCGTCGTGGGCAGCGGCAGACCGGCTTTATGCAGATTTGGGCATCGCTGCGTCGCCCGTATCCGACGATCGCAGTTGGGACGCAATCTATTCCGAAGCCATGGATGAGCATTATCGCCAAAAGGGGATGATCCAGTGAGTGGGGCGCCTCTGAAGATCATGGTGGACGCCAACGTATGGGTCGATTCGTTTTGCGTCGACCATGCCGAGTCGCTTGCCGCGCGTGCGTTTATTGGGCAGGCGACGGAGACGGGGGCATTGCTGTTCTTTCCGGTGCATATCGCTAAGGACGTGCTGTACGTTGTCCAACATGAGCTGAAGCGCAGCGTTCTTGCCAGCGGGGGAGCGCTCGACGAGGCATCTGCCCGCGCGATTGGCGATGCGGCGTTGGCGTTTGTTCGGAACATGACCGAAAACGCCACGGCCGTGGGTGCAGATGCGTCGGACTTTTGGCTGGCCGACAAATACTTAGCGCTCCATCGCGATTACGAGGACAACTTGGTGCTCGCCGCGTGTAAGCGCGCGCAGGTCGATTACTTGGTGACCAACGATCGCAAACTGCTCGAGCATGCCGATCTCGCAGCAAAGACACCTCGTCAAATGATGCCGATTCTTGCTTTGGTCGAACGCGGCGGCGCGGCTATCGGTTGACGCGAACTGGTTGCGGGCCTCTTGGACGACGATGCGCCAAGGGGCCCGCGTCTGCCATTTACAAAAGCTCGGCCTTAATGGCGGGACTTTCTGCGAGCTGCTCGGCTGCCTTTTCATCGGAGCTGTCGAGTGCTGCCAGACTGCGGTAGACCCACTCGTTGACCTGGGTGTTCTTGACGCCTGCGGTCTGCATAAGGGCGCCTACCTCGCGGATTGCTGCGAACAGATCGGCCTTGGGCCCCGCGAGCTCGACCTCGATGCCGTGGTAGGCGGCCACGCCGCGGTTCTCGCTCACGTGGTCGATAAAGCCCTCGACGGTCTCAAGCTGCTGGGCGAGAGCTGCATCATCGTCAGCGTCCAGCGCAACAAGGGCGTTCGAAACCGTGAGGGCGGGATGTCCGCAGGGGACAAAGCCTTCGATGACATCCATAGCTTCGGTAATGGTTGAGCCCAAGCCTGCGAGGGCATTGACGAGTTGCTGCTTGGTATCCATAACGGTCCTTTCGACGGGTCAATTGTGTTTGGCGAAAATATACGTGACGCGATCGGTAGCAAAAGTGCGAAGTGCGGCGCACATTGGGGTCTTCACAGCTCGTGCATAGAACAACTGTCCGCTTTCAGAACGTGGTAAGATAACACTCCACAAGCGGGGCTCGCCCCGCATGTTCCTTGAAAAGTCGACGGTTATCGGGTGTTTGCAGACCCGACACCATCCAGACTTTCCCGACATTCGGGGGCGACTGGTTTCGACACGATAGCTCTGAGAGAGGAAGCAAGCCGAGGTCTCCTCGCCTCGTTAAACAGGGGTACCGTCAAATTGAATTGACAACAACTCTTCTTTTGAGCCTATGGCTCTCGCTGCTTAGTTTATAGCAGCGCGTCAACCCGGTGATTTCCCCGACACCGGCGCGACGTCATTTTAGGGGAATGCTCCTGCGCACGTAATCGGTATGGCGCAGGCTAAGACCGAACCGGTTAGGACGCCGCGAGCGTGTCGCTGCGCGCAAAGCGTCCGAGACTAAACCAGCGACTGAGCTTGGAGATGCCAATCAGGGGGCTTTCGTGGACCGGAGTTCGATTCTCCGCGCCTCCACCAATAGTTACAGGCAGGTAGAGAAGTGTCTCTACCTGCCTTTTTATTTCTAGTCCGTACCGCGGAGAATCGAACTCTGCGCAGGGCGCGAGCGTTAAGCAAACGCGAAGCGTTTGTAGCGAGCGGGCGAGGACGCCGACAGGCGGCCGAAGCCGGTGCGGATTTGCGAAGCAAATACGCGGATTCTCCGCGCAATCTATCAGCTCAATATGGATGCGATGTTTATCGAATCTCAGCCGGCCATGCGCCGCATCAACGGATCCCCCTACCCGCGGAGAATCGAACTCTGTGCAGGGCGCGGGCGTAAAGAAAACGCCTTGGCAACGCAGACCGGGACACGCTTTCCCAATGGCGGCCCAGGCGGAAAGTCCATCCCGGAATCCGCGCTCAGACTGGGACGTAGTTTCCGGATGACACATCAAGCGGAAACCGCATCCCGGAATCTAAGCTCGGAATGGGATGCAATTTCCAAATGAATGGCTAGCGGAAAGTTCATCCCGGAATCCGCGCTCAGAACGGGACGCGCTTTCCCAATGACGGCCCAGGCGGAAAGTCCATCCCGGAATCCGCGCTCAGACTGGGACGTAGTTTCCGGATGACACATCAAGCGGAAAGCGCATCCCGGAATCTAAGCTCGGAATGGGATTCATTTTCCTGATGGTGGGCTCAGCGGAAAATGAGACCCGGAATTTGCTCTGAGAACGGGACACGCTTTCCCGCCGACCACCCCGCCCCCTCAACTCCAAAACCTGCGCTCTCGCCATCTCAAAACTGGGTAGAAGAAGGCCAAAACGCAATCGCAGGAGGTCAATATGACTGCAGAAGATAAGGCAAAGAACGCTGGCAAGGTCGCGCTCGTCCTGGAGGGCGGCAGCTTCCGCGGGCAGTTTACCGCGGGCGTGCTCGACGTTCTCATGGAGGCCGGCGTCGAGATTCCGGCTGTCTACGGTGTATCGGCCGGCGCCCTCAACGGCGTGAACTACAAGTCGCACCAGATCGGTCGTGCCAACCGCATCAACCTGGCTTTCTGCAACGATAGCCGCTTCATGGGCGCCGCATCGTTTGCGTCCACGGGCTCTATTGTGGGTTACGACTTTATCTTCAACGATGTCCAGGATCGCCTGGATCCCTTTGACAACGAGACGTTCGACGCGAGCCCCATCGAGATGTACGCCGTCGCTACGGACATGCTCTTTGGAACCGCCACGTACCTCCCGGTCAAAAGCGCCGTGCTCGACCTCGACGCTGTTCGCGCATCGACGTCGCTGCCGCTGGTGACGCCGCCGGTCGAGATTGACGGGCACAAATACGTCGACGGTGGCGTAGCCGATTCGATCCCCATCGAGCACGTGCTGGAGGAGGCGGGCTTCGACCGTGCGGTCGTCATCGTCACGCAGGACCGCTCGTACGAGAAAAAGCCTTACGAGTTTATGCCTGCCGCGCGCGCCCGCTATGCCGACTACCCCTATCTGCTCGAGGGAATCGAGACGCGCCACGACCGCTACAACATCCAGCGCATGCACCTGTGGAAGTATGAGCGCGAGGGCCGTGCGTTGGTCGTCGCTCCGCAAAAGCCGGTCGAGGTCGGCCATGTCGAGCACGATTCGGCAAAGCTTTTGGACCTGTATATCCAGGGCCGTCAGGAGGCAAAGCGCCTGCTCGCGGAAATCCAAGAGTTCGTTGAGCGCTAGCGACGGCGAACCCTCAAAAATGACAACAGCTAAAGGGCTGGAAAAATCACGGCTCGTGGATGACATGTGCAGAAACTCTGGTCGGAGCCAAAATACCTGTTGACTCGTACGGCGAGCGGGGTAATATGGACGGGTTACTTGCAGAGCCCCGTGAATCTCTGTAACAACACGTACTGTACATGGAGGAGTCTAAGTGATTTCGAAATCGACTCACTACGCCAAGCAGGGCGAGGTCCAGCGCAACTGGGTTCTCGTCGACGCCGATGGTGCTGTCCTGGGCCGTCTTGCCACCCAGATCGCAATGATCCTGCGCGGTAAGAACAAGCCCCAGTTCACGCCCAACAGCGACTGCGGCGACTTCGTTGTCGTCATCAACGCCGATAAGGTCCAGCTTACCGGTAACAAGGCCGACACGAAGACCTATTATCGCCACAGCGGCTACAACGGCGGCCTCAAGGCTGAGAGCTTCCGCCAGGCTATGGAGAAGCACCCGGAGAAGGTCATCGAGCGCGCCGTTCGCGGTATGCTGCCCAAGACCACCCTCGGCCGTGCCCAGATGACCAAGCTTAAGGTCTACGCTGGTGCCGAGCATCCGCATGCTGCCCAGAACCCCACGAAGATTGAGCTGGAGGCTTAAAGATGGCTGAGAACACCGTTGTCTACCAGGGTACCGGCCGTCGTAAGAACGCCGTCGCCCGCGTCCGTCTCGTCCCCGGCACCGGCAAGGTGACCATCAACAAGCGTGACGCCGAGCAGTATTTCGGCCGTCATCAGCTCGTTGAGAACGCCCTTGCTCCCTTCAAGGTGACCGACACCGCCGGTCAGTTCGACGTTATCGCTCTGTGCGATGGCGGCGGCATCTCCGGTCAGTCCGGCGCTCTGCGCCTGGGCATCGCTCGCGCTCTTCTGAACGCTGGTGACTACCGTGCTGACCTCAAGAAGGCCGGTTTCCTTACGCGCGATGCTCGCGTGGTCGAGCGCAAGAAGTACGGCCTCAAGAAGGCCCGCCGCGCTCCCCAGTTCTCCAAGCGCTAAGGTTTTATCTCCTTTCGAGATACAATGTACAAGCGGGGCCTGCCGATTCCTCGGCGGGTCCCGCTTTTCTTTTTCGACTAGGGTGGGCGGTTGCATATCGCCTGCTAGGGAAGGAGCGATCCTATGCCCCAGAACATCTTCGGTACCGATGGCGTCCGTGGCGTCGCCAACGCCGATCTTTCGTGCGACCTCGCGTTTCGTCTGGGTCGCGCGGCGACCAAGTTCCTTGGTCCGGACATCTGCATCGGCCGTGACACGCGCCTTTCGGGCACCATGCTCGAGAGCGCTCTGACCGCCGGCATTATGGCCGAGGGCGGCCGTCCGCACTGCTGCGGTGTCATCCCCACGCCTGCTGTGGCGCTGCTCACTGTTCAAAACGAGCTCGATGGCGGCATTGTCATCTCCGCTTCGCACAATCCGCCGGAGTTCAACGGCATCAAGTTCTTTAGCCGCAAGGGCATGAAGCTTCCCGATGCCGTCGAGGAAGAGATCAGCGCCTGGGTCATGTCCGAGGAAGCCATGGCTGCCGACACGCTGCCGACCGGTGCCGGCGTGGGCCACATTATCAAGATGAAGGACGCTCGCAAGGCATACGTCGACCACGCCATCGATACGCTTGATGGCCTGAGGCTCGACGGCCTAGTCGTTGCCGTCGACTGCGGCCACGGTGCTTCTTGCCAGACCACGCCCGCCGCGCTGCAGCGCCTGGGCGCCACGGTCCATGCCATCAACACCGATTACTGCGGCACTGACATTAACGTTGAGTGCGGCTCTACGCACCTTGAGCCCCTGCGCGAGCTCGTGCTGCGCACCCACGCCGATATCGGCTTGGCCCACGACGGCGACGCCGATCGCGTGCTGTTCGTGGACAGCGAGGGCAATGAGATCGACGGTGACTACATCCTGGCTATCTGCGGTTCTGACCTCGCCGCTCGCGGCAAGCTCGCCAACTCCGAGATCGTCTCGACCGTCATGTGCAACCTGGGCTTCTCCATCGCTATGAAGGAGCAGGGCTTCGAGATGGTTCAGACCGCCGTGGGAGACCGCTACGTTCTGGAGCGCATGCTCGCGGACGGCGCCGTCATCGGCGGCGAACAGTCCGGTCACATCATCTTCCTGGAGCACAACACTACCGGTGACGGCCTGGTGACGGCTCTGCAGCTGCTGGCCGTGCTCAAGCGCACCGGTCGTACCCTCACCGATCTTGCCGGCATTATGAAGAAGTACCCGCAGGTGCTCGTCAACGTGCATTCCGACAACAAGGCTGGTCTGGATGATTGCCAGCCCATCTGGGATGCCGTCGCTGCTGCCGAGAAGGAGCTTGACGGCCGCGGCCGCATTCTGGTGCGCCCGAGTGGTACCGAGCCGCTGGTCCGCGTGATGGCCGAGGCCGAGACGCACGAGCTGACTCAGCGCGTTGTCGACGACATCGTCGAGGTTGTCAAGCGCGAACTTCCCTAATGGTCAAAAACGGGTGCCAAGTGGTAAACTGTTAAGGTTATTTTGGTTGATCGGTATGTCCGAGGGGGAGCATGTTCACTAAAGTCCTAAGGTCTTTTGGTATGCGTGGTCGAGTCCTTACGTTGGATGCTCCCATCTCGGGTGACGTCATTCCGCTCTCCGAGGTAAACGATCAGACGTTTGCCACCGGCCTTTTGGGCCAGGGCGTGGCGATTCAGCCCACCGGAACGCGCGTGATCGCGCCGGCTGATGCCAAGGTCGAGGCTATTTTTCCCACGGGACACGCCGTTGCGCTTAACACGGTCGATGGCTTGGACGTGCTCATCCACGTTGGTTTGGACACTGTTCAGCTCGAGGGCAAGCACTTTACCGTACATGCGCAAGTGGGTGACATCGTCCATAAGGGCGATGTGCTCATTGAGTTCGATCGCGAGGCAATTGCTGCCGAGGGCTACGATGTGACGGTTCCCATCTTGGTGTGCAACTCCGTTGAGTTCTCGAGCATCAAGGGCTCCGTTGGCGTGCATGTCGAAGAGATGGACCAGCTCATCGTTGCTCGCGAGCGCTAGCAAGTGCACGTGGCCATTAGTCTACAATTCAAACACGTTTACGGAGGGCGCCCTTGAAAGAGGACGCCCTCAGTGGCAAGATGGGATTTGTCCGAAGCTAAAAGGCTTTGGGTCACCGTGGACGGGCAGGGGCCTCGACGCGGCTAGACACGAGACACATACATTACGCGACCTCGCCCTGGTGGCCGCACACGTTGGTTGCGGCCGACGCGGGCCGCGGGCAAGTGCTTGTAAGGGAGCCTTGCCTCTCTTGTACGAGAAAGGACGCGTAATGAAGATCATTAAAGCTAAAGACTACGAGGATATGAGCCGCAAGGCCGCTAATATCATCTCGGCCCAGGTTATCCTCAAGCCCGACTGTGTGCTGGGTCTTGCCACCGGCTCCACCCCGATCGGTGCCTACAAGCAGCTCGCTGCTTGGTACAAGAAGGGCGACGTCGACTTTGCCGAGGTCAGCACCTACAACCTGGACGAGTATCGCGGCCTTTCGCACGACGATCCCCAGAGCTATCACTACTTCATGCGTGAGAACTTCTTCGATCACATCAACATCGACCTGAACAACACGCATGTGCCCGACGGTTCCAACCCCGACGCCGCCGCTGCCTGCTCTGAGTACGACAAGATTGTCGCCGACGCCGGTTACCCGGATCTGCAACTGCTCGGTATTGGCAACAACGGTCACATCGGCTTCAACGAGCCCGATGACCACTTCTCCAAGGGCACGCACTGCGTCGACCTCACCGAGAGCACCATTCAGGCCAACAGCCGCCTGTTCGACAGCATCGACGATGTTCCCCGTCAGGCCTACACCATGGGTACCCAGACCATCATGTATGCCCGCATGATCCTGGTCGTCGCCAACGGTGAGGCCAAGGCTCAGGCCGTGCATGACATGTGCTATGGTCCGGTTACGCCCGAGTGCCCGGCTTCGATCCTGCAGCTGCACACCAACTGCGTTGTCGTTGCCGACGAGGCCGCCCTTTCGCTCTGCGAGTAGCGCGAATCCTGCAGCTCGACATAGCCTTGCCTAAGGCCTCCGCTTTGCGGGGGCCTTTTTGCTATCCCTGTCCGCCCACTTGACCAAAATCTTGCCGCAAGCTTGACGAACGCCAGATGCCCAACAGCTTGATTCATTCCATACCAGATTCTATGCAAAAATGCCACTAGAAGGTCGTAGACGGTAGCGGGTGCTAGGCGAGTTGAATGACATAACTGAACCTTGTTCATTTGCGTTACACTGCCGCTTAGATGGGACAAGCTGACAAGCTCATTTACCTGCTTAAAGACCGATTAGTCGGGGGATTAATAACAATCGGCCCTCGCTGTACAAAAACTTGCCGGTTGCGTACCAAAAGACAACCTAAAACACAAGGTCGCTCTATTCATAGCGCGGCTTGTATGGTCTTGCGGCTACAGTGTCCATACGGTCGAGTTGAGGAGCGGGCATGGTAAACGATTTGAGCGGTATAGACGAGCTCGAGCTGATGCCGCTGGGCGGAGGCTATATGGTGCGACGCGAACGCTTGATGAATGAGCTTATCGCCAAGGGCCGAAAGGCCGGCATCGTGGTTCTTTATGCGCCCGACGGGTTTGGGAAAACCTCGGTGCTGCTGCAGTACACCCATGAGGTTAAATGCGACCCGACGCGAGGCCCCGTGCGGATTATCGAGGCCGATCGCGCCACTGGGCGCGAGGTGTTTATGCAGCTCGAGGTGGTTACCGAAGAACTCAAAGACAAACCGCATTCCCTTATCGCGATTGATAATGTGCCAAACCTCGATCAGCACGATACCGAAGACCTCATCGACAGGATTCGCGGCCTGCGCGCTATGGGGATAGGGGTCTTTATCTCCTGCCGTCCTTCAAATCGTCAGCTGATTCATGGGCTGGGCGATTCGGTTAAGATCAATGCGCAGATGCTCAAGGTGCATGCCTATGAGTATTCGGCGTGGGCATCGGCGTTTTCGATCAGCACATCGCTTGACTTTTATCAGCTCACGCAGGGCGTGCCCGAGCTCGTTTCGGCATTGCAGACGGGTCTGTATGGCCAAGGCGACGTAGCCGGTCTGCTCGAAAACGAGATTGTCAACGTATATGGCGCGGCACTTGCCGATCTGGCTTCGCTCGACAATAATGCGCTGTTTTGCGTGGCATGTCTCATGGTTTTGATGGGCGAGGGCAATATCGCAGAACTCGAGGCTTGCGGGGTGAGGCTGTCGATGGTCGATCAGTCCTACTTTGTACGTGACTACCCGATCTTTGGCTTGGATCCCGCCGAGCGGAGTTTTACGTGTCTGGGCACGGAGGATAACGGACGCTTGCGCTTACGTAAGTTGGTGGCCGAGGTTCGCCCCGAACTTGTTCCGAGGGCGGCCCGGATTTTGCTTAAGGCAGGCCGATGCGATGCGGCGATGGGCCTGGCGGACGCCTTTTTGGACCGCGAGGCGGTCCTTGAACTTGCTGGGCAGTATGGGGTCGATCTTGCTCTGACGGGGCACGGGGCCGATATCTGCCGAGCAGCGCTGGGCACGATCGATGCTGACGATCCGGCTCCAGAGCCAACGCCTGCCGAGGCGCTTGGCGTATATCTGGCAGCGGTCAGCGTGTCCAATACAAAGCTCGCTCGCTATATGGCATCGGTCATCGAGCGCGGGGGCGAACGGGCGGCCTGCGAAATAGACCCTGTTTCATGGAGGGTGGCCCAGACACTGACGGCTGTTTGCTATGGGGACAACGGGCTTGGGCTTCCTACGAACCTGGCCGTGCCAGAAATTGGGACGTCCCACACCGCACTCGACATGCTGTCCGCGCATATCGAGGTCAAGCGATGCCTGACCGAACGGGGAGATGACGGCGGCGTTCTACAGCAGCTCAAAACGAGCAAGGCCTACGACTGCGAGCTCGACATCGCGGGGATTGTTATACGGGCCGATAGCATGCTGGCGGAGCTCTTTGACGGGTCGTTTGCGGGAACCGACGAGCGCGACGACGAGATGACGGTGGTGCGGGAGGCACTCGGCGTACGTGGGCTTAAGGCGATGGCTATCTGGGTGCGCATGGTGTTGGCGGCACGGCGGCTCCTTTCCGGCTTGCCGGTAACCGACGACGCGGCGTTCAACGAGCTCGATCGTTTTGCCGTGCGCATGCGTGACAACCAGATTCAGCTGTTTGGGCTGTTGCTAGAAGGCTGGCAGTCACTGGCAGAGGGACGGCCGGTTAATGCAAAGTTCCGTGCGGTCCAAGTGCTCAAACTTGCCGAGGAGTCGATTGCGTACATGCGCGATAACGCATTGCTGCTGGAGCGCGCGGCATATCTGCGTAACACCTCGATGGTTTCGGTGCGCGAGGAAGCGGAGTTGCTCGATATAAGCCAGACGCAGGTTGGTGGAGCGGAGGCCTGGATGGTGGCGCTGCATTTGGCCTGTGCGGGCCGAGACAGCGATCTTGCGGCCTGGATGTCCATGAATCGTGCGGGGATTCTAGAGCCATCGTATCGGCTCTTTGCGCGCCTTGCCATGCATTGTCTGGGCGAGCCGGCGGGCAGGATACGCAAGAAGCTTCCCGTGCGCGAGCTGTCGCGGTACTCGCTGCGCGACGATTTGGAAGGAGAGGGCGAGCGCCTGTTCCAGGCCGGCGAGGTTGAAGCCGTTGATACCATCGACCATATCGAGATTCGCATGTTTGGTGCGTTTCGCGCCGAGCGCGATGGGTTTCCCATCACGGATAAAATGTGGCGCCGCAAGAAGGCAGCGACGCTCGCCGAGCGGCTTGCGCTGGGCATGGATGCGCTCGTCGATCGTGAGACGCTGGCCATGGAGCTGTGGCCCCATGCCGAGTTTAATAGCGCCCGCAATAACCTGTACTCGACGATATCGCGCTTGCGGTCGGCTTTGGGGCCGACGCCGGATGGCAAGTCGTGTGTACTCATCCAAAATGAATGCATCGGACTCAACGGTGACTACGTTAAGACCGATGTACGGCTGTTTGACCAGATAAGCCGTGAGGTTTTGGGGAATCGCACGGGTGCGCGCGGGCCCCATCTGGTTGAGCTGTGCCTTAAGGTTGAGCAGCTTTATGCCGGACCGTTGTATATTCCCAATGGCTGTAACCCCACCTACTTTTTGCGCATGCGGCGCATTATGCAGTCAAAGTACATCGATTGCATGATTAAGGGAGCAAATGCCGCTCTAGAAGAAAACGATCTGCAGTCGGCGATTTGGCTGGCGGAGTCGGGGCTTCGGCAGGAAACGGCGCGTGAGGATATGGTGCGCTGCGCCATGCGTGTCTACAGTGCGGCGGGGCGGCGGCGCGATATCGTCGAGCTATACAGTGGGCATATGCACCATCTGAGGGAGCAGGTCAATGGCGTGCCCGAGCCCGAGACGCGGCGTCTATACGAGCGCTTGGTGGAGGGGCGGCTCAACCGCGTGCTGGTCGAGCGATAAAAAACGGGCGCCCGAAGTACTCGGGCACCCGTAAGCTTGCTATGTGTTGGCTCGCCGGATCATTGGCTCTTAGACGAGCTTGATCTTCTCGATGTCCTTGCGCGAGGACTCGCGATACAGCGAGAACTTGCGGCCGATGACCTGGACGACCTCGGCGTGGCAGCGCTCGGCGAGCTCCTCGGCGGCCTCGCGGGCGGAAAGACTGGAGCCATCGAGCACGGAGCACTTAACGAGCTCGTGCTTCTCCAGGTAGGCGACCGTCTGCTCGACGGTGCCCTCGTTGACATCGGACTTGCCGATGATGATGGCGGGGTTGAGGTGATGGGCCATGCTGCGAAGCTGCTTGACCTGGGCTCCTGTCAGTGCCATGGGTTCTCGCTTTCTATGTATGGGGCGCCCCTCGATGGGGCCTTAATCTACGTGAGCTGTCCCACGATAGCGCAGGAACGGCGCGGTGTGGGGCGCGTTTGCCCAGTTCAAAAAGAATGCGGATGCCGAGCGGGAGAACGGCACGGGCTGCGAACAGGCTATGAGCTGGGCGCAGAGACCGGCTCCCATGCAATAAACGCCCAACGGACCTTGCGGACGTGGTCGAGCATATAGCGTCCCTGCGGCACACCCTTGGAGCCCGGCTCACCGGCATGGGGGTTCTCAATCATGTGCCGGGCGATGTAGTCGCGCAGACGGTCGACCTTATCCTCGTTGCCATGCTCGAGCATACGGGAAAAATCTGCTACGCCCGCTTCAAGGTTATCGAAGGTATCGCGACGAGGCGATTCAAAGTACGTAACCTGCGGCAGGGCACCCATCTGAATGAGGATATTAAAAGCATACACAAAGCCATTACTGCAGGTAACCGAGACACCGATGGCGTTCATCAGGTGCAGGTCATAGCGCGGGCTGGAGTTGGCGACCATCGTGACAGCACAACGCCGACGAGCCGTACGATCAAGCTTGGCAAGCGCGCCTTTTAGATTGGTCGTCGTAACTGACCGACTGGCAAAGGCAACATCCACCGCTTTCGCGACCGGTCCAACCAAATCCCAATCATCATCCCAAGCAAGCTCAAGCGGCGTTATGCGCCTTTCGAGTCCGTAGTACTCAATGCCGGCATCAAGCGTGCCCAGCATAGCGGGGGAGAAGTCGGCAGCAATCACAGGATGCCCAGCCTGAGCAAGCGGAATAGCAATCGACCCAGCCCCACATCCCATATCCAGCACCGACTCACCAGGCTCAAGAGCCAGCAATTTCATAAAATCCCGGGCATACGGAGCAGTCTCCAGTGGACGAAAATGCCGAGCCCGCTTATCCCATTCAAAAGAATCATCAGCCCGATGCCGAGCGGCCTGCAGACGCATCCATTCGCCATTCCAATCCGCAGAAAGCAGCTCAGAACGAGTATCCCCATCAACCACGGGCCAACCTCCTAGCAACAAAAAAGCGACTCCCCCCAAAAGAAGAGCCGCAACCAGCATATATCAGAAAAGAACCGTTCCAACGCCAAACCGCCGCACCAGCCAAGTGGTGCAGGAGCGAAGCAACTGCAACCGGGATAGACCCCAACTGAGGTCCCGTTGTGCGGGAGCCCCGGGGAGGGCAAATATATAAGGTCGATCGCGAGCTCCGCACGAGCCGGAGAGCACTTAATGTGCTCTCCGTGCGAGTCAGGACTGTCCGAGCAGGCGACCTTATATATTTGCCCTCCCCGGGGCTCCTCGCCAGTCCCCCTCAGCTAGTTCTTGAGCGAGTTCAGCGGAGCCGGGAAGCGTCCACCGCGGTGGGCAAGCACGGTGCCGGCGTTGGGGTTTACCGGCATGATGGGCGCACGGCCGAACAAGCCACCGTACTCGACGCAGTCGCCCACGCCCTTGCCGATGGCGGGAATCACGCGGACGGCCGTGGTCTTGTTGTTGATGACGCCGATGGCCATCTCGTCGGCGATGATGCCGGCGATGGTCTCGACCGGGGTGTCGCCGGGGATGGCGATCATGTCCAGGCCAACGGAGCACACGCAGGTCATGGCCTCGAGCTTCTCGAGCGAAAGCGCGCCGGCTTCGACGGCGGCGATCATGCCGGCGTCCTCGGACACGGGGATAAAGGCGCCCGAGAGACCGCCCACGCTGGAACTGGCCATGACGCCGCCCTTCTTGACGGCATCGTTGAGCATGGCGAGCGCGCAGGTCGTGCCCGGGCCACCGCAGGTGCCCACGCCGATGATCTCGAGGATGCGGGCAACGGAGTCGCCGATGGCAGGCGTGGGAGCCAGCGACAGGTCGACAATGCCCTTCTCGACCCCCAGGCGATGGGCGGCCTCGCGGCTCATGAGCTCGCCGGCGCGGGTGATCTTAAAGGCGGTCTGCTTGATCTTCTCGGCAACCTCCATCATCGAGGCGGAGTCGGGGAGCGTCTCCAGGGCTGCGGCCATAACGCCAGGGCCCGAGACGCCTACGTTGATGACGGCGTCGGCCTCGCCACCGCCGTGGACGGCGCCCGCCATAAACGGGGAGTCCTCGACCATGTTGGCAAAGCAGACAAACTTGGAAGCGCCGACGGAGTCCTGGTCGGCCGTGAGTTTAGCGGCATCGATGATGGTCTGGGCGGCCATGAGCACGGCGTCCATGTTGATACCGGCGCGCAGACTGGCGACGTTGACGCTGGAGCAGACGCGGCTCGTGGTGGCGAGCGCCTGGGGGATGGACTGGATGACGCGGCGGTCGGCGTCGCCGATGCCCTTCTGGACGAGTGCGGAGAAGCCGCCCAGGTAATCGATACCGAGCGTCTCGGCCGCGCGGTCGAGGGCGTGTGCGATGGGGGTGAGGTCCTCATCCTTGCAGCACGCGGCGATCTGCGCCACCGGGGTGACGGAAACGCGCTTGTTGACGATGGGGATACCGTACTCGCGCTCGAGGTTCTCGGCGGTTTCGACCAGATGCTCAGCCGTGTGCGTCACGTGGTCGTAGATCTTCGTGCACATGCGGTCGAGGTTCTCGTCTCCGCAACCCATGAGCGAAACACCCATGGTGATGGTCCTGATGTCGAGGTTCTGCTCCTCAACCATGCCGCGGGTTTCCGCGATTTCTGCGGGCGTGATCGCCATCCTTGCGCTCCTATCTGCCAAAACGAGCATAGTCTTATCTATTCTAACGTGCCGCACGTGCCAAGTGGCGCATGCGGCACGTTTTGGTGCTTGGTTGTTTCCGTTGTGTTACTGCCCAAAGACCTCTTCGGCGATACGCGCACTTTCGGCGGCGTCCTTGGCGTAGTAGTCCGCGCCGATCTGCTTGGCGTATTCGGGGGTGAGCACGGCGCCGCCCACGATGATCTTGACGCCCGGCACCTCGGCATGAAGCAGCTTGATGGTCTCCTCCATGGCGACGACCGTGGTAGTCATAAGCGCCGAGAGGCCGACGAGCTTGATGTCACGCTCCCGCACGGTCTTGAGCACCTCCTGCGGATCGACGTCGCGGCCCAGGTCAAAGACGGTGTAGCCGTAGTTGTCGAGCAGCATCTTGACGATGTTCTTACCGATATCGTGGATGTCGCCCTTGACGGTGGCCACGCAGATCTTACCCTTGTCGGTAATTTCGCCGGCGGGCATCAGGCGCTTGATGGTGTCGAAGCCCACGCGCGCGGCCTCGGCCGAGGCCATGAGCTGCGGCAAGAAGAACTTGCCCTGGTCAAAGAGGACGCCAACCTCGTCGAGGGCGGGGATAAAGTGATTGTTGATGAGGTCCATGGCGTCGTGGTCTGCCAGCAGACGCTCGGTCTCGGCAGCGATCTCGCCTTTGCGGCCCGAGACGACCATGCGACGAATCGGGTCGTCGTTGCCGTCGGTGCCGGCGGTGCCAGCAGCGGGCACAGTGTCGGTCGATGCGGCCTGAGCTGCTGCCGGGTTTGCGGCGATCTTGTACGGATCGGTCCAGCCGGCATAGCGCTCGATGTATCCGGTCGAGCCCTCGTCCTCAACGCTCAGGACGCGATAGCTGTAGACAGTATCCATAAAGCGCTTGGAGCCCGGGTTCATGATGGGGGCGTCCAGGCCCGCGCCAAAAGCGGCAGCCAAAAAGACCGAGCCCAGCAGCGGGCGGGCAGGCAGGCCAAAGCTGATGTTCGACACGCCGAGCGCGCATTTGACGCCCAGACGCTCCTTGCACAGGGACATGGCGCGCAGGATCTGCTCGGCTTGGCGTTGATTGGTCGAGGCGGTCATGACTAGACAGTCGATGAGGATGCGGTCCGGGCCGATGCTGTAGCGGGCGGCCTCGGCCACGATGCGCTCGGCGATGGCGAAGCGGGCCTCGGCGGTATCGGGGATGCCGCCTTCGTCGAGCGTAAGTCCGACAACGTTGGTGCCGTAGTGGGCGACCAGCGGAAAGATCTCATCCATGATCTGCTGCTTGCCATTGACCGAGTTGATGATGGGCTTGCCGGCGTAGCGGCGCACGGCGGCCTCGACGGCTGCGGGGTCGGTGGAGTCGATCTGCAGCGGCAGCAACGTGGAGCCCTGGAGCTGCTCGGTGGCCTGTTGGATGATCTTGACCTCGTCGATCTCGGGCAGGCCCACGTTAACGTCCAGGATGTCGGCGCCCTGTTCCTGCTGGCTGATACCCTGGCTCACCACGTAGTCCAGATCGCCGTCACGCAGGGCCTGCTGCAGGCGCTTTTTGCCGGTGGGGTTGATGCGCTCGCCGATGACGGCGATCTTGTGGCCGTCGCAGGGAAGGTCCACGACCGTTTGGGCGCTCGTGACCGACATGCTGGGCTTGCGGCGGCGCGGGCTGGGCGTGTGGTTATCGATAAGCGTGCGCAAGGCCGCCATGTGCGCCGGCGTGGTGCCGCAGCAACCGCCCACGACACTCACGCCGTCGGCGATCATGCCGGCGACGGCCTCGGCGTATTCGGGGGCCTGGATATCAAAGACGGTATTGCCGTCATCGTCTACGTGGGGGAGTCCCGCGTTGGCCTGCACCATAACAGGCTTGTCGGTAACGGTGAGCATACGTGCGGCGAGTCCTCGGAGCTCGGCCGGTCCTTGGCTGCAGTTGATGCCCAAAACGTCGGCGCCGATGGCGTCGAGCGTGATGGCGGCCACCTCGGGACTCGTTCCCAGGAAGGTGCGACCGTCTTCCTCAAAGGTCATGGTGGCAAAGACGGGCAGGTCGGAGTTCTCGCAGCAGGCGAGGACCGCCGCCTTGATCTCGGCCAGGTCGGTCATAGTCTCGATAATAAAGAGGTCCACACCCGCGGCGACGCCGGCGCGCACTTCCTCGGCAAAGAGGTCGTAGGCCTCGTCGAAGCTGAGGGTACCCAAGGGGCGAAGCAGCGCGCCGATGGGGCCGATGTCACCGGCGACGTAGCGGGCACCGGCCTCGCGGGCACAGGCGACGGCCGCGGCAAAGACGTCTGCCACAGTGGCAGCACCGTCGAGCTTGTGGGCGTTGGCGCCAAAGGTGTTGGAGGTGATCACGTCGCAGCCGGCCTCGACATATTGACGTTGGATATCAGTGATAACCTGGGGCTCCTCAAAGTTGAGCAGCTCGGGCAGGGCGCCCGCCTTCATGCCGGCCGCCTGCAGCATGGTGCCCATGCCGCCGTCGAACAGCAGGTGCCCCGTGCCCTCGATGGCCGCACACAGACGATCGTCCTTAATGCGAAGGTCGTCAATCGTGCGCGTCTTGTACGTGGCGCCGTTGCGACGTGCGGCATCAACGGGTGCCGCCAATGCAGTGCCGTCAGAATCATGAGTGATAAGCGGAGTAAACATCGAGGGCTCCTAATGGCTGGAATAGCAGGTGGTGTGGGCGGCGCGGAAGCGGCAGTGTTCGCGCATGCGGCAGATATTGCAGGTGGGGCGGGTCTGGGCGTCGTGGACCTCGCCGTCAAACAGACCGATTACCGCGGTCACGCTTTTGGTGGGCATGAGTAGGCTGGTGGGGGTGACGGTCAGGCCGATGAGCCGCGTGGCGTTGAGCGCATTGACAATCGAGCGTTGGGCCGTAAGCGGGCAGTCGCCGTAGCCGGGACTAAAGCGCCAGTTGCCGGCGAGCCCATGAACGGCGGCGTCCGTCTTGACCTGCTGGTCCATTTGCTCAACGGCGGCTTCCACGTAAGCAGAGCATGCGGCGTCGAGCACGGCGCCCTCCAGGGGATGTTGGGCTCCCGTGGTGCGCAGGCGACGCTCGGCGTCCATGCCGAGGGTGCATGCCATGAGTGCGGCAAAGCGGGCGTCTTTGAGATGTCGATAGATATCACGACCGCGCAGCTCAACGTTGGTGCCGACCAGACGGATGCAAGGCTTGCCCTGCTCGTCCACGCCCGTGGCATCGATGGCAAATACGCGGCGCACGCCACGGGGCTCAATGTCCAGTTCCAGACGTTCAACGACAAGCTCAATACGTCGTGACAGTTCGGGCTCAATCTGCTGGCCGCCGTAACCCAGATACCGCAGCATCTCGGCACGGTCGACACGGGGATGGTGCGCAGCATCGACACGGTAAAGCGCCGGCGACGCAAGGTCGGCCGGCACTTCGACAGTGGTTGTATCGATGTGCGGTTTTTCCATTACCCCAGGCGCTCCATAATGGTCGCGGCGATCGCAGGACGGTTCATAGTGTACAGGTGCAGGCCGTCGGCGCCGTGCTCCTTGAGGTCGCAAAGCTGGCGGGCTGCATAATCTACACCAGCTGCCTGTAGGCTCTCGGGGTCATTCTCGTACTTGGCGAGAATCTTGATGACGGGGGAGGGCAGCGACGCGCCGCACATAAAGACCATGCGGCTGATCTGTGACTTGCCCATAAACGGCATGATGCCAGCGGTAATGGGCACGGTGATGCCGGCCTTGTCGGCAAGCTCGCGAAAACGGTAGAAGCACTCGTTATCAAAGAAGAGCTGCGTCACAAAGAAGCTCGCGCCAGCGTCCTGTTTTTGCTTGAGGTGTTCGACCGAGAGGTTGAGATCCTCACAGGCAATGTGGCCCTCGGGGTAGGCTGCGGCGCCCACGCAAAAGCCGGCGTCGACGAGCTCGGGGATGAGGTCGCGGGCGTAGGCGTAGTCGGAGGCGGGCTTGTCGTCCTCGGTTGCGCCGGCGGGAAGGTCGCCGCGCAGGGCCAGTACGTTTTCCACGCCGGCGGAGCGGTATTCGTCGATCTTGGCGGCGATATCGGCATGCGAGCGGCCCACGCAGGTGAGGTGCGCCACCGAGGGTGTATCGAATTCGCTCGTAATCATATGCGCGATGGGGGCGGTGGCGGCACCGTTGCCCGAGCCGCCGGCCGAGCAGGTGACCGAGACAAAGCTCGGCGAAAGCTTGCACAGATTGCCTGCCACTTCGCGAGCCGTGTCGAGGGTCAGCTCGCCCTTGGGCGGGAACATCTCAAACGAAATGGGCGCGGTGCCCTGGGATGCTGCCTGCTTAAAAACCTCGTCGACGCGCATATCGTGCTCCTCTAGATACGTAATAGTGTGATGTGTTGTAAGGATTCTACAGCACCACTGTGCCACGGTGGAGTTTCACTCGCTATTTGAGGATACCAATCAAAGATGCCTTGCTATCGGCATTTCCTATAACAGAGCGGCTAATCTAAGTACGGACTATAAAGACTGGTATCTGATGCGAAATACCAGTTAATAAAGCCCCGTCCCAAATTGACTACCCTTAAACCATGGGGAGAGGTCTGCAATTTATGCAGTTGATTGGCTGTTGAGGGTGGCAACGCCGCCTCGATAGGGTAACCTCATTGATTGGTTTCGCGACAGCAACATAACGGTAATGTCGCGGAAACACGGCGAGTCTAAGCTATGACTCGTTCGTTAGTAATCAACACCGCTTCTCACGCGGTGCCGATACGAAGGGAGTTCCGTATGGCCGATCTTACTGACCGCTTCGGGACCATGGTGTTCTCTGAGGAAGTCATGAAGGACTACCTCCCCAAGGACATTTGGAAGCGCCTTGCTGCAACCCTCGAGGGCGGTGAGCCGCTCGACCTGGATGTGGCCAACGCCGTTGCCCATGCCATGAAGGTCTGGGCCATCTCCAAGGGCGCGACGCACTACGCGCACTGGTTCCAGCCGCTTTCGGGCATTACTTCCGAGAAGCACGACAGCTTCCTGGAGCCCAACCACGACGGCACCGCCATTACCAAGTTTACGGGCAAGAACCTCATCCAGGGCGAGCCCGATGCCTCGAGCTTCCCCAACGGCGGCCTGCGTGCCACCTTCGAGGCCCGTGGCTACACCGCTTGGGACCCCACTAGCCCCGCCTTTATCAAGGACGATGTCCTGTGCATCCCCACGGCTTTCTGCTCCTACACGGGCGAGGCCCTGGACAAGAAGACCCCGCTGCTGCGTTCCATGACCGCGCTCTCGCGTGAGTCTAAGCGCGTTTTGGCGCTGTTCGGTAAGACCCCCAAGAAGGTCGTTCCTTCCGTGGGCGACGAGCAGGAGTACTTCCTGATCAAGAAGGACGCCTACCGCAAGCGCAAGGACCTGGTCATCACCGGCCGCACTCTCTTTGGTGCTGCTCCCTGCAAGGGCCAGGAGCTCGAGGAGCACTACTTTGGCGCTATCCGCCCCACCGTCTCGGCCTATATGAAGGACCTGGACGATGAACTGTGGGCGCTTGGCATTCCCGCCAAGACCAAGCACAACGAGGTTGCTCCCTGCCAGCATGAGCTCGCCCCTGTCTATGGCGAGGTCAACGAGGCCATCGACCAGAATCTGGTCATGATGGAGAAGATGAAGCTCATCGCCTCCCGCCACGACTTGGTCTGCCTGCTGCACGAGAAGCCCTTTGAGGGCATCAATGGTTCGGGCAAGCACAACAACTGGTCGCTTGGCACCGAGTCCGAGAACCTGCTCGATCCGGGCGACACCCCGCTCGACAACCTGCAGTTCATCGTCTTCCTCACCGCGGTGATCGAGGCCGTCGATAACTATCAGGAGCTCCTGCGTGCCTCTGTTGCCTCGGCCGGCAACGATCATCGTCTGGGCGCCAACGAGGCTCCTCCGGCGATTATGTCCATCTTCCTGGGCGACCAGCTTACCGAGGTCGTCGAGAAGATTATCGATGGCAAGGCTTCCGTCCATGCCACGCGCGGCGTGCTCGACCTGGGCGCCGATACCCTGCCCAAGCTGATGCAGGACAACACCGACCGCAACCGCACCTCCCCGTTTGCCTTCACCGGCAACAAGTTCGAGTTCCGTGCCTGCGGCTCCGAGCAGAACGTCTCCGACTCCAACCTGGTGCTCGATGCCGCCGTGGCCAAGTCGCTCAAGTCCTTCGCCGACGCGCTTGAGGGCACGCCCGAGGATAAGTTCCAGGACGCTGCGCTCGAGTACTGCAAGAAGGTCCTGACCGACCACCAGCGCATCCTGTTCTCCGGTGACGGCTACTCCGATGAGTGGCCCATCGAGGCCAAGAAGCGCGGCCTTGCCAACAACAAGACCACGGCCGACGCCCTGCCCGCCTTTGTTTCCGATAAGGCCATCGCACTCTTTGAGGAGACAGGTGTCCTGACCAAGGCCGAGGCTCAGTGCCGCTACGACTGCAAGCTCGAGAAGTACAACAAGCTCATGAACATCGAGGCTACCACGATGGTTCGCGAGGCGCGTCGTACCTATCGCCCGGTCATTACCGCCTATGCCACCAAGGTCGCTAAGGGCCTTGAGACTATTCGTGCCGCCGGCGCCGAGGCCGCCATGCAGTGTGAGCAGAACACGCTCAACAAGCTCTGCAACGGCATCACCACCATCAACGACTCCATCAAGGCGCTCGACGCCGTGCATCAGAAGGCCGAGGGCCTCGATGGTCAGGAGCAGGCCAACGTGTACGCGCACGAGGTCGTTCCCGCTATGGATACGCTGCGCGCCGCCGTGGACGCAATGGAGGAGATCGTGGCCGCCGACTACTGGCCGGTCCCGACCTACGACGACATCCTGTTCTACGTGTAGAGCGTAACAGACATACCGTCACGGTATTGAGCCGGGGTCCGCATCATGCGGGCCCCGGTTTCTGTTTGCGTTTCAAGACTTTAGTCTGCTGGCCGCGCAGCGGCCAGCTTTAAACCACCC
>CABUKS010000017.1 GCA_902492235.1 uncultured Collinsella sp. | reverse complement strand
CGCCTTCCTGGCCTCGACATCATGCTTCACCCTCAAATCAACGCGCATAAAGAAAGCCTCCCATTTCTCATGTCCAAGAAATGGGAGGCAGTTCAGTGGGAGATCGGGCTTTCAAGTCTTAGTTAAACCAAGTCTGTACGGTCAAATGACCCGTAGCTTACATCTGCTCGGGCGCGGAAACGCCAACGAGGGTGAGCACCAGGGCGAGCGTCACACGGACGGCATCGCAAGCGGCCAGACGGGCACGCGAAAGCTCGGGGTCGACGGGACGGCCCTCGCTCGGCAGCACCTGACAGGCAGCGTAGAAGCTGTGGAAGTCGCCGGCGAGTTCCTCAGCAAAGTGCGTCAGACGGAACGGGGCGCGGTCGCGAGCGCAGCTGGCGATGAGGTCGGTGAGCTCGTTGAGCTTGCGCGAAAGGGCGAGCTCGGTCGGGTCGGTCAGCAGCGAGTAATCGACGTTCTCACCGATGGCCTTGGCGGCGACGGCCTTCATGCCCATCTCGTCAGCCTGCTCGGGCGTAACGTCAGCGGCACGGCGCAGGATGGAGCACACGCGGGCGTGAGCGTACTGCACGTAGTACACCGGGTTGGAGTTGTCGCGCTTCTTGACGGCCTCAATATCGAAGTCGACCATCTGGTTGGAGCTCTTGGAGATGAGGGTGTAACGGGCAGCGTCGGAGCCGACCTCGTCGACGAGCTCCTGCAGGGTCACCATGGTGCCCTTACGCTTGGACATACGGACGGGCTTGCCGTTGCGCAGCAGGTTGACGAGCTGGCCCAGCAGAACCTCAAACTTGCCGGGGTAACCCAAGGCATCGCAGACGCAGCGGACGCGCTCGATGTAGCCGTGGTGGTCGGCGCCCCAGATGTCGATGACGTGGTCGACGCGCTGGAACTTATCCCAGTGATAGGCAACGTCGGAGGCGAAGTAGGTGTACTCGCCGTCGGACTTGATCAGAACGCGGTCCTTGTCATCGCCCAGGTCGGTGGAGCGGAACCACAGGGCGCCGTCCTTGGTGTAGAGATAGCCCATCTTGTCGAGCTTCTCAAAAGCGCGGTCGACGGCGGAGGTGCCGGCGGTCTCGCCCTCGGTGTCCTTCACATACAGCGAGCGCTCGGAGAACCAACGATCGAAGTCGCAGTTGACGGCATGGCAAAGGTCGCGCATGTTGTCGACCATCTTTACATAGCCGCGCTCGCGGAAGCTCTCCATGCGCTCCTGCGGATCGGCGTTGACCCACTTATCGCCGTCGGTGCGCCAGAACTCGGCGGCCTCGTCGATGATGTAGTCGCCGCCGTAGGAGTCCTTGCCTAGGGTCTCGGCAAAGTTGTCCTGATACGGATGGGTCTCGGGATGCTCGTCGCTCTCGTCGGCAACAAAGGCGTCGCGGTCGGCGATCAGCAGCTTGTGAGCCTCGTCGATATCCACGCCCTGCTTGGCGATGATGTCGGCAAGCTGCATATAGCGCGTGCTGATGGAGTTGCCGAAGGTGTTCATCTGAGAGCCGTGGTCGTTGATGTAGAACTCACGCTGGATGTCGTAACCGGCGTGATCCATAACGCGGCAGAGCGAGTCGCCCAGCGCGGCCCAGCGGCCGTGGCCGATGTGCATGGGGCCGACGGGGTTGGCGGAAACGAACTCGACCTGGGTCTTCAGGCCACCACCGACGTTGGACTTAGCGAAGTCCATACCCTTCTCGCGAGCCTCGCCAAAGATGGCATTCTTGACGGCAACGGAGAGGTAGAAGTTGATGAAGCCGGGGCCTGCGATCTCGACCTTCTCGATCGCGGGGTCCTCGGGCATATGGGCAACGATGGCCTCGGCGATCTTGCGCGGGGCGCAGTGGGCCAGCTTGGCGGACTTCAGGGCCATGGTAGAGGTCCACTCGCCATGAGAAGTGTCAGCCGGTCGCTCGATAGCGCAATCGTCAAGTTCAAATGCGGAAAGGTCGCCGGCCTCCTGGGCCGCAGCAAGCGCAGCGCGTACCAGCTCTTCAATCTTCTCGGGCATAGATCCTCCTTGTGTTAAAGCCCCCGAGCTCTTGGTCACTCGTAGGGCAAAAGCCAGAGTTTGTAGCACTCTATCACAAGCGACGGGCACTGTCGCAGGGTAAAGCTAATAGATATTGCATATGCACAAAAATGACTACAGCTTGTATGGAGTCACTCAAAGATGCCGGTCTGCCTGCAGATTATGCAGGCGTTGAAAATGCATAAAGGCGTGAATGAGCTGCGTCTGTTATCGAATACTCTTACCTATCAGAGTTGTGTGCTTTTCCTGCATAAAGTACGGGTTTGCGCACGTCAGCGTGTTATTCTAGACATACGTAAATTCGTATAAGTTGGAGGTAGCATGTTCTCAATCGGTCAACACGTCATTCATCCGGGCCAGGGAGTCTGCACCGTCGTCGGTTTTAGGGACGACACACCGCAGCCCATGCTGCTGCTCGAGACCAAGCAGGGACATGCGCAGACGATCCTCATGTACCCCGTGGCGCAGGCCGACCGTCTGCACGCCGCCATCTCTCAGCAAGATGCCGAGCACCTGCTGAGCCACTATGACGAGCTGGAGTGCGACACCTTTACCGAGCGCAACAGCTCGCTTGAGGAGACACACTTTAAGCAGCAGCTCAAGCTGGGCGCGCCGGAGACGGTCCGCGTGGCAAAGACCATGATGCACCGCATTCGCCAGGCCGAGGAAGCTGATAAAAAACCCAGCTCCTACTACATGCGCGTACTCAAGGAGGCCAAACGCCGCTCCATCGAGGAGTTCGCCGTGGCCCTTGGCGTCACCGAGGAGGCCGCCGAAGCCCGCCTAGCCCAAGCCGCCCTCAACTAACCCATCCGCGCCAAAAACCACCACAAAGGGAACAGGCACCTTTGTGGTGGTTTTCTTGTTCTAGTAGTATTCATTCTTATCGATACCCACGAGCACAAGGAGTCTCTTATGGCAGAGCCGCTTACCGCCGGAATCACCCGCGACCGCGCGTTCGAACTGCTCAATGAGCACAACAAGGACCCGTTCCATATCACCCATGGCGAGACGGTCGAGGGCACTATGCGCTACTTTGCGCGCGAGTTCGACCCCGAGAACGAGGAGTTTTGGGGCATCGTCGGTCTGCTGCACGACCTGGATTGGGAGGAGCATGAGGACGACCCCATGAACCACACCATCTATGCTGCCGAGATTCTTAAGGGCGAAGGTGCGTCTCCCGAGCTCATTCGCGCCATCCAGACGCACACGTCGGACTTCAATACCTCGCTGCCCAAACCCGAGCTGCAGATGGAAAAGATCCTGTTTGCCTGCGATGAGCTCACCGGCCTGATCGGCGCTGCAGTCATCATGCGCCCGAGCAAGAGCGTTATGGACTTTACGACCAAGTCGCTCAAGAAGAAGTTCAAGGACAAGCGCTTTGCCGCCGGCTGCTCGCGCGACGTGATTTCGCAGGGTGCCGAGATGTTGGGCTGGGAGCTCCCCGAGCTCTTTGACCGCACCATCGCGGCCATGCAGTCCTTCGCCCCCGACCGCGATACCTTCCAGGCCTAACCGCCCACGCCACCTAAAATCACCACAAAGGGGAAAGGCACCTTTGTGGTGGTTTTTCTTTACGCGGGCGTTAGGGGCGGACCTGGCCGGTGCCGCGGAGCTTGTATTTGTAGGTGGTGAGGGCCTCGGCGGCAAAGGGGCCGCGGGCGTGGAGTTTTTGGGTCGAGATGCCGATCTCGGCACCCAGGCCAAACTCGCCGCCGTCAGTGAAGCGAGTGCTGGCGTTGGAGTACACGGCCGAGGCATCGACAGCATCGAGGAAGCGCTCGCAAGCATCCGTATCCTCGGCAACGATGGCCTCGGAGTGCATCGTGCCGTAGCGGTTGATGTGTGCGATGGCCTCGTCCTCGTTTGCCACGACCTTCACGCTCATCTCGAGCGCCAGGTACTCGCGACCCCAGTCCTCCTCAGTCGCGGCGACGTAGTCATCGCCCTCCACAAGCCCGGCATCGGCGCATGCGGCGCAGGTTGCCTCGTCGCCGTGAATGAGCACGCCGTGGTCATGCAGCACGGTCACGACCGCGGGCAAAAACGCATCGGCCACAGCACGGTCGACCAGCAGCGACTCGGCGGCATTGCACACGCCTACGCGCTGGGTCTTGGCATTAACGATAATGTTGAGCGCCTTATCAAAGTCGGCGGATTCATGCACGTAGATGTGGCAGTTGCCCGTGCCCGTCTCGATCACCGGCACAAGCGACTCGCGCACGCAGCGCTGGATCAGGCCTGCACCTCCGCGCGGAATGAGTACGTCGACAATACCGCGGAGCTTCATGAGCTCGCCGGTGGCCTCGCGGTCGGTGGACTCGATCATCGACACGGCCTCGCGCGGGAAGCCCTTGGCCTCGAGCGCATCGGCCAGCAGCTCGGCGATCATGGCACACGAGTGATAGGCCAGCGAGCCGCCGCGTAGAATGCAGGCGTTGCCGGTACGGATGCAGATGCCTGCGGCGTCGGCCGTCACGTTGGGGCGCGCCTCGTAGACCATGGCGACCAGGCCCAACGGCACGCTCACGCGGGTCAGGTCCACACCGCTCGCAAGCACGCGGTGGTCGAGCACGCGGCCGACGGGATCGGGCAGCTCGGCGAGCTTCTCCAAACCGGCGGCCATGCCCTCGACGCGCTCAGGCGTCAGCAGCAGACGGTCGAGCAGACCGGCCGAAGTGCCCGCATCGCGCGCGGCGGACATATCGAGCTCGTTGGCGGCGACGATGGAGTCGACACCGTTGCGCAGTGCTGCGGCCATGGCGCGCACGGCCTCCTGACGCTGCTCATCGCTCGCCGTGGCAAGCGAGGCCGACGCTGCCTTGGCGGCAACGGCAAGATCGTGGACATACGTGGCTATATCGACCGACATGGGCGGCCCTTTCTCCTAGAAGTTTGCAACCATGGTAGCCGATTTGCGCATGGCCTCGCCCGCGGCGGTAGAATTGGTCAACCCGAAACACCGCAACGAACGGAAGACTCACATGGCCCTCATCACTTCGTACCACGTCCCCAGCCTTTATGTCGAGGACCACAGCATCGACGTCCCCCTTGACTGGCGCGGCCTGGAGCCGATGCTCCTGGCCGTCGGCAGCACCATGCGCCGCGGCGCTATGCCGGCACCCATCGCCGGCGCGCCCGAGAGCATCAAGCTCTTCTACCGCGTGGTTTGCGCGCCCGACCGCATCAACGACGATCTGCCACTGCTCCTGTTTTTGCAGGGCGGCCCCGGCGGCGAGAGCCCGCGTCCGTTGTCGCCCACAAGCGACGGCTGGATCGAGGAGGCTGTCAAGCACTTCCGCGTGGTCCTTCCCGACCAGCGCGGCACCGGCCGCAGCAGCTGTGTAGACGGGCGCACGATTGCCGCACTGGGCGAGCGCGCGACGGCGGCCGGCTCCGATGCCGCACGCTCGCAGGCTGATTTCCTCAAGCGCCACCTCGCCAGCTCCATCGTGCGCGATTTTGAGTACCTGCGCCTAGTGGGCTTTGGCGGCAAGCCGTGGGTCACGCTCGGCCAAAGCTACGGCGGCTTTTTGACGTTGAGCTATCTGTCGCTCTTCCCCGAAGGCGTGGCGGCAAGCTTTACCTGCGGCGGCATCCCCCACGTGCCGGCGAGCGCCAGCGAGGTCTACGAGCACACCTTCCCGCGCATGGCCGCCAAGACGCAGCAGTATTATGACCGCTATCCCGCTGACGTCGAGCGCGTGGCAGCCCTGGCCGATGCGCTCGAGGCTCAGAAGCCCGTGCTGCCTGACGGCTCGCCGATGACGGTCGAGCGCCTACAGCTCATGGGCAGCGACTTTGGCATGAAGCCGAGCTTTGAGCGCATGCATTGGATTATCGATCACGCGTTTGTTACTGGCGACGGTACGCTTAGCTGCGGCTCCTCGGTATCCGACAGCTTTTTGATGCGCGCCTTCGAGCGCACCAACACGCGTACAAACCCGCTGTACTGGACGCTGCAGGAGTTTATCTACGCCGACGGCGACACCATGCCCATTCGCTGGGCCGCAGCAGAGGAGAAGGCCCATCGTGCCGAGTTCGACACACTCGCGCGCCCGCTTATGTTTACCGGCGAGGCCATGTTCCCGTGGATGTTTGAGCAGATGCCCGAGCTTATGCCGTTTAAGCCCGCCATGGACCTGCTGATGGAAGACACCAGCTGGGACAAGATCTACGACCCGCAGCGCCTAGCCTGCAACGAGGTGCCACTACAGGCCGCGGTGTATTTCGACGATATGTACGTCGATTCGGGCATGCAGCTCGATACGCTCAGCCGCGTGGGCAACTCGCATGCCTGGGTGACCAACGAGTTCGAGCACGACGGCCTGCACGGCAGCGTGGTGTTCAAGCACCTCTTCGACGAAGCGTTCAACCGCGGAGACCTGCGCCGGATCTTCTAACAAAGGAGTGTCCCCACCTGCCGTCACAAAAGGAACGTCCCCAAGTACCAGGTTAATGAAGTCATTGCAGAAAGAGGACGGAAAGCGAAAACGCCCCTAAGCGAGCAAGGTGACGTGAAAGAGGAGGGCATTGACCTTTTGGTCATGCCCGACGATTGAACGTCAGATTGCCGCTTAGGGGCGTTTGCAGCGTCAATTGGTTAAGCGAAGACGATTAGGTTATCCCTGTGTATCGCCGGCTTCTCGGCCAGGTTAGCGAGCAGGCGGTTGCTGGCGATCTGGTCCTGGCGACGGCCGGCTGCAAGCTCCAGCACGTCCGAATCGGCCTCGGCGATACCGCGGGCGACGACCATACCGCTCGGATCGCACACATCGAGCACATCGCCCTCGGCAAACTGGCCATCGACCTCGCGAATACCCACCGCAAGCAGGGAAGAGCCACGGCTGACCAGCGCCTTCGCAGCACCGTCATCAACCGTCACCGAGCCGTGGGCCTTGTCGCCCAGCGCGATCCACAGTTTGCGGGGTGCGATGTCCAGGCGCTCCGCCGGCGGATCGAACAGGGTTCCCACGCTCTCGCCGCGGGCGAGACGCACGAGGGCATCGGGCTCCTCGCCCGAGCAAATCACGCTCTGAATGCCCGCCGTCATCAGGATGCGGCTCGCGCGAATCTTGGTGATCATGCCGCCCGTACCCACCGAGGTCGAAGAATCACCCGCCGAGGCAATGATCTTGGCATCGATCTTATGCACGACCGGGACAAACTCGGCCGTCGGATCCTCGTGCGGATTGGCGGTGTAGAGGCCGTCGATATCGGACAGCGTCACGCACAGGTCGGCGGAAACCAGGCAGCTCACGAGCGCCGCCAGCGTGTCGTTGTCGCCAAACTTGATCTCGTCGACGGTAACGGTGTCGTTCTCGTTGACGACCGGCACCACGCCCAGCTCCACCAGACGCAGCAGGGCGTCGCGCGCGTGCAGGTAGGACGTGCGACGCGCCGTGTCGTGACGCGTGAGCAGCACGAGCGAGGTGAGCAGGTCGCGCGCATGGAACTCCTCGTCGTAGGCCGACGAGATGATGCACTGACCAGCCGAGGCGCAGGCCTGCAGGCTCGGAAGGTCGCCGACCGGCTTGCGGTCGAAGCCCAACACGGGATAGCCACAGGCGATAGCGCCCGAGCTCACCACGACCAGACGCCAGCCGAGCTTGCGCAGCGCTGCGGCTTGATCGGCAAGTCCGCCGATAAAGGCGCGGTTGACCTTGCCATCGGCGCCCACCACCGTGGACGAACCGATCTTTACCACCATCGTTTTATAAGAAGTCGTCATACGTCAAACCAATCAACTGTTCAGCGAACGGGCGAACGGGCAAGCGAGAAAATGATCCGTTATCTTCCGTCGCATGCTGATCATTTTGCCCAGGGGAAAGCCGAGGCCGCGGCCATGTTCTTGCGCACGAGCTCGTCGCGCACCTGAGCCAGGCCCTGCTCCATGCCCACCACATAGGTCTGCGGGTACAGGAAGCGCTTGAAAGCTGCGTCCAGATGATCGAGCGCCCAAACACAGCGCTCGCGCGCGTCCTGGATGCTCTCACGCGGAGCCACTGCGCTGCCATCGCGCACGATCGGCACCAGCAGCTCGCGATACTCAAGCTCCGACACGTCGGTCACCAGGGCGGCATCATTCACGGCCACGAGGGTATTGCCGCGCGCGGCGCCCTCCCCCACCAGATGGTCCTCGTCGTAGATCATGTCGCAGACCGGGCCGCCAAAGCCGTCGTAATAACGGCGCACGCGCTGCACGCCCGGGATCGTGCGCTTGTAGGGCTGCTCGGAGAGCTTGACCACCGGCGTCCACGGGTCGGCCTCGCTCGCACGGCGGGCGGAAAGCTTGTACACGCCGCCCAGCGCCGGCTGGTCGTAGCAGGTCGCGAGCTTGGTGCCCACGCCAAAGCTATCGATGGGCGCGCCCTGGTCGAGCAGCGACTGAATCGTGTACTCATCCAGATCGTTAGAAACCGAGATCCTCACATAGGGCAGGCCCTCGGCATCGAAACGACCGCGGACATACTTGGAGAGCTTGGCGAGGTCGCCCGAGTCAATGCGAATAGCCGACAGACGCTCGCCCGCCACCTCCATCTCCTTGGCAACCGTAATGGCATGCTCGCAGCCCTCGCGCACATCGTAGGTGTCGATGAGCAGCGTGCAGTTCTTGGGGCTCGACTTGGCAAAGGCGCGGAAGGCCTCGAGCTCGGAATCGAAGCTCATCACCCAGCTGTGCGCATGCGTGCCAAAGACGGGAATACCGTAGCGGCGGCCGGCGAGCACATTGGACGTAGAGGAGCAGCCGGCGACGTAGCTCGCGCGCGCAACGGCCAGGCCGCCATCGGGACCCTGGGCTCGGCGCAGGCCAAACTCGGCCACGGGACGGCCGTCCGCCGCCAGCACCACGCGCGCCGTCTTGGTGGCGACAAGTGTCTGGAACCCGACGATGTTGAGCAGCGCCGTCTCGAGCAGCTGGCACTCGAGCGCAGGACCGGTGACGCGCACCATGGGCTCGCGTGGAAAGACGAGCTCGCCCTCGGGGACGGCGTCGATATTTACATGCGCACGAAAATCGCGCAGGTAGTCGAGGAATGCGGACTTGAACATCGCGCCGCCGGCCGGGGCCTCAAGCGATGCGAGGTAGTCGATATCCTCGGGCGTAAAGCGCAGATTCTCGACTAGCTCGGGCAGCTCGGCGGTGCCGCACATGACGGCATAGGCGCTGCCAAAGGGATGGTCGCGGTAAAACGCGGTAAAACAACCCTGCTCATTGGCCTTGCCGCTCTCCCACAGGCCCTGGGCCATAGTGAGTTCGTACAGATCGGTGAGCATTGCGATGTCGGTGGGATGAGAGATATCGGTCAAAGCCATGGGGCGACCTTTCGGATGTGTTGTGCAGAGGTTGAGGGTTGGGCGAGGCGGACGTGCGGGCATGGAGCCCGATGCAAATCGGTTAGAGCAGGCCCATGCTGGTCAGGATCGTGTAGCCCATAAAGATGACAAACGCGATGAGGGCAAGGACAATGATGATTTTTTGAGCCGGCGCCATGCCAGGAATCTCGTTCTCGCCCGTAGGTTCCTTGGAGGTAACCATGCGCTGGGCAAAGGCCATCTCGTCACGGCTCGGCTTGGGCTCGACGGACTTGGGACGAGCGGCCTTTTTAGGCTGAGGTTTGGGCGCGGCAGGTGCAGGCTTCGCAGCAGCGGGCTTGGGTGCGGGCGCGGGCTTGCGCTCGGATGCGGCGTTCAAGGCGACCTCCTCGGCCTTCGCACGCTCGGCGCGCAGGGCAGCCAGCTCCTCACGCTCGCGACGGGCCTCTTCCCGAGCCTCGCGGCGGGCCTTCTCAGCGCGGAGCTCTTCCAACTCAGCGCGCTCCTCGTCGGACAATGGTTGGGACTCAAGCTCGGCCATGGTATAGCCCTTTCTTTTAAAAAAAGCCGCCGACACAATGTCGGCGGCTTATCAAATCCAAGGGTGGAGACGAAGGGAGTCGAACCCTCGGCCTCTGCCATGCGACGGCAGCGCTCTCCCAACTGAGCTACGTCCCCAGGACAAGTCGATATTTTACCTACGGCTCGCCAACTGTCAACGCCCAATAACCAGTCTTTTTGGGGCGCGGCTATTTTGGCAACTTTTCGAACAGGCGATCCTCTCGATGATTTTTTATCCCCGTCCCAGAAAAATCATCGACGAACGCACTACTTTGCGCTGGTAAGAACACCGGTGGTGTCGAAGGCCGGGGTGAAGCTCTCGTCTACCGCGCCGCCCTCTTGCCAGAACATCGTCGTAAAACCCAGGTCGTCGGCATGGTCGAGCACCTGCTCGTACTCCTCACGCGTCACGGCGCGTGCCAGGTCGCCGCCCTGCTCGCGCATGAGCGCATTGGGCGTGTACTGGTTCATAACCGAGATCGGCACGTCGCCCACCGTCTGCCACACCAGGTCCAGCACGCGACACGAATCGTCTGCATGCCCCGGAAGCACCAGGTGACGCACGATCATGCCACGCTTCATAAGCCCGTCCTCGTCCACCAACTCTCCCCCGCGGCGCTCGATCTCGCGCGCCATCTGGGCCAGACCCGACACGGCCACACGCGGGTAATCCTTTATATGGGAGAGCGACTGCGCAAGCCCGGCATCGGCATATTTAAAGTCGGTGAGCCACACATCGACCAGGTCGCCCAGCGCCGCCACGGCACTCGCGCGCTCGTAACCACTCGTGTTGTAGACGATTGGGATAACCAGTCCGCGCGCCCGTGCCGCGGCAATCGCGGCAGGCAACAGGTGCGCATAGTGCGTCGCCGTCACCAAATTGATGTTGTTGGCACCCTGGTCCTGCAGTTCCAGCATAATCTCGACCAGGCGCTCAGGCGAAATCTCAAGGCCAAAATTGCCGGTCGAGATCTCGTGGTTCTGGCAGTAGATACATTTGAGCGAGCAGCCGCTAAAGAAGATCGTGCCCGAACCGGCCTCGCCCGAGATAGGCGGCTCCTCCCACATATGAAGCGCGGCGCGGGCCACCTTGAGCGTGTCGTTAGCACCGCAGACGCCGTGCGCGCCCTCATCGCGCGCCGCACCGCAACGGCGCGGACACAAATGGCAGGCGGGCGAAAAAAGTTCGGTCAACGACGTCGGCATAAAACCATGCTCCAAAACAACGATTCAGCAGCTCAAACGTAAAGGGATCAACCCCACAGACGGCTCGAGCCCAAGGCGCCGTAATCGTCCGACACGATTTTTGTAATGTCAAGACTGGAATCGATAAAGTGCCGCTTTATGATGTAGGTATTCCGCCCCCCGCGGAGCAACTGGGTGAACCGTCGCGTTTATTTAGGGAGCCCACACAGTCGTACCTAGTACAGGTATCCTTCGTTGTTAAGGACGCTGGAACAGTCGATGAGGGCACCCACCTGTTTTAGGTGGGTTCATTTTCGTAACGTGGGGGGTGGTTTTCTTTTGCCGAAAATCACCATTACAGTCCATATGGATCCCCGCCGGCATCCCGACAAGCCATCGACAACATCCCAATATCTGGTAAGCGCGTGATTATCGCTGCGTGCAATTCCATGCACCCCCCTTGGTCGAGTATTATGGTTCGGCTATGCCCTTTGCGCATGGCGTTCTTCTGACCTTTTCCTTCGACGCTTGGCGGTTTTTAGATTCATGGCTTCATCCCCGAGCTACATACCGTACCTATGCGTGGCAGCGGCGGCCTTTATCACGACCTTCCTCACGGTACCCCTGGTCAAGCGCCTGGCAATCAAGCTCGACGCCGTCGACTATCCTTCTAAGCGCCGCATCAACACCAAGCCCATCCCGCGTTTGGGCGGAACGGCGGTGTTTTTGGGCCTGGTCGTCGCCTGCACTGTGCAAATCCTAGGCACCTGGTACCTGGGTTGGCCGCCCGTTTTGGTGCCCCACCCCCGTCTGCACATCAGCTACCCCATACTTGCGCTTTCTTTTACCGTTATCTTTGCGACCGGCGCCATCGACGACGTCTTCCAGCTCACGCCCAAGCAAAAGCTGGCCGGACAGGTCCTCGCCGCGCTCATCGCCTGCATGGGCGGCCTGCGGATCGGCGTCATCGTCAACCCGTTTGCTCCCGGCGAGATCATGCTCGGATGGCTCGCCTACCCCATTACCGTGATCTATCTGGTGGCATTCACCAACATCATTAACCTCATCGACGGCCTCGACGGCTTGGCCACGGGCATCTGCGGCATCGCATCGTTCACCATGTTTTCGATGGCTGTTCTCTCGGGCCGCATCGACGCCGCCGCGCTCTCCATTGCGCTCTTTGGCGCCTGTCTGGCCTTTTTGCGCTACAACTTCAACCCCGCAAGCATCTTCTTGGGCGACTCGGGGTCGTTGCTGCTGGGCTTTGCGCTGGGCTCCATCTCGCTGCTCAACGTGAGCCGCACCGCCGCACTCACCTCGCTCATCATCCCGCTCATCGTTGCCGGTGTGCCCATCATCGACACGTTTAGCGCCATTGTGCGCCGCAAGCGCGCCCACATTAGCATCGGGCAGGCCGACAAGGGCCACATCCACCACCGCCTGATCCAAGAAGGCTACAACCAAAAACAGGCCGTGCTGCTCATCTATGCCTGGTGCATCATGCTTTCGGCCGGCGCCGCCGCGATTAACCAGGTCGAGGTGCCCATGCGCGTGCTCATCTTTACCGTGCTCGCCATTGGCTCGGCGGCCTTCGCCAAGCATCTACATCTATTTGAGCCCGTGCTGCTCCACCATTACAACAAGCGCACGCACGAAGATGAGCTGGTCACCCCCGACGACCCCGCTTTTAAGCAGGAGGAGCAGGCAGCCGAGGAGCGCAAAGAAGAGCGCCACCACAAGCTCTAGGGCAAGCTGCCGAGGATGTGCCAAGGCACCGTTGGCCAAGCGCGGCCACGCCGCGCCCATCGCACAAGCCACCCCTCTCCCGCCCCTCGCCTACTTACGCCCCGCCCCTCCAATAAACGCGTTATCATCAAAACCTGCGAACGAACGTTAGGAGCAATCATGCCAAACGAGAACAGCTACGAAGTCGCGCTGCAAAAGAGCAACGCCATTCGCGAGGGCCTGGCCAAGACGCCCGAGAAGTTCACCATGCTCACCGGCGACCGCCCCACCGGCCGTCTGCACCTGGGTCACTACTTCGGCACCCTCAAGGGCCGTGTTGAGCTGCAGAACATGGGCGCCAGGACCAACGTACTCATCGCCGACTACCAGGTCATCACCGACCGCGACACCACCGAGCACATCCAGGACAACGTGTACAACATGGTCATGGACTACCTTGCCTGCGGCATCGACCCCGACAAGACCATGATCTACGCGCACTCCGCCGTGCCCGCCGCCAACCAGCTCATGCTGCCGTTCCTGTCGCTGGTGTCCGAGGCCGAGCTGGCGCGCAACCCCACGGTCAAGGCCGAGATGGAGGCCTCGGGGCACGAGCTCACCGGCCTTCTGCTCACCTACCCGGTGCACCAGGCCTGCGACATCCTGTTCTGCAAGGGCAATGTGGTGCCCGTCGGCCGCGACCAGCTGCCGCACATCGAGCTCACCCGCACCATCGCTCGCCGCTTTAACAACCGCTACGGCAAGGTGTTCCCCGAGGTCGACGCGCTGCTGTCCGAGACCCCGCTGCTGCCCGGCCTGGACGGTCGCAAGATGAGCAAGAGCTACGGCAACGCCATCAACATCTCGATGACCGCCGAGGAGACGGCCAAGCGCATCAAGAAGAGCCAGACCGACTCCGAGCGCATGATCACGTTCGATCCCGAGAACCGCCCCGGCGTGTCCGGCCTGCTTTCGACGGCCGCCATCTGCACCGGCCGTTCCGAGGTCGAGATTGCCGAGGAGATTGGCATGGGCGGCTCCGGCCAGCTCAAGAAGTACGTGACCGAGGCCGTCAACGAGTACTTCGCACCGATCCGCGAGCGTCGCCAGCGCTACGAGAACGATCTGGACTATGTGAAGGACGTCCTGCACGAGGGCAACCGTCGCGCCAACGAGATCGCCGATCAGACCCTGGCAGAGGTTCAGGACGCCATGGGCATGGTGTACTAGACCGATCTGCCGGCTTGAGCTTTAGATTGCTTTAGGGCGGGCGCTGCGGCGTCCGCCTCATTTTGGAGCCGGACCGCTTCGGCTCCGTCCATCGCACTCCCCCGACAAACAGGAACAGGCCCGCCGGCAGTTAGTTGCCAGCGGGCCTGTTCCCGAAGTACACCGTTGAATCGCACAGAGGGGAGGAATGCGAATCAAACTCAACAGGGCAGGCTTTTTCATCGCCTATTGCCTGCTCCGTTGCTGAAACCAATATAGTTCACCGTGGTTTACTTTGCAGGATCAATATCCGCCGCCATAGCTTCTCCATAAGTTAGCCCAAGTAAACTAAGCCACCACAAAGGGGGCAGGCACCTTTGTGATGGTTTTCGCCACGACAGAGCCGTTAGAGTCCGGCAGGCCAACGACAGACGGCCAGGTCGACGTGCATGTCGTCCTTAAACGCCACACCCTCCCCTAGCAAAAGCTCACGTTGAGCATCGGGACCGCCAAAAGCAAAACCCTCGCATATGCGCCCGTCGGCAAACACCACGCGGTGACAGGGAATCTCGCCGGGGCGCGGATTGCTAAGCAGGGCATACCCCACATACCGCGCACTTCGTGGTCGACCGGTAAGCAGCGCCACCTGACCATACGTGGCGACCATCCCCTCGGGGATCTGCTCGACCACCTCGTACACCCGTTCAAAAAAGCCCTCAGACGCCATTGCTCGCTCCCTTCCACCCTGAAAAGCATAAACCACCGCAAAGGGGACAGGCACCTTTGTGGTGGTTTATGGCAGGTCGGTTAGTTGGCGGGCTGGAAGAAGGCTACGGCTACGGCGCCAGGGCCTACGTGGGTGCCGATGGTGGCGCCAATGGTGTGAACGGGCAGTTCGCCCTCGGTATGACCAGCCCACAGTGCCGCGCTGTCCTCGATATACTTCTTGAGCACCGCATCCGAAAGGCCCGTATAGCCGAGCGCCAGCGGCATGGAAAAGTCGATGCCGCCCGCTTTTTCGACCTTTTGGTTCAGCAGATTGCGGCCGTTCTTGGAACCGCGCGCCTTACCCAGCTGCACGATCAGACCGTCCTCGACAGCCACCACAGGCTTTACGTTGAGCAGCGTGCCCACGGCGCCGGCCGCAGCAGACAGACGACCGCCGCGCACCAGGTACTCCAGCGTCTCGAGCAGGCCGATGACGACCACGCGGTCACGGACGGCCTCGACGGCCGCCGCGATCTGGGCCGCACTACGGCCCTCATCCACCAGGCGCAGGGCATACTCGACCAGGACACGCTCGCCCAGAGTGACGTTATTGCTATCCACCACGTACACGTCGCCGCCCGGCGCCTCGGCAAGTGCGGTACGGGCACTCTGATTGGTGCCTGATAGCTTAGCGCCCACGGTAATAATCACAGCCTCATCGCCGGCTTCACGAACCTTGGCAATCGCCTGCGAAAACGCGTACGGGTTGACCTGGCCGGTCTTGGGCAGCTCATCGCGCTCCACGAGCATCTCGTAAAAGCGCTGGTGATCGATGTCGATGCCATCCATGTACACATCGGTGCCAAAGGTGACGGACAGCGGCAAAACGGCCAGCGCTGGGTGCTCGGCCGGCGACATATCGCTTGCGGAATCGGTAATAATGCGGACGGACATAGCGAATCCTTTCTTGCGCAGGTCCCGCGCAGGGAATTTTGACAGCAAGGCCCCGGCACGGTATACGCGCTCAAACAGGACTATGCAGTTGTTAATTGGAAGCAAAAGCCTTGGCGGCCCTACAGCTCGCGCAGGGTGTTGAGAATCGTGCGTAGCGACGCATACATCTGCTCGCGCTGCTCCACACCCATAGCCTTACCGGTGGTATCGAGCACCTCGCGAATGATGCGGTCCGCTTCGCTCATGCTCTCGCCGCCCAGAGCGGTCAGGCGCACCGGAGCACGATACTTAACGGCGGCATCGCCCGAATCGTCGACCTCGACGTAGCCGCCCTCCTCCAGATGCGCGAGCGTACGCGAGACGGCGGCGCGGGTCACGCCTGCCATGCGAGCCAGGTCAGCGCCAGTCAGGCCGTCCTTGCTGCGCTCAAGATAGTAAAGGCACATAACGTCGGAGCCCTTGAGGCCCAGCCTTGCGCCCTCGGATGTCTTAATGCGCTGAATCTCCTTGTAGAGCCCGCTGATCAGTCCGACAAAGTCCTCGAAACGTGTCTCGTCGTTCTGCTGCATGGGAGACGACCGCCTTTCGCTTGCATAATGCTTACGGGTAAACATCTTAGTCGCATAAGGCGACACCCGTACCCAAATACCCCATTTGTTAACCCATCAACATAAAAACCACCACAAAGGGGACAGGCACCTTTGTGGTGGTTTTGACCGGCGAACATGATCCGCAGGCGTCGCTACAGCTCCACGCAGGGATTGTCGCGGGTCACAAGCGTCTTAACGACAACCGTCGCTCCCAGATAGCGCTCGAGCAGCTCGGCTAAGCGATCGATCGCGGCCTGGCAATCCCCCATCCGCTCGGGCTCCACGCACTCAATCGCCAGGAACGCATCGGCCGAATCATCGGACAGAGCCGTGCGAACGCCGTCGCGCCAGTTCCAGCAGCGGCACACAGCGCCCGCATCGTCGATGTAGGCGAGCTCGCCGGGCAGCGTCGGATCGTCCGCCTCCTCGCCAAGCGGCAAGAACGCATCGCCACCGTCGGTCACCTTCAAGCGAAGGTCTCCCTCGATCGCATGCAGATCCTCGCCTCCCACGGGCAGCGCGTAGGTCAGCGACACCGTATTGTAAATATCCACCGCGGGCGTAATGTGGCCCACCGGCTTGCCTTTGAGCACGCGTTTGAGCAAGTTCTCGATCGAGCAGCGCGCGCCTTTCTTGGTCTTGAACAGACGATAGGCCTCGCGCCATGCCTTGACCGGTGCGTTCTCGCTGATAGTGTCGCTGGTCAGATGACGCTCCGCATCGATATTGGCGCGGTCGAGCAACGCCGCAATCGCATCCACGTCCTCTTGAGGAATCTGAGCCGTGGGCTTCATGCCCTCCACGACCACAACACCGACCGCTGCCTGCGGAAACAGCTCCCAGAATGAATCCTCGGCAATAAAGCTCTTCATACGCTCTCCCTTCATTATGCGCGCCCGAGTGAGGGCGCCTAAACAAAAAGCGCCCTCACGACGGCCACCTTCAAAGTCCTACGGTGCCGTCACAAGAACGCTTGCGCTGTCCCCATCCGGAGAAGGGGACGATATGTCAGGCGTATTGTAACCCGAGTCATCCACGCGAGCAAAACCACCATAAAGGTGCCCCCTTTATGGTGGTTTTGAGTCTGAGACGACGCTAGTGGCGGAGCCCCAGCAGGCCGCGGCCGCGATGACGGGCCTCGGCGGACACCTGGGCGTGCGGGCCGGCGGCTTTGACGGACTCAGGCAGGTGCGAGTACTTCTTCTCGAAGTTCTCCTCGAACATCACCGCCAGGTTGTGCGCGGCCTCGTCGTAGCGCGCGGTGCTCTGCCAGTATTTGCGCGGCACCAGGATGCCATCGGGCACGCCGTGGCACGTCGTGGGAATGTCAACGTTAAAGATGTCGTCGTGCACGAACTCGCTATCCTCGATGGTGCCGTCGAGGGCGCGCGCGACCAGCGAGCGCGTGTAGGCCAGCTCGATGCGATGACCCACGCCGTAGCCGCCGCCAATCCAGCCGGTGTTGACCAGGTACACACGCGTGCGGCCGTCGGCGATGCGCTCGCCGAGCATCTTAGCGTAAATCATGGGGTCGAGCGGCATAAACGGCTCGCCGAACAGCGAAGAGAACGTGGGCGTGGGCTCGGTGACGCCGACCTCGGTGCCGGGAATCTTAGCCGTAAAGCCCGTCACAAAGTGGTACATGGCGGCATCGGCCGTCAGGCGCGAGATGGGCGGCAGCACGCCAAAAGCGTCGCAAGTCAGGAACAGCACGACACTCGGAGTGGTGCCCATGCCCTTAGTCCACGCGTTAGGAATGTGCTCCACGGGATAGGCCACGCGCGTGTTGTGCGTGATCGAGATGTCGTCGTAGTTGGGTTTGCGATTCTCATCGAGCACCACGTTTTCGCAGATGGCGCCAAAGCGGACGGCGTTGAAGATCTCGGGCTCGTGGAACGCGTCCAGGCCCTCGCACTTGGCATAGCAGCCACCCTCGACGTTAAAGATGCCCATATCGGACCAACCGTGCTCGTCGTCGCCGATCAGCAGGCGCGTTGGATTGGCCGAAAGCGTGGTCTTGCCGGTGCCGGACAGGCCAAAGAACACGGCGGTCTCGTGCGTGACGGGATCCATGCTGGCCGAGCAGTGCATGGGCAGCACGTCGTCCTCGACGGGCAGCAGATAGTTCATAACGCTGAAGATGGACTTTTTGATCTCGCCGGAGTAGCCGGTACCCGCGACCAAAATCACGCGTTCCTGGAAGTTGATGACCACGGCGGCGCTGGAGTTGAGGCCCTTGATGGCAGGGTCGCATTGGTAGCCCGGCGCGGCGAGCACGCAGAAGTCCGGCTCGCCGGTGCGCGCGATTTCGCGGGCGAGCGGGCGGGCGAGCATCTGCTTAATGAAGAGCGCCTGGCTGGCACGCTCGCAGGCGACGAGCAGGCGGCGCGTGTGGTTGCGGTCGGCGCCGGCCATGCCGCGGGTGACGAACACATCGCGCTCGTTGAGATAGTCGACGATGCCGGCTTTGATGACCTCGTAGCTTTCGACGGACAGCGGGCGGTTGACGGCGCCCCAGGCAATCTTGTCGTGGACATCGGGGGTGTCAACGATAAAGCGGTCGTTGGGCGAACGTCCGGTACGCTCCCCCGTCTCGATCACCAGCGCGCCGTTGGATGCCATGCGGCCTTCGTTGCGGCGGATGGCATGCTCGACGAGCTCGGCTGCCGGCAGGTCAACCAGCAGGCGGGGCTGGTTCTCGGCGGGGTCTTCGACCAGCGTAATGCCAAAATTGGACAGAACTTCTGCAGGGGTAACACCAGGCATGGGGCCTCCTTTAAAAACGCGGCACGTGGACGCGGCGCGCACTTTACTCACGTAAAGCCCGTTGTACCCGATATGCAAAAACGTTTTTGCGGCAAGGGCGGCAAGCCCGCCCAACGGTCAAAAATCGCAGGCAAGCGGCCCAGTCATTGGGGACGTTCTTAAACGACTAGTCATTGGGGACACTCTTGAACAGGCAACATTCAAGGAGCGTCCCCGGATGCCGGCACTTAGAGACGTTCCCAAAGTGCCGACTACCGAATGGCGCCGCCGAAATTATCGAACAACCTGTTCAAAAACACGAGCGAACACTGCGGTGTCTATACTAGAGCGCAGCAATAGAAAGGACCCCGCTTTGAGCATCACGCCCCTCGATAGCATTCGCCGCGCCATCGCCCGCCGCAATGGCGTCGCAGACCCCGCCGTAGCGGGCAGCGGCACCGCAAGGGCCCAGGGCGGCCGCATCGAGAACGGCCTGTTCCCCGCCTCCCACACGGCCGAAGAGCTCGCGCGCATCCAAGAGCTAAGCCAGCGTAACGCCGGCGGTCCCGACAGTAGCCAGGCCACACGCCGTCGCCGCGAGCGCAATCGCCAACCCGGCCCCATCCACCGCATGGTCAACGCTTGGTGGAACCGTCTGCTCGGCGCCGTCTACGGCGGCGGCTTCTCCATGCAGGAAGCGGAATACGAGGAGCACGCCACCCGCCGCGACTATCTCTGGAATACCCTGGGCACCGCCGTGTGGGGCATGGTGTTTCCTCTGCTCACCATCGTGTCGACACAGCTCGCGGGCGCCGAGGAGGCCGGCAAGTTCTCCATCGCCTTCGTCACCGGCACGCTCATCATGATCGCATGCAACTACGGCGTGCGCAATTTCCAGGTCTCGGACATCGACGAAAAGACGTCCTTTGCCTCCTACCAGCTCAACCGCTGGCTTTGCGGAGCGCTCGCCCTAGGCTGCGGCCTCATGTACAGCAGCGCCCGCGGCTATGATGCGCAGATGGCGACGATCGGCCTGGGCGTCTACCTGTATAAGGTCATCGACGGCGTCGCCGACGTGTACGAAGGCCGCCTGCAGCAGGCCGACAAACTCTACTTGGCTGGAATGAGCCAAACGCTACGCTCCGTCGGCGTCATCGCGGTCTTCAGCGTGGCGCTGTTCCTCACGCGCAGCATGCCCATCGCGGCCATGGCTATGGGTGTCACCGCGATCGCCTCGCTCGTGCTGGTCACCGCGCCGCTCGCCCTGCTCGAGACCGAAAAATCGCGCCGCGTGAGCCTGCGCGAGGTCGGCCACCTGTTTGTCCAGTGCGCCCCGCTCTTTGGTGCACTGTTCCTGTTCAACCTAATTGAGAGCATGCCCAAGTTTGTGATGGAAGGCACGCTGGCATACAAATATCAGCTGTACTTTAATGCCCTGTTCTTTCCGGCGCAGGCTATTTTGCTGAGCATTGGATTTATCTATAAACCGCAGCTCCTGCGCTTGTCGAGCATTTGGGCTAATCCTCGCAAGCGTCGTCGCTTTGACCTGATTATTGTTGCCGTTATGGCGCTGATCGTGGTCATCACCGGCGCGTGCGCCGTATTTATGGCAGGTCCCGGTATTCCCCTCATGAGCTTTATGTACGGCCTCAGCTTTGAGCGCTACCGTACGCTGGCGCTGCTGATGGTCGTCGCCGGCGGCGTCACCGCGGCCATCGACTTTATCTACGCCATCATCACGGTGCTGCGCCACGCTGGAGACGTCACCAAGATCTACCTGATCTGCTTCGCCGTAAGCGTGGTGCTGCCGGTGATCTTGATTAAGCTGCTGGGTCTGATGGGCGCCGTGGTGAGCTACCTAGCCATCATGGCCCTACTCCTGGTGCTACTGATTATCGAGTACGCCCACATCCGCCAACGCATCGAACGCGACCGCAACCCATACGGAGCCTAATTAGCTGCCCCCGGAACCGGAATTTACGATGGAATCACCCCCGTCTGGGGTCTCGTTGCGGACAATATTCATCACGCAAAACTAAGTGAGTAGACTTTTACCGAATCCCCGACCACACCAACAGAGCACAAGTCTGTGACCTGCGGTTTTATTGAGGCAAATATGTTGGGTGCTCGGCATTTCCAAAAAAGTCTACTCACTTAGCTAGCGGGCAGCCAAAAAAGAACCGCCGCGACGTCGTTTGACTCCGTTGCGACGGTTTTCGAGCATTTTCGCGCTGTCGAGGACGCAGACGCTCCTCATTTCTAGCGCTTACCGAGCAAGAAGGCGCTACTCTCCGAAAGTAGTCAAAAAAGCCCCGTCCCAAATTAGCTACGGTAGATCGGCGGAACAAGGTTATTCGCCCGGGTTGATGTTCGCGTAGAACTCGGCCCCGTCGTCCAGGCGCAGGATGCCCACGCGGCCGAACTCGGAGCCGGTGGCGGCGGCGCAGTCGATGTCGATGCGATCAGGCACACCAGCAGTGTCCTCGCCGCCCAAGCGCACGATCTGCCCGCGTCCCGATTCCTCATCGAGCCCCGCCAGACCACCGACCTCGCAATAGCGCCCAAGCGATACCGTGGGCGTGTGACCGCTCACCACGACCGGGCCCTTGCCCTCGGCAGAAAGCAGCCCGGTCGACGCATCCCAATAGCCATGACGAATCCACAGCAGGTCATCGGACGACTGCACCGCGAGCATCTGCTGCAGCAGCTCGCGATCGGCACCCACCGCTCCGACGCCATCGGCACAATCGACGCCATGCTCAAGCAAAAACGCGCGCGCCGCCTTCATCTCGATTCCAGCATGTACCAGCAGATATGGGCGCTCCTCGGTCTCGACCACCGCGTAGAGCGGCAGCGCGGCCATCCATCGCACGAGCTCCTCGTATGCCTCAAATTCCATGTCGTTGAGCCGCTCGCGCGTCGTCCAGCCACCGTTGATATCCCAGGTCTCGGCATCAAGCGGATCCTGGCCAATGATGGCATCGAGCATGATCTGCTCGTGATTGCCCTTGAGTACGCGGGCGTTGGGCAGCGAGCGCACGAGCTTAATAACGCCGACCGGATCGGGCCCACGATCGATCATGTCGCCCAGCACGTACAGCGTGTCGTCGGACGTCAACGAGATCTTAGACAGGGCCTCGTCAAGCGCACGCACGTGCCCGTGAGCATCAGATGTCACATAGATCGCCATGGTACGCCTCTCCTTGCATTGCGGCCGAAGCCCGGTGCCGCAACTAAAACTTCAAGTTGAACTTAAACGTTACCCATTGTACTCCGTTGCAATAAAGCTGGAAAGGGTTTCCGAGCAGAGGCAAAGACGGAAGCCGTCTATGACGATATCGCGCTCGCCCACAATCCAACCCCATAAACCCACCATCTTTGGGTACAAATAACCGCAGACAACTAACCGTGCCACGCCAACCACCCAGGAGCGGACACCATCCATGAACCAGATCCTTCTCTTTATCGGTCTCGTCATTATTCTGTGCCTGACCATCAAACCCGTCGGCAAAAAGCTCCCCTTCCCCACCCTGCTCATCTTTATCGCGCTCGGCATACTGTTGGGCGTCAACGGCCCGGCGCATATCGACTTTAGCGACTACGCACTCACCGAAACCGTCTGCAGCACGGCGCTGCTGTTCATCATGTTCTACGGCGGCTTTAACACCAACATCGACCGCGCCAAGCCCGTCGCCGCGCCGGCAGTGCTGCTGAGCACGCTCGGCGTCGTCATCACTGCCGGCATCACCGGCGTGTTCGCTCACTTCGCGCTGGGCTTCGACTGGATCGGCGGCCTGCTGCTGGGATCGGTCGTGGCATCCACCGACGCGGCCAGCGTCTTTAGCGTTCTGCGCGAGCACAGCCTTTCGCTGAGGGGCGGCACCGACTCGCTGCTCGAGGTCGAATCGGGCTCCAACGACCCCGTCGCCTACATGCTCACTGCCGTGCTCGCCACACTCGCGGCCGGCGGCGACATCAACATTCCCGCACTGCTGGCCAAGCAAATTATCCTGGGCGCGGGCCTGGGTCTTGCCATCGGCTGGGCGGCGGGCCGCCTGATTGAACGCGCGCACGCAACGGCCGAGGGCGCGCAGACCATCTTTTTGTTCGCCGTGGCGATCGTCGCCTACGCGCTACCAAGCTATCTGGACGGCAACGGCTTTTTGGCTGTATACCTGGCCGGCATTGTGCTGGGTGCCAGCGACATCACCGGCAAAGTCGAGATGGCGCACTTCTTTGACACCCTCACCGAGATGGCAGAGATGACCATCTTCTTTTTGCTGGGCCTGCTCGTTACACCCGCACGCCTGCCGCAAATGCTGCTGCCGGGCCTGGCGCTCATGGCGTTCATGCTCTTCGTGAGCCGCCCCATCGCCGTCGGCGTGCTCCTGGCGCCGTTTAGGACGAACCCTCGCCAGGTTGCGCTCGTAAGCTGGGCGGGTCTGCGCGGAGCAGCTTCGGTCGTCTTTAGTCTCTTTGCCGTGGTGGCCGGCGTTCCCGGCGGACACGACCTATTTGACCTGGTGTTTGTGATTGCCGTGTCGAGCATTGTGGTGCAGGGCTCGCTGCTGCCGGCGGTGGCGAAGAAGCTCGATATGATCGATGCGACCGGCGACGTGCGCCGCACCTTTAACGACTACCGCGACGAGGACGGCATGTCGTTTGTAAAGCTCAAGGTGGGCGCTGGACATCCGTTTGCCAGACGCTCGCTCGCGGACATTGGCAGCGCCACAGACATGCTCGTGGTCCTGGTGCTGCGCGACGGGGCGCACCCGGTGCTGCCCAACGGCGATACCGTCATCGAGGAAGGTGACCTGCTGGTGATGGCCGCGCCAACGTTTGAAGAGCGTGCCGAGGTTACGCTGCGCGAGGTCACCGTAACCCCCCACGGTCGCCTGGCCGGCCAGCGTCTTCGCGATGTGCCGCAAGGCAAGCATCCCTTTATCGTCGTGATGCTCAAACGCGACGGCCAGACGATCATCCCCGACGGCAACACCCTCATATACGCCGGCGACGAAGCCGTCATCGCCACACTGGCGTCGTAGTGACCAGGAAGTGGCTAATTTGCGACGAAGAGATCAAGCGCCTAGAGAACCTCATGTCTTCGCTCGCAGATTTGGATTTGCCTGAGGAGTAAGGTCACCACTCTTCCATGTAACCATCCTGTAAATCATAGCGGTGCAGTCGAGTTTTACCCTGATGCGGTCGCGTCTGACGCTGCACTGTGCTAAAGTATCCCGAACGTTCAAACGACTACGAGGGAGACTAGAAGATGGCACGTGTGCACAACTTCTCAGCTGGCCCGGCCGCACTGCCTACAAGCGTGCTCGCCGAGATCGCCGACGAGATGATGGACTACCGCGGTTGCGGCATGTCCGTGCTCGAGATGAGCCATCGATCTAGCATGTACCAGCAGATCATCGACGACGCCGAGGCAACCCTGCGTCGCCTGCTGAGCATCCCCGACAACTACCGCGTCCTGTTTTTGCAGGGCGGCGCCACGCTGCAGTTTGCGGGTATCCCCATGAACCTCATGCGCCGCGGGCGCGCCGGCTACATCGTGACCGGCAACTTTGCCAACAAGGCGTACAAGGAGGCCGCCAAGTACGGCGAGGCCGTGCTGCTCGCGAGCTCCGAGGGCACCAATTTCGACCGCATACCCACCATGGCCGACATCAACGCGCGCATTGCCGCCGAGGCCGCAGGCGACGGGCTCGACTACGTCTACATCTGCCAGAACAACACCATCTTTGGCACCATGTACCACGAGCTGCCCGCTTGCGGCGACGTGCCGCTGGTCGCCGATGTCTCGAGCTGTTTTCTGTCGCAGCCGCTCGACATCGAGCGCTACGGGCTCATCTACGCCGGCGCTCAGAAAAACGCCGGCGCCGCGGGCGTGACCGTGGTCATCGTGCGCGACGACCTCATCGCAAATGGCCCCGCTTTTGCGCAGACGCCGCAGTACATGGACCTTAAGACCCAGGCCGCCAAGGGCTCCATGCTCAACACGCCCAACACCTTTGGCATCTACGTGTGCGGCAAGGTGTTCCATTGGGTCGAGGAGACCGGCGGACTTGCCGCCATGGCCGAGCGCAACTGGGCCAAGGCCAACCTGCTCTACGACCTGCTCGAGCACAGCGTGCTGTTCCATGGCACCACACAGGCCGACAGCCGCTCCATCGCCAACGTCACCTTCCGCACCGGCGACGCCGAACTCGACGCGGCCTTTGTCGCAGGCGCGGCCAAGCACCAGATTCAAAACGTCAAGGGCCATCGCCTGGTGGGCGGTATGCGCGCCAGCGTCTACAACGCCGTAACCATGGAAGATGTGCAGGCACTGGCCTCGTACATGAAGGACTTCGAAGCGCAGCATAGTTTGAGTCCGCGATCTAACTAGCCCGCAACGCGCGGGCCGACCAGCCACTTCAAACCACCTGTTTAAACCAAACCTGCTAAGGAGTTTTTCCATGCGTAAGATTAAGACCATCGACGACATCACCAAGGACGGCAAAGTCGAGTTTGGCGAGGGCTACGAATTTGTGAGCACCGCCGAAGAGGCCGACGCCATCCTGATGCGCTCGACCGACCTGCACGGCTACGAGCTGCCCGAGGGCATCCGCGCTATCGCCCGCTGCGGCGCCGGCGTCAACAACATCCCCGTCGAGGAGTACGCCAAGAAGGGCGTCGTCGTCTTTAACTCCCCCGGCGCCAACAGCAACGCCGTCAAGGAGCTCGTCCTGGGCATGCTGGTGCTCTCGAGCCGCGGCGTAGTGCAGTCGATGAACTGGGTGCGCGACAACGCCGACGACCCCGAGATCCAGGTCGACGCCGAGAAAGCCAAGAAGGCCTTTGTGGGCCGCGAGCTCAAGGGCAAGCGCATCGGCGTCATCGGTCTGGGCAACGTGGGCTCCAAGGTCGCCAACGCCTGCGTCGACCTGGGCATGGACGTTTACGGCTACGACCCGTTCATTTCCGTCGAGCACGCGTGGGTGCTGAGCCGCGAGGTGCAGCGCGTGGGCACGCTCGAAGATCTCTGCCGCGGCTGTGATTACCTCACGGTGCACGTGCCCAGCAAGGCCGACACCATCGGCATGATCAGCACCGAGCAGATTAACCTGCTGGCCCCGGACGCCGTCCTCATCAACTACGCACGCGAGACCATCATTGACGAGGACGCCGTCGACGCCGCCCTGCGCGAGGGTAAGCTGAGCTGGTTTAGCTGCGACTTTGCCACGCGCAAGACCGTCAAGATGCCCAATACGTTTATCACCACACACTCGGGCGCCGGCACCGGCGAGGCCGAGGCCAACTGTGCAGACATGGCCATCAGCGAGCTCAAGGATTACCTGGAGAACGGCAACATCGCGCACAGCGTCAACTACCCCGCTTGCAGCATGGGCAAGGCGCGCGCCGCGAGCCGCATCGCCTGCCTGCACGCCAACGTGCCCAACATGATCGGCCAGATCACGGCCATCCTAGCCAAGGACAACGCCAACGTGCAGCGCATGACCAACGAGTCTGCCGGCGAGAACGCCTACACCATGTTCGACACCGACGAGCACCTGGACAGCAGCACCATCGAGGCGCTCAAGCAGATTCCGTCGATGTATCGCGTGCGCGTGATCAAATAGCGCCGGCTGATCTGACGGGCAGTTCCCCATGTGGCCTGCCCGTCACCGACATTGAATGCCCGCGGGGGCGCCTTTCGCACGAGAGGCGCCCCCGTTTTTGTGAGCGCTCCATTAAATGTACCGAGCCGCTTCTTGGCATACAATCTGTATGTTGACCTAACTATCTGTGAGGTGCCTATGGTTGATACAGATTTTGCTTGGCGGCTTGCGCAAGGGCTCGTGCGGATCGACAGTTCCGACCCAGGTGCGTATGAGGGCGAGATTGAACGCTATATCAAAGCGTTGGTTGAGGAGCGGTTGGCGCAGCTGAGCCATCCGGTACTCGATGCCGTGCAGATTGCAGAGCTCGAAGTACTCCCCGGGCGCCGCAACCTAATGGTCACCGTGCCGGGACTGAGCGACGGGCCACGGCTCGTCTATATCTGCCATATGGATACCGTTACGCTGGGCGACGGCTGGGACGCGGACATTCCGCCGCTCGGAGCGATCGTGCGCAACGATAAACTCTATGGCCGCGGTGCCTGCGATATGAAGGGTGGCCTGGCCTGCGCCATTGCCGCACTGGTCAATACGCTCGAGCGCGTGGCAGCAGAAGGCGAGCTGCCCCGCCGTGGCTTCTCACTCATTTGCTCGGTCGACGAGGAGGACTTTATGCGCGGCTCAGAGGCCGCGATCGATGCCGGCTGGGTCGGCTCGCGTGAATGGGTGCTGGACACCGAACCCACCGACGGACAGATCCAGGTGGCGCACAAGGGGCGCACGTGGTTCGAGATTGAAATGGCTGGCGTAACGGCGCATGCGAGCCAGCCGTGGAAGGGCGCGGATGCCGTCGCCGCCATGGCCGAGGTCGTGTGTTCGCTCCGTCGCGCGTTTGTGGCGCTGCCCGCGCACGATGAACTGGGGTCTTCGACCATCACGTTTGGACAGATCGAGGGCGGATATCGCCCCTATGTCGTGCCCGACCATGCCAAGGTCTGGGTCGATATGCGCCTGACCCCGCCGACCGATACAGCCGCCGCGACGCGCATGGTAGAGCAGGCCATCGCCGGCGCCGAAGCCGCGGTCCCCGGCTGCCATGGAAGCTATACCGTGACGGGCGACCGCCCCGCCATCGAGCGCGACCCAAACTCTCCCCTTCTAGCAGCGCTCAAGCATGCCGCCGATGACGTGACGGGCGCGGACACGACCGTCGGCTTCTTTACCGGCTACACCGACACCGCCGTCATTGCCGGCAAGACAGGTAACCGCAATTGCATGAGCTACGGTCCCGGGTCGCTCGCGCTCGCGCACAAGCCCAACGAATATGTGCCCCACGCCGATATCGTTCGCTGTCAGAACGTGCTCATCGCGCTCGCCGATAACGTGCTCTGGGACGCGAGCGGCCAAGTTGGGGCATAATAAGCCGCGAACAAACCGACTCGCGCGTTAGGACCGCCCATGAAAGCACTTCCGTTTCCCTGCATCCGCCCGGCTCAGGACCGCGTGCTCGAGGCGCTGCCTGCAATGGGCAGCATCCTGAGCGGCAACGATGCTCTGCGCGGAGCCATTGCCGATGGTCTGATGCTCAAGGACCCGGGTGCGGCGTATTACGTGTACGAATGCTCGGGCGAGCCGGGATGCGTGACGGGTGTCGTGGCGATTTGCCCGGTTAACGTGCTGACGGGTAGCGACGAGTCTGCCGCCGAGAGCGTCGACGCACTCGCCGCCGCGCGCGCGATCGCCGAGCTCAAGGTGCAGCCGCGCCCCGTGTCGCTCGCCTACGAGGCGTCGCCCGTCATGGACATCATCCTGGGCGCTGCCAAAGAGGGCGCCTCGCTCTACGCCGTCACCGACCCCGCGGGTATTACGCACCGCGTGTGGGAGGTCAAGCGCGAGGACGCCGTCGGCGCCATCCGTGCCATGCTCGACCAGGCGCCGGAGCCGGCACTGGCCGACGACCCTGCCTACGCTGCCGCACTAGTCGAGGCATCACAGCTCCTGGCCGACGATGCCCGTGCCGCCGGCACCTACACGGGCAAAGAGCCGTTCAACTTTGCCGTAGCTGCGCTCTTCCCCGCCGCGCAGGTCAGCGGCGGCGCGCCACAGGTTCCGACAGGTCTGTTCACGCACCAGGTCGCGCGGTTCTAACAAAACCAGACCGCCCAGCGCAAAAATCGGCAGCTCAACAAACAGGGGGCGAAGATGCAGCAGGTACATGCATCTCCGCCCCTTTTGCGTCGAGAAGCTATGCCGGCGACCCGTGCCGCCACGCTCACGTTATCCCCGCTGCGGACCTGCAGTAGCCACAAGCGGTTCAAGCCCCAGCTCGCGTGCGTAATCCTCCTGCGTAAAAATCTCAATCAGCTCAAACGTACCGGCATCGTCGTCAAACGCAAAGTGCAGCACCGCGCAGTTGCCCGGCACGCGATCGCGCTCGTCGGCCACCGCACCCTTCACGTGGTCCATGAACTCCTTGATGGCCGATCCGTGGCTTACCGCAAGCACGCACGTATGGTCCGGACGCTGCATAAGCTCGGTCAGCGTCGTCACCATGCGGTCGCGCACCTGCATCTGGCCCTCGCCGCCAAACTGACGATAGAAATCGCGCCACGGGCGCTCGGGCATAAGCATCACGCGCTCGGCCTCAAAGTCGCCAAAGAACCATTCGCGCAGGCCGTCCAGGCGCTCGTACGCCAAGCCCGGCCGCAAGTTGGCAATAGTCTGCTCGGTGCGATGAAGTGTGGAGGTGTAGGCATGATCGGGCTCAATGCCGCGCGCACGCAAAAACATGCCGGCACGCGCCGCCTGGTCGCATCCCAGCTGCGTGAGCGGCGAGTCACTCCAACCCTGAATGATGCGCTTAAGGTTGAATATTGTCTGCCCATGACGAACCAGATACAGGTCTTTATTCATAGGAGTCCTTTCGTTCGTTACCAACCCAAGAGCGAAAACGCCCCGTCGCAATAGCCAAAATGAAGCACGGCACCGTTGTCGGGTAGCTCTCCCCTGCCAGTCACATACTCAAGAAACTCCTGGCAGGCTGAGCCGTGGGAAACCGCCAGCACGCAGTCGTGCTGCGGCCTGGCCATGATGCGGGACAGCGCCGCGACCATGCGCGACTGAAGCTGCACTTCCGACTCGCCACCAAAGGCAACCGGATAATCACCCCAGGGCTGCGACGGCATATCGCGATTTGATGTGCCCTCCAGCGAGCCAAAATGCCACTCACGCAGGTCATCGACCAGCTCAATGGAACAGCCCTCGCCAACGATAAGCTCGGCCGTATGCCGCGCCCGGCCCAACGGCGAGGAATACACATGATCAAAGGCCACGCCACGCGCCGCAAACGCCGTACGCGCCGTCAGCGCCTGCTCGCGCCCGCGCGCCGTAAGCGGCGAATCGTGCCAGCCCTGCAAAATGCTCTGCACATTGAGCTCAGTCTGCCCATGCCGCACCAAATACAAATCTGCCACACGTCCTCCCCTCGCACCACCGCAAAGGGGACAGGTACCTTTGTGGTGGTTTACCGCCGGATCACACCGCGGTGACGCTCAGCTACACCAGTACGTCGGCAAGCGGGCGCTTGGGTACGTGGTGCACCTGCGCCTCGTCGCGCCAGTAATTAATTGAGCCGTCGGGGTTGGAATCGATCGCATCGATCACCTGTGTCTCGGCCGGAACGCCAAACGCCATGATCAGCTTGAGCTCATATTTGTCGTTATCGAGCCCCATGGCATCGATCGCGTGGGGCGTAAAGGCCTTGAACATGCAGGCTGCCACCTCGGGCGTGGCGCTGCGGGCGGCAAGCATCATCGTCTGCGCGGCAATGCCCGTGTCGACCTCGGTAATGGGAGCGGCAGGCTTGCCCGGAACGGCGCGCTCGGCCAAAATCGCAATGTAGCCGGTCGGGCGCTCGCCCTCGGCAGGACCCGGCCAATCCTTAAGCGCGCCGGCCCATGCAAGCTCGTCAAACACGCGCGCGCAGTCCTCGGCACCGCTCACCACATGAAAACGAAGACGCTGAGCATTGGCACCACAGGGAGTCAGGTGCGCCAGCTCCGCCAGCTCAAGCAAAAGCTCACGCGGCACGCGCATGGACTCGTCAAAGCGACGGCACGTACGGGCGCGGCGAACCAACGCATCAAACGCGTTCAAGCCGAGCTTTTCGCAACCCTGCTTTGCCATCGACTCCGCGCTAGACGGCGCCGCGGGAACTGTTTCGTTCATAGGGACCCCCAATTTCGGGCAATTGTTCTTAGGAAAATCTAACCTAAAACGTAGGCAATAACGAACAGGGCCGCAATGTTCTACACCTGTTGAATAGAAAATCGCGACGTGGGGAACAACGGAAACAATTCGGGGCCTTTGGGTTACGTTTCACCCTCCCCGACCCATACGTCAGCGCCTTTAGGCGATACTGGTCGTAACGATCAAGGCTTACGCCGCACGGAAAGGAGACATTATGGGCATCTTTAAGAACGATGACCAATAATCGAGCCAGTTTGGATTTGACGAGAAAAGCATGGCGGGCAAAGCCGTCAAGGCCGTGCGCTGGATCTACGCCATCACGGGCGTCGTGGCGTTCATTGCTGGTATCGCGCTGCTTTTTGCACCCGCCAAGTCCCTCGTCTTTTTGACGACCGTCCTGGGCTTCTACTTTGTGATTACGGCAGCCATCAGGCTGTTCACTGCCATTTTTGAGCCGCTGCTGCCCACCGGCTGGCGCGTGACGAGCATCATCTCCAACCTACTCATTATCTTGGGCGGCGTCATAATCCTGCGCAACCAGGCCTTCTCGACCGCGACGCTCACCACGATGGTGGTTATCGTGGCCGGCTTTGGCTGGATTGTCGAAGGTGTCATGTCCATTCTGGAGTCCGAGCTTTCGTCCAACCGTGCCCTCGCCATCCTGAGCGGCGCACTTTCCATCATCGCCGGCATGTTCGTGTTTATCTATCCGCTGTGGTCGGCCAAGATGCTCGTTATCTTTAGCGGCGCCGCGCTGCTGGTGTTTGGCGTTACGCTGATTGTTCGCGCTATTCAATTTGGCAAACTGGTGCACTAGATGCCGCGAACGCTCTTTATTGATGCCGACGCCTGCCCGGTCACGCGCGAGTCGATTGATTGCGCGCGGCGGGCGGGCGTCGCCGTTGTTATCGCCGGCAACAGCACGCAAAACCTGGAACGGCACATTCGCCGCGACGACCCGCGTGATGCCGAGCACGCGCGACGCGGCTTTTGGGTCACGACGCTCGATGTGAGCGTGGGCGCCGACAGCGCCGACTTTGCCATTGTCGAACGCCTGCAGGCGGGCGACGTAGTCGTGACGCAGGACATTGGCTTGACGAGCATGGTGCTCGGCCGCGATGCCGCCGCAATTGGTGTGCGCGGGCGCGTCTACGACAAGGCGACCATCGACATGCAACTGTTTATTCGCCACGAGGAAAAGAAGGTGCGCCGCGCCGGCGGACGCACTCGCGGACCGGCGGCATTTACCAGCGAAGACCGCGCTCGTTTTAAGCGAAACCTCACCGAGCTGCTGCGCTAACCAAGGTAGATTTTTGGGACATGCCTAAAAATCTACCTTTTTGTTTTGGCAGCGGGGAATGCCCTGGTCACAAGGGTAGATCGTAAGACATGTCCCAATAATCTACTTAAAGGCCAACGGCGGATAGGATGAGGCCCCAGCCGGCACCGATGACGTACATCATGATCAGGAACAGGACGTTTTCGCGGGCGCTGCGGTTGGTGCGGAACAGCACCAGGTAGCCCACACCAGCAGAGATGAGCGTGCCGGCGAGCATCGGGGCCAGCTGCAGCGCGCCTTCCAGGTACAGTTGTGTGATGACGACGCTGGCCGAGCAGTTGGGAATCAGGCCGACAAGCGCCGAACCCAGGACGGCGAGCGTCTCGTTGCCACGCAGGAACTGCTCGATCGCGGACTCGCCGAAGGTCTCGAGCACGGCGACCAGAATCAGCGTCACCAGAAAAATGAATACCGATACCTGCACGGTGTGCGAGATGGCGCTGCGAATAATCGACAGGAGGGGCGCGCCCTCGTGAGAGTGGGAGTGACCGTGGCCATCATGGTGTTCATGCTCGTCCTCATGACCGTGATCGTGGCCATGTCCGTGTTCGTGCTCGTCCTCGTCTTCATCGCAACCGCAATGGTCGCGCTCGCACAGCTCATGGATGTGATCGGCGCTCACGCCCGCCTCGGCCACCTCGTCGATGATGTCACCGCCAGTGTGGTCGTCGTGCGCGCAGTTCACATGAGCCGGATTAGTAGCGGTCCCCAGCACGGTACGGCGAATCGCCGCATGTGCGCGAGCGTTACGACGCAGGCCGCGAATGGCGACGTCCACGATAAAGCCCGTGACCAGCGCGATCAGTGCCTTCGAAGCCAAAAGCATCGCCATAGTCTGCACGGGCACCTGCTCTGCGAGCAACAGCGGCAGCATCTCATCGGAGGTCGAAAGGAACACCGCCACCAACGTGCCCAAGGTCAAGACACGACCGGCGTACAGCGTTGCCGCCATTGCCGAAAAGCCGCACTGCGGCACCATGCCCAGCAACGAGCCAACCACGGGGCCCGCGGCACCGGCACGCTTGATGGCCCCGTTAACGCGGTCGCCCGCGACGTGCTCCAGGGTCTCGAGGGCCAGATACGTCACCAACAAAAACGGCACCAGCGACAGCGTGTCCTTGCCAGCGTCGAGCAAAATATCAATCAGCAAATCCATGAAGGATGGAACCTTTCGTGTCTTTCGGCAGCATTGTAAAAGTCCTAGCGGTCAACTAGGGTATTGTAGTTGACCTAGGCGTGGTGCCAATAGTTGCCCATGGTAAACTATCATCTCGCCATAACTCAATGCCACCGAGCCGCGCGACGCGGCCCGTCCAAGGAGCAGTCTATGAACGTTTCGCAAGCACTCGAATACGAGCGCCAGCCGTTTATCCCCATGTTTATCTATGGCGATCACGGCGCCATGGAATCCGAACGTCAGAAGGGCGAAGAGGCCCTCAAGGTGCTCGAGACCGAGTACTTTACCGCCGAGGGCGACCCCGGCTTCGACTTTGCCACCGTGCGCGACCTTGCCGATCGCAACCGCGACCTGTGCGACCAGATTGGCGAGGCGCGCCTGCGCAACGTGACGCCCGCGACGCTTTCGCGCGGCCTGTCCGATGCCGACACCTGCGCCGCCATCGGCAAGATGCAAAAGCGCACCGCCGCGTCCGTCATGCGCGAAATCCGCGGCGACCGCGACGCGCTCGGCGTGGCGTACGCCCGCAAGCCTATCCAGGGCACAGTGCTCGGCATCGACATCGAGACCACCGGCCGTGCACCCGAGCGCGGCTACATCATCAACGTCGGCTGGGAGATCATGGATCTCACCAGCGACGCCGTACCGCATGACGCCGAGGCACACTACTGCGGCCTGCCTGACATCTACCGCGGCGAAGATGTACCGCTGTCGAATATCCACCACATCACCTGGGACGACATCGACGGCAAAACGCCCTTCCGCGAGAACAAAGAGCTGCAAAAGCAGCTGCTCAAGCTTATGAAGAAGTACCCGTACATGGCACACAACGCCGCCTTTGAGGACAGCTGGTTCAAGATCCACCTGGACGGCTACGCCGAGGCACGCCGAACCGGCAAGATTATCGTCATCGACTCGCGCCAGATCTGCCGCAGCCTGGACGCCGACGTGCGCTCGCTCCCCCGCGAGTCCGCGCCCGCCGCGCTCGAGAACTGGGCCCGCCGCCGCGGCACCCTCGCCGCCGACGCCAACGAGCAGCACCTGGGCCTCGACGACACCGACCTCATGCTCCGCACGGTGCAGGCCGAGTTCAACCGCAAGAACCTGTTTGCCAAGTAGAAACGTCTACGACAAACACGGCGTAGATCACGAGCGGCCTCGCAGCGGAACCCCCCCCCCGCAGCGGGGCCGCCCTACGTTCCACAGATAGATTTGCCATCACAAATTCTGAACACTCATTGCGAACGATTTCGGCCAATTCCCGACACGTAATTCGTTGTCGGATGGTGATGCATCACTATCAAATGTGCGGCAATCGAGTATTTATATGCTATAGCTAAGCTGCGAAAACTTTTATTTAGGGCATACCAACCCATAATTGCGTCAAGCTTTTGGACAGCATTTGGTTAGACCTCTAAAACGGCTTTTCCACTCAGCGCCGTCAACACGGCATTAGCTGACACGATATATATCATGAGTATCGTATTGTCACATACCACTGCAAAAGCGGTCTACCAGGCCGCGCATTCGGTGTCTGCGAAAGGCATCGAGTCCTGTAGCCCTGCCGCGATTTACGGATCATGTCCCACCGGAACGCTCCTAGACGCAGCCGCAGAATGGCTCACCAAACATGATGTTTCCCTCGACGCAAATGATTCCCTCGAGGTGATGGTGTTTGATCGCAGGAATGCGCGCTATGCAATGAACTGTCAATGCCACGTTTCTTCAAAACGATTCTCGAACTCACGCTTTATAGAGCTCAAAGATGGCATCTTCATTGTTGGCGTTGAGCTTTGCGCACTTCAGGCCGCCACCTATCTTTCTTTTCGCGAACTAGTGGAGTACTACTTTGAACTGTGCGGCGCTTATTCCCTTGGAACCGACTCTTCCACCTCCCATACCGAGCGTTTCGCGCTCACCTCGACCGAGAGGTTAAAGCAGTTCTTTAATTCCATTACCAGATGCGACGGTTTGGCCCTTGCCCGAAAGGCAATCCAATGTGTGCGCGACGGATGCCGGTCTCCCATGGAAACGGCCTTTGTCATGATGCTAACGCTGCCCAAAAGCGAAGGAGGGCTTGGTATTAAGGGAATTGAGACCGATTACGAGGTGCAGGTCACCACTGCCGCAAAGAATCTCACGAGACGCAAAAAGTTCTTTATGGATGCGTATCTAAAGAAATCTCGCACAGACATTGAATACAACGGTTTTTATCATGACGCGGAAGAAGACCGCGCCATCGATGAGGAGCGCAAGAATGCACTTGCGTCCATGGGGTACGGAATCATCACCGTCAGCCGTTATTCCTTTATGCATGCCAGCTCTTTTGTTAGGGTCATGGAAGCAATCCAGCGGAAAGAGGGCGTACGCCCCTCGCGTCTGCCAAAAGACTTTCAAATCATGCAAGAGGACCTGAGACAGTTTGTGCTCAGAAGGTTTATAGAAGAGAAAAAGCGAATTCAGAAGCAGCTTCGCCAGGATTCCGAAGAGCGTCAACGAATCGACCTCGAAAAAGCAACGCTCGAAGGCATCACGCTGGATGACCCGACAATTAATGAAGTTCCGGCAATCGATGACATGCAGACTGTCGAATCCGACAGCCCATCATTTGCCCAAACAAGCAGCCTCGCGCCCGAGGTCAGGGTCTTCGGGGCCGGAGACTAGGCCGGCTAACAAGGTGGGTACCCTAGCGACGTGCAAAAATGCGAGTATTCAGCAGGGTCGGGTGTCTATCACCCTCGAGTGGATCCAAATGTGAAGCGAAATCACTCTTGCGTGAGAGCGTTAGGCAACATTTGAGGAAGAACTCATCGGATTAACACCCTAAGATAACTCTTGAACTGCATTATATGACCTGCAATAAATTAGCGGACCCTCTATAGTTGCAGAATACTCCTTTTTTTGCACGGCACGAGGGTACCCACCTTGGCATCGACTATCAAAAAACGCTCAGTCCGGGATCTCGTCCACTATTCCCCATCATTTTGTACAATGAATTACCTGAACGTCATTGACATATGAACATGCACTCATATAATCGAAAGTAAATTATATGAGCGCATGTTCATATGAAAGGATATTGCAATGAGCATCCGCGTTGATGAAACGAAACTCGACATCGAGGCCACCGAACCCGCGATCCCGACCACCTGCTCGCCCGAGGACCTTCCCGACGAGGAGCTTCTCTACGACCTCGCCGACCTGTTCAAGGTCTTCAGCGACACCACGCGCATCAAGATCCTCTATGCCCTCATGGGCCGCGAGCTCTGCGTGGCAGACATCGCCGAAGCGACCGAAACCTCGCAGTCCGCGGTGTCGCACCAGCTGCGCACACTCAAGCAGTCGCACCTGGTTAAATTCCGGCGCGACGGGCGCAATATCCTCTACTCGCTCGCCGACGACCACGTCTACACCATGCTCAACCAAGGCATGAGCCACATCTGCGAATAGCGACCAACCACGGTACCAGCGCGGCCTGCACCCAAGCCGCAAATACAGAGAAAGGAACCCACCATGAAAAAGCAGTTTAAACTCGACGAGATCGACTGCGCCAACTGCGCGCGTGAGCTTCAGGACGAGCTGGCCAAGCTCGAGGGCGTCAAATCCGTGTCCGTCAACTTTATGACCCAGAAGCTGACGCTCGAGGCCGATGATGCTGAGTTCGACGAGGTGCTCAACCGCGTTGTAGAGTTTACGGCCGACGCCGAGCCGGACTGCGAGATCATTCTCTAGCCCAGGTTTACGCCAACCTGCAAGGCCGCGATTGCCGCGGCCTTTGCTCGCGAAATTATATGAGCGAGTGTTCATACATTCAAATGGGAGGATACGAGTCATGGCCACCGCCGACCCCAAGAAGAAAAAGAAGAAGCGCAAGAAGAAAGAGTCACTCGAGCATAAGCGCAATCGTATCCTGGTAGCGCTAGGCATTTTTGCGGTGGTGTACGCCCTCGACGAGCTCGGTACCCTTACCGCCGCATTCGGCACCCCGGGCGACATCTACGCCAGCTTCGCACTGTTCCTCGTGCCGTTTTTGATTGCCGGCTACGACGTGCTCCAAAAGGCATACAACAACATCCGCCGCGGCAAGGCGTTCGACGAGAGCTTCCTCATGGCCGTCGCGACCATCGGCGCGTTTGCCATGGTGCTCTTCCCCGATACCGACCCGCACATGGCCGAAGGCGCCGCCGTCATGCTGTTCTACCAGGTCGGCGAGCTGTTCCAGGCATACGCCGTGGGCAAGAGCCGTAAATCGATCAGCGCCATGATGGACATCGCACCCGACTACGCCAACGTCGAGCAACCCGACGGCTCACTCGAACAGGTCTTCCCCGATGACATCGCGGTCGGCACCGTGATCGTGGTCAAGCCCGGCGAGCGCGTGCCTATCGACGGCGTCATCGTCGAGGGCGAAACCCAGCTCGACACCGCCGCCCTTACCGGTGAGTCGGTCCCCCGCCCGGCCAAAACCGGAGACGATATCATCAGCGGCTGCATCAACATGACGGGGCTCATCCACGTGCGCACCACCAAGCCCTTTGGCGAGTCCACCGTCGCACGCGTCCTGGAGCTCGTGGAGAATGCCAGCGAAAAGAAGGCACACACCGAGAACTTCATCACGCGCTTTGCCCGCATCTACACGCCCGCCGTCACCGGCGCTGCCGCGGTGCTCGCGCTCGGCGGTGGCCTGGTCACCGGTGCCTGGTCCGACTGGATTCTGCGCGGCCTGACCTTCTTGGTCGTCAGCTGCCCGTGCGCGTTGGTGATCAGCGTGCCGCTCAGTTTCTTTGGCGGCATCGGCGGCGCATCCAAGCTGGGCGTTCTCATCAAGGGTTCTAACTACCTCGAGACGCTCGCCGACGTGGACACCGTCGTCTTTGACAAGACGGGCACCCTCACCAACGGCACGTTCTCGGTGGTCGCGGTACACCCCGAGGCCGGCTATACCGAGCAGTCGTTGCTCGAAGTCGCAGCCCTTGCTGAGTCGTTCTCCGATCACCCCATCGCGCAGTCCGTACGTGTCGCCTACCAGGGCGAGGTCGACCCCAAGCGCGTAAGCGACTCCACCAACGACGCGGGCCATGGCGTGACGGCAACCATCGACGGCAAGCACGTCGTCGTTGGCAACGCAAAGATGCTCGCCGCGGCCGGAGTCGAAGCGCCCGATTGCGAGGTCGTCGGAACGATTCTGCATGTGCTCGTTGACGGCGTGTACGCCGGCCACATCGTGATTGCAGACACCGTCAAGGCCGATGCTGAGCAAACGATTCGCGACCTGCACGCCGCCGGTGTCAAGCGCACCGTCATGCTCACGGGCGACCGCGAGGAGGTTGCGGCGTCTGTGGCCAAGCAACTCAGTCTCGACGAGTTCCACGCGCAGCTGCTGCCGGGCGATAAGGTCGAGCGCGTCGAGGCGCTGCTTGCAACCGAGAGTGGCAAGGGCAAGCTCGCCTTTGTGGGCGACGGCATCAACGATGCGCCCGTGCTTACGCGCGCCGATGTGGGCATTGCCATGGGCGCTATGGGTTCTGACGCTGCGATCGAGGCCGCCGATGTCGTGCTCATGGACGACAAGCCGTCCAACATCGCCCGCGCTATTCGCGTGGCGCGCAAGACCATGTCGATTGTTTGGCAGAACATCATCTTTGCGCTGGGTATTAAGCTGCTGATATTGGTGCTTGCGGCGCTCGGCATCGCCAACATGTGGCTTGCTGTGTTCGGCGACGTGGGCGTAGCGATCATCGCCATTCTGAACGCCATGCGCGCGATGGGTGTTAAGAACCTGTAGCATACGTGGCCGTCCGGCCGGGACCGGGTTTGGTTTTGAAAACGTCCTCGCGCATGAGGCCCGTCTTTCCTGCTCCTGCGGAGCAACGGAAAGACGGGCCTCGCGCTGCGGAGTGTTTTCAAAACCAAACCCGGTCCCGGCCTGCATTGACACATCTGAAGGTTCTTGGGCATCGCTTGCTGGCGGGGTTCCTTGTCTGAGTTGGACTTGGTTGGCGGGGCTACTGGTCCCGGTCGCTGGTTCGCGCTTTGCGCGAACTCCGCGCCACTGTGAGTCAGTTAGGCTTCCGTTGTTGGGCCCGCCACATCTTCCCGTCCCAGCATCGCCCTCAGCTTCTCAAAGCTCTCCTCGCTCAGGCAGTGCTCCATGTGGCAGCCCTCTTGAGACGCGACCTCAGCCGAAACACCCGCATCCTCTAGCAGCCCCACGAAAAAGCAGTGACGCTCCCACATTTGACGAGCGACCTCCAGACCACGCTCCGTCAGATGAACGTCGCGCTTGCCCATTTCGACATAGCCGTTGCTCTCCAAGGTCGCCATGGCCTTGGAAACGCTCGCCTTGGTTACGCCGAGGTACTCCGCAACGTCGATCGAGCGCACGATGCCCTGACGTTCCGACAGAACGTAGATCGATTCGAGATAGTCTTCTCCGGATTCACGTAGGGCCATGGGCCGCCTTTCGCGATGATTGCTAGTTAGCCTTTGGATACTTTCCACGGCTTACTTTACCGCAAAAGTTGCCCATGTCTTACTACTTTGCATAAAAGTTAGCCGTGTTTCACAAAACGTGCGGGGTGAAACAAACTGGGGACGCCCCGAAAGGAGTGTCCCCAGGTGCCGGGTCGTAGCTACACGAGGCCAAAGTGCTTGGCGGCGTTGTAAATTCCATCGTCGTCCACGGCGGTCGCTACGTAGGTCGCCGCAGCTTTCACCGTGTCCTGTGCGTTGCCCATGGCCACGCTCGTGCCCACGGCGGCAAACATCGACAGGTCGTTCTCGCCGTCGCCAAAGGCAATCGCCTCACTCGCGTCGATGCCCAGGCGCTCCAGCGTCGCCGCCACGCCCAGGTCCTTGCCGCCGTTAGCGGGAATAATGTCGCAGAACAGGTCACACCAGCGCGTGGTGAGCGAATGCGACACGGCGTCGGTCACGATATGTTCGTCGGCCGGGTCCACAAAGGCGCAGAACTGGTAGACCGGAGCGTCAAAGGCGTGCTCAAACGGCTCCTCGTGGTAGACGATTCCCGCGTTGCTGCCAGCCGTCACCACGCGCTCGGACAGGCGGTTCACAAACGAGTTCTCGCCCTGCATGCACAGCGAGTCGTAGCGCCCCTGCGCCACCTGGTCCACAATCACCGCGACGTCGTCCGGATCGATCGGGCAGCTGCGGTAAACCCCCTCGGAATCAAAGCAGTGCTGGCCCGAAAGCGTAATGTACGCATCCCAGCCCAGGTCGAACAGCCAGTCCGGCATCTGGTAGGTCGGGCGACCCGTGGCGATTACGCACGCGATCCCCTGCTCGCGAAAGCTGTCGAGCACCCGCTGCGCCGACGCCGGAATCTGGTGGGTCTTAAAACTCAGCAGCGTGCCGTCGATATCGAAAAACGCGGCTTTGATCATCCTCGTCTACTCCTCGCCCTCGAGCTTTTCGCTCGCCTCGAGCCACGCCATCTCCAGCTCGTCCATGGCGGCGTGAGCCTCGTCGATCTTTGCCTGCTGCTCGCCGAGCGCCGTGTAGTTGGTGGGATCGACCTGGGCCATCGCGGCCTCGGCCTCCTCAACGCGAGCGCGCTGCGTCTCCATCTTGCGCTCGAGCGAGCTCACCTCACGGCGAAGCTTCTGGCGCTCGGCGTTGGACAGGCCGTTGGGCTGACCGCTCGACTTGGGCTTGTCGGCAGCAGCCGCCGCCATACCGGTGTCGAACGTGCCGGTCTTGGCGCTCGGCGCACCCACGGGCTCGCCCTCGGCGGTGGCGTTGCACAGGCGCAGATACTGGTCCACGCCGCCGGGCATATGCGTCAGGTGGCCGTCGAGCAGCGCCCACTGCTGGTCGGTCACGCGCTCCATCAAGAAGCGGTCGTGCGTCACCAGGATCAGCGTGCCGGGCCAACCGTCGAGCAGATCCTCGACAATCGCGAGCATGTCGGTATCCAGATCGTTGCCCGGCTCGTCCAGGATGAGCACGTTGGGCTCGTCCAGGATCATCAGCAGCAGCGACAGGCGACGGCGCTGACCGCCCGAAAGATCGCCGATGCGGCTCCAGAGCTGCTGCGTCGTAAAGCCCAGACGCTCGCAGAGCTTCTCGGGCGAAGTCTCCTTGCCGTCGATGACGTAGTACTTCTTATAGTTGCTGAGCACCTCGCGAATCGTGTCGCCCATGAAGGGCTCGAGCTCCTCGAGCTGCTGCGACAGCACGCCAAAGCGCACTGTCTGGCCAATCTTCACGCGGCCGCGCGTGGGCGCAATTTTACCCTGGATCACGTCGAGCAGCGTCGACTTACCGGCGCCGTTCTCGCCCAAAAGTCCATAGCGGTCGCCCGCTCCGATGAGCCAGGTCACGTCGGAAAGTACCTGCTTGGGCGCGCCATCGGTATCCGCATAGCCGGCGTCCACGTCGACCACATCGATAACCTGCTTGCCCAGGCGGCTCACCGCCAGGCGCTTGAGCTCCAGCTCGTCGCGTACGGGCGGTACGTCGGCGATCAGCTCGCGAGCGGCATCAACGCGAAACTTGGGCTTGGTGGAACGCGCCTGGGCGCCGCGGCTCAACCACGCGAGCTCCTTGCGCGCCATGTTGCGACGGCGCTCCTCGGTAACCGCGGCCATGCGGTCGCGCTCCACGCGCTGCAGGATATATGCGGAGTAACCGCCCTCGAAGGGATCGACCTGGCCGTCGTGGACCTCCCACATACTGGTGCAGACCTCGTCCAAGAACCAGCGGTCGTGCGTGACCACGAGCATGGCGCCCTGACCGCGCTGCCAGCGGGCCTTTAAGTGACGCGCGAGCCAGTTGATGGTGCGCATGTCCAGGTGGTTGGTGGGCTCGTCGAGCATGAGCACGTCGTAGTCGCCGATCAGCAGGCGCGCGAGGTCCACGCGACGGCGCTGGCCGCCCGAAAGCTCGCCCACCGTGCCCTCCCAAGGCACATCGCTAATGAGGCCGGCCAGAATCTGGCGCGTACGCGGGCTCGAGGCCCACTCGTACTCGGGCGTGTCACCGACGACGGCATGATGCACGGTGTCGGTATCGACCAGGTTATCCTTTTGGCCGAGCAATCCGATCGTCGTGTCGCGGCGGTGCGTCACGCGGCCGTCGTCGGGCTCCAACGTGCCGGCGAGCACGCTCAGCAGCGTCGACTTACCGTCGCCGTTTTTACCGACAATACCAATACGGTCGCCCTCGCCCACGCCGAGCGTCACGCTATCGAAAATATGCTTGGTGGGAAACTCTAGGCTGACGGAATCGCATCCCAAAAGAATCGCCATATGCCCTGCTCCTTCGTAGAAATTCAACGTTGTCCATGATAGCAGCGAAAAGGCAGGCCGCACACGACACAAAAAGGCGGGCCATCTCCCGCAAGAGATGACCCGCCTCTCCAATCAGTCCCGCGGCAACAGTGGCCGCCGCGGGCCTCAAGCATGTCCCGGACTAGGAGAACATGCCGGTGAGGTAATCATTCAGCCGCTTATCCTTGGGCCGTTGGAAAATCTCGTCGGTCTCGTCGTACTCGACCATATCGCCCATGTAGAAGAACGCCGTGCGGTTGGACACGCGCGACGCCTGCTCCATGTTGTGCGTCACGATGACGATGGCGCGCTCGGCCACAATCGACGACATGAGGTCCTCGATCGCCAGCGTCGAGATGGGATCGAGCGCCGAGCAGGGCTCGTCAAACAGAATCACGTCGGGGTTGAGCGCCAGCGTGCGCGCAATGCACAGACGCTGCTGCTGGCCGCCCGAAAGCGCGTAGGCGCTCTTGTCGAGCTTGTCCTTGACCTCGTCCCACAGCGCCGCGCCGCGCAGGCTCTCCTCGACCATGCGATCGAGATCGTCACGGTCGGTGATGCCGTGGCGCTTGGGCGCAAACGTGATGTTGTCGCGAATGGACTTGCGGAACGGGTTGGGCTGCTGGAACACCATGCCAATGGAACGGCGCAGCTCGTAGGTGTTTTCGGTCTTGGTGTTCACGTTGCGCCCGCGATAGTTGATCTCGCCCTCCACGCGGCAGCCGCGAATCTCGCGATTCATGAGGTTGAGGCTACGCAAGAAGGTCGACTTACCGCAGCCCGAAGGCCCAATGAGCGCCGTGATCTCGCCCTTGTGGAAGTCGAGCGACGTATTGTGCAGTGCATGGTGGTCGCCATAGTACACGTTGACGTCCTTGGTGGAGAGCACGACCTCGTCGCTCACGGCCTTGCCGCTCACGCGCACGCGCTTCTCGCTCTCCCCCACGCTCGACAGGAAGTCCTGGGTGTCGGACGATGCCGCTTCGGTTGCGGGCGTTGCTTTCATCTCGCTCATTCGGCCGTCATCCTCCTTGCCAGTTGCTTGCCCACGATACGGGCGACTACGTTAAACAGCAGCACGCAGATCATCAGCAGTGCCGCGGTGCCCCAGACGATCTGCTGAGCCTCGGGGCTGCCCTCGCCGTAAATCTTGTAGATGTGCACAGCGAGCGACTCACCGGGGCGGAACACGTTCCAAGCGCAGGTGGGGCTCGACAGGTTAAAGCTCAAGAAGTTCAGGCGAACCGGCGAGCTCATGCCCGAGGTAAAGAGCAGTGCTGCGGCCTCGCCAAACACACGGCCGGCCGAAAGCACGATGCCGGTCACGATGGCGGGCATGGCCTCGGGAATCAGGATGTGCAGCGTGGCCTCCCAGCGGGTGAGGCCCATGGCCAGGCATGCATCGCGCTGGGCCTGTGGCACGTCCTCGAGCGCCTGTTGGATCACGCGCACCAGGATGGGGATATTGAACATGGTGAGCGCGACAGCGCCGGAGATGATGGAGTACTTCCAGCCCAGCTGCACCGAGAACACCAGAAAGCCGAACATGCCGACGACGATGGAAGGCAGCGAGGACAGCGTCTCGATGGCGGTAGAGGCGATGTCGCGGATAGGGCCGTTCGGCGCGTACTCAACCAGGAAGACCGCTCCGCCTAGGCTGATGGGCACCGAGATGATCAGAGTGATCAGCAGCAGGTAGAACGAGTCGAACAGCTGGTAGAGCACGCCGCCCTGCGTTCCGTTGGCGCGCGACGGCTCTGTGAGAAAGCCCGGCTGGAACAGCGTCGAGATGCCCTCGAACAGGATATAGGCCACCATGGAGATGACGATGAGCATGACGATGGCGACGATCGCCGTCAGCACGCCCGTGGCGATGCGATCCTGTTTTTGGACACGCCCGAGCCTCGCCTCGTCGATGTGGATGCGCGTGCTAGCCACGAGCCTTCGCCCCCTTGCGGCCAATGAGATGGATGATCAGGATGAAGATGAGGCTCATGCCCATCAGCAGCAGACCGAGTGCCCACAGGACGTCGTCCTGGGCCGAGCCCTCGGCGTAGACCGCCATGGACGTGGTGAGCGTGGTGGTGATGGTGGACGCCGGCGACAGCAGCGACGTCGGCATGGCCTCGATACCGCCGATGACCATGCGCACGGCGAGCGTCTCGCCAAAGGCACGCGTCATGCCAAGGATGACCGCAGTCATGAGCGACGACATGGCGGACTTGAGCACCACGTGCCAGATGGTCTGCCAGCGGGTGTAGCCCAGCGCGAGCGAGCCCTGACGGTAGCTGTCGGGCACAGCGCGCAGGCCATCGACCGAAAGCGTGGTCATGGTCGGCAGGATCATGACGGCCAGCACGATGGCGCCGGGCAAGATGCCCAGGCCCGTGCTCACGTGGAAAACGCTCTTCATAAGACCGACGACCACGTGAAAGCCGATCAGGCCAAAGACGACCGAGGGAATGCCGGTCAAAAGCTCAATAAGCGGCTGAAAGACCTTGGAGCCAAATTTGGGTTGGATCTCGACCGCAAAGATGGCAGAGCCGATGGCGATGGGCAGCGCGATGAGCGTGGAGAGCACCATGACCGCAAACGAGGTGACGATCAGGGGCAGGGCGCCGGTATAGGGCAGGCCGTTTTCGGCTGTGTTGGCCAGGTCCCACTTGGTGCCGGTGAAGAACTCGACAACCGAAACGCCGTCCCTGAGAAAAGCCGAGAGGCCCTTTTGGGCGACCATAAAGATGAGCGCGGCAACGACAAGCGTCACGAGCGCTACGCACGCGCCCGTGACGCCCAGGCCCACGTTCTCAAGGTCGCGCTTTGGCAGCTGTTTTGCCATTGCAAACCTTTCCGGGGCGATTACTTATTTAGCGGAGACCTTGCCGCTGGCGTCCTTGACGACCTTCATGGCAGAGACGGGGATAAAGCCCTGCTCCTCGACGAGCTTGCCCTGGACGTCGCCGGAGAGCATGAACTCCAGGAAGGCCTTGGTGGCCCCGTCGGCGTCCTTTGCACAGTACATGTGCTCGGTCGCCCAGATCTTGAAGGAGTCATCGGTGACGTTCTTGCTCTTGGGCTCGACGCCCTCGACCTTGATGGCGTTGAACTTGGAGTCATCAAAGTGCGAGAAATCGAGGTAGGAGATGGCGTTGTCGGTACTGCCCATCTGAGTCTGGACGTCGCCGGACTTGTCGAGCTCGGCGTCGCCCTTAAAGTCGACGGCCTCGTCGCCAAAGACGGCGGCCTCGAAGGTGGTGCGGGTGCCGGAGCCGGCCTTGCGGTTGAGGACGACGATGGTGGCGTCGCCGCCGCCGACCTCCTTCCAGTTGGTGATCTGGCCGGAGAAGATACCCTTGAGCTGCTCGAGGGACAGGTCGTCGACCGTCACGTTCTTGGAGACGACGGGACCCATGCCCACGACGGCGACCTCGTGATCGACGAGGTTCTTGACCTGGTCGGCCTCGAGCTTGGTCTCGGCGAAGACGTCGGAGTTACCGATGGTGACGGTGCCAGCGGCGACAGCGGTCAGACCCTTGCCCGAACCGTTGCCCGAGCCGGAGATGGAGACGTCGGGGTTGGCATCCATGAACTTCTCGGCAGCAGCCTCGACGAGAGCCTGGAACGAGGAGGCACCGTCGTAGGTCACCTCGCCGGAGACGGACTCGGCAGCGGCAGCGGCGCTGCCCTTGTCGGCGGCGTCGGATGCGCCGGAGCCGCCACAACCAACGAGACCGAGGCCGACGATGCTGGCGAGACCACCAGCGAGGCCGAGGAACTGACGACGAGAATAAGCCTGATCGAGCATGATCTTCCTTTCATACATGCGACTCGCGGGCACCCTGCCCGCTTTGCTGTTAGGAAAGATACGGCCCCGATCGGGCAGCGCCCGCGCCAACTGCGGTTTCTTACGGGTATTTGATAGACCCTTACCGCAAGCTCTACCCAGCCTTTACAAACGGATAACAATCCAGCGCCGAACATGGCGCACCTTTTACACCAAAGGAACGTCCCCAATGACTACCCCACCGCAACAGAAAAAGCCCGGGCCGAAGCACCGGGCTCGTAATGCAAGTTTGCATCCAAGCAGGATATAGGGGAAGCCCTACAGCTCAAGTTCGTTGAGGCGCAGGATGGCCACGATATAAATCTTGAGCGCCTGCTTGAGCTGTTCCTCATTGGCGCACTCGTTGGGGCCGTGCATCTGGCCGCCCCATGCGGGCAGCTCAAGGCCGGTCTCTTCGGGGCCAAACGATACGGCGCGGGCAAAGTTGCGCGCGTACGTGCCGCCGCCCATGGCAAAGGGCTCAGCATGCTTGCCCGTAAACTCGTTATAGGTATCAATAAGCGCCTTCACGGCCGGATCGTCGGCAGACACCGAGAACGGCACCTTCGCGCGACCCAGCTGGCACGTCACGCCAAAACGGCCCACGAGCGGGTCGAGCTGCTCGCGGATGGTATCGGCACTCGTGCTATCGGGGAAGCGCACGTCGATGACCTGTTCGATGTGGCCATCCACCACACGGATGACGCCGGGATTGCAGGTGAGCGGGCCAAACGCCGGGCTCGTCGCATCGATACCCAGGCCGCGGCCATAGGCGTCCGCATGCACAAAGGCCAAAAACTTGACGAACTCGTGCTCGGCAGGCGTCAGCAGGCGCTCGTCGCGTGCACCAAACGCGTCCTCGGCCTCGCGCAGATACGCCACGATCAGGCCGACGGCGTTGATTGTTCCCTCGGGCATCGAGGCATGACCGCCAATGCCGTGGGCAAAAATCTGCGCATGCCCGTTATCGAGCGTCGTGATCTCCAGGCGGTCGGCGTTCTCGACCGGCGCCGGCAGCTCATCAGCGGCAATCGCGAGCTCGCAGATGGACTGCGACGGAATGGCATTGCTCGCCTCGGCGCCGCTCCACGACACGATGCGCCCGCCGTCGATCTTGGAGCTAACAAACGTCGCTCCAAACTGGCCCTTCTCGGCATTGCAGACCGGGAACTCGGCATCGGGCGTAAACAGAAAGTCGGGGTTCGCGTGGTTCTCCAGATAATGGTGAACGTCGGACATGCCCACTTCCTCATCGCAGCCCAGCAACGCGCGGAAGGTATAGCGCGGCACAATGCCGTGTTTGAGCAGATAAGCGCCAGCGTAGAGCGACAGCACCGCCGGGCCCTTGTCGTCGATCACGCCGCGGCCGAGCAGCCAGCCCTCGCGACGCTCCATCGCAAACGGGTCGGTGTTCCAGCCGGGGCCGGCGGGCACCACGTCCACGTGGCAGATGGTCGCGAGCTGCTTGTCGCCGCGACCCGGGATATCGGCAATGCCCACAAAGCCCTCGTCGTCGCTCGTCTGGTAGCCGAGCTTTTGCGCAATGCCGAGCGCGCAATCGAGCGCATCACGAACCGGGCGGCCAAACGGCGCGCTAGGCTCCGCATCGGCAGCAACGGCTACGGACGGATAACTCACCAGCTGCTCGATATCGGCGACGACATCCTCCCAGACCTCGTCGACATACTCAGCGACGCTCTGCTCCACCTGATTCATGGACTGCCTCCTTACCAATGAGCGACGGGTACGCCCGCCCCTCACATCAAGTACTTATATAGCGAAAAGTTTAGCAAGCTCGGCCACCGAGTGCACCACTGCATCGGCACCCGCCGCCTCGTGCTCGCCCGGCGCCGCCGCGCCCGAATAGATACCGATGCACGGTACGCCCATTGCGTGCGCGCCCTCCACATCGTTGAAGCGATCGCCGATCATCACGGCATCGCACGCCGTCATACCGAGCTCTGCCAGGGCATCGCGGACCGAATCGGCCTTGGTCTCGCGCCCCTGCAGCGGATTCATGCCAGCCACCGCCTCAAACTGAGAAAGACCCAGCTCATGCACCATGTCGATACACTTCGCCTCCATGCGCGACGTCGCCACGGCCAAGCGCTTGCCCTGGGCGACCAACCCATCCAGCAGCTCGGGGATCCCGTCGAACACGGGATACTCCTCCGGTCCCAGCTCGTCAAAAAAGGCGCGGTACTCGTCGGCCACCACAAGCGACTCCTCGCGGGAGAAGCCATAAAAGTCGTGAAAACTCTTCCACAGCGGAGGCCCGATCATGCGACGCAGGTCACCCATCTGCGCCTCCGAAAACCCGCGCGCGGCAAGCGTCTTGCGCGTCGAGGTCATCACCGCCCGACCCGTATCTGCCACCGTGCCATCGAAATCAAACAGCACGACCGGCCGCTCGCATAGCTGTAATGCCGCCATCGGCACCCCTCTTCCCCAGTTGATGATTTCCACACTGACACTTCAAACTGTTGACTATTCAACAATTGAACCTAGTAATGTGGAGTGACTCTACTATACTTGTCGCACTTTGCTCTCAGAAGGCGGCGCGCAAGCGCCCCAACGAAAGGTGCAATTATGTCTTTTGCCATCATAACCGACTCCACGTCGGACATCTCCCCCGCCCGCGCCCAAGAGCTCGGCATTTACGTGATTCCGCTGCATGTGATTATCGAGGGCGAGGACCTGCTCGACCAGGTGCAGATTACCGCCCAGGAGTACGTCGCGCGCATGGCCGGCTCCGAGCAACTGCCGCACACCTCGCAGCCGAGCGCCGGCGAGTTCAAGGCGCTCTTTGACCGCGTGCTCGCCGACGGCCACGACAGCGCCATCTTTATCTCGCTGTGCAGCGAGTGGTCCGCCTGCTATGCCAACGCCAACCTGACGGCCGAAACACACGAGCTCGACGTGCGCTGCATCGACTCGCGCACCGGCTCGGGCGCCGAGGGCCTGCTGGTGGAGTACGCACTGGCCATGCGCGAGGACGGTCGCAGCCTGGACGAGACCGAGGCGCAGATCCGCGCGACGCTGCCCGACGCCCACCTGCTGCTGATTCCCCGCACGCTCGAGAACCTCGTTAAGAACGGCCGCGCGCCCAAGCTCGCCGGCCAGCTCACGCAGATGCTCAACATTCGCCTGGCCGTTTCGCCGGAGTGGAAATCGGGCGAGATCAAGGCCATCAAAAAGGGCCGCGGCGCCAAGCGCATCGTTGCCAACACCATGGCCGATTGCCTCGCATTTTTGACCGAGCATCCGGGCTCCAGCGTGCGCGTGCTCACGACCGGCGCCGCCGAGGAGCAGGATCTCGTCAACCAAGCGCTCGCAGGCCAGAACTACGTAGACGCCGGCACCGGCCCCATCGGCTGCACCATCGCCACCCATGTAGGCGTCGATGCCATCGCCATCAGCTACTGCCCCCGCTACCAGTCCATCCACTAGGGGCACCTTTACCACTTGCGGTGAAATAGGGACCGTTTTTGGCTTATCAGCCGCCAATCAATCCCTATTCCACCGCAACCTAGAAGCAGTTCATTTGGGACGGGGCTAAAAAGACTGGTATCAAACGTTTCAGACCAGTCTTTTTAGCCCCGTCCCATTTTAGCTACTCACATCAACCCGCTGAGCGCAATGTCGACGGCCTCGTTAAGGTCGTCGGTGATGTGCACCAGCTCCGGATCGAGCGGGCTGATCATACCGGTGTCCATCACCGGACCGTTAAGCCAGTCGAATAGGCCCTGCCAGTACTCGGTACCCACCAGCACAAGCGGCATGCGCTTGACCTTGTGCGTCTGCACCAGCGTGAGCACCTCGAACATCTCGTCGAGCGTGCCAAAACCTCCGGGAAACACGATGGCGCCCGAGCTGTATTTGACGAACATGGTCTTGCGCACAAAGAAGTAACGGAAGTCCATGCCGAGGTTCACGTATTTGTTGAGTCCCTGCTCGTGCGGCAGCTCAATGCCCAAACCAACTGACTTGCCGTTGACGCTCGCCGCTCCCTTGTTGGCCGCTTCCATGATGCCGGGGCCGCCACCGGTGATAACCGCCACGCCGCGCTGGGCAATCTTACGGCCGACCGTGCGCGCCGCCTTGTAGGCCGGGTCCGTCTTGGGCGTGCGGGCACTACCGAAGATGGTCACCGCAGGCCCTAACTCGGCAAGTGCGCCAAAGCCATCGACAAACTCGGCCTGGATGCGCAGTACGCGCCACGGATCGGCATGCAGCCAGTCGGTCGACTCCTCGGGCGCCAGCAGGTTGGCGTAGGTGTTGTCCTTAGGAATCATGGGGCCGCGCATGACCACGGGACCGCGGCGGTACGTCTCGTCGTAGGCAGGCTCGCCCTCGACGTTCTCGTTCTTAATCATGGGTGCTCCTATCGAGAAAAAGAAAAACGGGCGGGGTCGACGCCATGCGCCAAACACCCGCCCGAACATCAACTATTCGGTATGGTACCCACGATGTATCAAGTGCTTGCAAGCTATCGGTCAGCGGTCGTGCACACGGTATTAGCGAACGTGATGACCGGCCGGCGCTCGCCCCTTGCCGTTGCCCGCGCTCTGCAAGCGCCCGCGCCGCCCTTAGTAATCCACCGCTGCAGGGCTGTTCATCCAGTCGCTCACGAACGCACCGTAGCGGCCCTCGATAATGGCCTGGCGAGCACGCTGCATAAGGTTGAGCAGGTAGTAGATGTTGTGCATCGACAGCAGAATGCCGCCGAGCATCTCCTTCTGCGTGACCATGTGACGGATGAGCGCACGGCTGTAACCGCCCGTGCACACCGGGCAGGTGCAGGTGGGATCGATGGGGCCGTCGTCATGCGCAAAGCGGGCGTTGCGGAAGTTAAGGCGACCTTCACTGGAGAATGCCGTGCCCATGCGGCCGGTGCGCGTCGGCAGCACGCAGTCGAACATATCGATGCCCACGCCCACACCGCGCACGAGGGTGGTGGGGTTGCCGACGCCCATCAGGTAGCGCGGCTTGTGCTTGGGCATGTACTCGCTTACGAGCGGTGCCAGGGTCTCGAACATGGTCTCGTGGTCCTCGCCCACCGAGTAGCCGCCGATGCCGTAACCGGGGAAGTCGCCGCACTCCTCCAGATGGCGCAGCGAGCGCAGGCGCAGATCTAGGTGCATGCCGCCCTGGACGATACCAAAGAGCGCCTGGTCGTCGCGGGTATGCGCCTTATAGCAGCGCTCGGCCCACATACTCGACAGCTCAACGGCGCGCTCAACGTAGGCGCGCGTGGCGGGATAGCCCGGGCACTGGTCCAGCTGCATGCAGATGTCGGAGCCGAGTTTCATGGCGATTTCCATGTTGTCCTCGGGCGTCCAGAACACATGGCGGCCGTCGTAGTCGTTGACGATAAAGCGCACGCCCTCGTCGGTGAGCTTGACGGCGTCGTTGTGGCTGAACACCTGGAAGCCGCCCGAGTCGGTAAGAATGGGGCCATGCCAGTTCATAAACTTGTGCAGGCCGCCCAGCTCGGCGATAGTGTCCTCGCCGGGACGCATGGACAGATGATAGGTGTTGGCAAGCACGATCTGGGCGCCGAGCTGTTTGACGGTCTCGGTAGGAATGCCCTTGACGTTTGCCTTGGTGCCCACGGGCATGAAGATTGGCGTCTCGATGTCGCCGTGCGGGGTGTGCAGCACGCCGGCACGCGCATGCGTCGTCGGGTCCTCTGCGATCAGGTCGAATTTAAAAAGGCTCTGGTCCATAAACTGGAACTCCTTGGTTGCGGTTCATACGCAAACCATTATACGGGCAACCCGCAAGAAGCACCGACTCGACAGAAACTGATGCAAAGGGGTCATAGTCATTTAAGAACGTCCCCAATGACTACGTGCCAACAGCCAAGGCAACGCCGATGTTATGGTACCGACAGACACTATGACCCAATCCGAGGGCACTAAAAAGATAGGAGCCCCCGCT
>CABUKS010000016.1 GCA_902492235.1 uncultured Collinsella sp. | reverse complement strand
CGACACGCATAAAAAGCCTCCCATTTCTCGTGTCCAAGAAATGGGAGGCAGTTCATTGCTGGGAGCTCTTTCATTTAATGGTGCGGGCGAAAGGACGTCCGCGTATCCGCTTCGCGGATCCGCACCGGCTTCGGCCGCCTGCCGGCGTCCTCGCCAGCTCGCTAAAAACGCTCCGCGTTTTCTTTACGCTCGCTCCTTCGCAGGTTCAAGTCCCTGCGATGGGCCCATAACAAAAAAGCTCCCATTGCTGGGAGCTCTTCCATTTAATGGTGCGGGCGAAAGGACTTGAACCTTCATGGGGTTTCCCCCATACGGACCTGAACCGTACGCGTCTGCCAATTCCGCCACGCCCGCGTGCAGGAATTAGAATAACGGAGCGCCACCACGAACGCAAGAACTATTTTTGAAAAAGTTTGCGAGCATTTTCCCAAGCGGCTTGCGCGATTGTTTCGGCATCCTCACCAGTGCGATCGACACGGTCGTTAACCAGCGCGTTTGCCGTAATGGAGATCATTGCGGGCTCGCATTCAAGACCGCGGATGGGCTCCGGAGCCATATACGGGCAATCCGTCTCGAACAAAATTCGATCGAGTGGGGTTGCCGCAAATGCCTCGCGCACGTCGTCGTTGCGCTTAAAGGTGGCCGCACCACCATAGGCGATATAGCAGCCCAGCTCCACAAAGCGCTCCATCGTGGCGCGGTCCTCGCCAAAGCAGTGCAGCACACAACCGGCCTGGGGCACGCCCACCTCACGAAGCACGTTGTAGGCGTCCACGTGCGAGGTGCGCTCCTGGTCCGTGTCCTCGTGACGCAGATGTAGCTCCACCGGCACGTTACGGCACACGGCAAGCTCGAGCTGGCGCGCCATGCAGTCAATCTGCACGTTATGGGGTGCCGGCGCGATATCGTCGTCATAGTCCATGTGATAGTCCAGGCCGATTTCGCCAATACCGGCGCATAAGGGGTCATCGAGTGCGGCAACGACCTGTGCGTGAACGTCGTCGGTATAGTCCGGCGCGCCATACGGATGCACGCCGGCAAGATACTTGATCTGCGGGATATCCTGCATCGGCAGAATTTCGCGCACGAGCCAGTCGCTATAGTCCGTCACGCTGCGTTTGTCAGCGATGGGGTCGAACATCGTCACCAACAGGTCGACACCCGCGGCTTTGGCGCGCACGAGCGTCTCGGGCACTTCTTTGCCCCAAAACGAAAGCAGATGCGCATGCGTGTCGGCAAGCGGTGCCAAGGGCACGGGGCAGGCGACCGTCTTCTTTTTCTTGGTAAACGTCACGCGTGCGGCATTAGGCATCATGGATTAGCTCCTGGGCCAGGCGGACAAAGTCGGCAACATCAAGCGTCTCGGCGCGCGTAGTGGGCGCGATACCGCAAGCCTCAAAGGCGGCATCGAGTACGTCCTTGGCAAAGCCGTTGGCGCTCATGGAGTTGCGAATGGTTTTGCGGCGCTGGGCAAACGCAGCGTCGATCACACGAGCCACGAACTCGCGATCGAGCCCCTCGGGCACCACGCCGTCAACACGGTCGATACGCACGACGGCCGAGTCCACGTGCGGCGCCGGCATAAAGCAACGCGGCGGCACCTCAAAGCGACCCGTCACCTGCGCATACAGGCCGAGCTTTGCCGTATAGCCGCCATAGGTCTTGTTGCCCGGCACTGCGGCAATGCGATCGGCAACCTCCTTTTGCACCATGACGACGGCACGCTTGAGCGCCGGCATCGTCTGGAAGAACTGCAGGATGATCGTCGCCGCCACGTTATAGGGCAGGTTCGCGACAAACACCGTCGGCTCACCGCCCGCAGCCTGCTCAATCTGCTCCGGGCCCACCCTGAGCGCGTCGCCCATGATAAAGCGGAAGTTGGCATAGTCGGCGGCATGGGCGTCGAGCACCGGCTCGAGCTCGGGGTCGGCCTCGATCGACGTGACGCACGCCGCCTCCTGCAGCAGCGCAAGCGTGAGCGTACCAACGCCCGGGCCAACCTCGAGCACGCGCTCATCGCCCGTGAGCTCGGCAAGCTCGCAGATACGCTCGATCACATGATTGTCGATTAGAAAGTTCTGGCCCAGGCGATGCTTGGTCGCAAGGCCAAACTCCTCTAGCAGCTCCCTGGTGGCCGTGGGGTTTGCCAAAGGCGAAGTTGTCATGGTTGCCTCCTTAGCATGATGGCGGCGTCTTGAAACAAAAGGGCATGGACCGTGGTGGCCATGCCCTTACAGCTAAACAGCAAATTGCCGATATGGCGCTCGCGCGGTCTCTACGCCAGACGCGGGAACAGCGGATCGCCCTTCTCGACGGGCTGACCACCAGCAAGCAGGCCCCAAGCGCAAATGCCCTTGAGATCGTCGCTCGCGGCCTCGTCCTCGCAGGACAGGCGGCGCAGAGCCTCGGCAGAAGTCTGGGGCATGAGCGGCATCAGCAGGTGAGCGGCAATGCGGATGGCCTCGAGCAGGTTGTAGATCACAAACGCCAGCTCGTCAGCCTTGGCCTCGTCCTTGGCAAGTGCCCAAGGCTCGGAGTCCTCGATGTAGTGGTTGGCGGCGTGGATGAGCTCCATGACCTCGTCCTTGGCTCCACCGTAATCGAGCACGTCCATCTTGGCCATGTAGCGCTCGACCAGACCATCGGCGATCTTTGCCAGCGGGTTGTCGAACGCATCGAACGATGCGGGCTTGGCGGGCGCGCAACCGTCAAAGTACTTGCCGCTCATGTTGAGCGAACGCGAGATAAGGTTGCCCCAGCTGTTGGCCAGGTCGGCGTTGTAGACCTGCTCCATGCGGTCGAAGCTGATGGCACCGTCGGTGCCGGGGACGACGTCGGTCATAAAGTAGTAGCGATAGCCCTCGACACCCAGCATGTCGATAACGTCCTGCGGAGCGATGGCGTTGCCGCGGCTCTTGGACATCTTCTCGGCCTTGCCAGTCTCGGCATTGCGCACGGTCAGGAAGCCATGGGCAAAGACGTGCTCGGGCAGGGCCTCGCCGATGGCCATGAGCATAGCAGGCCAAATGACGCAGTGGAAGCGGATGATGTCCTTACCCACGATGTGGAACTGCGCGGGCCAGCGATAGGCCAGCTCGGCACGTGCCTCGTCGGTGTCCACACCGTAGCCGACGGCCGTCATGTAGTTGAGCAGCGCATCGAACCACACGTACGTCACGTGGCCCTCGTCAAACGGGACCTGAATGCCCCAGTCAAAGCTCGTGCGGCTCACGGAAAGGTCGTTAAGGCCGCCCTCGACAAAGCTGCGTACCTCGTTCATACGGAACGCAGGCTCGACAAAGTCAGGATGCTCGTCATAGAGCTTGAGCAGCTTGTCCTGGAAGGCAGAAAGCTTAAAGAAGTAGGACTCCTCCTGCACGCGCTCCAGCGGACGGTGGCAGTCGGGGCACAGGTGCTGGCCGACGCTGCCGTACTCCTCGTCGCCCTTCTGGACCTGCGTATCGGTGAAGTAGGTCTCGTCGGGCACACAGTACCAGCCATCGTAGCTGCCCTTATACAGGTAGCCGGACTCCTTCATGCGCTCCCACAGGTACTGCACGGCATGGTGCTGGCGCGGCTCGGTGGTGCGGATGAAGTCATCGTTGGAGATCTCGAGCTTGTTCCAAAGCTCCTTGAAGTGCGGAGCCTGGCTGTCGGTCCACTCCTGAGGCGTCATGTTGTGCTTGGCTGCGGCCTCGGCGACCTTCTCGCCGTGCTCGTCCATGCCGGTCAGGAACTTGACGTTATAGCCGGCGGAGCGGCGATAGCGAGCCTGAACGTCGGCGATGATGGTGGAATAAGCCGTGCCCAGGTGCGGATCGGCGTTGACGTAGTAGATGGGCGTCGTGATAAAGAACGAAGGCTTGCTTTGATCCATGGGGTTTGTCCTCCAGAAAAACGTTGCATACAGAGGATAATTCTAGCGCAAGGGCTGGATATCCTCCATCTATTGCATATCGAGCACCATGGCATAGACATCGCGCTTGCGGCGCGAATACTTCTGAGACAGGCGCTTGGCCACCGCAGACGCCGGCTCCCCCTCCTCGAGCGCGGCGCGGATATCCTCGCGCAGGGCCTCGTCGGGATCCGCCGCCGCGGCGCCAACCGGCACGATACCGGCCTCCTCATCCTCGCTCGGCGGCGCGATGACCAGCGCAATCTCGCCCTTTACCTCGCCGCGAGCACGCAGCTCCTCAGCAAGCTGGGCAGCGGGCCCGCGCAAGACTTCCTCGTGCAGCTTGGTGAGCTCGCGGCAGACGGCAACCTCACGCTGGGGAAAAACCTCTGCCACGGCCTCGAGCGTCGCCACGATGCGATGTGGAGACTCGTAGAAAATGAGTGCGCCGGGAACCACGGCAAGGCGCTGCAAACGACGCACGCGGTCGCCGTGCTTTCGGCCCAAAAAGCCCTCAAAGAAAAAATGCTCACAGGGAATGCCGGACGAAACGAGCGCCGTGACGCAAGCGGAGGGCCCGGGAATAACTTCGACGGGCACATCGGCCTCACGTGCCGCCTCGACCAGCGCCTGGCCGGGATCGGACACGCTCGGCATGCCGGCGTCCGAGGCAAAGGCGAGGGTCTCCCCCGCCAGCAGACGGTCGACCAGGCCGGCGGCGCGGCTGGCGATCACATTCTCGTCGCAACGGACAAGCGGCTTGGAAATGCCCAGGTGCATCAGCAGCTTTGACGTCACACGCGTGTCTTCGCAGCAGATGACATCGGCAGCGGCAAAGGCCTCGCCAACGCGCGGGGACAGGTCGCCCAAGTTGCCGATGGGCGTGCCGACCACATAGAGTTTGCCCGTATGGGCGCTGTTTTGCGTCATATCAACCTATTCAATCATGCCACGCTCGAGCGTACCGAGCGCCGCGCGGGCGTCCCATGCTGCAATGCGCTTCTCGGTCTTCCACGTTTGGAAGAACCAACCGGCAGCCGGCGCAAACGAAGCCAGCTGGTTGGCGATAAACACGCGCTCGTAGGCATTGCGGCCCTCGGGCGTAACCGACGAGTTGGCAAAGATCGCCGCGCCCGACCATTCGCCCACCAGCACGGGGAACCCAGTCGAAATCGCCTCTTTAAGCTCGCGCTTGTTGCGCGAAATCGCCGTCGTCAGCCCGCGGGGGCTCGTGATATCGAGCGCATACTCGTCACGGTAATGGTACAGGTGAAGGTCCATGTAGACGTTCTTGTACTTGGCGCCGCGCATAAAATGCTTCCACTCGTTGGGATGCCCCGACGACGAGAAGACGACGATCTTATCCTCGGGCATATACGAACGGACGAGCTCGTAGGCGTCGCGATAGAAGTTGCGCAGGTAGTGCGCCGGAATGCCATCCGTCATGGTGAAGAGGCTCTTGCGGACGCTCATCTGCGGCGTGTCCAGCAGCTCAATGCCCAGCAGGCTCTCGGCCTCGCCGTAGCGATCGGCCAGGCGCTCGAGCACGTCGAGCGCGACATGACGGCCGTTGGTGGACGAATGCCACTCGGCGACAGCCTCCGGCGTGGCGGGCGAATCGTTGGAATCGCCCTGGCCACCGGGCACAGTTGCCAGATCAAGCAGCACGCGGATGTCGTACTTGGCAGCCCACTCAATTGCACGGTCGATGTAGTCGACAACCGAGATGTAGGACGCATCGGACTCCTGCGAGCCAAAGGCATACCAGGGCACCGGCAGACGCACGGCATTGAGACCGATCTGCGCCATGCGACGGAAATCGTCCTCGCTCACAAACGTCTCGTAATGACGGCGCATGCGCTCGTTATAGGCGGCGGTGCCCATGGCCTCCTGCAGCTCGGCCGCGTTGGATGCACCGGTCGCCGCGTACAGCGACGGGGTCACCCAAGGCTCGGGAATAAACCAGCCAGAGAGATTAACGCCGAGTATCCTCTCCATCACTGCCCCCTTCGGATCGTGCAGGCCGAGCCTGCATCGTATTGCATAGGAAAAGTATCGTTTTGAGTATACCCGCGCGTGCGGACAGACGACCGAACGGTCTGTAAAGTGGCGCAAAAGCGGGAGGAATATCTGGGCGGGCCCGAGATGGCGCGCCGAGATGTACATATGCGCCGGAAGTAGGCGGCCGGAAAGCGCATCCCGTTCTGAGCACGGGATCTGGGACGCAGTTTCCGCCAAAGGCCGAAAAAGGAAAGCACGTCCCATTCTGACGCCGGATTCCGAGTCGTGCTTTCCCAAGCGGCCTCAAAGCGGAAAACGCATCCCACTCTGAAGCCAAATTCCGGGACGCAATTTCCGCAGAGTCCTCGATAAAAGAAAAGGACCCCTTTGCAGAGGTCCTAGTCAATTCAAGGTGGCGGGGAAGGGAATCGCGTCCGCGCGCTGCGCGGACGGACCGCTACGGCGCTTACGCGCCTTGCGAGCTGCGCTGGCAAACGCTTACGCGTTTACTCAGCTCCGCGCCCTCACGGGGTTCGATTCCATGTGGGGGCTGCATAAAAGAAAAGGACCCCTTTGCAGAGGTCCTAGTCAATTCAAGGTGGCGGGGAAGGGAATCGAACCCCTGACACGAGGATTTTCAGTCCTCTGCTCTACCAACTGAGCTACCCAGCCATTTGAGGTGTGCCTTGTTTCAAGGCTTGATTAGTATAACCAAGGACGCGTTCCGGTCAACCGAGAATTTTAAAAAAGTTTTTGAGCACAGCCTCGGTTCTATAAATCGACACGTCAGAGGCATCAGCCGGCAGCAAGAAGTTTTTCACTCAGAGCCGCACGGGCAAACTCACTTGGCGTCATCCCCTCGGCAGCCGCCCGTCGACGAATGGCCTCCTTCATTCCCAGAGGAATCTTGACCGACAGCGTTGCCGTCCCCTCACCTGAGAGCGGGGGCCGTCCATGCACGATCCCACCAACGGTGTGTTCGCCATCCGGAAACTCTCCGCGCTCGTACGACTCGCACCACGCGTCAATCATTTCATCCGTTACAACCTGACCATTAGCGGCCGTATACGTCTTGCCCATCATCGACCCCTCTGCCGAGCTCGCTCGATCTCTTGCCAGAATTTCTTCTGAACCGGAGACAGGGCATGAATAATGAGCCATCCACGAATTAGTTCGACCGCAACAAGTTCCACACTTCGACCATCTGGAAGCCATCCAATGGCAAGCCATCTCGGCGGCTCGTCCTCCGACTCGCGGCGAATGCACTCAGTAACCGCGAACCAGGCACCTAGTACCTGCTTTTCCGTCAAGTGTTTTTTGGCGTTCGGATGGATCTCAACATCCATGCATCTTCTCCTCCATCTTACCCAATTTCGTATGACGAAAGTCCACTGTCGCCAATTCTTAAGCCGGCACGCGTTGGAGAGCAGGGGTCGAAACAATGATTGAAGGACGCTCTAGTACGGCCCAGGCGCCAGAGCAGGAGCACATGCGCCAAGGGCGGACGTTTTCGTAGCGCACGAGGATATTGCCGTCGCGATCGATGAAGGCGATGTCGATGGGATAGGCCATAAAACACGTATGGACCGAAGAGCAGCGTGGAAACGCCATGACGAGCGGCAGGCCGTTGGCGGCAACCGGACGCCGTCCCAGCATGCCGCGCAGGCGCACGACAAACGACTCCGCCACCGCAAACTCGGCCGGCGTCCAACCCAGCCTATTGAGTGCCCGCGCGTAGGCGATGTAGGACGAGACCGCGGTCACATGACCACCCCCGGACGCCATGGATCGACCGTCACCGCGCGCTCGTGCGACAACGTTGTCGGCGCCCCCAGCGGAACGCCAGCGATGCTGAGAGAAGTCGGCCACGGCTCATAGTGCATGGTGCAGGTGTAGGTCCTAAACGTACCGGATAGGGAGAGCAGGCCACCATCCGATGCCTTCGCGCCTTGCTCGCTCGACACTTCGATCCGCAAGTCATAGCCTTCCATGGCATTCAGAATTTGAGTCTGAACCGTCGCCGAGGCATCGGCAGAGCTTTCGTCGCCCTCCCCCTCCGACGCCACGGCGTGCGCCAACACGATGTCTGGTACCACGCGGTCGAAGCGCGCGACAGCGCTGGCAAAGATCATGACGTTGTACACGATGAGTGCCAGCACCAGCAAAACGGGCGTAACCACTGCCATCTCAACCGTCGCTTGGGCGCGCTCCTCGCGCAGACGCATGCGGATACTCATTACGACCCACCGCCCAGAGCGCCAACCAGCGTGGCGACATCGACGGTGAGCGGGATGGAGCCGCCGCCGGGCAGAGGAATCTCCGCAAGCGTGAACACCGTACCGCTAATGGTGCGTTCGACTTGATATTCCAACGCCTCGCAAAGCGCCTTGGGATCGGTCACGCCCAACGGAATACCTCGCAGCTTGTCTTGCGCTTGAGAGAAACCAGCAATGTCAGACCCCGGACTCTTAATGACGTTGGCGGAATCGGTCAGCACTGGCTTTCGCAGGCGCAAGTCGCACGGCTCCAGACCCAACGCCGCCACGGACGCCGAAACGGTATCGCCGAGCCACGATGCGATGGAGCCCAACGCGCCGCTGCCCCCTCCTAGGCCTTTAATCATCTCGTCCATAAGTTCGTCGGCCGAACCTTGGATATCACCGTATCCTACGAGCAGCCGTCCCCAAACATCCATGACGCCGTCGAGCACGCCGGCAACGCCGCCCGAGCGTTCCTTCAATGTCGAGAAAAATCGCGAAAGCACGTTGTTTTGCGCCGTCGCCTCATCGGGCGCCAACACCGCGGCAGAGATAGCACCGCGATCGCCAAGCCTGACTGCCGTGTTAAACGAAGAGTTGAGCTCATCGGGGCTCGAGATGGCACCCGAAACCGCAAAGGCGACCACGCCGTTGCGACCGGGCGGAGCGATACGCGGGCGCTCGCCCGAAAGCTCCTTGATGGCCTGGTCAAACGTATTGCCCGCACGATCGGCCTCGTCTTCGGTCTGACGCTCGAGCTCGAGCTCTTTGTTGCGGCATTCGACGTAGTCTTCCAGAGCCTCTTTGAACTTGTCAAAGTGGTACTCGAAGCCGTTTTCGATGAACGATGGCGGCATGAGGGCGCTTCCAAGCGTAACCACGCCGAAGCCGCACGCTTCGCATGTATCACGACCATCATAATCAGCAACAGATGCCAGCCCACTCGGAGTCCCTTTCTGATAGACGGGGCATTCGACTCCATAATGCAGGTATGTTCTGCCGTCGTTGTTGCTTACAGGCCATGCGGCATCGGTGTAAAGTTCGGTCGGCCGCACCTCGTTTGGGACACGCGGCAATAGTGGGATATAGGCAGAAAACCGTTCGCCATCATCTTTTATGTATGCTCGATCGACCTCTTCAATCGCATAGGCATAGAACGCTTTTCGAGCGGCTGACTGCGCTTTCATCTCGACGCTCGATCCCTGAGGTTTTTCATTCGCCAAGCGCTGTCGGTAATAGGTTTTCGCGCGATCGAGCGCTATTTGCGGCTCCCATGTGATGCTCGACTTTTCATGACGGTTCTGGCTGTCAGATAGTTCTGCTAGTTTTTTCGCACGCTCCCACATACACGAGTACTTGCCAATCGAACTCTCGTCCGACCCACCACAATCCGCCAGCCAAGCGCGCTCTTTAGCCTTCGCCGTGTCCTCAGAAGCCTTCCGCAGCTCCTCGGCCGCACGCTCTAAATCATCTGATGTGCCTTTAATGGTATCGGTCGAAATCTCTGACCCTTTGAGCGCAGCGAAGTCCGACTCGGATGTCCTGGGCACGGCAAGCGCCGTACCGGTATAGGTCACACTATCGGTATCCTGCGCCGACACCGCCTGCGTGGCACGCGCGGCGATCAGATACGGCAGAGCCGTCTCGATTTTCTGTAAGCCTTCCGATGCGCTTTTGGCAAACTTGTTGCGCGTTTTAATGATCTCAATCCCGGTGTCGACCATATTGCCGGCAACTGGTTCGGCACCTGGGATGAGAATGGCAACCAGGCCCGTCCCGATTGTGGCAAACCCCGCTAGCCCCAGACTCAAGATGCTCGCATCAACCACCGTGGCAGCCGTGTGATAGGACGACACCACGTTGGCACCCGCCAACGCGCCGCTATCGGCAGCCACCTGGGTGTCCCCCGCGCGCGACATGCTCCATATCGCCGCGGTCGACGAAAACAACAACGTAAGCACCACTAGGATGACCACGGCAGAAGAAAGCGTGGTGTAGGCACTGTCTTCGATAAACAGGTCGATACCGGCGCGGCCCATAAAGCCGCCTCGCTTGCGATGGCAGCTCGGACGGCGCGTCAAAACGCATCTAGACCAGAAACGCTTAATCCCATGCAGCAATCCACGAATCATAATCTCCCTCCAGCCATTCAGGACGCGATTGATACGAGACATCGACCTTGAGCTCAACGTAGCCGCCCTCGGCGGTACCACCCATAGCCTGCGCAAACGCACCGATCACAGGCAACGGCCTGACCTCGCCGGAAACGGACACGGCCGAGACGCCACCCGCACCGGCCCGGCCAAGCTCGATATCCCACGACAACGGCCCGCCGGCATGAAAGATCGAAACGTTGGGCACTGCGGCAAGCCGGCGGCGGGTGAACTCCTTAAGATCGTCGTCCTCCGCCGTCGTCGTGGTCATGAGCCGCGCGGTCTCGGCGGCGGCAGACTCCATGACCGCGCGCGTATAGAGCAGGCACACCGGTTGCAGTGCGAGAAGGATGAGCGTCAGAAACGTCGGCAGCAAAAAAGCGGCCTCGACCGTAGACTGCGCCCGGTCCTCGCGCGCGATATCAATACAACGCGATGTCCTTAGCGCCCGCAGCGGCGTCGATAACCGACGTCGAGGCAACGCCATGGGATGCCGCCCGCTCAACCAGCGCCGCCAAGCGCCCATCGGTGCCAGCACGCCAAAGCCCCGCGATCGCCAGCACGATCGATAACAGCGCCACTGTAACGATGGCGTATTCCACAGTCGCTTGGGCAACCTCTTCACGCAGAACGCCATGCATTTCACGATCCCTCCTTTGAGCTTATTGTTTGCGGGACCAGACGCACGGCGCGCAGACGACACGAAGCATCGCCAGCATCCGCGGCAACCGTCACCATATCGACCCAGCCGCGCCCATCGCGCACGATGGCGCCCCATACGTTGCCCTTAATATCGAGATAGCCGCTCAGGGCGAGCTGGGCCGTTGGCACCTCGCGGTAGGCGCGTAACATATCCGCCGCTGCCTCGGTCATCGGTCGGTCCTCGGACCATGCAAGCCGGACCGTAATCGCGTTGTCCTCAGGTGAATCCGTCGCAGTGCCAGACCGCTTGTCGAGCGTCCGCAGAAAGGTTTGCGCCGTGACAGCGACATCCGAATCGTCCGCATCTCGCATCTCATCTTTTTGAGACGCCACCGCCGAATCTGAGCCCGAATCGAAGGCGGCCCCAGGACGCTGCTGCCGCGCGGCGTTAAGCCCCCAAAGCACCGCCGCTATCGCCACGGTCAGGCAAGCAAACACCAGCAGTACCCCGATGGGGCGCTCGCCCTCTACAGGCTGTTGATGCCCTCGCTGATAGCGTTCCATAGATCTTGGACCTTGCCTTTAAATGCAACGATGGCAATAATCGCGATCACCACAAGCACGCCCACCAAAATGGCGTACTCGGTGGTACCCTGCGCGCTCTCCTCCCGCAACAGCTCCTTGGCATGCTGGCGAGCGCGGATCGCCCGGCAAAAAGCCCAGTTCCAAGCCTTGTCAGCAACTTCGACCATCGTGTTCATGTATTCCTCCCTACATCATCCCGCCTGCTCCCAGCAGCGGGCCCAATATGGACAGAAGCAACGCCGGCAAGATGAGCGTGCCGGTGGGAATCAGCAGCTTGACGGGCGCACGCTCAATCTCGCGCTCGACCGCGGCGCGATGAGCCGCACGGATCTCGCGACTTTGAGCGGCCAGTGTCTCGGCAAGTGGGGCACCCAGGGCGAGCGCCTGCCCCACCGTGATGGCAAAGGTCTCGAGCGCTCGCACGTCCAGGTCGCGCGCGGCGGCCAATAACTCGTCCTCACGCGTGCCCACGCCCACCTGCCACGCCATGCAGGCCCGCTCAAGGCGAAGAGCCAACACTGACCGGCGGTTGGCGCAGAAAATCTCAAGCGCCGCATCAAACGAAAGGCCGGCCGAAAGACCCAAGCGCACAACATCGATCATCTCGGACACTTCGCCGAGCGACGCTCGCGCCGGGCCGCCCGCTCCAGCCGCGCCCTTCACTCGCGCGGTCAGGGCATCGACCACCGAGCGACCCGCGGCAGCGACCAGCACCGCCTCGCGCTTGCAGGCCCCTGCGAACTTGCGTGCATCCGCCCGATCCAAACCCGTCGCGACAAATACACTCAGGGCGCACAGGCAAGCCGCGACTGCAACCGGGGCGCTCATAGCTCCACCCGCATAATGCGCCTGATAACCACCAGGGCAACGGCGTTGAGGGCAAGACCCAGCACCACAGCGCCCGCGCCGGCAGGCGTCGCAAGACCGCGACGAAAATCTGCCGAAAGCAGCGCCAACACCGCGCACATGCCCGCCGGCATCGCCGCGACCATATGCGCCGACATGCGAGCCTGCGACGTCTTGACATCCAAGCGGCGCTTGAGCTCAATGCGCTCCCCCACCATGCTCGACGCCTCGGACAGTAAGTCGGCAAGCGGAGCGCCGGTGCGCTGTGACACCTTAAGCGCCAAGGTCACAAGCGAAAGACCGGGGGCGTCGATGCGCGCGAGCAAGTCATCGAGCGCATCGGTCGCCGAGATGCCGCAATCGATCGCCGCCGCCACCCGCAAAAACTCGGTATGCACCGGTTCTTGCGCATGAGCGCCCACAAAGCGCATGCCCTGGGCCAGCGAATGTCCCGAGGCAAGCGACATGGATAGTGCGGTAAACGCCTCGGGCATGGCCTCTTCCGCATCGTGTTGCTCGCGCCGGCTCTCAAAGCCATCCCGAGCGGCGCCAACGGCAATCGGAGCAACAAGTCCCAAGGCAAATCCGAGGGGCGATAACGACACCATCGTTAGTAAAACGCAGCAGACACCGCTCGATAGCAGCAGAAACGCCAAGCGCCCCGAAGCATCTTCGATCACGAGGCCAAGGCGATGCGCCGGAGCCAGCGATGCCCACGAACGGGCGATCTTTTTCAGCAGATCGTTTTCCACCAGCTCACGCGGCAGCTTCTCTGCCACCGTCTCGAGCGCCTGACGCGCCAGCTCCGCCGGCGGCACCTGCGGCACACGAGGTTCCGCCCCGCACGCCGTCGCAACAGAAAACCCTGCCAAACCCCCTACGACGAGGGGCACAGCGACCTCCATTCGTCCACCTCCTCTTGTGTGAGCGTCCCCGACCGCAGGCCTTCTGCGATAAACGGCGGCTCGCGGTCAAGCGTCCAGGTGCGCTCGGCGGCATTGAAAGTCACATAGCGCTCGAGCTCTACGCCGCCCGACGCGGCGCGACGCACCCCCGAATACGAGGAGACGAAGCGCCTGCCATCGGCGTGGCGCTCGGACATCACGATGCCGTCGAGCGCCATGGCAATCTGCTCCTCGATGAGCTCGCTCGGCAGATCGATGCCATAACGTGCAAGCAACGTCAGACGCACCACGGTCTCCTGCTCGGAACCCGCATGAAGTGTGGTGAGCGACCCGTCGTGGCCCGTGTTCATGGCCTGCAACATGTCGCAGCACTCGGCACCGCGCACCTCACCCACCACGATGCGGTCGGGGCGCATGCGCAGGGCATTGGTCACCAGGTCGCGGATCGTCACCGCGCCCTCGCCCTCAATTGAAGCCTCGCGCGCCTCTAGACGCACCACGTGCGGATGATGCGCAAACTTGAGCTCGGCAGAGTCCTCGATCGTCACGATGCGCTCGCCGGTGGAAATCTCGCATGACAACGCGTTGAGCAGGGTGGTCTTACCAGATCCCGTGCCTCCCGCAACCGCCAGGTCCTGTCGCAGCGACACCGCGCACGACAGCAGCTGCGCATACCAAAGCGGCAGCGACCCCAGCCCCACAAGCTCGTCCAGCGAGCAGATGCGATCCGAGAACTTTCGGATGGTGAGAATCGGTCCGTCAATCGCCACAGGCGGAATCACCGCGTTGACGCGATAGCCCGTTTTGAGGCGGGCGTTGACGATGGGGCTGCGCTCGTCGATACGGCGGCCAAGTGGCGAGATGATGCGGTCGATAAGCACACGGATCTGCTCATCATCCTCAAACGCATGCTCGATGGGGTGCAAGACGCCGCCGCGTTCAAAGAAAGCCGAGCGGCAGCCGTTGATCATGATCTCGGTAACGGTATCGTCCTCGATGAGCGGCTGCAACGGCCCCAAGCCCACCACGTCATCCAAAATCTCGTCGATGATGGTCTCGCGCTCGGTCGTCGCGAGATCGGTCGGCTCCTCAACATTGAGCGCCGCCTCCACCGCGGGACGCAATTCCGAGCGGGCAAGTACCGGGTCGATATAGGCGCTGATACGCGCCACTTCGTCGTAACCCATGCGGTCCATCACGGCGCGCTTGGTGCGTCGTTTCACCGCGCGGCGGCGCCCCGCATCTACAGGCGCTGCCGCCGCTGCAGCGCCGGCAGCCTTAATCCTCGTTTGCAGGCTCATCGCTGATCACCCTCGCGCGACCAGGGAAGGCGGATACGCGGGCGTTCGGTGCGCATTGCACGGTCGGCGACCATATCGCCCCAAGGGCCGACGGCGCACCCCAGTTCCACGAGCATCTCGCGCGTGGCCTCGCGCACGCTGGTCGCAAAAGCGCTGGTCTGCCCCACTGCCTCGTCAGCGCGCCCAAACGCCATGAGCGCGGCGAGATCCTGCCCGCCATCGGCGATACGAATCTTGGAGCTCAACGCACAGGCAATCTCAAAGCGCATGGCAACATCCTCGTCTGCCCCGCGCGCACCGAACCGGTTGAACACGGCGCTCATGCGCGTGCGCGGCACACCTACTCGACTTGCCAGTTCAATGACGCGCGACGCCGATGTCGCGGACGACACCGCCGCATCGCCAACGACCAGGCAACGGTCGCTCGCCGCCACCGCAGCCGCCACGGCGTCGCCCCAAAAGACCGAGGTATCGATAAAGACCACGTCGGATTCGCGACGCAGGACATCAAGCAGTAGCTCCACCGGACGTGCCATGAGCTCGGCTTGCTCGGGCGCCGCGACGGGACCCCAGAGCGTAACGCCCGGCGCCACGCGCATCGATGCGGCTACGATATCCGGCTCGGTGAGCGCGCCCGCCGCCGACGGCTCGATAAGTGCCGCCATATCGCGCGGAGCATCGACGCCTAACAAGTCGTAAAGGTTTCCAAACATCAGGTCCAGGTCGAGCACGGCGGCACGCAAGCCCAACAGCGACGATGTGTGTGCCATGGTGGCAACGATCGTCGACTTGCCGCAACCGCCCGAACCCGAAATGGCGCAGATGACCGGAGCTCGATGCGGCGAAGCGGCAGCGTCTGCCGGCGGCATCGGAGGCGGCGGAGCGGGCGTCGGTGACAGCGTCCCCGTCTCCCCCGCCGCAACCACACGCTGCGTCCAAGCCGGCATGGCAGCTTGTTCGGTCTGCGAGGCAGGCTCGTTCTGTGCAATCTGCTCATGCTGCATCAGCGACAACTCGCCGCACCCGGCAAAGCCCTCAACTTCGTCGAGTTCATCCACCAGATTCACGCCGTGCACGTATCCCATATCTACAGCCGGGGAATCGCCAGCATGCTGCGCCGGCCCTCCAGCGTCATCGTATACAAGGGGGTTCCGGGGGCGCCGACCATGCTCGGCTTCCGCTTTTCCATAATCATCAACACGCGGGCCTCTTGTAGCGCGAGGCGCCCCGGGTTCCCTATCAACAAAAGCATCGGGCTCAATCGTCATGCGCCGATCGGAATCAACCGCTCCCTCGCCCGCGCACCCGTTGCCGCATATACTGTGCGCAGCGATGACCTCGGTCGCCCCTGCGCGAAACAGCCCCTCGATATCCGACGGATCGAGTGCTTCTATCAACACGACCACGCGACTCACGCGGCCTTCGGCCGTCAGGCGCGCAACAGTCTTGCGCACATCTTCGGTATCAAACAGAGACGCCGCGATGATGGCAGCCCCGCGGCGCGACGGAAACGCCCGAGCCATGGAAACCAGCCCGTCCAGGTCACCTACGCGAAGCACCTGTGCACCCGCATCACGGCCCTCGACTTCCCGCTGCAACAGCCCGTAATCGCCGCACGCGCAGCACGCAAGCCAGATCGCCTTCATCACTTGTCGCCTCCGCTCTTTTTGCCGCGCGCCGTGGCGGGAATCGTCAAGCTGACCGTTCCCTTGCCCGAGGCTCCCAGCAGTTCCTTGACGTCTTCGGGGTCAGCCGCCAGCGTCACCCATTCGATCTTGCCCTCGCGCGTGGCACCGGAATCCTCACTGGTATCGATCACGTACGCGCCGCACAGTCGATCGGTTACGCCGTCTTTTTGCACATACACATCCACGTAGCTGCCCACGCCCGTGGCGCCGCCGACCGAGTGCTCGGCATCGACCGCCACCGAAACGGCGACTTTGCCCTTAGGCACCTCGAGCTTGTGGCTCTCGGCCTTGGTGTAGACATTGCAGATCACGGCGTTTTTGGGAATACGCGAAGTCGTCACGTCGCCGCGCACCTGGCGCAGCTCGGTCGCCGCGTCACGCGGCAGCAGACTCGTCAGCCATTCTTGGGTTATGACATTGGTCTCATCGAGGGTCTCGCCCACATCGATATCACGCGCCGCGACGCATACCTCGACGCGATCGCCACCGTACTTGGCCAAGGTCTCAGCCTGGACCTGTTCGGCTTGCGAGCGGATCGACGAGCCGTAAACCATGCAGAGCAGAGCAGCGAGCACGCCCGCGACCAGACTGATGGCGATGCGCTTGCTCTTGTTCACGGCCGCTCCTCTCATGGCAGTGCCGGGCGAATGCCCGTACCACCATTGTCTGGGCGGTCAGAGCGCAAAGCGGCGCAATCGCGATCTTGGTTTTCGATGTCAAACCAATCGCTGACCAAAAACTAACCAGCCCGTCAAGCTCGTGGCAAGGTTTTGGTCAGCACGTCAGCAAACTGCATGCTTCAAGGCTTTTCCGCAGCAAAAAAGCCGTCTCCCGAACAGTTGGGAGACGGCTGTCATAGGAAAAATCAATTACAGATGGACATCGGGATCGAGCATTTGGGCGCTCACGCGCATGGATGACGCCAGGTTTTGGAACGTTTCCAGACGCAGGCTGTCGATCTGCCCGGCGTCCTCGGCCTCGCGAACGGCGCAACCCGGCTCATGGGTATGCGTGCAATCGCCAAATCGGCACGCGCGCGATGCCTCGACAATCTCGGGGAAGGCGCGCGCCAGACCCCGCTCGTGACCCACGAGCGGTAGGCTGCGCAGGCCCGGGGCATCGGCGATCACGCCGGCGTCGCCCGGCAGTGCCACCATCACGCGCGCAACGGTAGTGTGACGGCCCTGGTCGTCGCGTTCGCGCACACCGCCAGTCGCCAACGTATCGTGGCCCAGCAGCGCATTGAGCAGCGTCGACTTGCCGGCACCCGACTCGCCCAGAATCATGGCGCAGCTCCCGGCAGGCACGCAGGAACGAACCTCGTCCAGGCCGCGCCCCTCGGCAGAGGACGTCACGATCACGCGCACGTCCGGACCCACCAGGCGGCGCACGCGGTCCAGATCGCGCTCGAGCTCCTCGGCATCGCAGCGGTCAGCTTTGGTGAGCACCACCACCGGCTCGGCATCGCAGTCGAGCGCCAACACCAGCGAGCGCGCCACGCGGTCGAGCAGCACCTCGCCGGCACCGAGCGCCTGCACGATTAGCACGCTATCCACGTTGGAGCAGAGCACCTGGCGCTCTCCGCGGGCACGGCCGCGCCAACGCTCAAAGCTCGTACGGCGCGGCAGCACGCACTCAATCACGCCCATATCGTGCCCGGGAGCGCGGCGCACCGCCACACGGTCTCCCACGGCAGGCAGCAGGACCTCATCCTCGCCGCGCGATTTGGCAAACCCCACGGCATGCTCGGCGCGAAAGGTGTCGTCGGCAGTCGCCACCAGCGGAAACCCGCGATCCAAGCGCACCACGGCGCCAAGCCGCATCTGCTCGGGCTCCTCGGTATGTGTGCAGAAATCATCAAAGGCAGTCTGTTGGGTTTCATCGACCGGCAGGTCATCAAACGCCGGAACGTCCTGCAGCGCGTCAAGTCCCGGCACGCTTGCCAGCAGCTCCTCGGCAGACGCGGGGGCCTCGGTCGCAAGCTTCCGACGACGATCGCGCTTAGCCCGCGCCCCCGTCGTCTTTTTCTTCGCCTTAGCCTTAGCCTTGCCCACAAGCGCCTCCCAGCACCATAAATCACAACTGAGCAGGTATTTTAAATCAAAAAGAGCTGGCCGGGCAAAGCCCGACCAGCTCACAAACTTTCCCTCAGCCCTTTTCATCCGCACGGGAGAAAAGCCAGCAAGGATACCGCAGGGCCCGCCCGCCGGGAGGGGTTTCCTAAGGGCACATCCCGCAGCCGCAAAGCGGCGAGGACGTGCCCGTGGAAACCCCGCAGGCGGTCGGGCCCGGACAGGAACGTTACTCTTTTTCGACCGCGCGCATGATCGCCTTGTAGATCTCCATCAGCGGGATGATCAGGAAGGCCAGGCCCAGCGCGGCAAGAACGCCCTTGAGCTCAAGCGTCACGGGGCCAAAGAACATCTCGGCAAGCGTCGGCTGCACGGTCACGATCACCGTCAGCACCAGCGCCAGCGCGGCCGAAGCCCACAGCCACTTGTTCTGCTTCTTCATGGTGAACAGCGACGCACGACGGCTGCGCATATTGAAGCAGTGGAAAATCTCGACCATGTTGAGCGTGATGAACGCCATCATCACGCCTTCCTCGTCGGCATTGCCGGCGATCATATCGGCGATGTGGATGTAGCCCATGTCAAAGTACACGCCCACAAAGAAGCTCGCCAGCACCAGCACGGTGATGATCAGGCCCTGGACCACGCAGTCCAGACCCATATTGCCGGCAAAGACGCCGTCCTTGGCGTTGCGCGGCTTGCGCTTCATAATGTCGCCCTCGGCATCCTCCATGCCCAGCGCAAGCGCGGGGAAGCAGTCGGTGACCAGGTTCACCCACAGCAGCTGCACCGGCTGGAAGATGGTAAAGCCGATGAGCGTGGCAATAAACACCGAGAAGACCTCGGCAAGGTTAGCCGAAAGCAGGAACTGGATGACCTTGCGGATGTTGTCGTAGATGCGACGGCCCTCTTCGCAGGCACCGATGATGGTGGCGAAATTGTCGTCGGCGAGCACCATGTCGGCGACGTTCTTGGTGACGTCGGTACCAGTAATGCCCATGCCCACGCCGATGTCGGCACGCTTGATGGACGGGGCGTCGTTGACGCCGTCGCCCGTCATGGCCACGATCTGGTCGCGCGACTTCCAAGCCTCGACGATGCGTGTCTTGTGCTCGGGCTGGACGCGGGCGTACACGCCGTAGTCCTCGATGTGCGCGTCGAGTTCCTCGTCGCTCATGCGATCGAGGTCGGCACCGGTGATGGCATGGCTGCGATCGGTGACGATGCCCAGCTGCTTGGCGATGGCCACGGCGGTGTCGATGTGGTCGCCCGTGATCATGACGGTGCGGATACCGGCATCGTGGGCCTCGCGGATGGCGTCGGCAACCTCGGGGCGGACCGGGTCAATCATGCCGGACAGGCCGCAGAAGACCAGGTCGTGCTCGAGCGCAGCGGGGCTGCAGTCGCTCGGGACCTCGGTGTAGGTGCGGCTTGCCAGCGCCAGCACGCGCAGGGCCTCGTCGGCCATGGCTTTGTTGGCGGCCACGAGCTCGGCGCGACGCTCCTCGGTCAGGGGGACGACCTTATCGCCGTCGTAGATATGGGTGCACAGGCCGATCACCACGTCGGGCGCGCCCTTGGTGTACTGCTCATACTCACCGTCAAGGGTCTCGACGACCACGGACATCATCTTGCGGCCCGAGTCGAACGGGGCCTCGCCCACGCGCGGGTGCTCGGCAGTCAGCCCAGTGAGGCCCGCCTTGCCGGCGTCGTTGACGAGCGCGCACTCAGTCGGCTCGCCCACGGCCTCGCCCAAGTCCTCGTCCCACTGGGCATCGGAGCACAGCGCCATACCGGCCAGGAACTTCTCCTTAGGCGCGGCGAGCTCGTGCTTGACGACGGTCATCTTGTTCTGGGTGAGGGTACCGGTCTTGTCGGAGCAGATGGTCTGCGTGCAGCCAAGGGTCTCGACGGCAGAGAGCTTGCGGATGATTGCCTGACGCTTGGCCATCTTGGTCACGCCAAGCGACAGCACGATGGTCACGACGGCAACCAGGCCCTCGGGGATGGCGGCGACGGCAAGCGAGACAGCGACCATAAAGGTGTCGAGCAGGGCGGTCGGGTCGGTAAGAACGTTGCCCACGCCGTGGCGGATGATATCGACACCAAAGATGACGACGCAGATGACGATAACCATGATGGTGAGGATGCGGCTGAGCTCGGCAAGCTTCACCTGCAGCGGCGTGAGCTCTTCCTTGGCCTCGGCCAGGGCGCCGGCGATCTTACCCATCTCGGTGTTCATGCCGGTGCCGACCACGACGGCGCGGCCGCGGCCGTATACCACGGTGGAACCCATGTAGCACATGTTCTTGCGGTCGCCGAGCGGCACGTCGTCGGTGCCGGCGGCGAGCTCAATCACGTTGGCATGCTTCTCGACAGGCACGGACTCGCCGGTGAGTGCAGCCTCTTCGATCTTCATCGTGGCGCTCTCGAGCACGCGGCAGTCGGCCGGGACGGAGTCGCCCGCCTCGAGCATGATCACGTCACCAGGCACGAGCTCGGCGCTCGGCAGGTGCACGAGCTTGCCGTCGCGCAGCACCTTGGACTGCGCCGCGCTCATCTCCTGCAGGGCCTCGAGAGCCTCCTCGCTTTTAGCCTCCTGAACCACGCCCAGCACCGAGTTGACGATAACGACGAACATGATGATGGCGACGTCGGCAAAGTCCGCCTCACCCTTGACCATGCCCGTGAGTGCACTGATGACGGCGGCAACGATCAGCATGATGACCATGGGATCGGCCATCTGCTCAAAGAAGCGCTTCCACAACGGCGTCTTCTCGGCTTCCTCGAGCTTGTTAGGGCCTGTCTTGGCGAGGCGCGACGACGCCTCGTCGTTGCTCAGGCCGAGGTTCTCATCGACACCTTGGTCGCTGAGTACCTCCGCCGCGGCGGACAGGTATTCCTTTTGCATATAGAGTCCCCTCCTGGGATTCGGGCCACTCAGCAGATTGATGCCCGATCATAATTCCCAGGAGAAGGGCAAGGGCTCATCAAGGCTGCCGTGCTGAGCGGCAGTTGATAGTGGGGCTATGGTACCCCAAAGCGGCGCGTCTAGCCAAAACATTCCAATTGGAAACACGGCTCGAGTGCAACGATGCAGACCGTGTGATGCTCAACATTGATAAAACGTTTTTTCTTCGGCGCATCGTCAAACTGAAATATCGCCCAGATAGCAGCGGTCAGAACGGTTGATAAAGTTTTTTCATATACCGTTTTTACCGCAAAAAATGAACTTCTAATTCGGCATACGGTCGATTTTTGGGGGTGTTCGGTCGTCATTTCGTTATAATCATCTCAGTTTTATTTCTTATGGTTTATCTATCAGCGCAAGACGATGTCAGATGGAGGTCTGAATGTACAAGCGCACTAAGATTGTATGCACCATGGGTCCCGCCTGCGATAGCGACGAGACCATCCGTGAGATGATCAAGGCGGGCATGAACGTCGCCCGTTTTAACTTCTCGCACGGATCCTACGACGAGCACCACGGTCGCATCGAGCGCGTCCGTCGTATTTCCAAGGAGCTCGGTCTGCCCGTCGGCATCCTGCTCGACACCAAGGGCCCCGAGGTCCGCACCGGCCTTCTGGTCGATGGCAAGAAGGTTGCCGTCAAGACCGGCGATAAGATCGTCGTTACTGCTCAGCCCACGTCCGAGGATTTCCACGGCACCTCTGAGCACATCTCCCTCGACTACCTGGCTCTGCCCTCCGAGGTCGAGAAGGGCTCCCTCATCCTGATCGATGACGGTCTGGTTGCCCTCGAGGTCGAGTCCGTCGACGGCCAGGACATGACCTGCGTCGTTAAGAACGACGGCCTGATCGGCGAGCGCAAGGGCGTCAACATGCCCAACGTCAACATCTCGCTGCCCGCTATCACCGAGCGCGATCGTCAGGACATCCTCTTTGGCCTGACCGAGAACATCGACTACATCGCCGCTTCCTTCATCCGTGACGGCGAGTCCGTCCGCGGCATTCGCAAGCTTTGCCGCGAGAACGGTAGCGAGCACGTGACAATCTTCCCGAAGATCGAGTGCGCCCTGGGCGTCGAGAACTTCGACGAGATCCTCGAGGCTTCCGACGGCATCATGGTCGCCCGTGGCGACCTGGGCATCGAGATCAAGCCCGAGCTCGTTCCCCACATCCAGAAGGAGATCATCGCCAAGTGCAACGCGGCCTACAAGCCCGTTATCACCGCTACGCAGATGCTCGACTCCATGCAGCAGAACCCGCGCCCGACGCGCGCCGAGGTTGCCGACGTTGCCAACGCCATCTACGACGGCACCGACGCCGTTATGCTCTCTGGCGAGTCCGCTGCCGGTAAGTACCCGGTCGAGGCCGTTAAGATGCAGGCCAGCATTGCTCTCGAGACCGAGAAGTACCTCCCGGCCCACGCTCCGCTCGAGGTTCCGGCCGACGCTCACGGCACCCGCGTCGTCAACAACGTTGTGGGAATGTCCGCTGTGAACATGGCCACCACCGTTGGCGCCAAGTGCATCACCGTGCCGACGACCACCGGTCGTACCGCCCGCCTGATCTCGCACTTCCGTCCCAACATGCCGATCTGCGCGTTCTCCCGCCACGAGTGGGCCGTCCAGCAGATGATCATGTACTGGGGCGTTATCCCGCACCAGGCCGAGATTACCCAGGGCACCGTCAACGGCACGATCGTCAAGGCGATCGAGACCGCTAAGGAGCTCGGCTACGTCGAGGCCGGCGATCTGACCGTCGCTACCGCCGGCGATCCCCGCATGAGCGTCCAGCTCGAGGATAAGGTCTCCTCGACCAACGTCGCTTACGTCGCTCAGGTGCGCTAAATCGTACTTGCAAGCAGATTTGCATTGCAAAGGGCCCGGAAGGCATTGCCTTCCGGGCCCTTTTTTAAGACCTTCTTCATATGCCGCTTCATCGATTTGCGTTCAATCGCAAGCCTCTCCGATGCCGAGCGCACCACCGAAGACGCCCTGCGACGGGAGTTGTTGGTCAATTGGGGTGAACTGTTCGCCGTCAAGCCGGCCGGCTAGCAGCTAGCGATCAGGGGGACTGCGGGGACGCCAGAAGCGGCAACGCGAGCCGCAAAACCCGCCTCGGTCAGCTCGATGACCTCGGTAAACGTTGCGTCGAAGAATTCCTCGGTCAGCAGGCGGTATGGCGGATGGTCGGGCTCGCCGGGGTTTTCGCGTACAATCTCGTGCATAACGCCAATGGTCTTGAGCACATACTCCTTATGGATGGGATACTGACCAAAACGCGTCGCCGCAGTATACAGGCGATCGGTCGCGCGCGGAATCGAAACGATCCCGAGCGTCTTGCCAAACCAGTCAAAGTCGCCTTGCTTTTTAATGCGGAATTCCTCGCACGGCTTGCCGCCGTGCGCCTCCAGGTACTGATTCACGCGCGTATTCCACACGGTATCGGCCACGAGGTGAGACCAAACGCCCAGCGTCAGATCGAGCAGCGACTGCGCCACGTCATCGGGCGCGAGCGAAAGCTCGCTAGCACCGGGACCGGCAACCGGCTCGGCATCCTTGTAGCGTTGGGGATAATGTACCCGATTGAGTCGCTCGCGCTCCTCGACAATCGAGGTCGCGGCAGCCGGCGTACCAACAGGCGCCCCTTTGAGCAGCGGCGCCACATAGGTATCCCAGAACTCGTGCTCGCGCGGCTTAGGGATAGGCTCGGGCTTGGCAAAGTGCGTAATGCGGTACGGGATGGGATCGGCGATGCCAGGGACCATATAGCCCACGAAAATATCCGGAACCACGCAGCCAAACAAAAAGGCATTGCAGTCGCGCACGCTCTTGGCAAGCGCACCGGTGCGCTCCAGCAAACGCTCCGTCTGAGCGATATGAATGTTCCAGCTTGGCATAGCCACCCCCATAAAAAACCTGGATAACTATACCATCACGGCAAAGCCGCGCGGGCGGCTACGCACGCTCTACGCAGCAACTAGTCCGTAGCACCGCTTTCGGTTCCATACGACGGCGAAGGCGCCTCGACCACATGGTGATATCGATCGATATAGATTGCACGGGCACCCAGGCGTCGCACCAAATCCTGGTGATGTGTGCTCATCAAGACCGTCTTACCCGCCGCGACGTAGGCCAGCAAGAAGTTGACCACGATGTCGCATGAATCCTCGTCGAGCCCATTAGTAGGTTCGTCGAGAACCAAGATATCGGGGTTCATCGATACGACTGCCGCCAGCGCCACACGCTTCTTTTGCCCACCCGAAAGCTGATAGGGCGAGGCATCTACCAGGTCGGCAACTTGAAACAGTTCCATGGCATCGTGCACGCGACGGTCGAGCTCGTCTGCCGGCAGCCCCATCTGCGCGGGACCAAAAGCAACTTCCTCACCCACCGTGGCGCAGAACAGCTGGGCATCGGCGTTTTGGAACACGAAGCCCACGCGCTGGTGGAACTTCTGAGCAGCAGCAGAATCCTTCAGATACGCCGCATCGACCACGCGTCCGTCAAACAGGTATGCCCCTGCGTTCGCGAGTTCAAGGCCGTTAATAAGGCGCATAATCGTCGTCTTACCGCAGCCGTTGGGACCGAGCAGGGCAACGAGTTCACCACGATCGACCTGCAGCGACACACCATCGACAACCGTATGACCCGTATAGGAAAACACCACGTCGCGCAACTCAATAAGCGGCGTGTCCTCGGCGCCGCCCACACCGTTCGCGCCCGCCGCACTATTCATATCGATCGTCAAAACGTCGCCCTTCCCTATTTGCATCTCCAGCCAGAACCAGCAGCGCCTACAGCACGGCGCACAACACTGCCAGCAGCGCCACGCCGGCCGCATAGACCGCATCGCGCCAGCCAAAGCCGCTCCGCGCGGGAGCCGGATACGCGCCGGCAAAGCCGCGGCAGAGCATGGCCTCGTCCATCGCGCGGCTGCATTCCATCGCCTTGATAAAGGTCATGCCCATGATACCCGCGATCGAATCGGTACGCGAAAATCCCTCAGGCGCACGGCCAACGCTGCGCAGCATGACCGATTCGCACAGATTGTGCGCCGTGCGACCCAGCACCTCAATGTGCTTGAGCGCCATATCAAACGTAAAGATGACCTCGTCGGGTAGATGCAGCATCTTGAGCGCCGCCGACATGCAGCTCCAGGTGAGCGTCCACGAAACGCCCAGCACGAGCGACACGTTAATGAACGTCTTAAGCGCAATTTTGAGCATGGCGCCCGTAGCGGAAGCGCCCAGCAGCAGGGCAGGCAGCGCCAAAACCACGGCGAGCCCCGCGGCGCCAAGCGCCGGCACAAAGGTCGCGCGCAGCCCGCGTACGGGGCGCACGGCAACGAGCACCAGCGCAATAGCCGCCATCAACATGAGGTACAGCGGGCTCTGTGTCAGACACACGCACAGGACGCAGACGAACATCCCCACCAGGCGCACCGGAGCCGAAACGCAAGAAAGGGCGCGGTCGACCATCGACCCGCCCTCGTGCGCGCCCCCACCCAGGCGAACCCGCTCAAGCAAGCTCGCCAGGTGCAGGACATTCTTTTGCATCACGCGATGCCGAGCCCCCACGGGCTCGTAACGCTGCTCGACCGCAAGCCAGCTAGGCAGCTCGGCTATTGCCATGAGCACCGCTTTCCTTAACCGTCAGCGAGATCAGACGGAATGCGATGGTAAGCACCGCCACGCCAATCACGCCGGACAGGATATACATGGCAGCCTGACCGGCAAAGCCAAGACCCTGCTCCTCGGAATAGGCCTGCAGATAATCGCCCGTGGGCAGTGCGTCGGCAAAGGTCGGGGTATCGAGGCCGACCGAAGCCTGCAGGCTGTCGTCGCCAGCCTCCTGAACGGCAGTCGCGGCGCCCTCGGCGTCCCACTCGCCCCAGGCGTCACCCGTGGCCAGCAGGCCCAGCGGCGTGGCCACGACAAGCACGGCGACCAGGATGAGCGTGGGGACCAGCGAGGTCTTCTTGGCGGCTGCGCCCTCAGCAGCAAGCTGGCCATCGACGGCCTCGGGGCCGACGATAATGCTCGGCGCCGTCTTCTTAATGAAACCGTAGATGGCGGCCGTCGCCACGCCCTCGACCACACCGGCAACCAGCATATGCGGGATCAACATGGCCGGAATAGCCACGGACAGCGGGAAGGGGCAGTACAGCGGAGCACCCGAAGCGTTGGTGAAGAGCATCGGCTGAATACCGAACTCGATCGCCGCGCACAGGGCCGCCAAGCACAGGCCGACCCAGCCACTCACCGCAGCGGAGACCGCGGTACCCCAGCTCTTGTCGTGCAGGCGGCCGTTGAGCGCACGGAACACGATGGCTGCCACAAACGGCAGCACAAATGCCATGTTAAAGCAGTTGGCTCCAAAGGACAGGATGCCGCCGTCGCCAAACAGCAGCGCCTGCAGCGCCAGTGCGACCGAAACCGCGATGGCTGCGGCCTCGGGGCCCAGCAGCAGCGCGATGAGTGAGCCGCCAACGGCGTGGCCCGTGGTGCCGCCAGGCAGGGGAACGTTAAACATCATGAGCAAAAAGGAGAATGCGGCGCAGATGCCCAGAAAAGCCATGTGCTCGCGATCGAGCGTGGCGCGCACCTTCTTGATGCAGTGAACCCAAACGGGCACCATCGCCACTGCGATGACGGCATCGGTTTGCGGGGACAGATAGTTATCTGGAATGTGCATGTACGCCTCCCTGTTGTCGGCGCACGGAATTGCAACGCCGCCTGAATTACCTTGCCAGTGTTACGTATTGTCAGACTCGTAACACGCCGCGGGCTATCATAGCAAAACGGCGCGCTGCCGACAAAGCAGCACGCCGTTATGTAATGCGCGTGTCATATATGCAGGTTCAACGGCGCCTTTTCCGAACACCGCGGTCACGCAGGGCCCCACAGCAACTGCCGAGGGGTCCTGTGCTCCCAGCACAAATCCTAGCCGCGGACCTCGCCGTTTACGCCCTTGCACACCTTGGTGACGATCTTCTGGTGCGCCTTTTCGACCTCTTCGCTGGTGAGCGTGTGGTCGTCGGAGCGATACGTAAGCGCAAAGGCCATGGACTTCTTGCCCGCTCCGATGCGGATGGGATCGCGGTAGACGTCGAACAGGCGCACGCCCTCGAGCAGCTTACCGCCGGCGCTGGTAATACGGCGCTCAAGATCCTCGCAGGTCACAGCGTTGTCGACCACAATGGCAAGGTCGTGCTCAACGGCCGGGTACTGCGAGAACTCGCGGTAGTTCTCCTGATTGCGGGCGCCCTTGATCAGCTTGTCCAGGTCGAGCTCAAAGGCAACGACGACCTCGTCGATGCCCATAGCCTCGCGCGCCTCGGGGTGGATCTCGCCGACCCAGCCCAGCACGGTGCCGCCGGACAGAACCTCGGCCGCACGACCCGGCTGCAGGAAGGCATAGCCCTCGCCCTCGACGGGACGGAAGCGAACCTTCTCGATGCGCAGCTGGGCGAGCAGCTCCTCGACGATGCCCTTGCCAAAGAAGAAACGCAGCTTACGGTACTTCATGTTCCAAGACCGCTCGCTCCACTGGCCCGAGAGCACGCCCGCGACGGACTTGGTCTCCTTGGGCAGGCTGGCGTTCTCGCGACCGTGGAACAGGCTGCCGACCTCGTACAGATGCACGTTGGGCGTACCGTGCGCCTCGTTGTAGGCCACGGACTGCAGCAAGCCCGGCAGCAGCGAACGACGCATCTCGGTCTGCTCGGCTACCAGCGGGTTCATGAGCACCACGGGGCAGCCGCGGCCCTCGGTGGACATACCGATCTTCTCCAGGTCACCCGGGGCGGCAAAGCCGAAAGTCGTGGTCTCGTTGAGGCCGCAGGCGCGCAGGATCTCGCCGACCTTACGGGTGAGCTTCTGCTCGCGGGTCAGGCCGCCAATGTGGTTCTTGGCAGCCGGGATGGTCGCCGTCACGCGGCCCATGCCCCACAGGCGCAGGACCTCCTCGATCAGGTCAATCTCGCGCGGCAGGTCGGGGCGGAAGCTCGGCGGGGTAACCATAAAGTCTTCGCCGTCGCGCTCGACGGTGCAGCCCAGGCGGGTGAGCGAGCGCTCGATAAAGTCGGACTCGATGTCGGCACCGCAGATGGCGTGCACGCGGGCCAGGCGCAGCTTGATGCTGTCGATGGTCTTGGGCGCGGGGAACACGTCCACATAGCCGGGGGCGACCTCGCCGCCGGCGATCTCCTCAATCAGCGCGCAGGCAATGTTGGCAACATCCACGCAGCCGGTCTCGTCAACCTGGCGCTCAAAGCGAATGGAGGCGTCGGAGATCAGCGACAGATCGCGGCTGGTGTGCGAGGTGCGACCGGCGTTGAAGCAGGCGCTCTCGACCATCACATCGACGGTATCGTCCTCGATCTCGGAATCCATGCCGCCCATAACGCCGGCCAACGCCACAGGGCGCTCGCCGTCGGTGATGAGGCCCATGCCGGCATCGAGCACACGCTCCTCGCCGTCGAGCGTCGTGAACTTCTCGTCCTGCTGGGCGGCGCGAACCACCACGCGACGGTGGCCATCGCGCTCGGCAAAGGTGTCCAGGTCAAAGGCGTGCAGCGGCTGACCGGTGAGCATCATCACATAGTTGGTGATGTCGACGATATTGTTGTGCGGGCGCACGCCCAGGGCGTTAAGGCGCTTGACCATCCAGTCGGGCGACGGGCCGACCTTCACGTTGCGCACGATGCGAGCGACGTAGCGGTCGCACAGGCCCTCGTCGGCAATCTCGACGGAAAGCTCGTCGTCGGTCGCGCGGCCGGTCTCCGCCTTGATAGCGGGCAGCTCAACGTGGAAATCGCGATCGAAGATGGCGCCGGTCTCGCGGGCCATGCCGATCATGGACAGGCAGTCGGGGCGGTTGGGCGTGATCTCGCAGTCGAGCACGGTGTCGCTCGAGCCCACGTACTCGGCAAACGGCATGCCGCAGGGCGTATCCTCGGGCAGGATCATGATGCCGGAGTGGTCGCCGCCCAGGCCGAGCTCGCGCGCAGAGCAGTTCATGCCCATGGACACGACGCCGCGAAGCTTGCTCTTCTTGATCTTGACGTCGCCGGGCAGGACAGCGCCGATCATGGCCGTGACGATGTGGTCGCCGGCCTCGAAGTTCTGCGCGCCGCAGACGATCTGCAGCGGAGCGGGATTGCCGTCGGCGTCGAGGTTCTTGTCACCCACGTCGACCGAGCACACATACATGTGGTCGCTATCGGGGTGCGGGGTCTTGGTGAGCACCTTGGCGGTCACCACGTGGTCGAAGGACTCGCCCACGGTGTCGATCGCCTCGACCTCGGTGCCGGTACGGATATATTCGTCCGAAAGGGTCTTGGGATCCTCCGGAATATCGATCATGGTCTTGAGCCAGTCGTAAGAAACGCGCATCTAACTGGTCTCCTTTCATCTGTAACGTCTGCAATAAACAGACGGAAAACTCCAGCTACGGAGACGGGTTTCCGAGGTGCCGCAGATTGCCTTGAAAGAGGAGGGCCGCGTACTTAGGTACGCAACCGACGATTGAAAGGCAAGGTGCGGTGGCTCGGGAAGCCGCCGGGACAGGTCAACTTAAAATTGGTTCAAGAAGCGCATATCACCTGTCATGAGCGTTCGCAGGTCGGGCAGGTCGTAGCGCAGTGCCGCGACGCGCTCGGCGCCAATACCAAAGGCGAAGCCGGTGTACTTCTCGGGGTCGATGCCGCAGTTGATCAGGACGTTGGGGTCGACCATGCCGCAGCCCAGGATCTCGATCCAACCGCTGTGCTTGCAGAAGTTGCAGCCTTTGCCGCCGCAGACGTGGCAGCTCACGTCCACCTCGCAGGAAGGCTCGGTGAAGGGGAAGAAGTGCGGACGGTAGCGCGTCTTGCGGTCCTCGCCAAACATGCACTTAACAAAATAGTCGAGCGTACCCTTAAGATCGCCAAAGGTGATACCCTCGTCGACGACCAGGCCCTCAATCTGGTTGAACTGCGGCAGGTGGCAGGCGTCGGCCGTGTCGGGACGGTAGACGGTGCCCGGGCAGATCATGTAGATGGGCGGCTTCTGCGACTCCATGGTGTGAATCTGCACGCCCGAGGTCTGGGTGCGCAGCAGCACGTCGGACTCACCGTGAGCGTGAGCCTCGGGATGCGCGACGCTGCCGGGGTTGTTGTCGACCACATAGAACGTGTCGCGAGCCGAGCGGCTCGGGTGATCCATGGGGGCGTTGAGCGCGGTAAAATTGTAGTAGGAGGTATCGACCATGGGGCCGGACTCGACGGTGTAGCCGATGCCGCAGAAGATGTCCTCGGCCTCCTCGATGATCTGCTTGATCAGGTGCTGGTGACCGATCTGCGGACGGATGCCCGGCAGCGTGATGTCGACGGCCTCGTGCTCGAGCGCGTGCTTGAGGGCGGCAGCCTTCATCTCGGTGGTGCGCTCGTCGAGCATGCCCTCGATCAGCTGGCGCATCTCGTTGGCGCGTTTGCCCATCATGGGACGATCCTCGGGGGCGAGCTTGCCCATCATGCGCATCAGGCCGGTGATACGGCCCTTGCGACCGAGCAGCTCAACGCGCGCAGCCTCGAGCTTGGCAGCGTCGTCGGCGCCTGCGACGAGCTCCTTGGCCTCTTCCTCGAGTTTGACCAGATCATCAATCAGACTCATGTCTTCCCTTTCGTCTCTCGCGCATCTCGCTTGCCGGGGCGGCTAGCACCCGATAGCTGCGGATGTGCGGCCCGGTTCGGTAACAAAAAACCGTCCTCGGGCATGTACATTGCCCAAGGACGGTTGAATTCCGCGGTACCACCTTGTTTGACCCGGCGGATGTCTGGCCCGCCGTGCCCACTCTGCGCCCCTTGTCGCGAGGCTCACGGCTTCCCTACTGGGGCTTCGCTGCCACCGGCCGCGCGCCCGTTGAGGTCGCTGCTCGGGAGTGAACGCTTGGCCCTTGCCACCGTAGGAAGGCTTGCAGCCCATGACCTTCCCTCTCTTGCCGGCGACGCGGCGGGCAAAACCCTCTCCGTCAACGCATTGGGCTATAGGATAACACATTCTGCGAGCATATCGCCGCGTTCAGTTTTGTTCGCGCTGGGTACAAGGCAGGTAGCTGTGCAAACTGGCCGTGCACCCGCCTGCGGCGCTCGGCCTGCGAGATTAAGGATACGGCATGGGAAAGAAACTCGATAAGAGGGCCAAGGCCGCCGTGGAAAAGGCTGCCAAGGGCGTCAAGGCCGCTAAAGTCGACAAGGCCGTCAAAAAGTTCCGCAAACTCGAGGGCAAGCTGTGGACTCGCGAGTACCTGCTCAAGATTGCCGAGTTCGATGGAGCGACGATTGCTCCTGCCAACGGCGCTGCCGCCCGTGCCGACGCCATGGGCACGCTTGCCGGCGAACATCACAAGCTACTGACCAGCGAGAAGTCCGTTGAGCTCGTACGCTCGTTAGCGCGCGAGACGGTTGCAGGCGGCAAAATCGACGACCCGCAGCTGCTCGACGAGATCCGCGTGCTCGGCCGCGACCAGCGCGAGGCAAGCGTTATTCCTACCGAGGAGGCCGAAGCCTGGACCAGGCTCACCTGCGAGGCCGACGCCGTGTGGCACAAGGCCAAGACGGCCAACGACTGGGCGAGCTTTGAGCCCTATGTGGATAGAATCGTCGCCCAACTTAAGCATCAGGCCGAACTCATGGACCCCAAGCGCGACCCATACGACGTTTGGCTCGACCAGTACGAGCGCGGCCTTTCTGCCGAGAGCTTCGACGCGTTTTGCGAGGAGGTCAAGGCCACGGTCGTGCCGCTCGTGCACGCCATCGGCGAGCGCGGCCAGCAGCCCGATGCCGACTTTTTGCACGCCCGCGTGCCCGAGGCCGCCCAGCGCGCCATGAGCTTCGACCTGATGAAGCTCGTCGGCCTGAACCTGGACGACACCACGCTTGCCTTTACCGAGCACCCGTTTAGCGAGGGCTTTGCCGTAGGTGACGCGCGCATCGCGACACACATCTACGAGGACGATTGCATCTCCAACGTCTACAGCATCATCCACGAGGCGGGGCACACTATGTACGAGCTGGGCGTCAATCCCGCCTATGCGCGCACCTGTCTGGAGGGCGGCACCTCCATGGGCATCCACGAGAGCCAGAGCCGCTTCTTTGAGAACACCGTGGGCCGCAGCCGTGCCTTTATGGGACCGCTGCTCGAGGTGCTGCGCCGCCACGCACCCGAGGTCTACGGCGACGTCGACGAGGACACGCTCTACCACGCCGTGAACATCGCGCAGCCTTCGCTGATCCGCACCGAGGCCGACGAGCTCACCTATCCGCTGCACGTTATGGTGCGCTACGAGATCGAGCGCATGCTGTTTGCCGGCGAGGCCACGGCCAAGGACATCCCCGCGCTTTGGAATCGCTTTATGGATGAGTACCTGGGCATTCCCGTTCCCGACGACACGCACGGCTGCCTACAGGATACGCACTGGAGCGGCGGCTCGTTTGGCTACTTCCCCACGTATGCGCTGGGCAGTGCCTACGATGCCATGTTTGTGCCGGTCATGTGCCGCGACGGTGTCGATCTTAACGGCGCCTGCGCGAGCGGCGACCTGACACCTGTCCGCGCCTGGCTGGGCGAGCACATTTGGCAGTGGGGCCGCGCCAAGGACGCGCCGGAGCTCATCAAGGGCGCGTGCGGCATGGCGTTCGATGCCCGCTACTACTGCAGCTACCTGCAGGACAAGTTCACCACGCTCTACGAGCTGTAAGGCATAACCGACACGCCAACGCAAAGGGGACGCCGCGGAACCAATCCGCAGCGTCCCCTTTTTTCACCCAATAACTAGGTACCCAATGACTAGTTCGTTGACGCTAATGTCTTGGCAACGTCAGCGAAAACGGCCCCAAGCGAGCAAGGTGACGTGAAATGAAAGGGCGCTGACCTTCTGGTCGCGCCCTTGAAATTGAACGTCAGATTGCCGCTTGGGGCCGTTTGCAGCGTCGAGCAGCTACGCGGTTTGGTAAAACCGCGTAGCTAAAGAGCCTCGAGCGCGTTGGCGATGCGCTTCATGGCGGCGTCGGCGGCGGCTTGGTCGGGGGCTTCGGCCAGCACGCGGATAACCGACTCGGTTCCGCTCTTGCGCACGAGCACGCGGCCCTCGCCTGCCAGCGCAGCCTCGGCCTCGGCGATGGCGTTCTGCACGCCCATGTTCTCGAGCGCGGCGTCCTTGTCCGCCACGTGCACGGCCACCTGCGCCTGCGGCAGCAGCTTGCACGGAGCCGTGAGCTGCGAGAGCGTCTCGCGCTCGGCACGAATCACTTCCATCACGCGCAGCGAAGTCATAATGCCGTCGCCCGTGCGCTCGATATCGCCAAAGATCGTATGGCCCGTCTGCTCGCCGCCCAGGCTGTAGCCGCCCTCGCGCATCTTGGCATACACGTGACGGTCGCCCACGCCGCTGGTCACGGCGCTCAGTCCGGCAAGCTCCAACGACTTGATCAGGCCAAAGTTGCTGGCGATCGTCGGTACCACGGTACCGCCCGAGAGACGCCCGTGCTTGTTCAGGTACACGCCGCACACGTACAAGATCTGGTCGCCGTCGACCACGCGGCCGCGCTCGTCCACGGCCAGGCAGCGGTCGGCATCGCCGTCGTAGGCAAAGCCCACATCCAGGCCCTGCTCCACCACGTGGCGCTGCAGGCGCTCAATATGCGTAGAGCCGCAGTCGACATTGATGTTAAAGCCGTCGGGCGCGGCATTGATCACGCGCACATCGGCGCCCAGTGCGTCGAACACCGGCTTGGCCACCGAGGATGCCGAGCCGTTGGCGCAATCGATGCCGATCTTGACGCCCTGCAGCGAAAAGTTCGCGCTGGCGATGAGCGAAGCAATGTAGCGGTTGCGACCCTGCATGTAGTCCACCGTGGCGCCGATGTGGTTGCCCGTTGCCAGCGGCACCTCGCTCTTGCCATCGATGTAGTCCTCAATGAGCTCCAGCACGTCCTCGTCCATCTTAAAGCCGTCGCTGTTGACGAGCTTAATGCCGTTATCGCAAAACGGGTTGTGGCTCGCGCTGATCATGATGCCGCAATCGAAGCAGCCTTCCACAGTCTGATGCGCTACGCCCGGCGTGGGGATCACGTGCAGCATATAGGCGTCCGCACCGCTCGCGACCAGGCCGCTCACCAGCGCCGCCTCGAACATATAGCTCGAGCGACGCGTGTCCTTGCCCACGATGACGCGTGCCTTGCGCTCGCGGTTGGCGCCGTAATACCAGCCCACAAAACGGCCAATCTTATAAGCGTGCTCTACCGTCAGCCCAACGTTGGCCTCACCGCGAAAGCCGTCGGTGCCAAAGTACTTCATGCGCTCTCCTTACAAAATAGGGGCGAACAGATTGCCTGTCCGCCCCAAAATGGTACTCGATTATCTGCGCTACCAGAAAAACCCTACGCCGACGCGCTGTCGCGAGCCGCCTGGCATGTAGGAGTCTGACGCAGCGTAAGCGGCTTGTCCCCCGCCTCGGCCGACGTGGTCAGCGTATACGTGATCGTCGTCGTCTCGCCAGCATGCAGGTCAACGGTGCCCGAATAGAAGGGGATTCCATGCCACGTAGCGGCGCCAAGACCAAACTGTGTGCCCTCAACCGTAAGGTCACTGATGTTGCCGCCCGTCGGGGCAAACAACGAGACATTCAGGCGTTCGTCGTCACGCGCGGCATTGGGTGCGCTCGCCGCAACGTAGTCGGGCAGCTTGCCTGCCTCCTCCTGCGTCATGATGTTCGTCAGGGCAACGGTGATGCGATAGGAGCACGTGCCGTCACCGTTCTTGATGCCCTGGCCAATCTGCGTATCGGCGTTCAGGTACCAGTCGAGCTTGGAGAAGCTCAGGTTGTTAAAGTAAACGCCGGCAACAGGATCGGCACTCGGGTCATCCGGATCGGGCAGCGAAGCGTCAATGCCCGTCTCTTTGATGGCACTCTGCTCATCATCGTTTCTCATCCACGCGATCAGGCGGCCCTCTTCGGCACCGCGCTCAACGGCGCTGACAAGCTTCGTAACATCGACATCGCCGATACCGCCAAGGATCTTGTCGAAGGCAGCGCTGGCGACGGATGCAAAGATGCCGTCCGATTCCTCGACCGGATAGTTCCAGTACACATCGTGCATGAGGACCTTTGCGGCGTTGGTGCCGTCGACAACCGTTCCGTCGGGCAGTGACACGTTACCGACCAGGCCCAGCAGATACTGCAGGAACACCGGGTCGATACCGATGACGCCATCAACGTCCTGCCCATACTGGGACTTCCACAGCGCGGCGACACGCTGCGAGTTGCGGGGCCAATCAGGCGAATAGGTATTGCCCGAGTTGTACAGGTTGCTGTGGTTGCCGAACAGCGCCTCATCCTCTTCGTCGACGCTCTCGACTGCCTCATCCTCGCTGAGTCCAATGCGGGGAACAAACTCGCCAATCGACATCTGGCCGTCGGTGACCGAAATCAGGCCCTGCGAACCGCCAAAGCCGCCGCAGGCACGAATCTCGACGTTGTTCATGGCGTACATAAGGTAGTTGCGCGTCTGGCCGTTGGCGCCGAGCATCTGGGGAAGGACGGGGGCGACCTTCTCCGCCGCGTCAACCGCGCCGTTGAGGGTGGCAAAGCCGTCCTTGGCCTTATCGACCAGCTCAGTCACCTGGGAAATATGAGTATCGCCAATGCCCTGGATCTTCTCGTTGGCGCTCTTGAACACCTTCGAGCTGCTGGAAAGCGAATCGGCGACCGCCTGCAGCGCGGATACGTTAATCATACCGTCCTGGAACAGCTTGCCGGGCGTGGCCTGCGAAAGGTTATCGGCCATGGGAACCAGCGCGTTGCTCGAGACATCGGACAGGGCATCAATCATGGTGCGGGCTGCGTTGATGTCACTGCCATACACCGGGATAAACGAAGCCGCCGTCCACAGCGGGCTCGAAGTCTCCGCCTTCATGCTGTCGCAGAGCTCATCGATCTTCTTCGCGTCGTCAGGCAGCGTCGAAAAATCGCCCGACGTGACCTTGTCCTTAAGGCCACCGACAATCTCGACAGCCTCCTTCGCTTCGCTCTTTACGGTCTTTGCCGAGTTAAGCAGCATAAAGCCGCTTGCGCCAAGCGCAACGAGAAGCACCACGACCACAGCGGCAATAATGGCGCCAGTGTGACGCTTTTTGCGCTCGCCCTTGCGATGGCGATGACGGACCAGACCGTCAGAGGTCGAACTCGACGAAGCGTCGCTACCGTAGTTCAAGCCAAAATCGTAATAATCTTCCTTGGAACCCGAGCCCGCAAACTCGGCACCGCTATCATCCAGGCGGGCGAACGTGCCAGTCTCGGAGGCGCCGGTGTAAATCGTGCCAAGGTTACCTGTAAGCCCCGCGCCACCGGAAGAGGGAGTATTGTTGGCGGCCTTGCCGGCATTAACGTTGCCGGCGGTATTCGCGGCGTTGGCAGCACCTGCGTTGTTCGCAGGTACCGAAGGAGCCCCGCTCGGCTGCGACGTGGAGGTTGCACCGCCCGCAAAGACATTCCCTCTTGCACGGCCGGTCTTTTTTGCCTTTTGAGACTGCTCGTACAGAGCGGTAAACATCGCCGTCTCGCCCGGGGACACGCGCTTACCGGAACCGCCCTGTCCAGCGCCGCCCGGTGTGCCGGCCTTACCAGCCCCGTTCGGACGCGGCGGAACTGCAGGACGGCCGCTATCGCCGCCCTTAAAGTGATTACCAGCCATAAAGAAATCCTCGCAATTGAGTCGCAATGAAAAAGTCCATAACGTTGCTAGTTTATGGCATTTTGAGCATCGACAGCTAAACTCCAGACACGGACATCAATTGGCGAAAATGCGGCACAACACCTTTTCCGTCTAGGCGGCGGCGCCAGCTACACCGTGAGGAACATCATCACGATGATCATGGCAAAGCCGATAAGGTCGGTCGGCAAAAACACCGTCCCCAGCATAACGGCGCTGGTGATGGTCGCCGAAACCGGCTCCACAGTTCCGATGAGGCTCGCACGTACCGAGCCGATGTCCTTAACGCCCTGCATATAGAGCATGTAAGCAAAAAACGAGCCGATAACCACGAACACCGCGAGCGCCTCGACGCCGGCAGCGTCGAGCGCCGGCATATGCGCCCAGGGCTGCACGAAGACGCACGAGACCACGCCCGCCGTGAGCATTGCCGAACCCGTGACGATGGGGCTGCCGTATTCGGGCAGGATCTTGGCGGGAATCACCGCCATACACGCGGCGCTGACCGCACACATAAGACCTGCTGCCAGGCCAAGCGGCGAAATATTCAGGCTGGTGGGGTCGCCGCCGGTGGCGATTAAAAAGGTTCCACCCAGAGCCAGGCCAATGCCGATGACTTCGCGAGTACGCGGCATGCGGCGATCGATCACGCAGGTGTAGCCCATGATGATAACGAGCTGCAGGCACTGGAGCACCGTCGCGGTTCCGGCGTTCGTCAGGCGCACGGCCGAAAGATAGCAAAACTGGTTGAACAGCAGGCCAAAGGCGGTAAAGAGCAGCAGCTGCTTGCGATCGGCGGGTGTGGTCCAGAGCTTAATCAGGCGCTCGCGGTCGCGCGTAACAACCACGGCCATAAAGAGTAGACCGGCGAGAATCTGACGCACGCTCATAAGCCACAAGGTGTCGACGTGGTAGATATCGAACAGAAAGCTCGCGCTGGTGCCCGAGAAGCCCCAAAACGAACCGCCCACCAGCGTAGCCAAGACGCCCGTGATCATCTTGCGCGACGACGCATCGTTAAGGCGCTCGCGCCAGGCGCGACGGGTGTTGCGGCTGAGCTCGTCGGTGCCCTCGGGCACATCAATGTTCGATATATCGGTCATCGGCACCGAAGCCCCTGCGCCTTCGACCTGCTCGACACACTCTTTGCTCATTCCACTCCCCCGAAACAGTCTGGAAGCAATTCGGCTTACCTTACCACGGCGAAGGCACCAGCTGGAGGCTTGTCCGCTTATCGGTAGAACAATTCCGCAGGCGTCTTTCCATAGCTCGATACCGCAATGGCCTTGCATTATGCGACAGCCAAATCGCGGCAGCAGGCACTTTTGAGATGGATATGACAAAGCCCCCGAATTCCACAATGTAAGCGATTTTTAAAAATGTTCTTGCCACCGAGTTCAGGCTCCGTTATATTATCCCTTGCGCGCTTGCGCACCCTTGATCGGGCGTTTAGCTCAGGGGGAGAGCGCTTCCCTGACACGGAAGAGGTCAGAAGTTCAAATCTTCTAACGCCCACCAAATGTTCGCAGCTCAGAGGCTATGCCCTCTGGGCTGTTTTGTTTTATGTCGCTAAATCCGCCGGCAGTTCCAACCGCCCAACTAGCCAAAAGCCGACCATCTACTTGCCGATCTATCCATCGGCATAACCAATCAGTCCGCACCGCAACTTCTCAGCAAAACGCCGCGATGTCTGTGCCCTGCGGTATCCTTGAGCCACTTGCACCTGCAGCACCAAGGAGCCGCCATGCGCACCGAGCTCGATGTCCCCTTTTCGCACAAAGAAGAAGCCAAGGCGCTGGGCGCCAAATGGGACCGGACCAAGAAGATCTGGTATGTACCCAGCGGCGTCAACCCCGAACCCTTTGCCGAGTGGCTGCCCGGTGTTGACCGATCCGACCCCTCAGCGCCGTATATATATCTAGTACTGGGCAAGCGCGAGTGCTGGAAGTGTCACAAAGAGACCTCGGTCGCGGCCTTCGGCATTCCCTATCGAACCGATAACGACAAGAGCATCGCCATCACGCACGCGCCCAACGAAGCCGGGCACATTGCCATCGACACGGCCAACGCCAACGCACTCGCCATCGTGCCCGCTCTTGGCTGCGTGCCGGGCGAGATCCGCGACTACCTTCATAAGCGCTGCGGCTACAAGCCCGTAGGCGCGCGAGCCTCCAAAGCCCCGTCGCTCGGCAACACGTGCAGCAGTTGCGACGCGCTGCAAGGCAGCCGCTATCTGTTCGAAGAGTCCTCGTCCCCGTTTGCCCTCACTGCCATCAACAAGTTGCCGGCACTGGAGTTTGTGCGCGTCGAAGTTGCCGGCGTCTTTGGCGTCCCGGCCACACGCACCGACTTTGAGCAGGCGCTCTTTACCTGGGCACGCGACCATCACGCCGAGTTCCACAAGCAGCTCGGTGAGGGGATTTATTTGTAGGGACGGAGAGGCCTTCACAGTCAGCTCCTCCGCATCACCTATCCCTCGTCGCCGGCGTCGTACACGATATCGAGGCCACAAACGGGGCATTTCTCCGGATACACCGGCATATGAACGCCTGTCTGTTTTCTCACTTCGTCGCTGAACCTGTCGCGCGCATCGATGAACCGAATGTCGAGACACGGTATTTGCGAGCCGCAGCAAGGGCAGGTGACGACAAACGACCCGCAATCAACCTCTACGCTCGGAAACATATTGTTGTCTATAAGGGCACACGGCAGTTTTCCGTACTTCCCCATCGCAATATCGCCTCGCCAGCTCATACACGCTCCCCTCTCGCTATACAAAACAGGAAGAGCATGCACCGGCGGGCATGCGCGAGATTGCATCGCCACGCGATCCGATCAAACAACACGATCGTCAAAGAATGCCAAAGCCAAATACGCTAATACGGCAGAAGCCCCGCCTTTTCACGCTTCTTTTCCGAGCGATCGAACTCAATGCGATGGGCCTCAAGAAACACCGTATTGGGTCGCCACTGACGCTCATTCGGCTGCCTTAGCGTCGCACCCGCAAAGGAAGCGTAGCCGGTCTTATCCAGCAGGTACGATCCGCACAGCCGATATTCGCCGCAAACAGGCTCAAACGAAATCAGATGAGCATCGAATAAAGCATGTAAGTCGCGCCGAAGCAGAATGCCGTTGCTGGCAACCTGCGATTTGGGTCCCGAGTAATTCTCGATATGTGCAGCCTCCAGAGCTTCGCTGACGCCGCAGTCCGACACCGCGCAACGGCCATCATAGGCGGCAACGAGCTGCTTGCGGAACCATTGCTGCCCCAATCGCTCGCGCCTTAACGCATAGCGGACCTTTTCGTCGTCGGTCGTACCCTGTCCGGCAAACTCAATATCGACGGGCATGTGCTTCAGATAGCTCATGTCGGGCGCAAAACGGGGGTCCGGTCCGCCTTTATGAACAGGACCGTGCAGAACAAACCATCCGTTTTCGGGCTCGAACCGTTCAACAAACGCAAGGCCGAGCACCTTGTAGCCCACCTCGGTTGCAAATATGACTCCGACTGGAACGCCACATTCCATGCAGTTGAGCATTTTACGGTTGTAATTCTGGTCTCGAGAACCAACGGCGCCTGGCGCTTGGACCGAATACTTAATGACCCACGTACCATCGTCCAAATAGAGCTGAGGTACATCGGTGTAGAAGCTCTTTTTAGAGTTATGGACCGAAAGCGCAAAGATCTTATTGGGATCTTGCTTCACCCGATCCTGGCCCGGCCAGAAGATCCCTGAATCCCGCGTTACGGGAAAGAAGTCCGAGCCAATTCTCAAACGATACTGATACTGAGGGCTATCTTCCTTGGTGTGGTGCGGAAGGCTGGTCCAAACGCCGCCGCGCTGTTCCTCACCCAGAAACCACTCCCATGCCTCAACGTATTCGGAAGGCACGAGACTGCAGGCGCGGTCATAGCTTGGTCCATCCATCAACGGAAGAGCAAGGTCAATGTCGTTCATCGCCAGCACCTACAACCATACGAACGCGAGTCATGCCACTCAATAATATGGCCGAGAGTCAATTATTACGAGATCTCATTCCGCGATCGGCACATCGTTGATGCTCTCGGTTTGCCGCTGGCGCGTTTGTACCCCGCTGCCCCACTTCCCTGTATACTGATGTAGCACGTGTTTCATCCGGGCTTGTTGGACCGGGTCGTTCATGGGAGGGTCTTATGGCTGTTTCGAATCCGCCTAAGGGGAGCGTTTCTTCTTCGTCCATCAAGCCGGTTACGCGCAAGGCCGTGCGCTGCCAGCGCGAGGTCGCTTGGCTTGTCACGCAGGCGGCGGGCAGGCTTGTGGCGACCACTCAGGACGTCAATGCGCCTACACCGAGCTTTGTGTTAGCAGCGGCGCTGGATTTTGTGCGCCAATTGGAGCTTGCCGAACAGGATGCCAACGGCCACCTCGACTACCAGAATGTTATGGCGCCCGACCTGCAAACGTTCTGCCACATGGCCAAGTTGCCCGCCGCGCCCAATGCGCTTTCGGACGCAGGCTACATGTTTACGCTTTCGGGCGCGGACCTTATCCGCGACATCTATGCATACTGCAGCGAGCTCGCCGAGCGCCACGTCTTTGACGCGGCAGAAGTCAAACCGGGATATGTCATCAAGCTGGTTCTTAGGCTGTTCTTGATGGACGGGTTCGGGGCCATGCCGGCGTAAGCCGAGTCTTCAGCATCACCGTCGACTGAGCAACAACCGCTTTACCTTAGTGGGCGCCAATTGAGGGTCGATTATTGGGTCGCCTCGTCCACTAACGCATTTATTCCACGCGCTCTGACAGTCGATACTTGCGGTTGCGGCTCGTCGCCGGCGCCGTGGGCTCAAGCTCGCCTTGAGCAATGAGCGCGTTGACGCGCGACCTAACCTGGGAAATTGTAAGCCCCGTGCGTTCTGCCAGCTCACGCGTCCCCAGCTCGCCGTAGTGTTTGAGTGCCGTCACAATTAAGCCCCCGCCATGATCGACCGGCTCGATCTTTGAACGGTAAAGTACGACCTTGAACCGATCGAACCCCGGGCAGAACAGGGGCTCGGCCAGACCATGCGCGCGCATGGCATCGATCATCATCGGGATGCCCGAGCCATTGCCCTCAGCCGGCGAACCTGCGCCATCCGGCAGCGGGACAATCGACATGAGTTTCACGAGCGTCGCGTTACGGCATCGGGAGCTGCCGTCAAACAAGTTCTCGCGAGTCTTTCCCCCGTAAAGGCCGCCAGGATTCGTCACCTCGACACGATCGTCAAAGACGTCGACGGCAATCGATTGTCCACAGGACCGATCCCCGTATTCTCGATGGATTACGGCGTTGGCGATTGCCTCGCGCAGAACCTCCTCGGGAATCTCCAGCGAGTCGACACGCGAGACGCCTTGGACGGTCGAGGTTCGCCGCAAATTCTTGGCGACGGCCGCGACAGCATCCGAAATCATCTCGCCCAACGTTCCCTCACAGATTGTGCGGTCCATGAACCTCAGCGACCCCGCCGTGCCTTTCCGGGTCCCCGCATAGACAGCCATGTCGATAAAGAGCTTGGGATAAAACTGCTGAGGGTAGGTGCCCGCAACTAGGAGTCCAGCCTTGGTGACATTGCCCTGGGAATCAAGGAAATTTAGGCGCTCCAGCTTCGTTTGTTTGTCCGGCGCGCCGCGCATTGCCCGAGGCGTCAACGAGAAAGCCCGATCTATCGTACGGTCGACCAGTGCCTCGTCAAGATCGCCTGCAACCGCGCCGGGCACTGCATCGCGATCGCTAGGACTCGTCCGCTCGTATGACGACAGTGCCAAAACCTCGGTCGACGAAAGCGGAACATCTTTGTCATCGATGCGTTTGTAGCTGCCGCCTTGAGCGCCCCGCTCTATGACATAACAAGGCTTGCTCGACGGGTCGAGCTCCTCAATTGTGATGACCAGAACCACGGTGCCCTGGAGCTCCACGCGTTCAATGGTGTATTTGGGCGGATTGGCCAGTTTTCCGCGACCGCCGGCATCACCCATGCCCGCTACGAATTGGTTGAGCACCTTCTCGGTCTCAAAGTTCTCAACCGGGACAAAGCCCGCGCGCTCGCTCACGCCGAGCACGATAATTCCGCCAGCGGTATTCGCGAATGCGCTAACCGTTTCCCATACGTCGCGGGAAAGCGTCGTGGCGCTCTCCTTGACCTCGACGTTAAGATCGTCCGAGCCCATGCGCCTTAAAGACTCGAGCAGACCGGTTAGCTCGTTTTCGTTCATCTGCATGTCCTTTCGCTCGGCCCGGCGGAGAATGCCACGAATAGATTTCCTTCGTCTCTCAGTTATCTCTCGTAATTATCTCTCATCTTTCTGCTATCTCTCATATTAGAGATAAGTGAGAGATGAAAGAAAAGATGTCTGCCATCTGTTTCATTTAAACATGTTTTTGCTGGTAGAACAATCAGTATTGAGACAACACCATGATTGCTTGTCTCTTTGCTGCTCAGTTATCTCTCGTCTTTCAGTTATCTCTCGTATTAGTGACGAATGAGAGATGAGAGATGTGCGGGCGGCGGATGAGCGTGGATTTTGGACGGTCGGGAAATGAGGGTGGATATTTGGACGGTATTTGGGCGTTTTGAGGCTGATTCCGTCCGAAAATCCACTCTCATTCGATAGGCGTCCAAGTTTCCACGCTCGCGCGGCGGGCACGCGGGACCTATGCCCAATCCGGCTGCATCGTCTCCAGTTCGCCGCAGGGTCGCGGCCCCATATGGGTATACTCTCGAGGATTCGACTCGATTCGCCCCCGCCGGGGCGTCAAAGGAGACTGCATATGTCCACCACCTCAACCGATCCGCGCGCCGCTGCTGCCGCGCTGCTGGTACCCGGTACCACCTGCCACGGTTTTGCCGTCGAGCGCCGCGAGACCGTGCCCGAGCTCGACTCGGACGCCTACGTGCTGCGCCACACTGCCTCGGGCGCTCGCCTGCTGTACCTGGCATGCGACGACGAAAACAAGGCCTTTGCCATTGGCTTTAAGACGCCGCCGGCCGATTCCACCGGCGTGTTTCATATTCTTGAGCACTCGGTACTGTGCGGATCGGCCAAATTCCCCGTCAAGGAGCCGTTCGTGGACCTGATTAAAAGCTCCATGCAAACGTTCCTCAACGCCATGACCTACCCCGACAAGACCATCTACCCCGTTGCCACCACCAACGAGCAGGATCTGTACAACCTGATGGACGTGTACCTGGACGCGGTGTTCAACCCGGCCATCTATACCAAGCCAACCATTTTTGAGCAGGAGGGCTGGCACTACGAGCTGGACCTGCCGGAGGGCGCCGAGGGCAAGGGCAGCTCCGCGAGCCTGCGCGAGGGCACGCTGCGCTATAACGGCGTGGTGTTCAACGAGATGAAGGGTGCGCTGTCCGACCCCATGAGCGTGCTGGACGATGCCGTCAACTCCGCGCTCTATCCCGACACCGCCTATGCGCACGAGAGCGGTGGCGACCCGCGCGCGATTCCCGCGCTCACCTACGAGCAGTTCCTGGACACGCACGCGCGCCACTACAATCCTTCCAACTCTTATATAACGCTCTACGGCGACCTGGATGTGGACCGCGCGCTGGCGTTTTTGGACGAGCGCTATCTGTCGCAGCCGAGCGCTGCGAGCCGCCGCATGGACGCCGCCGTTGCCGCCGGCGAGGACCCGTCCGCGCTGGCACCCAATCCACTGGGCGTGCAGGCACCCGTGACCTGCGAGTACAAGCGCATCGAGATGGCCACCACGCCCGAGAACGCCCTGGTGGGCCTGGGCCTGGTGCTGGGCAGTGCGCTCGATCGCAAGCGCACGATCGCGGCGGACATCCTGTTTGAGGCACTGCTGGGCTCCAACGAAGCGCCGGTTAAGAAGGCCATTCTGGCCGCCGGCCTGGGCGGCAACGTGGTGAGCTACACCGCGGCCGAGAGCCTGCAGCCCTACGAGCTCATCATGCTGCAAAACGCACAGCCCGGCGTGGCGCGCGAGCTGCGCCGCGTGTTCCAGGACGCCTGCCGCGACCTATGCGAGCATGGCGTTCCGCGCGAGCGCCTGGAAGCCATCATCAGCAGCAACGAATACGACCTGCGTCAGCGCGACTACGGCATCGCCGACGGCGTGGCCATTGCGTGCGACGCGCTGAGCACGTGGCTCTACGATGACGACGCCGCGACGCTGGCGCTCAAGTACGGCCCGGTGTACGAGGAGCTGCGCAGCGAGCTGGACGGCAGCTATTTTGAGGACCTGCTGCGCGAGCTGGTGCTGGAAAACGACCACATGGCACTGGTCGAGCTGGTGCCGGTGGACGCCGCCGAGGGTTCGGAGGGTGCCGAGGCCGCCGAGCTGGCAGCCAAGCGCGATGCCATGACCGATGCCGAGCTGGCCGACGTGGTCGAGCGCACGGCCGCGCTGCGTGCCGCGCAGGAGGTAGAAGACACGCCCGAGGCCAAGGCCACGCTGCCGCGCCTGCGCGTGTCCGACATTGGCGAGGCGCGCCCCGAGCCGCCGCTGGTCGTAGACACGACCACGCCCATCCCCTGCCTGCGCCACGACATCCCCACCAACCGTCTGGCCTACGCCATGCAGTATTTCGACCTGAGCTGCGTCGCGTTTGAGGACCTGCCCTATGTGACACTGCTCTGCCGCCTGCTTAAGCAGCTGCCCACGCGCGAGCACTCGGCCGAGGAACTCGACAACTTGCTCGCTGGCAAGCTCGGCTTTTTGAGCTTTACGACCGAAGTCATGACGCAGCCCGACGTGGACGGCGTGCGCCCCTACCTGCTGGTGAGCGCCGGCGCCCTGTCCGAGAAGATCGATGCGCTGGCGAGTCTGCCGCGCGAGGTATGGTCGAGCACGCTTTTGGCAAACGCCGACGCCGACCGCGTGCGCGACGTGCTCACGCAGATTCGCATTGGGCTTGAGCAGGGCTTTATCAACAACGGCCACTCGGCGGCGCTCGGTCGCGCGATGAGCTACAGCTCGCCTTCGGCCGTGGTGCGTGAGCAGCTCTCGGGCGTGGATTTCTATCTGTTCCTGCGCGATCTGCTCGAGCACTTTGACGAGCGCCTGGACGGCCTGCGCGCCAAGCTTACCGAGCTGGCAGGCCGCATCTTTGTGGCCGACGGCTGCATGGCGAGCTTTACCGGCAGCGACGAGGACTTTGACGCGTACTGGGATGCCGCGGGTGACCTGGGACTGGGTGCGGGCGATGGTGCCGACCGCGGCGCGCTCGCGGTGCCGACGCCGTGCGACCGCCACGAGGCTTTCGTGATCCCCAGCGACATCTGCTTTGCCGCGCGTGCGTGCGATCCGCGTCGCCTGGGCATTGACGTGACGGGTGCCTGGGCGGTTGCTGCCAACGCGCTCTCCTACGATTACCTGTGGAACGAGATTCGCGTGAAGGGCGGTGCGTACGGCTGCGGATTCCGCGCAGCCGGCGAGCGCCAGACGGCGTTCTACACCTACCGCGACCCGGCAATCGACCCCTCGATTGAGCGCGTGGAACGCGCCGGTGAATGGCTCGGCAGCTTTGAGCCCGACGAGGCCGCCTTTGAGGGCTTTATCGTGAGCTGCGTGAGCGGCATGGACGCGCCGGTGAAGCCGTACGCGCTCACCAAGCGCCGCAACACGACCTACCTGGCTGGGCTCGATCCGCACGCACGCGAGGAGCGCCGCGCCCAGATGCTCGCTGCCACGCCCGGTGAGCTGCGCACGCTCGGCGCCGACGTCACGCGCATCGCGGCCGAATCGCCGACCTGTGTCTTTGGCGGCCGCGATGTCATCGCCAAGAGCAACGCCGGCTTCAACGTCATCGACCTGCTGGGCTAACCACAACAAAGGTAGATTTTTGGGACATGCCTGAAAATCTACCTTTTTCTTTTGCCGCAGTCTGCCGGTTTGTCTCGATCTGTAACGCTAAGGCGGCAATATTGGCTCCAGATGTTACAGATCGAGACGTTCCCGAACGGCACCAGCTCTTTGTCTCAATCTGTAACATCTAAGTTCAATTTTGCCGAGTTACTGTTACAGATCGAGACAAACCGCCGCAGACGCCCATCACAGCACAGACCACCACGAAGGTGCATGTATCCCCTTCGTGGTTGTTTTGCTGTTTGCCCAGATAAAACCTGCCAAAATAAACCTGTCCCTTTTTGGCAGGTTTGCTAGAGGAGGTTAGGATGGACAAGGCTAAATTGCGGCGAGCGGTGATTGCCCGGCGCGATGCGATTCATTTGGATGTGCGGGCGGCGAAGTCTGCCGTTATCTGTGCGCGGCTTGTTGAGCGACTGGGTCGCTCGGATCCCGCGGCACCGCACACCGTTGCCGTCTATGCCGCGACGGATTCCGAAGTCAATCCTGCCGCGTTTGCCGCGGCGGCCGCCAAACGCGACTGGCGCGTGGCCTATCCGTGCATGCTCTCGGCAGCCGAAGCCACAGCTCGTGGCCAGCGCATGTGCATGCGGGCAGTTGCTGTCGACGATGCGTCCGCGGCTCCGTTTATCGCCCACCCTACGCGGGCCTTCGCGGCCACGGACATCGACAGCAGCCGCTTCCCTATCGTGCCTGCCGAAGCTCTCGACATGATTATCGTGCCACTCGTGGCCTTCGACCGCGCCGGCGCGCGCCTGGGCTACGGCGGCGGCTGCTATGACCGCTACCTGCCCATGCTCTCGCCCGTATGTCAAATCGTCGGCATCGCCTTTGACGAACAACGCGTCGACCACGTTCCCACCGACGCCCACGACCTGCCGCTGCCCCACATCGTCAGCGCCTAACGGCTGGCGCACCTCCCGACGGCCTAGTGCTCCTCGCCGGCGCGGGCCAGGTCGTAGGGCGTGGTCTGGTAGACGTAGTAGTTGAGCCAGTTGGTGTAGAGCAACTGAGCCTGGCTGCGCCAGACGTTGCGCGGCTCGGCCGTGGGGTCGTCATTCGGGAAGTAATGCGCCGGCACCTCCGGGTTGAGTCCGCGCTTCACGTCGCGCTCGTACTCCAGGCGCAGCGTGTCGGTGTCGTACTCGGGATGGCCAAAGACAAAGAAGCGGCGGCTGTCGGTCGACTTGACGATATACAGGCCCACCTCGTCGGACACGGCCACGACCTCAAGCTGCGGCTCGGCCTCCACGTCCTCGCGGCGCACCTCGGTGTTGCGCGAATGCACGGCATAGAAACGGTCGTCAAAGCCGCGGACCAGCGGACTTTGCGGCTTCACCAGATAATGCTCAAACACGCCGCTCGCCTTTGCCGGCAGGTCGTGCTTCTGGATACCGTAATGATGGTACAGGCCGGCCTGTGCGCCCCAACAAATGTGCAGCGTAGAGTGCACGTGCGTGGTAGACCAGTCCATGATCTGGCAGAGCTCGGGCCAGTAGTCGACCTCCTCGAACGGCATCTGCTCCACCGGCGCGCCTGTGATGATCAGGCCGTCGTAGTGGATGTCGCGGATGTCGTCGAACGTACGGTAGAACGTCTCCAGGTGGCCGGCGCTCACGTGCGTGGCCTCGTGCGTCTTGGTGCGCAGCAGGTCCACCTCTACCTGCAGCGGCGTGTTGGAGAGCTTGCGCATGATCTGCGTCTCGGTGGCGATCTTGGTGGGCATGAGGTTGAGGATGAGCACGCGCAGCGGACGGATGTCCTGGTGCAGCGCGCGGTACTCGGTCATGACAAAGATGTTCTCGCTCTCGAGCTGCGCGGCGGCAGGGAGGGCGTCGGGGATGCGAATGGGCATGGATGCTCCTTACGAGTCAGTTGCAGCTATGGTACAACGAGCAGCCCCATCCGCGCGAGTGTATCGCCCAGCGATGCCGCCAGCGGCCCAAATCACTCCAAAAGTAGAGATTAAGGCATGTCCCAAAAATCTGCGACGCTTTAGCTTAGCAAAGTGGCAGCAGGACGCTACAATGGTTCGACGCGAAAAACTCGGCCGAAAGGATACATATATGTACCAGACGCGTAAGATCGGTGTGGTCGGCCAGGGCCACGTAGGAGCACATGTCGCCAACAGCCTGCTTATGCAGGGCATTGTCGACGAGCTGTACCTGTGCGATATCAACGAGGCCAAGGTGACGTCCGAGGTCCAGGACCTGCGCGACTCCCTTTCGTTTGTCCCGTACAACACCAAGATCGTCAACTGCTACGACCACTACGAAGAGCTGGCCTGCTGCGACGTCATCGTCAACGCCGCCGGCAAGGTCGCGCTGGCCGCCGGCAACCGCGACGGCGAGCTGTTCTTTACCACCGACGCCGCCCGCACCTTTGCCAAGCGCATCGTCGATGCCGGCTTTGACGGCATCTTCGTGAGCATCTCCAACCCCTGCGACGTCGTGTGCACCGAGCTGTGGCATCTGACCGGCTACGATCCCAAGAAGATCATCGGCTCGGGCTGCGGTCTGGATTCCGCCCGCCTGCGCACCGAGATCTCCAAGAAGGTCGGCGTGAGCCCCAAGTCCATCGACGCCTACATGATCGGCGAGCACGGCTTTAGCCAGCTGGCCGCCTTTAAGGCCGCGACCATCGCCGGCAAGAGCCTCAACGAGCTTCAGGCCGAGAACCCCGACAAGTACGCCTTTGACCACATGGAGGTCGAGGAGCTCGCGCGCAAGGGCGGCTATGTGACCTACCAGGGCAAGCAGTGCACCGAGTACGCCGTCGCCAACTCCGCCGCGCGCGTCTGCGCCGCCGTGCTGCACAACGAGCACGCCGTGCTTTCCGCCTCCACGCTCATGACCGGCCAGTATGGCGAGGAGGGCATCTTCACCTCCCTGCCGTGCGTGATCGGTGCCGAGGGCGTCGAGGAGGTCTACACGCTCGACCTTTCCGAGCACGAGCTCGAGGGCTTCCACAAGAGCTGCCAGCACATCCGCGACAACATCGCCCAGCTCGACTGGTGGGACGCCGAGGCCTACGACGCCAAGTAGTCCGCCGCTTGATGCGACGCCTTGCTCATACGGACGCAATGCAAAGCGGGCCGCGCCGGAAACCCACCGGCGCGGCCCGCTTTTTTGACTCACACGACACACTTGCGAATCGAAGGTGAATGCTTTTCCCGTTACCTAGTACTGTTCGATGCCCATGTAGCGACGAACCTCGGGGCTGTGGTCGAACACCTTGCCGCGCGCGGCGCGCAGCTCGCAGCTCATGTTGTAGAAGAAGATCGGCTCCAGGTACGAACGCACGCTGGCAGGCACCTCGCCCACGCCGTACTCGAGCGCGTCGAGTACCATGATCGTGTCGGTGTGCGTGTTGAGGAACGCCAGCGCTCGCTCCTCCATGGGGCGGCACTCGCCCGATCCAAGCTGCACAAAATAGAACACGCCGGGCTCGGTAGCCTCGAAGGGGCCGTGGAAGTACTCGCCGGAGTGGATATAGCAGCAGTGCTGCCATTGCATCTCCATGAGCGAGCAGATGGCCATGGCGTAGGTCTGGCTAAAGTTGGGGCCGGAACCCAGGATGTAGAAGAACTTGTGCTGCTGGCAGAGCTCGGCAAAACGGGCGCCCAGCTCGGCATTGACCTTCTCGCGCGCGGCGGGCAGCAGCGCATCCATCTGCTTAAGGCCTTCGTACATGTCGGCGAGCGCCTCGTAGCCCTCCTGCTGGTCAAGCAGTTCGGCAGCGATCAGAGCGCCGATGCCCTGCGGCACCTCGGCCTGCGGCACGCCCTCGCCCCACGGATAGACCCAGGTGGTCCACTTGCCGTTATCGATCTTGGAGCCCTCGCAGTCGGTCATGGCCACGACCTCGGCACCGGCTGCCAGCGCCATCTCGCAGCCGTCGACGACCTCCTGCGTGTTGCCGCTGTGGCTGCAGGCGATGACGAGTGACTTCTCGCCAAGACTCTTGGGGGCCATCAGGCAAAACTCACGCGCCGTGTAGACCGTCGAGGTAAACGTGGTGGCCTCGCGCTTGAGCAGTTCGTTAGCCGGCATCAGGTCGATCATCGAACCGCCGCAGGCAATCCAAAAGACATTCTCGATCTTACCCTTGCGCTCGATAATTTCCTGAATCAGATCGTGTGCGTTCATGGTGATGGCCCTCCTTGTGTGGCGGTTTTGAACGACGGCAGCTCGTACCTGCGGTCGTTCTATGTTGTCCTATTTATAGCACGCACGACGACGCCCGTGAAGTCATTTCACCAAACTTGTTCCATGTTGTTCTATCTATGGACGTTAGATGTCGAACACGTAGCGCGAGCCCACGATCTTTTGGCGTCCGAGCAGCAAGGGCCGCTCGTCCGCATCGGTAAAGTACGCCTCCATATAGAAGAGCGGCTCGCCGACCGGCACCTCCAGCAGCGGGGCTGCCTGAGCATCGGCAAGCGCAATCTCCACGGTGCAGGGGTCGGATTTGAGCGGCGCGCGGCCCGAATGCTCGGCAACGAGCGCAAAGATCGAGTTATCGGCGAGGTCCTTATCGGCAAGCGTCTGCAGATAAGGATGGTCAGCCAGCACAAAGGCGTTGTTCTCGAGCATGACGGGCACGCCGTCGGCCGTGCGTACGCGCTCGACCACGATAAGCTCGCAGCCGGGCTCCACGCCAAAGAACGCCGCATCCTCGCGCGTCGCCGCTACCACCGTGCGCGACACCAGACGTGCACCCGACACCATGTCGTTGGCAGCGCAACCCTCGGTAAAGCTCTGAACATCGCCCTTCTGGACAATCTTGCGCTTGAGCTTGGGTGCACACACAAACGTGCCTCTCCCCTGCTGGCGGTTGAGGTAGCCCGCGCGCGATAGCTCCTCGATGGCACGGCGCACGGTGACGCGACCCACGCCGTAGGACTTCGCGAGCTCCATCTCGGAAGGAATGCGCGAGCCGGCTGCGTACACGCCGCGCGCGATCTCGCCCTTTAGGTCGTCCATAACCTGCTGGTACAGTGGCACGGCGGACACGTCAGTGCGGTCGGTTTTATCGTCGAATGTCATCGTTATGCTCCATTCCGTGCATGTTCGGACTCAAACTCTTCAATCGCCGCCATAAACTGCTCGCCAAAGGCATCGGCCTTTTTCTCGCCGATGCCGTTGACCTGGATAAGCTCGTCGCGCGTCTGCGGGCGTAGGCGGCACAGACCTCGCAGAGCCTTGTCGGAAAAGACCATGTACGGCGCCATCTCCAGCTCGGTCGAAATATCCTTGCGCAGGGCACGCAGGCGCTCGAACAGCTCGGCATCGTCACCCACGCGCGGGCGCTGATCCAGCTCGGCCTCCTCGCGCAGCAGATCCACCGCACGGCGGGCGCGGGCCGAGGCCTTGCGCTTGGACGCGCGACGCTTAACGGTAAAGGCAAACGTCTCGTCCTCGACCTCGACGGCACGCGGACCCAGCCCCACGACCGGGTACTGCCCCTGCGAGGTGGCCAGATAACCGCGGCCGCACAGCTGGCCGATGATGTCCTTGATGCGCCCGACCGATTCGCTCGACAGCTCACCGTAGCCGCGGTCCTCGTCCAGATGCATCTGGCGAATGCGCTCGGTGTTGCCGCCGTGGAGCACATCGGCGATGAGCGACTTGCCAAAGCGCATGGGACGCGTGGCCACATAGCGCACGGCAGCGCGGGCCATATCGGTGACGTCCTCGACCTCGAACTGCGTGAGGCAGTTGCTGCAGTTGCCGCAGCTCTCGACGTCGTCCGTGGCGGTGCCGCCCGTACTGGCCGCGGCATGCTCGGCCGCGGCCTCGTCGCCAAAGTAGCGCAGCATGTATTCGCGCAGGCAGCCGGTGGTATTGCAGTAGCCCTCCATCTGGCTGAGCAGACGATATCGATTCTGGAGCGCCCACGCGCGCTGCTCGTCGTCGAGCGCCTCATCGGCAGCATCGCCGCGGTCGATCAGAAAGCGGCGCATGCGAAAATCGTTGCCGTTCCACAGCAAGTAGCAGCTGGCCGGGTCGCCATCGCGGCCGGCGCGGCCCGCCTCCTGGTAGTAGGCTTCGATGCTCTCGGGCACGTTGTTGTGGATCACGTAGCGCACGTTGGGCTTGTCGATGCCCATGCCAAAGGCGTTGGTGGCAACCATCACCTGGATATCGTCGTCGATAAAGGCGCGCTGGCTTTGGCGACGGGCGTCGTTGCCCATGCCGGCATGGTAGCGGCCAACGCGAATGCCGCTGGGGCCCAGCGCCTCGGCAAGCTCGCCCGCCAGCGCATCAACTGTCTTGCGGGTCGAACAATACACGATGCCGCTCTCGCTCGAATGCGCGATCACGTAGTCGCGCACCCAGGCAGTCTTGGCCTTGTCGCCCATCTCCTCGCAACCAAAGTAGAGGTTCTTGCGATCGAAGCCCGTCACTACCGTCGCGGGGTTTTGCAGGCCAAGCATCTGCTGAATGTCCGCGCGCACACGCTCGGTCGCCGTAGCGGTAAAGGCCGCCACGATGGGGCGCTGCGGCAGAGAATCGATGAACTCGCGAATCTGCAGGTAGGCGGGGCGGAAATCCTGACCCCATTGGCTTACGCAGTGGGCCTCGTCAATGGCCACGAGCGGCACGCCAATGCCGGCGGAACCCGCAGCCTCCTGCGCAAAGGCCAAAAAACGCGGCTCGAGCAAGCGCTCGGGCGCCACGTACATAAGCTGGTAGCGGCCCTCGCGCGCCCGCTTGAGCACGGTGTTTTGCTGGGCCGGAGTAAGGCTGGAGTTGAGATAGCTGGGTCGCGCACCCGCCGCGAGCAACGCACGGGTCTGGTCCTCCATAAGCGACAGCAGCGGACTCACCACAAAGGTGATGCCGGGCAGCATGAGCGCGGGCACCTGGTAGCAAATGGACTTGCCGGCGCCCGTGGGCATAACACCCAGCGCATCACGACCGGCAAGGATCGCATCGACCATGCGGTCCTGTCCCGGGCGAAACGAGGTGTAGCCAAAATAGGCGCCGAGCGTGTCGAGCGCCATCTGCTGCATGCTATCGGTCATGGTTTCCTAACGTTCAAGTCATCTGCCGCCGATTATACGCCGCCACGCGGACAGCAGCACACGGCCGCTGCCCAGACTAGTCGTTTAAGAACGCCCCCAACGGCTAAGGAGTGTCCCCAGGTGCCGGCAGAAAAGGAACGTCTCCAAGTGCCGCATCTGGGCCAAGGCGACGCCGATGCTTTGGCAACGCCAGACACTATGACCCAATCCGAGGGCACTAAAAAGATAGGAGCCCCCGCTCGTGA
>CABUKS010000015.1 GCA_902492235.1 uncultured Collinsella sp. | reverse complement strand
AAGCGGTCGGCGGGGCCATTGTGGCTCTTGACAGCGGATTGGGTCATATGAGCGAAAACCCGCCAGAGCGAGCAAGGTGCCTTGAAACAAGGCGGCATTGATCTTTTGATCATGCCGCCGAAGTTGAAAGGCAGATTGCCGCTCTGGCGGGTTTGCAGCGTCAACTGGTTACGCGGTTTGGTAAAACCGCGTAACCCCTAAGGACGCTGGCCCATGCCACCCTCGAGGGTGACGGTCTCGCCGTTCATGTACTTAAAGTCGGGACCGCAGAGCTGAACGACAACGCGGCCGATTTCCTTCTCGACGTCGCCGTAGTGACCCGCCGGCGGCATGTGGACGTTGGCCTTGAACGCCTCGGGATAGGCATCCTGGAAGTTCTCGAGCGCGGCAGTCCAGGCAAGCGGGCACACAATGTTGACGTTGATGCCGTCCTTGCCCCACTCGTTGGCGGCAACGCGGGTCAGACCGCGGATGCCCTCCTTGGCGGCGGCATAGCTGCACTGGCCATAGTTGCCAAACAGGCCGGCGCCCGAAGCGAAGTTGACCACGGAGCCCTTGGTCTCCTTCAGGTGCGGATAGGCCTTCTGCATGTACAGATAGGTAGCATACAGACCGGAGTAAATGGCCAGGTTAAACTGATCCATGGTGTGATCGGCGATGGTCACGCCCGAGGCGCTAGCCTGAGCATTGTTGACGACGGCGTCGATGCGGCCGAACTCCTCAATGGCCTTGTCGATGACGTTCTGGACGACGGCCTCGTTGTCCTGACCAGCCGAGACATCGGCCTGAACAGGCAGAACCTTGACGCCGTACTCGGCCTCGATGGATTCCTTGGCAGCCTCGAGCTTGGCAACGTTGCGGCCGGTAATGACGAGGTTTGCGTCCTCCTTGGCAAAAGCGATATCGATGCCGTAGCCGATGGAGCCAGCGGAGCCGTCCTTAAGCGTGGCCTTGCCGCCGCCGGTGACGATCACGGTCTTACCAGTGAAAAGTCCCATACAAAGTCCTTTCAGAATCGCGACGGGCGAACCCGCCGACTGCGCGCATCCAAATAAACGCGCCAAAAGCTGAAATGCAACTTTAGCGTGTTCAAGTGAAAAATAAAGACCGCAGCAGGCGAACGGCACCACGTCGTTCGGCGAAGGGATTGTCAAGTACAAACTGGATAAAGCGGCCGAGTTATTGTTATCAGATCGAGCCATCGAACACGTTTTGAAACTTTGCTGCGGCGCGCGGGATGTCGGCGCGAGACTTTATCATGGGGTGACAAACAACGATGAGGAGCACATGCCTATGACAGACGAGCTGGACCCCCAGACTCAAGAGCATATTGATGATCCCGCAGACGTCACCACAGATACTGACGCTGTGACCTGCGATGGTACCGACGTCGACGGCCCCATCTTGGACGAAAGCGCTACGACGGAAACCCCCGAATCAGAAAACGTTGATGAGCAAAACGACGATGCGCCCGCTCAGGACGACGCCCCCGTACAGGACGACGCCCCGCAAGCAGCGGGCCCCATCGAGGTGTCTTCGGAAGAAGAGCTCGATGCCGTCATGGACTCCATGATGGATGCTGTCAAAGCGATGAAAGACGCCGTCGCCGATGCCGATATTGATGCCGAGGAAGAGGAGGCCGCCGAGGCGGCCTCGACCTTTGTGCCCGGCGAGACTCCGGTTGCCGACCAGGGCAGCACCATGCCATCGTTTCTGCAGCTCGAGCACCCCACGATCGGCGCCGATGCGGTCGATCCGCACGCAGCAGGCTTTTCTGTGGTCGAGGGCGGTACCGGCAATATCGCCGCGCCGCAGGCTGCCGATGCGGACGCTGCCGACACCGCTCGCCCGACCGCCCCGCACTCCCCCGCCGCGAGCCGCGATCTGGGGACCGCTGTCTCGAACACTGCGAACGCCGTGGGCACCTTTATCGCCCAGGGTGCCTCGGCCATGCGCGAGATGAACGCCGCGAAAAAGGCACTTGCCGATGCCCGCGCCCACCTGGCCGAACTTGAGCAGCGCATTGCCGATCAGGCCGAGGAACTCGAGACGCGCCAGGATATCGCAGGCCGCTACGAGCAGATCGTCGCCGACCAGCGTCAGGCGATCGCCACAGCGCAAAAGACCGCTGCGGCAGCCGAAATCGATCGCGATGTCCATGCTTCCAAAGTAGCAGAGCTCAAGGGTCAGCTCGAACAAATGAAGACAGAGGATGACGCGACCGAGCTCCGCCTGAAGGCCGCGCTCGATGCCGTGGAGGCCCGCGAGGCGAGCTCACGCGAGACCGGCAACCGCCTCGTTCGCCGTCTTGAGGATTCCAAGCGCATCCGCGACAAGGTGCAGGCCGAGCGAGACGCCGGCATTGCCGCCGCACAACAAACCGTCGACGCCACGCGCGCCCAGCTCGCGACACTGCGTCATGAGTATGCCGAGCTGCAACGCAATCCCTCGGCAAATCCCGCCAACTATACGGTGCGCACCAGCGAGCTCTCGATGCAGATCTCCGACACGGCAGATGCCCTGCGTAAAGCCGAAGAAGATGTCCCGCGCATCACCGCCGACCTTGAGCACTCGCTTGCCGCAGCCGAGCAGGCCGTCGAGCAGGCGCAAGCCCCCATCGCCGACGCCAAGCGAGCCCATCAGGCCGTGACGGCAGAGGCCGATGTCGCGCGCGACGAGCTGCAGACCGCAAAAACCGCCGCTGCAACGCGCCAGCGCGAACTGCGCGAGAAGATCGCCGCCGAGGACAAGGCACGCCGCGACCAAGAGCAGAGCATAGCCAACGCCCAAGCAGATGCCGCGCATGCGCAGTCGATTATCGAACAGGCGACCGAGGTGCACGACCACCCAGAGATCACTGAGTCGCTTGCAGGATCCTTGGCCCGAGACAAAGCCGAACACGCCGAGACCGAGCAAGAAGTCACCCAGCTCGAGGCCACCGAGGACGCGGTGCGCGAGCGTACCCGCGACTCCCGCATCAAATTCACCGGCGCCATCGTCTGCATCGTCGCCACAATCCTGGTGATCATCCTAGTCTGGCTGTTCGCAAGCAAGTAGGCAGGGCACCGAAAACACCCTCACCTCAACTTTTGATAGTCATTGGGGACGTTCTTAAACGACTAGTCAAACAAGAACATCCCCAACGACCACCAATCTCTTGACATAAGGAGTGTCCCCAGGTGCCGGCACAAAAGGAACGTCCCCAAGTGCCAACAACGGCGACGCCGATGCCTTGGCAAAGTCAGCGAAAACGCCCCTAAGCGAGCAAGGTGACGTGAAAGAGGAGGGCATTGACCTTCTGGTCATGCCCGACGATTGAACGTCAGATTGCCGCTTAGGGGCGTTTGCAGCATCGAGCAGTTACGCGGTTCGTAGAACCGCGTAACTAACAAATGAGCATGGCGTCGCCAAAGCTGAAGAAGCGGTAGCGCTCCTCGATGGCGGCAGCGTAGGCATCCATGATCTGGTCGCGGGTGGCAAGCGCGCTCACAAGCATCATGAGTGTAGAGCGCGGCACGTGGAAGTTCGTGATCAACGCGTCGACCACGTGATAGGTCGAGCCGGGCATAAGGTAGAGCTGCGTTGTCGCGTTCTCGCGCACCACGATGTCGCCGCGGCCGAGCGTGTCGGCCCCGTCCTCGCGGCCCTCAAAATAGCGCGCCGTCACAGCCGGATCGGACACCGGCGCGTCCGCGTCAAACGCGCTCTCGAGCGAGCGCACCGCGGTAGTGCCGACGGCGATCACACGATGGCCCTCGGCCTTCGCCTTATGCACAGCGTCGACAACCTCCTGCGACACGTGGTAGCGCTCGGTGTGCATCACGTGCTGTGTAGGGTCGTCCTCCTCCACCAGACGGAAGGTATCGATACCCACCTCGAGCTCGACGGCGGCAAACTTCGCGCCCTTGGCCTCGATAGCGGCCATGAGCTCGGGAGTAAAGTGCAGACCCGCCGTAGGAGCGGCAGCCGAGTGCTCCTCCTTCATGGCGTAGACGGTCTGGTACTTCTCGGGATCGCCCTCGTAATCGGTAATGTAGGGCGGCAGCGGCACGTGGCCGGCAGCGTGGATGGCCTCGTCGAGCGTGCGCGGGTCGCCGGCGGCATTGCAACCGGCCGGCTCAAAGCGCACCAGACGGCCACCGCGGCTATCGGTAACAAAGTCGACGACCTCGGCCGTCAGCACCACGGGCGCGCCCTCGGGCGCATGGGCGCCGCCCGCACGATACTCAATCTGAGCACCGGGCTTCAGGCGCTTACCCGGCTTGACCAGGCACTCCCAGACATGGCCCAGCGGATCCACATCCTCGCGACGCTTGAGCAGCAGTGTCTCGACCACGCCACCCGAGCCCGCCTTGCGACCGATAAGACGGGCCGGCATCACGCGCGTCTTGTTGATGACGAGCACGTCGCCCGGCTCGATATAGTCGATGATGTCGCGGAAGATGCGGTGCTCAACGGTACCGCCGTGCTCCAGCGGCGTTCCCGTCTGAGAGCCCTTGCGATCCACCACCAGCAATCGGCAGGAATCGCGCGGCTCGGCAGGAGCCTGGGCAATCAGTTCCTCGGGAAGGTTGTAGTCAAAATCATCGGTACGCATAGACACGTCGGATACTCCTTATATAGCTAAAGTCCGCTCTACATCCTAGCAGGCTGACGTCCCAAATGAACTACTTTTTGGCGGCTTTACGCTCGTCGCGGATGCGGGCGCGGTCCATGGCCGCCTCGACGGCCGAGAATCGGCAGCCGCAGTAGTTCTGCCGATACATGCCCAGCTCGCGCGAACGGCGCGTAGCCTCGGGATAATACGGGCGAAAATCGCGAATCACCGGAGTGAGACCGCGGGCAGCAGCCAGACGCTCCAACACATCATTGCAGGTTTCGAACAACTGGTACGGCGAGACGGCGAGCGTCGTGCCCACAAACTCAAACCCGCGCTCCTGGGCCACACGGCACGCCTCGGCCAGACGCAGGGCATAGCATGCGCGACAGCGACGGGCTCGATCGGCGCCCAGCGGGGCCACGCCGGCCTCCCAGCGCTCCCGGTCCTCCCCCGCCTCGACGAGCTCGATGCCGCCTTCGGCACACCACCGGCGCAGCTCGTCCAGGCGACGCTGCCATTCATCGTGCGGCTGAATATTGGGGTTGGTCCAGCAGATTGTGGGCTCAAACCCCTCCTCGCGCAGCAGGCGGACCGGCTCAAGCGAGCACGGTGCGCAGCAAGCGTGCAACAACAACGGCTTCATCAACATCTCCTCTCCCGCAATGATTTTTTAATCCCCGTCCCAGAAAAATCATTCCAAAAAGACTACTTTGCGAAAAAGCGCACGCCAAAGGACGTGTCCTCGCAGGCAACAATGCGGCGATCGCGCAGAATGGTTCGCACGTAGTACCAGTCGCCCACACAGCCCGACAAATGCAAGCCGGCCGCCAGGTAGCACAGCAGCGGATAGCCCGAGAACGCAAACCCCAGGGCAAACGCTGTCGTCACAACAACCGTCGGCGCCAGGCAAACTGCCACGTACCGCCGGCGCGAATACACCACGCCCTCGGCGCAGGCATAGATCATCGCCGTCTCGCGATTCGCCCCAAAGGTCACCTGCGCGCCCGCAGGCGCCAGCAGTTTAAAAAACACACCGTGCACCAGCTCGTGCACGGCAAATGACGCCGCCGAAACCGCAGCTAAGCCGACTATCCAGCCCAAGACGGCCGTCCAACCGCCCGCGTCAGCCGCATCCAGTTCAGCGGGCCCACCCAGCAGCATAAACACCGGCACCAGGCACACGGCAAACACGCCGACTACGACCATCCCCCACACGAAGCAAGCGTGCAGAAAATCCTCGTCCTCAAACGCATGTATGTTGGAAATCTCATTCATAGCATCTTAGGATAGCGCCCCTGCCACGCACCCGCCCGCATGTGCGATAATGTCGAACGATATGCACGAATTGACCACCGCGCCGCCGAGCCCCGCGCCCGGCCACGCCCTCACCATATGCGAAGGAGTCCCATGGCATCCAAATACTCCATGAATGACCGTCCCAGCTGGCCTCGCCGCGCCATCGTTACCGCCGGCGAGCCCTACGGCAACAAGGGCCTTCACTTTGGCCACGTTGGCGGCGTCTTTGTCCCTGCCGACTTCTTCGCCCGCTTCCTGCGCGACCGCCTGGGCCGTGAGAACGTCATCTTCACCTCGGGCACCGACTGCTATGGCTCGCCCATCATGGAGAGCTACCGCAAGCTCAAGGAGAACGAGGGCTACGACAAGTCCATTAGCGAGTATGTCGAGTCCAATCACTCCCGCCAGGCCGCGACCCTCAACAACTACAACATCAGCTGTGACATCTACGGCGGCTCGGGCCTTGAGCCGGCGGCCCAGATCCACAACGAGGTGACCGCCGAGATTATCGAGCGTCTGCACGAGCAGGGCACCATCTCCAAGCGCTCCACGCTGCAGTTCTACGATGCCAAGGCCGGCACGTTCCTCAACGGCCGTCAGGTGATCGGCCGCTGCCCCATTCAGGGCTGCAAGTCCGAGAAGGCCTATGCCGACGAGTGCGACCTGGGCCACCAGTTTGAGCCCGAGGAGCTCATCGCGCCTAAGAGCCAGCTCACCGGCGAGGTGCCCGAGCTGCGCCCGGTCGACAACCTCTACTTCGACCTGCCGGCCTACCTCGACTTTATGAAGACCTATACCGCCAAGCTCGCCCAGAACCCGCAGGTTCGTTCCGTGGTCTCCAAGACCATGGAGGAGTGGCTGCTGCCGGCTCAGCTCTACATCCAGAACAAGTTCCGCGAGGCCTTCGACGCCGTCGAGGACCAGCTGCCCGAGCACACCGTGCTAGAACCCGAGGGCAACAAGAGCAGCTTTACCGTCACCTTCCCCAGCTGGAAGGAGCGCGACGACGCCCACGCGGTGCTCGCCAACGGCGGCGTGCGCTTCCGCAGTGGCAAGGCGCTCGTGCCCTTCCGCATCACCGGTAACATCGACTGGGGCGTTCCGGTGCCCGAGGTCGACGGCGTTTCCGACGTCACCTGCTGGTGCTGGCCCGAGAGCCTGTGGGCGCCCATCAGCTACACCCGCACCGTGCTCGCCCGCGATGCCAAGGCCGCCGGCGTGACCGAGGGCGTCGCCGCCCAGGATGCCGCCCTCATGGGCGAGCCCGCCGCCGATTCCACGCAGGTCCCCGCGCCCACCTACCAGCACAGCTCGCTCGACTGGCGCGACTGGTGGTGCTCGGATGACGCTCAGATTTACCAGTTCATCGGTCAGGACAACATCTACTTCTACTGCATCGCGCAGACCGCCATGTGGGAGGCCCTGGGCTGGAACCTCACGCAGAGCACCGTCAGTGCCTGCTACCACCTGCTCTACATGGGCAAAAAGGCCAGCTCGTCCTCGCAGACGCCTCCCCCGCCGGCAGACGACCTGCTCAACCACTACACCTGCGAGCAGATGCGCGCGCATTGGCTGTCGCTCGGTCTGTCCGAGAAGCCGGTGAGCTTTAGTCCCAAGGCATATGACACGCGCGTGACCGGCAAGGACAAGGACGGCAACGAGGTGCGCGCCTGCGACGACAAGCGCGTCATCGATCCGGCCCTTAAGGAGAGCGCCCTTTTGACCGGCGTGTTCAACCGCCTGGCCCGCAGCTGCTTCTACGGCGTCGCCGTCAAGGAGGGCGACGAGAGCCCCTATCGCAACGGTTGCATTCCCGCCGGCGCCGCCTCGGCCACCGTGGTCGAGGCCGCCGAGCAGGCCGCCCTTGCCTTTGAGCAGGCCATGTACAAGTTCGAGACGCACCGTGCGCTCGCCGTGTGCGACGACTACCTGCGCGCCGCCAACAAGCGCTGGAGCGACGCCTCCAAGGCCGCCAACAAGCTCGAAGGTAACGAGGCAAACGCCGCCATGAAGCAGGCCCTGGTCGACGCCTTTACCGAGCTGCGCGTGGCGACCGTCCTGATGCACGGTATTGTGCCGGCCGGCTGCGAGCTCATCTGCGAGTACTTCGACGTCGATCCGGTCGCCTTCTTTAGCTGGGATAACATCTTTGCCTCCACGGACGAGTTTGTGGAGAGCCTGGGCGAGAAGCCCGGCGAGCACCGCGTGAAGCCGCTGCCCCCGCGCTTCGACTTCTTTAGCAAGCACGAGAGCCAGTACTAAAAACAACACTCGACATGTAATGGAATGGGAAGGAAAGACGGATGTCCAAGCCGCGTCGTCGTAAGCAGAAAAAGCAGGTCAAGGCCGAGCTCAAGCTCAGGCAGTTTGCCGCCACCGAGCTTTCCGACCAGCTTGCCGCCCAACACTCCGCCGCCGACCTGCCGCGCTTTATGGTCGACACGGTCGCCGGCGCCTATGCGCCCGCCGATGCTCACCTCATGATCGAGGGCTTCGGTGCCGCAGCCGCACGCCCGGTCACGCTGCGCGCCAACACGCTCAAGGCGACCGCCGAGGACATCGCTGCGGCGCTCGATGCAGCCGGCATCGCCCACAACCCCGTCGCCTGGTACCAAGACGCCTTTATCCTGCCCGAGGCCCAGGTTTCCGATCTGTGGGACCTCGACATCTACCGCGACGGCAAGATCTACCTGCAGAGCCTGTCATCCATGATGCCGCCGTTGGTCCTGGGCGCCCAGGCAGGCGAGGACATCCTGGACATGTGCGCAGCCCCTGGCGGCAAGACGACGCAGATCGCCGCCCTCACGCAGGGACAGGCACACCTCACCGCCTGTGAGATGAACATCCCCCGCGCCGAGAAGCTCGAATCAAACCTCCATCGCCAGGGTGCCAAAAACGTGCCCGTCATGCGCATCGACGCACGCGAGCTCGACGAGTTCTTCCGCTTCGACCGCATCCTGCTCGACGCCCCCTGCACCGGCACGGGCACCGTCATCAGCGGCAACGAGAAAAGCCTGCGCGGCCTGACCGAGCAGTTGCTGAGCAAGTGCGCCCGCTCGCAGCGCGCGCTTCTGGACCGCGCCATGGGTGCCCTCAAGCCGGGCGGCACGCTCGTCTATTCCACTTGTTCGATCATGCCGCAGGAAAACGAGGACGCCCTGCAAGAGGCCCTCGACAAGCACATGGACTGCGAGCTTATCCCCCTCGACGGCACGCCGAGCGAAAGCGAAGCGCACCGTGCCCAGGAAGCTGGCGAAGAGCCACGCGTCGAGAGCAACGCCCTCACCGAGGCCATCGCTGCCGGCCATGTCTCGGCCGTCGCCAACGGTATGCCCGGCACGCTGACCATTCCGCCTAGCCGCGACTTTGAGGGCTTCTACATTGCCCTGATCCGAAAACGCAGCTAGCGCACGGATCCAAAACTCAACAAGCTATCTCTGTGCGCGTTTGCCCTGCTGGTCGCGATGCTGTTTAAGCATCGCGCGCTCCTTGCGTTCGGCCCTTTTGCCCTTAATGGCCGTGACCACAAAGTAGATGACCGCGGCGGCAACGATTGCGCCCACACACAGGCCAATCGAGCCCAACATTGCCGAAAATTCCATACCGCGTCACCTCTCTTGTAAACGGGACTTTCAAGATAGCACCTCGATCCCCGCCACCACAGCTCCTTCACGTTCACCGGCCCTTCGGTCTAACGGATGGCGCGGCGGGGAAAAATCAACTCGTCAAACGATTTAGCATTCGCAATTCCGGCTGCATAGCGCCGGCCGTTATCACATAGAATCGAGCCTCCATGGATACCCTCAACGATCTAAATGAGCGCGTCGACGCCTTCGTCGGCACCAGCTCCTTCGACACGCCTGCGGCGGCAAACGACCAAGCTCCCATCGATGTGCCCGCCGAGGTGCACAAGGACATCGTCGCCTCGGTCGATTTTTCCGAGGTCGAGCTTGCAGACGAGTTCACCGAGCCCCAAGTAGCCGTCACGCCCAACGGCCTGCTCCCTATGGAGCCCCTGCCCATCGACGGACGCCTGCGCAAGGCTGCCCTTCGCATGCCCGACGAGATCGAGGAGGCCAGCGGCTTCACGCTCTTTGGCCGACGCATCAAGTCGCTCATTTACACCACCGATGTCGCGGTTATCCGCAACTCCAACGCCGACGCCGTCTTTGCGGTCTACCCTTTCACGCCGCAGCCCGCCATTACGCAAGCGCTGCTGACCGTCGCCGAGTGCCCGGTCTTTGTAGGCGTGGGTGGCGGAACTACGACCGGTAAGCGCTCCGTGCAGATGGCAGCCGTCTCCGAGATGCAGGGCGCGGCGGGCTGCGTGGTCAACTCCCCCGCTACTGCCGAGATGGTCGAGCACATCACCAACATCGCCGACATCCCCGTCATCGCCACGGTCGTTCGCTGCGACGACGATGCCCACGCCAAGGTGCGCGCTGGAGCCAAGATTCTCAACATCGCCGCCGGCAAGAACACGCCCCAGGTCCTACGCGAGCTGCGCGAGCACTATCCCAACCTGCCGCTTATCGCGCCGGGCGGCAAGACGCCCGAGAGCATTCGCGAGACCATCGCCGCCGGCGCCAACGCCATCATCTGGACACCGCCTTCGGCCCAGCAGCTACAGACCGACATGATGCAGCGTTATCGCAAGATGAAGGAAGACGCCACACCTGTCATCTCGCGCGACGACGTGCCCATTATCGACCAGGTCGCCGCCGCCGAGGTCAGCCAAGTCGAGAACATGAATCCCGATGTGCCGATTCCCGACGAAGTCATCGAGCGCGTCGCTTCGATCCACGAGCGCGTCGAGGAGCATCGCGCCAACCGCGGCCTCAAGCCGTCACTGCACGGCTTTTTCTTCCGCGGAAAGAAACGCTAGCAAAACATCTTGGCCCGCCCCACAAACGTGAGGCGGGCCGTTTTCGTTTGAGCAATCATGCAGCGACGTGATGGGGCAAATTAATCCACGCGCTTGTCGCCCATAAAGAAGAGCGCCACCGTACCAGGTCCGGTATGCGAGCCAATCAGAGTACCGATGTCATTGATCTCAATCTTGCCTTTAAGCTGCGGAACCTGTTCCTCAATCAGCGCCGCAACTGCCTCGGCATCCTCGCGGCACGCCGACTGCGACATGATGCACTTACCCGAATAATCCGCACCGTCCTGTACGTGTGCCATCATGGTCTTAGCCATCTCGGAAATCGCGCGGTTCTTAGTGCGAATCTTCTCACGTGGCGACAGCTTACCTTCGCAATCGACCGTCATAAGCGGGCAAATCTTAAGCGCCGTGCCGATGATCGCGCTCGCGGCCGAAATGCGACCGCCGCGCAGGTAGCTCGACAGATCGGTCGAGAAGAACCAGTGGTGCAGGTTGAGCTTGTGCTCCTCGATCCAGGCAGCCGTCTCGTCGAGTGAAGCCCCGCTATCGCGCACATCGGCGGCATATTCCAACAACAGGCCAAAGCCCGAAGACGCCGCCAGCGAATCGATGACGCGCACCTTGCCGCCCTCGGGATAGCGATCCGCAAGCATCTGCGCCGCGACGCAGGCCGATCCATACGTGCCCGAAATACCCGACGACAACGTCAGGTGCAGCACGTCTTTACCCTCGGCAACAAACGGCTCCCAAAACTCCTCGTACTCACCCACGCTCACCTGAGACGTCTTGGGCATGGCGCCCGCGGCAATCTGGGCAAAAAACTCGTCCGGCGTAATCGACTGATACAGATCGTCCGTATAGACAACATCGTCGATCTCGTAATGAAAACACACGACAGGGATATTGCGCGACGCAAAGAACTCACGGGTTCGATCGGCGGCGGATTCACAGGTCAGGACAAAATCACTCATATGAGGCTCCTTACTCATTGCTGCGCAAATTATCGCACAGTGAGCCTACATGCGGTACATATGTCCACTATTTACCAAATCGAACCAAAAATAGTGAACATCTTTACCACCATCGTCTCCACCGACCCCACGCATAAATATCTGAAAAAACACCCTCTGTCGTCTCCACCCAACCGACACATCTACCTTCACTAAATCGATTTACCAAACCGTTCAGCCGACAATTCAGCCGCTGGCGCAAAATCGAAACAAAAGCGGCGCATACTGGTAAACGTTTGACGCTGTTTATCAGTTTTACCAGCCCCATCGGAAGGTGTTTCATGGTCGCATTCGATCGCAACCCGCAAGATTTCAAGTATCTGCGCCTGCTGTCGAGACAGTTCCCCACCGAACAATCCGCATTTACCGAAATTATCAACCTCTCGGCCATCCTCAACCTACCCAAGGGCACCGAGCATTTTATGAGCGACGTGCACGGCGAGTACGAAGCCTTTATGCACATCCTCAACAACTGCTCGGGTGTCGTGCGCGAACATGTCGACGAGATCTTTGGCGACACGCTCTCCTTTGACGAAAAGGGCGAGCTGTGCACGCTCATCTACTACCCGCGCGAGAAGATCGAGCTGGTCCGCAGCCGGCGCGAGGACTCCCCCACCTGGTACAAGACAATGCTCGACCAGCTCATCATGGTCGCTCGCTCGCTTTCGAGCCGCTATACGCGCTCCAAGGTGCGTAAGGCCATCCCGCGCGATTACGCCTACATCATCGACGAGTTGCTGCACACGCATCCGGACGAGAACAACTATCGTGTGCGCTATCACGAGCGCATCGTGGAGTCCATCCTAGAGACCGCAAGCGCCGACGACTTTATCGAGTCGCTCGCCTCGCTCATCAAGCGCCTGGCCGTCGACCACCTGCACCTGGTGGGCGATATCTTCGACCGTGGCGGCGGCGCGGCCAAAATTATGGACCGCCTGCTCACCTATCATTCGCTCGACATTCAGTGGGGCAACCACGACCTGCTGTGGATGGGCGCCGCTGCCGGCGAGCCCGCCTGCATCGCCACGGTGCTGCGCAACAACCTGCGCTACGACAATTACGAGATCCTCGAGAACGACTACGGTATCTCGCTGCGCGAGCTCGTCGCCTTTGCCGATGCCACCTACACCGCCGGTGAGTCCATCACCCCGCTGATCAAGGCCATCAACGTGCTGCTCTTTAAGCTCGAGGGCCAGATTATCCAGCGCCATCCCGAGTTCGACATGACCGACCGCCTGCTGCTCGACAAGATCGACCACGACGCCGGCACGGTCACGCTCGCCGACGGCAGCGTGTGGCCGCTCACGACCAACGACTTCCCCACCGTCGATCCGGCGGACCCCTATACGCTCACGTCTCAGGAGCAGCACATCATCGACAAGCTCGTGTCCGAGTTTGTCACCGCCGATCACCTGCATCGCCATATCGATTTCCTCTATTCCCACGGCTCGATGTACAAGGTCGCCAACGGCAACCTGCTGTTCCATGGCTGCGTGCCGCTCAACGAAGACGGCACCTTTAGCAGCATGAACTGCCTGGGCACCTGGCACGCCGGCCGCGATTATCTCGATTTTTGCGACCACATCGCCCGCCGCGCCTGGCGCGTGGGCGACCGCGACGCTCTCGACTGGATGTGGTACCTGTGGATTGGCTTTAACTCGCCCGCCAGCGGACGCCTGGTGCGTACCTTTGAGCGCGCCTATATCGCCGATAAGAGCACCTGGATCGAGCCGATGGACCCGTACTTTACGCTTACCAAGTCGCCCTCGGTCTGCGACGACATCATGCGCGAATTTGGCGTCGCGCCCATGGCATGTTCGCCGACCGGCCACATCATCAACGGCCACACGCCCGTTAAAACCACCAAGGGCGAGCAGCCCATCCGCGCCGAGGGCAAGCTGCTGGTCATCGATGGCGGCTTCTGCCGCGCTTACCATCCCAAGACGGGCATCGCCGGCTATACGCTCATCTCGAGCTCGCGCGGCTGCCGCCTCAAGTCGCACCGGGCCTTTACGACGGTTGCCGAGGCACTCACGCGCAACGTGGACATCGAAAGCGAGACCAACCGTTTTGACCAAGCAGACCGTCGCCGCATGGTGAGCGACACCGATACTGGCGCCAAGATCCGCAGCCAAATCCAGGATCTGCGCCAGCTCCTCGATGCATATAGAAACGGTGCTATCGAGGAGCGCGCCTAGCACCACCCGCGGGGATTGGCTAAACTTGCTGAGTTTGTCATCCCCGCGGCGCTTCGGCGCCAGCTTAAGGCAGGTACCATGCAAAAGCTCCTTGCGCAGATCATGAAATTTGGCGTCGTCGGTGTCATTGCCACGGTTATCGACTTTGGCATTATGAATCTGCTCCACTACGGTCTGGGCCTCAACATCCTAATCGCCAACACCAGCGGCTTTATCATCTCACTCATCTTTAACTACCTCGCAAGCATGAAGTACGTGTTTGCGCACAAGGAAGGCATGAGCCGCCGCCGCGAGTTCATCATCTTTGTCGTGCTGTCCGTGATCGGTTTGGTGCTCAACGATGGCATCGTGCTGGCGCTCAACGACGGCCTGGGGCTCGAGGCCAATATCGCTAAGATCTGCGCCACCGCGCTTGTCATGGTCTACAACTTTGTGACTCGAAAAATCTTCCTGGAGGGTGACGAGACAAAATAGCTCGAAACCCCTGCAACATTACGGCGCCCACGGACGACGCGCACTCAGCGCAGTATCGTCCGTGGGTGTCGCTCGTTTACGGGCAAATTTTCAACGTTTGCGGATTAGCTCTTGAAAATTTGGCGAGTTCATATAGTTCTTGGCAAAGACCTTACGTTTCCCTTGCAAAAGCTCTAAAGTATCCTCTGCTCGATTCATCAACGCATTGGATGTGATTACGTGCGCAAGGCGCTGGCACAACCTCATACCAAGCAGTTCCTCAAGTTTGCTGTCGTGGGTCTTATCTCCTTTGGCATCGACTGGGGCATGCTCATTGCGCTCGTCGAGCTGTTCCACCTCGACTTTTTGATGAGCACCACGGTTTCGTTTATCACGTCCGTCGTGGTCAACTACTGGCTCAGCATGAAGTACGTGTTCGACCACCGCGAAGGCATGAGCCGCAAGCGCGAGTTCACGATCTTCACCATCCTGTCGGTGATCGGCCTGGGCCTCAACGACCTGTACATGTTTGTGGGCGTCACGTTTTTGAGCATCGGCTACCAGGCCATGAAGGCCATCGCCACGTTCCTCGTCACCTGGTACAACTACTTCAGCCGCCGCTTCTTCCTCGAGGGCGCACGGTCGTAGTCAATTCACTATTTGCTTGAATGTATAACCGGTTGGAATTCCCGTTCCAACCGGTTTTTTGTTTGCCGAGAGACCCGGCGACCCAGTCCAATTCGCGTTAAAAACGGGCGGCTCGGATGTTTGTCCGAACCGCCCGTTTGATGCGATATGTCGAGGTACCTAGCCTGTAACGTAATACCAGACCACGTTGTCGCCATTGGAGAGAACGTAGTTACTGCAGGCCGTCATGGGTTGTGAGCCATTAACGGAATAACACCAGCCACTAGTGCCGCCGTGTTCATACTCGGCAAGCCCACCAATTGCCTTCACGTATACGCCGTGATAAAGAGGCGAGTTTTCGGCATTAACAGAAAGGCCCAGCGCGCACAGGGCATCGTAGACGGTAGCGCCTTCGTTAAAGGTAAAGGTGCCACCAGAGGACACAGGATTGCCCACAGCGCTCGATGTGACCGAAACCGTCACCGTAACGTAGTTGGACTCCTGTGAGCCGCTCTGGCCGCCCGAGGAGGCGTTTCCACCATTAGAGGATGAGGCTCCATTAGACGACTGGCCACCGCCCGAAGAAGCACCACCAGACACCTCGGAAGTATCGCCGGCGCCCGTATTCTGGGCAGCGGATTTATCGCCAGACTTCTTGCCGCCCCGGTCCTCGGACTTCTTGCTATCCGAGTTTTTGTCCGATTCCTTGTTTGAAGACTCGGAATCGTCCTTGCCGTCGTTCGAACCCTTGGACTCGTCTTTTGCGTCATTCGATGACTTGGAATCCTTGGAACTGGCCTCGCCCGAAATCGTAGTCGAGCCAGACGCCTTGGTGTCCTTGGCGACGACGCTCTCCCTCGTCACGGTCTGAATGATCCAGTCGATGGACCAGGCTCCGCTTGTGGAAGGATGGACGAAACCCAGCGAGACGACGATCAGAATGGTGCACGCGGCAGTCAGAACGCCAAGGAGCGCCTTGCGACGAGAGGCGGACGCCGCCGAAGCGGCGCCCTGTTGCTTTGCATCGTCGAACTGAATGAACGAGGAATCCGGTTGCTTGGGGTCAGCGTCCTTGGATTTATTGGACACAGCCCTCACCTACCGACGTTTGGTGAACACGAACACGCCGACGATGGCGAGACCGATGACGCCGGCGGCAACGCCAACAATGGCGAGCGGGTTGGTGCCAGTCTCCTGCTCGGAAGCACTAGAGGACTTCTTAGCAGTGGTCGTGGAAGCAGCACCCGTATCGGACTTCTTGTCGGACTTCTTCTCATCCTTCTTGTCGGACTTGTTTTCCTTGGTCTCGGCCTTGGTCGACACCGTCGTCTTGGTCGTCGGCTTATGACCCGGGGCGACAGCGCCGCCCTTCGAGCCGGAGCCGGAACCCGTGCCAGTGCCAGCGCCAGTGCCGGAACCAGTACCGGTACCAGAACCGCCGCCGCCATTCGAACCTGCGCCGCCATTACCGCCAGGGTTAACGGCATTCTTGGTCCACTTGGCATACAGCGTCAGATCGGCCGTCACCGGCGTGGCGAAGTCATACGCCCGCGTGCAGGCTTCATCGGTATACCAACCGCCGAAAGTGTAGCCATCGCGCGTCGGATCGGCCGGCTTGACCAGCTTGCCATCGGCCGTGGCAACAAACTTAGTGTCGCAAGCAGACCCGCCGTTGGAATTAAAGGCAACCGTCCAAGACTCAACGGCCCCAAGCTTGAACAGCGTGCCCGAGTCATTGATGTAGTACAGGTTGCCAGATGCATCGGCAATGACCGGAGAGTCACAGTACTGGTAATGGCCAGCCGCATCATAAATCTGCGTCGCCTCTGCATCGCCGAGCGTATAGCGATACACCCCACCACCAGCAGAGTAGCTGACGTAGTCCTTGCTATCCGCGCTATTAACGGTGAAGTACACATAGGTCTTGCCGCCCTGAACACTCACCAGCGGAGTAGCAGCAATACCGTTAAATCCGGCCGGTAGCTCTTTACCGTCAGCAGCGGTGACCATCGTGGTCTTACCAGTCTTCAGATTATAGAGAACCAGAGCAGATCCAGTAGCCGTCTGCCCACCGACAATCAAGTTGTCGCCAGACATCGCCGGGGCGCTCATGTTATTCGTAAGACCCAGGTCGACCGTCTTCTGCTCGCTCAGCACGCCCTTCGCCGAAAGCGAAATCACATGGAGCTTTCCGTCGTGCGTCATCTGATAGAAGGTCGAGCCATTGGACGGATCGGCGACGCAGTCAGCGTTCGCAAGGGTGCCGAGCTTCATGGTCGAAACGACATCGCCCGTTGCCTTATCAATGCACTTAAGCGTACCTGCGCTCGTGGGGACGATGGCGTACTTATCCGTCAGGGCAGCGCCAGTCCAATAATAGCCCTCAGCTGCGTCGATGTTCTGCCAAGAGACTTCGCCTGTGGTGATCTTGATGCGCGTAAAGGAACCGTTGACGTATTTCTTCCCATCAGCCGTACCTACATAGACGTACTCGCCGTCCGAAACGACGGTGCAGGAGCTCTGCGTCAAGTCCGTCAAACCAGGCGTCAGCCACTTGCAGATCAGCTTGTCTGCAGTAATCGCCTGGACCGCACCGCCGTTGAGCGGAACGATGATAAGGCCGTTGGTATAGATCGGACGGGAGGTATAGCTCACCTTGGAGGCAAGCGGCGCAGAGGCAACCTTTTTGCCCGTGGACGAATCGATCTTAATGAGCTCGTTCTCGGTCGCGATGTACACAAAGCCGTTGGCGATGACAGGTTCGCTGCAGTTGGCATACTGCTGACCAGACTCGGCCTTCCAATCGAAGGCCCACTTAAGACCGGAAGCCTGCGCAGGCGTCTTGGCATCCGTTACGGTCGAACCGTTGCCACTGTTGCCGTAGCCGGCCCACTCGGCATCCCAATCAGGAGTCGTCGCGCTCGGATCCACGACAATCTTGTCGGGATCGGGCATGGGCGAATTATCGGTGGTATAGGCAAGCGTGACCTTATCGCCGCTCTTGAGCGTAATCTGATTGGCGCAGAGTAAGGAGGGCTCTCCGTTGATATACAGATGCCAATATTTATTGGTCGCAGCATCCCAACCATACGGCTTGTGATCGAACGGCGAAGTAATGGAATTCAGGAACCAGTACTCACCACTCTGGGAGCCGTTGTACGCAACGCCCTTGGCCTTCAGAACTGCCTCAATAAGGTTCTGGGCCGTGGAGCCTTCGGGCAGAGAAACATTGCTTGCCGTGCCCCAACGCGTATTGTTCCCGTTGACATCGGGACCGATAACATCGGCGGATCCAAGCACCTGACCGGGGAGGGCATCGGCGTCAGCACCATACATAAAGGTGACGGCGTCACCCTCCTGGAGCTTGTAGGCACCGGCGCCAACGTCGGCGAACTTGCCATTTACGTAGAAGCGCCAATAGCTCTTGGTCGCAGCATCCCAGCCATAGGACTTACCATCAAACGGCGAAGTAATGCCGTTGAGGAACCAGCCCCAAGACGATTCGCCAGCATCGAGAGTAAGGCCGGTCTGCTCAAGGAGATCCTTGGCAGTAGAGCCTGCCTTGAGACTCGTCTGGCCCGTCGAAGCCCAAATCTGCTGCTTGCCGTCCTTGTCCTTACCAAGCACCTGAACGGAAGCATGAACGGAATCAGAGGGCAGCTGGTCGCCCCAGCCACCGTAGAACCACGTGACGGTATCGCCAACATGGATGGTGACATTGTCCGCCGTATAGTCACTCGACTTGCCGTTGATGAACAGCTGCCAATAGGTCGAATAATCTTGGGGCGTACCCAGTTCAACACCGTTGTACTTAAGGCTCAGAATGAAGGAGCCCGCAGCAACGGCGTCGATGCCATTCGCCTCAAGCGCGACCTTCGTAAGGTCAAGTGCGCTCGAGCCGGACGTCACCACATACTGCGCGTTATCGACCCAGGTCTGAGTCTTGCCCTGGGCATCGCGACCAATGACGGTCACATTTGCGGCAACCTGGTCCTTAACGACAGGGGACGAGCTACCAGCCGTATAGGCAAACTCAATCTTCTGCCCCTGGGTGAGCTTGACGCTGCTCGCGCCAACCGAGGAAGACGCGCCGTCGACGAACAGCTGCCAGTAGGCATAGGTCGTCGGATCGTAGGCAAGCGTGCGGCCATCGCTCGGGGATGTGATGCTTTCGAGGTAGAAACCGTATGCCGTGTTCGGATCGTACTTCGCCTTGAAGCCCGTCTTCTCCTGCAGCTTAATGAAGGCATCCGCAGCCGTCGCGCCCTCGTCGAGCTTGAGCTGCGTAGGTGCCACCCAGGTCTGAGCCTTGCCGTCAGCATCGGTGCCGATAATCGAGAACGAGACCTCGACCTGCTTCTTGGCAACATCGCCGGTTTCTGTCGGGTTCTCTGTCTGAACGGCAGCCGCGGCGGCAGATCCCACTTGGCCAGCGGATGCCGTCGAAGACTGCTCGCTCGTGGCAGGGCTCTCCCCCGTCGCCGAGCCTTCGTCGCCAGTTGCTGCCTCTGTTGTGGCTGCACTAGCTGCAGGCGCGCCCTCGGAATCCGAAACCTCGGCGCCGCTCTGCTCAGCGGTACCGCCCGCAAGCGCTGCGTCCTCGCCCGGCGTCGCAGTCTGAGCCACAGCCTCGGCAATGCCCTCGGCCCACAGCTGAGCCGGTGTGGTGCCAAAGGCCATCGCGAAGGCCAGGAATGCCACCAGGCCGCGCTTGGCTACGCCGCGCGCAATTGCGCCACGGCGATGCGAGACGCGCTGGCGCTCGTCCTCAAACATATCCATTTGTCTCCTACTGTCTGCACTTGGAGCGTTGCCTTGAGACTGCCCCACGTCATCGCGCATGTTGCGCTCGAGTTCCCCCATCGGGGTCCCCCTTCCCTCCAGAGCCCTATGCACACCGGCGGCAAAAGCCGCAGCCGCATGCAAGACGGGAGGCGATCCGACTTAACCTTAACGACTCGGGCACGTCGTCCGATCTGCGACGCGAGCATCCCGAGCCAAGAGGAATTACGGTTACTGGTACAGCTGGGGACTTGCACCCCGATTCTCCCAAATGCGCAGGATAACCGCGCATTCGTGCGTCTCCGCACCACCATCTAGGCCATCGATTATTACCGTCAAAATGGTATCACGCAAAAGGGCCTCGCACGCAGGCGAAGCCCAAGGTAAAAGCTATTGTTTGCGATAGGAAAATGCGGTGACGGCCGCAGCCTCTAGTGCTTGCCGCCGTGACTGTTGAGCCAGATATTGCGGCCCAACATAAGCGCCAGCACCAGCGCGCTCACGTAGCCCATAAAGCCAATGACCGGGATACCAAACACAACCGGCTCGATGCGCGCGTAGTACACCACCGACGAACCGATAAACAGACCGGCGATCACAATTGCCATCGACATGCGGTCGATAATCCCACCTAGCTGTCGCAGCGCCTTATCGCTGCTCATGATCTGCGTGTTCACCTTAAGCTGGCCGCGCGTAAGCATACGCGAAGCCAAGCCCAGATACTCGGCCGCCTCGAGCGAGCCCTTCGCCGCGCGATAACTGCTCGCTGCAAAGTCGCGGCTCATCTCGCGCATGCGCGCATAGGTGCTTTTCTCGTTTTTAATATGCGTCTGGATGATTTGGATCATGTTGACGTTGGGCATGTACTCGGTCAACAGGCCCTCGAGCGTCACCATGCCGCGGGCGAACATCGTCACCACGCTCGGCAGCTCAACGTCATTTTTGCGCGCGAGGTTTAACAGCGAGGTCAAAAACTCGCCGATATCCAGGTCTTTAAGGTCGAGCCCGGCAAAGTCGGCAACAATAAAGTCCAAGTCGGACAAAAAGGCCGAATGGTCAAGCTCGGCCGAATCGCCGCGCGTCACGGCAAAGCGCATGAGCGAATCCTTGAGCTTTGGCACGTCGCCCTCGGCCACGGCAAAGATCATATCCTTGACGATGCCACGGTCGTGGCTCGACATGCGTCCGACCATGCCCAAGTCGATAAAGTAGACAATTCCGTCTTTGAGGATGATGTTTCCCGCATGCGGGTCGGCATGGAAAAAGCCGTCGTCGAGCACCTGCGTCGAATAGTCCTCGACGATTGCGGCACCGATCTTTTCCAAGTCATAGCCCTCGGCCACTAAGCGTTCAGGATCGGCGATCGAAATGCCGTCGACGTAATCCATGACCACCACGTGCTCGGTGCACAGGTCCAGATAGGATTTAGGGCACGTCACGCCATGAACGCTCTTATGGAACTCGTAGAAGTCGTTGAGGTTTTTGGCCTCGGCCAAAAAGTTGGTCTCCTCGCGAAACGAGGTCCACAGCTCCTCGACTACGCCGTGCAGGTCAACGAATTGATCGGTATTGACGAACTTGGAAACGATACGCACCACCGAGCGGATGATATCGATGTCCTGTGCCATAACCTGCTGCGCACCGGGGCGCTGCACCTTGACGGCCACGTCCTCGCCCGTCACCAGACGAGCGCGGTGCACCTGCGCGAGCGATGCGCTACCAAGCGGATTGGGGTCGATCGCATCGAACATCTCCCCCAGGCGCAGGCCGTATTCCTCTTCCAAGCAGCGGAGCACTACCTCGTACGGCACCGGCTCCACGTCGGAGCGCAAGCGGCGCAGCTCATCGCAAAAGCGTTGCGGCAGAATCTCGGACCGGTTGGCCAGAATCTGCCCCATCTTGACGAACATGGGGCCGAGTTCCTCGAGCAGGCGGCGCAAACGAACCGGCGTGAGGTTATCCCACACGCGGTACTTTTTAACCAGGCGAACAATCTGCCCGATACGCTCGCGGCGACCCGCCGGCGTGAGCTGGTATTCCTCGTCCGGCGCCATCGCGTCGGGCTCCTCGGGCACCATATCGACAGCGCGCGGCTTCTTGCGAGCGCCCGAGACGGCGGCGTCGACCTCATCGACAACCGCCGCCTCGTCACCCAGGGGATCTAGTTTGTTGTAATCGGTGGTGGAATCTGCCATCTGCGCTGCTACTCGGCCTCTTCGGTATCCTTCGCATCGTCGGGCTCAACGGACTCGACGGGCACCGAGGTCACGTTGTCCTCGACCGAATCGACGATGTCGCGCACGTGGGCCAGGAAGGCCGTGCGCTCGGACGCGGTCATAACGCGGACGCGAGCAAGGATGAGCTCATCGAGCACGCGCTGGGCCGCGGTCTCGCCCTGCATGCCCAGACGCTCGGTCAGATCGGAGATGGTACCGCCGGCCTGCTCGAACATGTCGGACACACTGCGGGCGATATCGGGAGCGCCGGCGTCCTTGCGAACCTGCTCGCCCTTGGTATTAAGGTCGTCGAGAACCTTCTTGCCGCCTTCGACAGCAACGGCGGCAGCGCCAAAGCCCACGTTAATGGCGCCGTTAACAAGCTGATCGAGTTTCATAACCATGGTTGTCTCCAATCACAAACAACTGCATTGGCGTTCTTGTACCCAAGATTGAGCGAAAGCGACAAAGCGTTTTAGCGCTATTCAATCGACGGGAAATCCCTACCTCACGTTGTCGTTCATCGCGAAAGAGTTCTTCATGGCGCAGCTCGTGGTGTAGAGCACCTTGCCCAACAGGGCATCGGTCTCCACGCGCACGAGCTCGGCAAAGGCCTCGTTGGCGCGGGCGAGCTCGGCAGGCACCTCGGCCTCGGGCAGCGCGGCTACGACAGCGTCAACGTCGTGAATCTGCTTGTGGCCCATGCCGCCGACCTTCTCCTGGTAGTCCTCCACAGCGCGGCCGCACTCATGGAAACGGACGTCAGCCAGGGCGCCGATCAGGCGGTTGGCCCAGTAGAAGTTTTCGGACGTCACGCGAGCCTGCGTGTCGGCATAGTACTCGGGCATGGTCTCGACGTTGGCGTACAGCGGAACCAGCGCGTTAAACGAGTTGGAGCCAAAGGCCATCCACTGCACGGCACGGTAGGCCGGCTGCGCATAGGGGCGCAGCTGCAGCACGGCGAGCTGGCTGTTGCGATTGATGCCGATGGGGCGATAGGCGCCGCGCGTGGCGGGCGTGCCCTTGCTGCCGTAACAGTCGTACTCCGTGCCCTGGTAGTGGCTCGAAAGCACGTACTTGATGTCCTCGATGGTCACCTTACGCTCGGGCACGCGGCTCCAGGGGATATCGTCGCTCTCGGGCGTGTAGTCGGCGTCGGGGCCGTCCCACACGTCGCCGGGGTTGAGGCAGCGCTGCATGTACCAGGCGCGCGGCGTGTTGTAGACATGGTCGCTGTCGCTGTGCGAGCCAAAGGCCTCGCGCGGGTTAAAGACCGTTGCCGGACCGTCGCCCTCGACGCCCAACGTCAGGTCCAGATGCCACTCGGCCATCCAGGAGCGCAGGTCGGCCGAGCACATGTGGTCGGTCTGGGCGCCCTCGGCGTCGTCTAGGTCAAAGCTGTCGATACCCAGCTGGTTGGGCATGGTCACATAGGCGTCATCAGGCACACGCTTGGCGATCCAGTGGTGGCCGCCGATGGTCTCGAGCCACCAGATCTCGTCCACGTCACTAAAGGCGATGCCGTTGTTCTCGTAGGTGCCGTAGCGCTCGAGCAGGTCGCCCAGGATACGAACGCCGTCGCGGGCGGACTTGGCGTACGGCAGGACCAGGGTCACCATATCCTCCTCGCCCAGGCCACCAGGTTGCGCCGGCACATAGCCGTCCTCACCCTCGTTGCCCTTGGCGGGTACGTAGTCGACGAGCGGGTCGGCACCGCGGACGCGCTCGTTGGTGGTGAGCGTCTCGGTTGCGGACATGCCCACATTGAGCTCGTTGAAACCGGCCTCGGCCCAGATGCCGTGGCCCGGGACAACATCGGGGACGCTCGTGTAGCGCATGGGGTTATCGGGCAGTTCAACGGTCAGGTGACTCAGGACGCTCGTGTAGACGCGCGGCTGCTCGTCGGGATGCACCACGCGCATACGCTTGGGCTCAAACACCCCGTTGGACGAGTCCTCGTTACGCGCGACCAGGGTCGAACCGTCGTAGCTCGCGTTCTTACCAACCAAAATCGTTGTGCACGGCATGCGCATCCTCCTTGAACGAAGAAATCAAACGGCAACAGTGTATCGCTTCGACGCAAAAAGGGCGAAACCGCAACCCTTCAGGACCCCTCGGGACCCCTGTGTGCAAAAATGCCTATTTCGATGCGCGCTCGGCCGCTTCGATCACGTGTTTGGCGAGGATCGCCGTCGTCACAGCTCCCACGCCGCCCGGCACGGGCGTGATGGTGTCAACAACCGGCTCTGCAGCATCAAAATCAACGTCCCCGACCAGCTTGCCAGCGGCCTCGTCCCAATTAATGCCAACATCGATGATCGTCTGGCCCTCGCGAACCGCGTCCACACCAATCGTGCGCGCGCGTCCAACGGCCGCAACCACAATATCAGCCGCACGGCACTCGGCAGCAAGGTCGCGCGTATGCGTATGGCACGTCGTCACTGTGGCATTGAGAGCCGTAAGCATGGCGGCAACGGGACGGCCAATCACCAGCGACCGACCAACGACCGCGACCTTGGCCCCATCCAGCTCAACGCCGTAATGATCCAGCAAAGCAAGCACGGCTTCGGCCGTGCAGGGGGCAAAACCCTCGCCGCGCCCCGAAAGCGTGGCGAGCAGCGAAGCCGGCGTCATGGAGTCAACATCCTTGGCGGGATCGAGCGCTGCGGCGACGGCGTTCTCGTCAAGGCCGGCGGGCAGCGGGCGGAACATCAAACAGCCATGAACAGCCGAATCGGTATTGATGTCCTCGATGGCCGTCAACAGCTCGTCCTGCGAAACATCGGCAGAAAGCAAAACGCGACGAGCCTCAATCCCCACTTTTTCGCAGCGCTTGAGCGCACCGCGCTCGTAGGATAGGTCGTCCTCGCGTTCACCTACACGCACGATAGCCAACGTCGGAACAACGCCCCGCTCGCGCAGGGCTGCGCAGCGAGCAGCAAGTTCCTCAGTCAAAGCGCGAGCAACGGGAGCACCCTTCAGCAGTTCAGCCATGGCTATCCTCTCTTCCTTGCAGCGTCGGAGGCGCGACGCGCCAGCGCATCGGCGCGCGGCAACCATGTGTCGAGCAACTCATCACACGCCGTCTCAAGCTCCTCAGCACGAGCGCGATCCTTCATAGACGTGGTGTTCGCAAAGAGCGTCAAACTCGCGCCCTGCATAGCAGCACGGCAGAACACGGCGCCGCACGCCACATCGGACAGCAGCTGACGCGAGCCCTTGTCGGCCATGTCCTCGAGCAGCGCCAGCGCACGCCCGCAGGCATCCATAATGCGATACGGCGGCATAGCGGCCACATGCAGCGCATCCTGAATCGCGGTCGCTCGAGCCGGATCGTCACGCGGAATACCGTACGCCGCGGACACCTGCCCGTAGGCACGAACGTCCTCGGCAACCAACTCGACAAGCTCCTGGGACAGCTCATCAGCCTGAGCAAACGCGCGCGCCAGGTCATCCGCACGATCAGCAAGCGCGGGATTGGTCGCACCGTAGCGGGCAACCATTCCGCACAGCGAGGCTCCCAGCGCGCCCACAAAGGCGCTCGCGCTGCCACCGCCGGGAACCGGCTCGCGCGCGGCAAGCGCCTCGGCAAACCCGCGGCAGGTCTTGTCCATCATCTCTTGGCTCATACGCACGCACCTTCAAGTCATATACATCGGTCGGGTGGCAACCACCGACCGACCGCATCGATCACATAATGGTGCTAAGTCTAGCCCATAAGTACTCGATCGTCAGCGCACCTGGCCATCGCGGATTTCTATGGCACACGATAGACCATGCCAACGCAAACATGGGGAAACATGACCCACCTTTCGGGACTTCCGGACGTCACAAACTGGGGCATATCTATAAACAAGGAGCCTGTTGGGGCAACGCCCGCGTACACGCGACCCTTTAAAACAACGGGCACCTCACCCCGGGGAGAGCCGACAGCATCGGCCCTCCCCTCTTTTGAACCCGCGCATATTGCCACTTAACGGCGCAAATCCGGCCCTCAGAATGGGACACATGGCCCACCCGAAGGAGCCGTCCACGCGTACAGTAAAGGCAGGTAATCCATGGACGATTACAGATCGAGGAGGACACGACCATGAAAAAGAAGGCCTTTGCGATTCTCACCCTCTGCATCAGTCTCTTTGCCGCGGTTGCCCTGGTGGGTTGCGGCGGAAGCGGCGGCGCTACCGGCAGTGGCGGTGGCGGCGGCGCAGAAAAGCCAGCCGTGGATATGAGGACCGACTTCATTTGGTTTAAGGTCGAGGTTCCCGAGGGAGTCGAGATCACCGACGTTGCCGGCGACACCGCCGACAGGGCCCAGTTTAAGTTCACCGAGAGCGAGCACGCCAGCGACCGCTTCATCCCCGTCTTCGATCCTGACAAGAACGCCGACGAGCTGTTCGACTACGAGGCAAAGTGGAAGGCCAACTCTGGATGGACCGAGAGCGATCCCGTTAAGTACAACGGCAAGACCTGGCGCAGTGCCTACTTCACGCACTCGGGCGGCGTAACGACCGAATACTTCACCGACGTTGACGGCGGCAGTGTGTATGTGCGCATCGACAACGTCGAGGAGCACAAGGACGCCGTCGAGACCATGATGAAGTCCCTGGAATTTACCGATGACATCGCCGAGGCCAAGACCGAGGCCATGGACGTCAAGCTCGACGATATCGAGATCAAGCGTTAAGCGACTGGCGAGCGCAGCGGGAAACACGGGCGCAGTGCAAACAAGCGACGGTACCCCAGCGCTTCGTACCCAGGGAGGGCCGGTAAACCGACCCTCCCTTTCTTATGCCTGTAGCCAACGAACGCGAGGATGCCGGACGCCGGAACCGCTCCAAATGTAGCAACAGTACGAAAACGACAAACGCCCCAACACGTCCGCCCGCCGATTTATTGTGCCGCGCAGGCAATTAAACCAGCATCTTTAAACATCTGAGCAGTATAGTGACCAAAACTATCGCATAACCGCACTCTGCGAATGGAGAAGTTATGACCGAACACCACGCCATCAGCCGCCGAGCATTTACGTTGGGCCTTGGACTCGCGGCGTTGTCTCCACTTGCAAGCCTGCCCGAAACCGCCATGCTGGGCATTAGCCCGCGGGCAGCCTTTGCGGACAGCACGGCCGGGCCAGCAGTCAGCCTCGACAATTTCGTCATTCGCCTTCGCCCCGCGGGCTATTTTCGTACCGCAAGCGTTAACGAAGACGGCAACGTCATCGGCAACGTCTGCCATCTGTTTAATGACGGCACGTCCAGCAAGCTCATCCTTGAGAACGTAACGACCAAGAATGACGATACAAACTGGTATGCTATCCGCACCTTGCTCAATTTCGAAGAGCATAAAAAGACGGGCTACAGCATTTGGTCGGTCGATGGCGACTCGGACAAAGACGGAAAGGTCATCCACGTATGGAGTGGCGAGCATGACGGCAAGCCCAGCCGCTCTTTTGCGTTCGAGCGTCAATCAAACGGAACCTATATCATCCGAGACCGCACGGTCGAGAAAGAAACCGAGAAAAAAGACATTAAGTACCTGGCAATAGAATCGAACGGCGAAGACCAGGACAACAATAAGATCTGTCATAAGAGTAAGAGTAAGAGCATTCCGTGGGAGCTCGAACTTATCGGTTACGACATGAAAAAGAACGATGCCACGGTTAGCAGCCTCGACTGGATTACGTACAGCAGCTACGTCGACGGACCATGTTGGATGAAATACGTCGAGGACAACAAGTTCCTCGACGAGCTGAGCATCCCGGGCACGCACGATTCGGGCACCTGCAGCGTGGACAACGACACTGAGCCCCAATCCTCGCAAGTAAAATGCCAGCAGGATTACATTCCCACGCAGTTGCTCGAAGGCATTCGCTATTTTGATATCCGGCTCGGAAAGGGCGACAACCCTGGCATCTGCCACGGGGATTTCTACCTATTCAAAAAAGACGGGGACTATCTGCATCTCTCCGATGTCATCGGGTACTTTAAAACGTTTTTGAGCGAAAACCCGAGAGAAGCGCTTATCATGCTCGCATCGCGCGGCAACGACTAGGCTACCGATGACAGTGTTACGACGGCTTTCGCCAAGGTTTTGGACGACAACCCCAAACTGTTCTATACGTCGAGCCGCGTTCCCACACTGGGCGAGGTGCGCGGAAAGATCGTCCTGCTACGTCGATTTGGACTCGACGGCGACAGCGTAAGCGGCCACACGTGGGGACTCGACCTCACCGAATGGGATGACAAGATCAAGGCTCACTCCGACAGCGCCACTATGTGTCTCGTCCAAGACGCGCGGGGCTTTGAAGCCGCGGGGGAAACAGGCGACAAAGAGCCCTATTGCACCAAGGTATACGCCCAGGACAAGTACAAACTCACGGGAACCGACAAGCTCAGCTGGGTCGATAATGCGCTGAAGGAAACGTCCGGGCGCACGCGCAACGAGGTAGATGTCGAGGACGATAACGGGGCCAAGGAGAAAGTCCTGGAGCGTTGCTGGTCTATCAACTACACCAGCTGCACGGGCTTGTCGCACGGAGGCAATCCTTTTACCTCGGCACGAGTAGTCAACGAGCATCTGTATAAGAGCCCGTACATCAACCCCAGCGACAACAAGGATACGAAGTCAGATTACCTCAAGCACATTGGCATCATCGCATCCGACTTTGTTGATGCGGCGCTGGCCCGGAGCATCTACCAGCGCAATTACGATTACGATACACAGCACAAGCAGACAGCTTCGTACTACCTCCCGACCTGCATGCGCATGACGTACGGCGACTCGCTGAGCGATGCCTCGCTCCAGGATGGCAAGACCGTTGGCGAGGGCCATTTCCGCCTCGTCGACAGCAGCAACGTACTCAACGTGGCGGCTTCGGGCCATGCGTTTGCCATCGAATATGTGGATGTCGACGCCTTGGGCAACGAGACCGTTACGGAGCTGCGGGGCTCCGTGCCCATCGATATCGATCCACGCGCGCTGACGCCCCATTTTGAGGGACTCGAAGGCCTTAAGGCCGGCGAAGACGTGCGCGCCAAGATTGCGGCATCACTCGAGGGCAAGCTCGAAACCGATGCCTGCACGGCCCATCTCGAGTTTGTGCACGACGCGGACGGCGCTCCGGGCACGGCAATGGCCGAGGGCGAAACATTTGCCGCAGGAACGTACTGGGTGCGCGTGAACGGTCTCTTGGGCGACGCGGCGCAGAACTACACGCTCGCCAGCGATGGAGCCGCAAGCTTTACCGTAGCGGCCTCGGACAGTGCAGGCGGCGCCAGCACCGGCACGGGTTCCAACGCAGGCGGCGCCGACAAGAATGGCAAGGGCAACAAGAGCGACCAGGGCAAGAGCTCGGGCGGAAAACTCGCCGACACGGGAGACGGCTCCGGCATTGCCGCCGGGCTCGCTGCCGCCGCCGTGGCGACAACGGTCGCAGGTGCAGCAATGCTTGCCAGTGACCGCGACAATACCGAGGACGTTAACGAATAGGCAAGCCAGTCTTTTGGGCGCATTAACTCAATCGGGGCGCAGAATACCGTTCTGCGCCCCGATTTTTACCTTGGCCCGAACGCCGCTATCGGCTACATCACCATGTTCAGCGCGTTCACAAATTCCTGGGCCTTCGCACGGCTACTCAGGCTAAAGACGCAAGCGGTCAACAGCCTGTTACGCAGGAAAACGTCGCGACCCTTGATCCTGTTGACCCCCCGTGATGTCCTTAAGGTAGACAATCTCGGTGTGCCTGCCGCCAAAAGTGCCCTTCTTGAGCACCTCGATACGATTGGGGTAGATCTTAACGTCTTTAAACCTACCCGAACCTTTGTCCTGGAATAGCAGCGTGTTGTTGTCCATACGCGTCACTCCCGTGGGGTTCGCTAAAACTGTCACTATGGTCACATTTTAGTCGCCGCAAGGCCCCCATGCGAAGGTGCCAAACAGCACAGTAATTCGTGTCCGCGCGAGGCTTTAAACTAAATTCGATAAAGATGCATTCCACAAGAGGAAAGTGGGGCGACAGTGATGGGTGAACTGGTAAACCGTGGAGAATCGGCAATCGTGCCCGAAGGTTTTTACAAGCAGGTCTCCTCGATTCTCAACGCCGCTCGCGACAAGGCCTATACCGCCGTTAACTTTGCGATGGTTGGGGCATATTGGGAGATCGGCAAGAGTATTGTTGATGAACAGGGCGGAGAGGAGCGCGCCAAGTATGGCGATGCACTGATCGACGAACTTGCCGTTAGATTGACTAAGGATTTTGGCAGAGGCTTCAACGCCAGAAGCTTAAGATACATGCGTCAGTTTTATCTTGCGTTCCCAATCCGGAACGCGCTGCGTTCCGAATTGAATTGGACACATTACCGCAGGTTATCGCGTATAACCGACCCTGATGCTCGAACATGGTACATGAACGAATGTGCCGATTCTCGCTGGAGCACGCGTCAGCTCGAACGCCAGATCAACACCATGTTCCGCGAGCGCCTACTTGCCAGCAAAGACAAAGAGGCCGTCACCCAGGAAATCCAAAAGAGCGCCCCGACCCATCGCCCCGAGGATATCATCCGCGACCCATATGTACTGGAGTTTTTAGGTTTCTCGGACGATGCTACGTTTCGTGAGAGCGATCTAGAGCAGGCGCTCATCACGCATCTTCAGAAGTTCCTGCTGGAGCTTGGCCGTGGCTTCGCTTTCGAGGCGCGCCAAAAGCGCATCACCTTTGATGGGCGCCATTTCTATATTGACCTTGTTTTTTACAACTATCTGATGCGCTGCTTCGTGCTCATCGACCTTAAGACGGACGATCTTACGCATCAGGACCTGGGCCAGATGCAAATGTATGTGAACTACTACACGCGCGAGCTCATGAACGAAGGCGACAATCCGCCCATAGGCATCGTGCTCTGCGCGGACAAAAGCGATTCGATCGTCGAGTACACGCTGCCCGAAGACAACGACCAAGTGTTTGCCGCCAAATACCTGCCGTATCTTCCAAGCAAGGAAGAGCTGGCGCGCGAGCTGAGTGCCGAGTACCGCGCCATCAACGAAGCGACTAATGGCGAAACGCAAGGGTAGCAGCACGTTGCGACCGAAACCATAGCAGCCGTCGCAGGCGCACTCGCGGTTGCAACGGCTGCTACGAAACAAAACCGGTCATGGACGCCGGCAACGACATTCTAGCCGTGGCTGGCGAGCGTGACCTGACAGGCAAAGACGCGGCCTTCGTCTGATGTGGGTCCATTGGCTGCCACAGAAAAGGGCCGGTTGCAGCCGGCCCTTTAGACGATAGCACCTGCGGTGCCCACGCTTCCAAAGTTGACCGACTGAGGAGCGGGTTCCGCGGTACAACCTGATTTTACCCGGTGGGGCGGCTCTTTTGCAGCCGCCCCACTGTTTATTTACATCTGGCACCCTCAAACAATCAGACGGTAGTCCGCACTCCTGAGAGCCGCCCCGCACCCCCGGCCATCACGTTACGGCAACAACCGGCACCGCTCCCCTACTTCCCAAATAGCGCACCCAGCAGGCCGCGGCGTTTGGGCATTTCTTCTCGGTAGGAACCCTCGACGGCGGCTGCAACCTGGCGCGGTTGCTCGCCGCCTCCACGGCGCACGATCTGGTACAGGAACGGCGATTTAACGTATTTGACCTCGACGGGCGTGGCGTGCACGGTGCTCTCGCCGGACAGATGCAGGCTCGGGTTGAGCGGCGCCACGATATGCGTCTCGCGCTTGTCGCTAAACACTACCGCTGCCGCACGACCCGTCTGGCCGTTCACGGCGATGCGCACCTGCTCGCCATCGCGGCCATCCGTCGCCGGACGGTCGACAAAGTACACCGGCACCATCACCAAACCGTCCTTGTGTTTGCGAGCCTTGCGCGCCCAGGTGCGGATGCTCTTTTTATTGAGCCCCAGTACAGCCTCGGCGTCGTTGCCCGCAATGTCGAGCGCCAACTTATCAATGACCACCTGGTCCTTGGTAGACGCATCGACGGAGACGACGCGGAAGTCGCCTTCCTGCATGGCAGGGTCAAACGGCCCAACCTTGGCATAGTCCCACGGCTCCAAAATGCCCATAAGTCGAACATCCAGATAGTTTGCCCTCGGATACGCCCAGTCGAGCACCTCGTAGTACACCAGGGTTTCCTTGCTCAGGCCCTTGCCCGGGAAGCTCGCCATCATGCGCAGGTCCGCCAGCGCCATGGGGAAATAGAAGAGCATCATGTCGTTTTGGATCGCATCTTCCACGTCGTGCCCGGCAAAGGCTTCCGCATGCTGGCGCACCAGCTGCAGTGCGTTGGCACGTGCCTGCTGCGGCGAGATTTCGCAGGGAATGCCCTGCTCCGGCACATACTCCGCACCTACGCCCATGGTCAGACGCTTGCTGAAGGTACCGGGCTTGAGCAGGTCGGCAATGCCGATCTTGTTGCCGCAGGACGGGCACTCAAACACGCGCTGCGTTGACTCGCCCTCAAAGGACGCTCCGCAGAAGGGGCAAGGAATGCTCACATGCGTGACCTCTTGGAACTCTTGCGCCGTGCCGCGATCCTCCCACAGCAGATGTTCCAGGACCGACTGATTGCGCCAGTGCGCGTTGAAGAAATACCAGTCCGGGTCCTCCGGGCGCTCGAGTTGCGACACATGCGTGAGTTTGAGCAGTCCATCCACCACCGTCAACGGCGTATGGCGAATACCCAAAGCGCTCTTGGGCTCTCCGGCGTCCGCCTGCCACGGAACGACCGTGCCGCAATAGGCGCACTCAAAGCTGCGCTTAGCTTGGTGCGAGTACATAGGGCCGCCGCAGTTTTGACATTTAATGGCAAACATCTCGTCCATGGAAACGTCCTCCTTTGCACAGGGGCTGTCGACATTAAGTATGTCGAGCAAACAGGCACATGCCCATACCCATGTGGCCCAAAATGGACCACCCAGGCAGACGAGAAGGCTCGCTCGTTAGCACCGGCAGACTATTGCTGCATTTTCTGAGCATCGGTGCACGGCGCCCCCGCGCGAGCTACACTATCCCCTTAAACATGATTGTGAGGACGACCGCTATGCTATTTGTAAATCGGCTGGTACATATGCTTGTTCCCGGCAGCGAAAGCGAGCCGGTCGATACATCTTGCCGCACTAACGCGGGCTTTGCCGCAAGCCTTATCTGCATTGGCCTCAACATCACCCTGTGCCTGGCCAAGGGCATCGCGGGCCTGCTCGCCGGCTCCGTCTCCCTCATCGCCGACGCTTTCAACAACCTCTCCGATGCCTCGAGCAACATCGTGAGCCTGCTCGGGTTCCGCCTTGCCAGCCGCCCGGCAGACGAAGGCCACCCCTATGGTCACGGCCGCTATGAGTACCTAGCCGGCCTGTTCGTCGCCGTCCTGGTCTGCGCCGTCGGCATCAACCTGATCCTCGAGTCGGTCACCAAGATCATCAAACCTTCCCCCACTGCATATTCGGTGCTCTCCTTAGCCGCCCTCGTCTTGTCCATGCTCGTTAAGCTCTGGATGGCCGCGTTCAACCGCACGCTGGGCGACCGCATCGACTCGGAGACGCTCATCGCCACAGCACAGGACTCCAAAAACGACGTCATCACCTCGGGCTCGGTCTTGGTGGCGGCGCTTATTTCGCAGACGACCGGCTTTGACCTCGATGGCTGGGCAGGCCTGGGTGTGGGCATCTTCATCTGCATCAGCGGCATGGGCCTGGTGCGCGACGCCATCAGCCCGTTGCTGGGGCAAGCGCCCGACCCCAAGCTCGTCCAGGCAATCCGCGATAAGATCATGTCCTATCCGCAGGTCTTGGGCACACACGACCTGATGGTGCACGACTACGGCCCCGGTCGTCAGTTTGCCAGCGCCCACGTGGAGATGCCCGGCGAGGGCGACGCATTTGAGCACCACGAGATTTTGGACACCATCGAGCACGACATCAAGCGCCAAATGGGCATCGATATCACGCTGCACTGCGACCCCATCGCCACCACCGGCGACGACCTGCGCGGCTGGGTCAAGCGCGGCGTCATGCAGATCGATCCCGCGCTCTCCATCCACGACCTGCACGAGCACGACGGGTTCGTTTCGTTTGACCTGGTGCGTCCCGACGGCTTTGACATATCCGACGAGGAGCTGCTGGAGCTCGTCACGCGCATCGTGCACGAGCGCCGGCCCGACGTCTCGTGCGTCGTCACGTTTGATTCGGGCTTTAGCTCGCCCGAGCGTCCGGCCGAGCAGTTGTAGCCTGCTTAACAGCTAGTTTCCCTGCGCGCCCGAGATGCCGTTTTGCAGGGCGTTCCAGGCATCCGTCGCCAAGCCGCCCAAGTTCTGCGCGGTATCGCCCAGGTTTTGTGCCGTGTCGCCCAGCTCTTGCGCCTTGTCTCCCAACTCCTGTGCCTTGTTGCTCAAGTCCTCCAGCGTATTGGAACTCGAGCTGTCCGCGCCGCCCTGGTCGCCGGACGTGTTGCCCGACGAGCCGTCCTTGCGCGTGAGCTGAATCTCGAGGTTACCGTTGTCGTTATAGTAGGCAGACGTCACGACCCAGTTGGCATCGATGACGGGCGTTGAGCCATCATCAGTCAGGACCACGGCATTCGAAAGATCGGCGCCGCGCGACTTGAGAAGCTTCTTGGCGTTGGACCAGTACTGCCCCGGGATATCGCTCAAATCGACGGTGCTAGACGAGGCGGACTCGGTTTGCTCGGCAGCGGTATCGGCCGTTGAGCTCCCCCGCTTGTTGAGCATGCCCGACACGATGGCAAACACAATCGACAGCGCAAAGAAGATCGCCAGCACGATGAGGATCTTCTTGATCACGCTCGACGAACGCGACGGCCTCTTCTCCTCGTCCTCGCCATATTGCGGAATTGACTTGGGGTACTCGCGATACGGCTCGCGCGACTCGTAGCGAGGCTGCGCCGTGCGAGGCATATACGTCGTCTGCTGAGGCTGCGGAATGGGATTCTGCGGCAGGTCATCATAGGGATTCGGCGTCGAGGCAGCATAAGAATCCTGCGGCGCGTAATCAAACGGATCCGGAGCTGCGTTGCCATAGGGGCCTTGCGAAGATGTAGCGTAAGAATCCTGCGCCGTGTCGCCATAGCCCATAACCCGGGTGGGCTCGGCAGAAGGCTGCGTCGCGGCGGGGTCGGCATAACCGGGGTTGGGAACAACGCGGGTCGCATCGGCGCTATCGCCAGCCTGCGCGGAACCGTAGCCGCCCATCACGGTTGTCTTGTCCTGATCCATGCAACGATTCCTTTCCGTCGCGCGTGAGCCTCAAGTTATCCATGCATTCTACCCGCGTAAAAGCCTATGATGGGCAGAGTCCGTCGGTATCTACAAGACGTGCGCGGGTCTAAGGATCAAAAAAGCCCCGCCGGGCCTTGGTAGGCACGGCGGGGCGGGCTAGCAGCTATGGACAGCAGACTTAGAACAGGCCGGTGATGTTGCCGTCGTTGTCGACGTCGATGTTCTCGGCCGCGGGAACCTTGGGCAAGCCGGGCATGGTCAGAACGCTGCCGGTCAGCGCGACCACAAAGTGGGCGCCGGCGGAAACCTTAAGCTCACGCACGGTGATGCGGAAGTTCTCGGGAGCGCCCAGGGCCTTGGCGTTGTCGCTAAAGCTGTACTGCGTCTTGGCGACGCACACCGGCAGGTTGCCAAAGCCGTTCTCGCGCAGCTCGGCGAGCTGGCGCTTGGCGGCCGGCGTAAAGTCAACGCCGTCGGCGCGGTAGACCTTGGTGGCAACGGCCTCGAGGGCATCAGCGACATCAGCGCCGTCCTCATAGGCAAACTTGAGCTCGCTCGGTTGCTCAATCAGACGCATGACCTCATCGGCCAGGTCGAGCGCGCCCTCGCCGCCCTTGGCCCAGACCTCGGAAAGCTTAACGTTGACGCCGAGCTTCTGGCACTCGGACTCGATGAGAGCAAGCTCGGCCTCGGTGTCCGTCGGGAAGCGGTTGATGGCGACCACGCAGGGCAGACCATAAACGTTCTGGATGTTGTCGACATGACGCAGCAAGTTGGGCATGCCAGCCTTGAGTGCCTCGAGGTTCTCCTCGTTGAGGTCGGCCTTGGCGACGCCACCGTTGTACTTAAGCGCACGAGCGGTCGCGACGATCACGACGGCGCTGGGGCGAACGCCCGTCATGCGGCACTTGATGTCGAGGAACTTCTCGGCACCCAGATCGGCACCGAAGCCGGCCTCGGTAATGGCAACATCGCCAAAGCGCATAGCCATACGCGTAGCCATGATGGAGTTGCAGCCATGAGCAATGTTGGCAAAGGGGCCACCGTGGACAAACGCGGGCGTACCCTCGAGCGTCTGGACCAGGTTGGGCTTGAGCGCGTCCTTAAGCAGAGCGGCCATAGCGCCTTGAGCCTTAAGGTCGCGGGCGCGGACGGGCTCGCCGGCAAAGCTATAGCCGACGACAATCTCGCCCAGGCGCTCCTTGAGGTCGTTGATGCTCGTGGACAGGCACAGGATTGCCATGACCTCGGAGGCAACGGTGATGTCGAAGCCGTCCTCGCGCGGTACGCCCTGGGCCTTGCCACCAATGCCGTCGATGACGTGGCGCAGCTGACGGTCGTTCATGTCGACAACGCGCTTCCAGGTGATGCGCTTAACGTCGATGCCGAGCTGGTTGCCCTGCTGAATATGGTTATCGAGCATGGCGGCCAGCAGGTTGTTGGCAGCACCGATGGCATGGAAGTCGCCGGTAAAGTGCAGGTTGATGTCCTCCATGGGAATGACCTGGGCCCAACCGCCGCCAGCGGCACCGCCCTTGACGCCAAAGACGGGGCCGAGCGAAGGTTCGCGCAGGGCCACGGCACTCTTGACGCCGCGACGACGCAGGCCGTCGGCCAGACCGATGGTCGTGGTGGTCTTGCCCTCGCCCGCAGGCGTTGGGTTGATAGCGGTCACGAGGACGAGCTTGGCCTGGTGATCAGTCGGCTCGTTGAGCAGTGAATAGTCGACCTTAGCCTTGTCGAAGCCGTACGGAATAAGGTGCTTAACGTCGACGCCGGCGTTCTTGGCCACCTCGGTAATAGGCAGCGGCGTGACAGAACGTGCGATTTCGATGTCAGTAGGCATGGGCGGTCCTTTCGTTACCGAATGAGAAAAAGACCAATTCAGCATAGCACGGGCGCGCAATAGTAAAACGCTCCATAACCGATGAACGGCGATATGTTTACCCGATGCCCAGCGATAGTCCAACAGCCCGCCAAAACAAAACGCCCTAAACGGTAGGTTCAATCCCCAGGTGCTCAAAGGTGCGGAGGGTTGCCTGACGGCCCTGCGGCGTACGAATCATCAATCCGCACTGCAGCAAATAGGGCTCATAGACATCCTCGAGCGTGCCCGGGTCCTCGCCCACCGCGCTGGCAAGGGTCGTAAGTCCCACGGCACGACCGGAGAACGTCTTGGCGAGCGTCTCCAAGATACGAATATCCATCCAGTCCAGACCGAGCTCGTCGATCTCGAAGAACTCGAGCGCCTGGCGGCAGATATCGAGCTCGATGGGGCCGTTGCCGCGCACCTGTGCGTAATCGCGCACGCGCTTGAGAAGGCGGTTGGCAAGACGTGGCGTGCCGCGCGAACGCGAGCCGATCTCGAGTGCACTGGGATGGTCGATCGTCACGCCCAGGATAGTCGCCGAGCGCGTCACAATCTGCGCGAGCTCCTCGACCGTGTAGTAATCCAGGCGATATGAAATGCCAAAGCGGTCGCGCAACGGGCCGGTCAACATGCCCGAGCGGGTCGTTGCCGCTACCAGCGTAAACTTGGGGATATCCAGGCGAATCGAGCGCGCCGCCGGACCCTTGCCAATCACGATATCGAGGGCAAAGTCCTCCATCGCGGGGTACAGGACCTCCTCGACCGAACGGTTGAGGCGGTGGATCTCGTCGATAAACAGCACGTCACCCGGCTGCAGGTTGGTAAGGATAGCCGCCAGGTCGCCGGTGCGCGCGATGGCAGGGCCACTCGTCGTCTTGATCTGAGCGCCCAGCTCGTTGGCGATAACGGTGGCCAGCGTGGTCTTGCCCAGGCCCGGAGGACCCGAGAAAATCACGTGGTCGAGCGTCTCGCCACGGCTCTGCGCCGCTTCGATCAACACGCGTAGGCTCTGCTTGATGTGCTCCTGGCCACAGTAATCGTCCAGGCGCTGGGGGCGCAAAGTGCGGTCGACATCGAGATCCTCGGCCGTCAGCTCCGAGCCCACCATGCGCTCGCCGTGCGCCATGGATGCCGCCGGCGAGTTGCCGGGCGTCGCCCACAGGTCCTGAGAGTCATCGGCTTCCCACATCACGCATCCATTCCGAGTCGCTTAAGCGCCGCGCCGAGCAGATCCTCGACACGCATATTCTGCCCATCATACCCGCTCAGGGCAACATCGGTCTCCTGCGGGCTAAAGCCCATGGAAAGGAGCGCCGCACGGGCATCATCGATGGCCGAGGGAGCAGCAGCGGGCACGGGCATCGCAACCTGGCCGGGAATCACGTCGACCGGCACAAAGCCCTTATCCTTGGCAAAGGTGCTCTTGAGTTCCAGGATCAGGCGCTGAGCTGTCTTTTTGCCCACACCGGGTACCTTGGCCATGCCCTTGTCGTCCTCGGCCATCACCAGCGAATACAATTGCCCCACGGTATAGGTGGAAAGCACGGCGAGCGCCAAGCGCGGGCCAACGCCCGAGACGGACACGAGCCGATCGAACATCGTGCGCTCATCCTTAGAGGAAAAACCGAAAAGTGTCATGGCGTCCTCGCGCACCTGCATACGCGTGTAGAGGCAGACCTCGCCACCGGGCGTCGGCAACGTGGCCGCAGTGCTGCCCGAAATGCCGAGCTCAAAGCCAACGCCCGACACATCGACGACAGCAGAGCTCATCGTGGCCTCGACAAGCGTTCCGTGGAGCTGGGAAATCATCAGTATCCGGTTCCTCTCTGTTGATAGAACTCGCCGCCGGTAAGCGCCCGGGTGCGGCTGAGGTTTACGTGGCAGATGGCGCAGGCCAGGGCATCGGCGGCATGGTCGGGATGCGGGTCGTGGTCGAGCTGCGTTAGCGTGCGTACCATGTAGGCGACCTGCCGCTTGTCCGCGGCGCCGGTGCCCACCACAGCCTGTTTGATCTGCATGGGCGTGTACTCGCCAATCTCGAGCGCGCATTCCGAAAGCGCGACGAGTGCAGCACCGCGGGCATGCGCCGTGGGGATGGCCGAGCGAACGTTGGCGCCAAAGTAGATGCTCTCGACAGCAGCCGTGTCGGGTCGATAACGCTCGACGACATCCTTAAGGTCATGGGCGATATGCGACAGGCGCACCGCGAGCGGACTTCCGGCACTGGTCTCGATGCACCCATAGGCACGGCAGCGAACCTCGCCACGCCGCTCCTCGATAATCCCCCAACCCGTATGAGCCAAACCGGGGTCAATGCCCAAGATAACCAAGCCAACCTCCCCTCGCCACAAGCACAGCGCAAGACAAGGCCCCGCGCATCATTCACGAACGTCTGTTCTAGAATAACACAACGCTAGTCCTATAAGTCAGCCGAGATCGAATTGTAGGTTGAGTATACGCAAGCGAGCGCCCGCCAGAGCGAGCAAGGTGCCTTGAAAGAGGAGGGCATTGACCTGGCGGTCATGTCCGACGATTGAAAGGCAGATTGCCGCTCTGGCGAGCGCGCAGCGACCTAGTTCTGAGAGAAGAACGGGAACTGACGGGGATCCACCGGCGGATGCGGCATCGGTCCGCCCTGGGGCCCACCTTGCGAGCCGCCCTGACCGCCCATCATCTTATCGATGGCGTCCTGAACCTCGCCCTCGAACTTCTTCATTCCCTCGTGCAAACGACGCTGACCGTCCTCGGAGCGCAGCTCCTCCATCTGCTCGGGCGAAATACCCAGTAGCTCGCCCAGCACGCCCATCATCTCGTTTCGCACGCGCTCGCTCGTATCCTCGTCAGCAAAACGGCGCACCTCGGCGCGCGCCAGCGAATCGACCGTCATACGCTCCTTGCCGTTAAGCCCCAGGCCGGACCACGCGAGCATATACGGCCAGGCACGCTCGGCAAACGAACGGGCCGAGACGATCGGCGCCATCGGCAACATGCGGCGGGCAGCCTCACCCTGTCGAACGAGCATCAGCAGCAGCGAGCAAGCCTCAGGCTTGCCAGCGGCCATCGGGATGTCGTCGAAAGATCGATTGCGGTCCACGTGCGCCTCGAGCGCGCCATCGACCTCACCCGGCTCAAGCCCGCCGAGCAGCTGTGCCGAGCGGTCGAGCATATCGACCGGACCGTCGAGCGTCGAGAGCGCCTGCGCCAGCACTCGCTCCATACAATCTTCCACCGCGTTGAGCGTCACGAGCTCTTGGGGCACCACGGCAGACGTGCGGTTACGCACACGCGCCACAAACTCAAGCGTCGACAGGTACACATCGCCAAAGGGCGCAAAGTCGCCCTGGTAGCCGCCGCAAAGCGCCGGCGCCGCCAGCGCATACTCGGTTTTGGACAGCGGGCTCAGCGCCATCGCACCCAGCTCGAGCGCCGTGTCCTCCAGCATGAGGCCCAGCGTGCGCGAGCGCAGACGCTCGGCATCGCCCGCCGACACGTCGCGATCGAGCACACGCGCCGCATCCGGTGCATCGCGCTCGACAGTGCGAATGTGCAAACGCTCGGCGATGGCACGGACGGCGGCACAGCGGGCAGCCTCGGCCTCCTCCTGCGCCGGCGTAAAGATACGGTTGCGCCCCAGCACCAGGCCAATCACATTACGCGGGCCCAGAGCGTCGACGGCCAGCGCCGTCAGCAAAGACGACGGCAAGTCACCCTCGAGTGCCACCACAGCACGCGACGCACCGTGGGCTCGGGCGTTGTCGCGCACGGCGAGCACCAGCGCCTGCCACAACCACTCCTCGGAACGGAACTCGGGCAGTTCGTGATCTTCCAGGGCATCGAGCATCACACCGCGCTGAATCTCCTGAACCAGCAGGCTCTCCTCAAAGCACGGCGCCTGGGCCACCACGCGACCGCAGTCGTCGAGCACAAACGAACCGCCGGTATACACCGACTCGTCATAGGCACCGACCGGCGCCATGCAGGCAAACCACACGCTGCGCTTGGATGCGATCTTGCGGTAGGCGCCGCTGCGAACGGCAGCAATGGCGGCAGTCTCGCGGTCGGTCATGTCAAACGCGTTGAATTGGAAATACGCAATGAGGTCAACACCGGTCGGCAGCATCTCGAGTTCGCGGTCCAAGTCAAAAATCACGGCGATGCGCACGCCGTCCATGTCGAACACCGGCGGCGCCCAACGCGTGTCGCTGTTCTCGCCACGCTGCAAGGCAATGCTCGAACGCGCCGGCACCACATGACCGTCCTTGAGCATCATGTAGTCGAGCAGCGGCTGGCCCTCAAACGAAACCGCCGCGGGCACGATGCAGATCATGTCAAGCTCTTGGATACGCTCGGCGACACCAGTCAAGCCGGCAAGCATGTCGTGCTCAAAGTCGGCAGCGCCCACCAGGCCACCGGGCATAGCGCCCATAAAGAGCGGAGCCGGAACGCACAGCACGCGCGCACCGCGCTCGTGGGCCAGACGAGCCTGGTCCTCGATGCGGCCGCAAATGCCCTCAATATCACCCAGGCGCATATCGATCTGTGCAAGCGCGAGCTTCATGGCTCAGCCCTTTCCGTCGTAAACCATCGAAATCGTAGTAAAAGCGCCGGCCGCATAATGCAGTCGGCGCTTGCATGTGCATATGCTAGCTATGATACCCCGAGCGGGGGCGCGCTCCTAGAATGTCGCGGACCACAGCCCGTGCAGGTTGCAGTAGGCATAGACGGTACCGGTCTTGGAGCCGCCCGCGAAAAACGTCGCGGGTTTCATGCCGGGTTCAAGGTAATGAACCTCTAAGCGGCCCTCGGCCTCAAGGGCGATCCACTCAATGTAGTGCTCGGGCAGGCTGGGGTGCTCGACCGAGCCAACGCGTGCGCGAATCACGTGACCGTCACGCTCGGTCTCGACAACAGGCACGTGCTTCTCATGCGCCGCGTCCTCAGTGTTTGCAGTCAGTTCCGTGCAACCGGCAGGGGTCGCAACGTCGTCGCCAAGGGCGGCGATGAGCTTGCCGTCGGGGTCCTTAAAGAATTTCGCCATGATGTTCTCCTTTGCTGATGTGCCAATGTTCTTGATGGTTCTTATGCCCAAAGGCAGACAAACCATCCACGGCATTGCAAATGAACACATAACGGATTAGGCAAGCGGTCGAGCCAAAATGCGTCGACCGTCCTGCCCGCTCCAGCAGTCCCACCCCGTGCGCGGCTAGCGACCGTCGCCGCCCAGCAGCGCCAGAACATCCTCGCGCGTGAACAGCGCCGACGAGATGCCGTCGCCGCCGAGCACGCTGTTGACCAGGTCGCGTTTGGACTCCTGCATCTGCATAATGCGTTCCTCGATCGTGTCCTTGGCGATGAGCTTGTACACGGTCACGGTATGTTGCTGACCAATACGGTGTGCACGATCAGTTGCTTGGTCCTGCGCCGCCACGTTCCACCACGGGTCGTAGTGAATGACCACGTCGGCCGCCGTCAGGTTCAGGCCCACGCCGCCCGCCTTGAGCGAAATCAAAAAGATCGGAACCTCGCCCGCTTGGAACTGCGCGACCATCTTGGCGCGGCTCTCCTTAGACGAAGCGCCCGTGAGCTTAAGGAAGGCGATGTCCTCCTTGGCCAAGCGCTTACCGATGATATCGAGCATACCCGTAAACTGGCTGAACAGCAGGATGCGATGCCCGCCGTCGAGTGCGCCGTGCACGAGCTCCATGCACGTATCGAGTTTGGCGCTCCCCGCCTTGTAATCCTCGTAGTGCAGACGCGGGTCGCAGCAGATCTGGCGCAGCTTGGTGAGCTCGGCGAGCACCTTGAGCTTGTCTTTCTTAAACTCGGATGACTCGCGGTGCTGCACCTGTTGGGCGATGCGGTCCTGGTTGGCCAGGTAGAGCTTGCGCTGCTCGCCGGTGAGCTGCGCCATGACCGTATCCTCGATCTTCTCGGGCAGGTCTGCCACCACGTCTTCCTTTACGCGGCGCAGCACAAACGGCGACACGAGCGCCTGCAGGCGAGCGGCGCTGTCGCCCTCGGCATGCTCGACCGGGCTTTCGAAGCGCTTTGCAAACAATTCACGCGTGCCAAGCAGGCCCGGCATCAAAAAGTCGAAGATGCTCCAGAGCTCGGACAAGCGGTTTTCGATGGGCGTGCCCGTCAAGGCAAAGCGCACGCCGGCCGGCAGGCGCTTGGCAGCGCGCGCCACCTGCGTGAGCGGGTTTTTAATGTACTGGGCCTCATCGAGTACCACGCGGGCAAAGTCCTGCTCGGCGTACTCATCGATATCGCGGCGCATAAGGTCATACGACGTCACGACCACGTTATGCTCGGCCACGCCGGCGATTTGCACGCGACGTTGCGCCTTGGCGCCCACGATGGCGCACACATCGAGCGAGGGCGCAAAGCGCTCCAGCTCGGCGGTCCAGTTGTACACAAGCGACGCAGGGCACACCACAAGCGTGGGCTTAGTGTCCCCCGCTTCCACGCGCGCCAGAATGTGCGCGATCATCTGGAGCGTTTTGCCCAGGCCCATATCGTCGGCCAAGATACCGCCGAGGCCCAGATGCTCAAGCGAGCCGAGCCACTGGTAGCCGTCGACCTGGTAGCCACGCAGCGTGGCCTTGAGCGAGGCGGGTACCGTAAAGTCCATCTTGCCGAGCGTGTCCAGGCGCTCGACGGTGCGGCGGAACGCAGCGTCGCGATCGGCCTCAAGCGCCGGCGTGCGCGCAAGCATGCTGTCGACGAACAGGGTACTCGACGCGGGGAGCGACACGCCGTCGAGCAGGTCGACAGCATCGACACCCAGGTCCTCGGCAAGGCCAAACGCGGCTCGGGCGCCCTCGTCCAGGCGAATGATGTCGCCCGACGTGAGGCGCGCAAACGTCTGGTGACGCTTGTGGGAGTCGAGGTAGATGGCAAGGTCTGACGCCGAAAGCCCGCTCGCGCCCAGCTCGACATCGAGCAGATTGCTCTTGACGGTCGCACGCACCGAAAGCTTGGGCGCAGGGCGGACCGAGATCTGGCGCAGACGGTCGCTGAGCATGACCTCACCCAGCTCGGACAGGGCGGACAGGCCCTCGGTCAGCAGGCAGAACAAGCTCTCGTCATCGCGCTCCTCAAACGCCAGGCCGCCCTCGTAAAAGTCGAAATACAGGGCCGCCGTGTCCATAACGCGAAACTCCGCCACCTCGTCGCGGGGCGGCACGCCGGGGCGTTGCTCTTCGAAGGGGCTGCCCGGAGCGCCCAGGCTAAAGAGATCCGCCGACCAATCGCCGTAGGCAACCGTAATTTTGCAGGTCACGAGCCCATCGTCGACGCCGATCGCCATAGCAAAGCTCGGCTCGGGTGCCACGGTATCGAGCACGGCGGGCGCGGTAAGGTCGGTATAGTCGCGCAAAATGGGCAGCGCCATACGACAGAACTCCCCCACCTGGTCGACAGCGATATGGATCGGCGTGCGACAGGGCAGTAAGCGCGATAGGAACGGCGCCGCATGCTGGGCAAACGCTACATCAGCGCGGCGCGCACGGCGGGTGTCGACCAGATAGGCAACGTCGCCCGAAGCAAAGCAGTATGCATCGGCCGGCAGGCGTAGATCGTAGCTGCCACCAGCCGCCGGCGCGATTTTGGCGGCAAGGAGCGGTGGGCGCTCAGACAGCGCCTCGTCCTCCCCTTCCGGAGGCATCTCAACCGCCACGTCATAGGTGCGATGCGTCGTCGTCCCCCGCGACCAGGCGGGCTCAAAAGAGATGGTCTGGCCGCGCAACAGGTCCAGCACATATACGATGCTATGCTCGGACAGCGGCAACTGACGCTCGGCAACAAAACCACTGCGGGCAAAGTCGTACGACGCCGAACTCGAGCTTGTGATGTCATCGAGATAGGCAACTGTCGTCACGACAAGGTTGAGCAGCTTTGTCGACACGTCTTCGAAGGCTTCGGGCGTATGGACAAACGTGAGCTTCTTACCGTACGAGAAGGTGCCGCCGCGCACGTAGGCATCGGCCATGCCGTCGATGTCCTTGACCACGTAGGACACCGAACCGCAGCGAATGCGGAACTCGAGCGCCCAGCTAAAGCGGTCGGCGAACAGCGGATTGTAGTACGGCACCAACGAAGGCTCCAACGCCGCTTTGGGGGCGTCGGGGTCAACGGCACCGGCAAGCTTGCGGCGCATGCTCGCCAGCTCATCCATGCGCGCGTCCGAAAGATCGGAAAGCGCCGCCACAAGGCTCGGGCTCGTGGGGACGGGCGCCGGAAAGGGAAAGTTGGGGTTGACCGCAGATGTGGTGGGCGCGGGGCGCGTGGGCTGCTTGGACTGTGCGGGCGGTACCGTAAACGTGCGGGCCGGCGTACGCAAGCCCTCGACAGGCTCGGCGCCACTGGCATCTAGATACGCCAGCGCCGTGGCGATAGCGTGCTTGCACATGCCGGAATAGCGGAAGGCGGCGGGGCAATCGCAGTCGTAGTCGACAACCTCGTGCTCGTCCATGTCGAGCGCCACGTGCGTCTTGTACAGGTCGCCGCGCGAGCCGCGCACCGTGCCCTCAATAGTCACATTTTTGGAGAAGCGCGAGCCGGAGTCCTCAAACGACAGCACGGCGCCGTTGAGCATGAGCGAGCGCCCCTTCATAAAGGTGCCGCTCAGCGCCGCCTCCTTACGAAGCGCCTGCGCAAACGTCCCCTGCGCCATCACTTCCTCCAATCTCGCACGCTAAATGATTTTTCTGGGACGGGGATGAAAAAATCATTCCCGTCCCAGAAAGACCGGTCTACCGCCACACGTCACCCAAAATGATTTTTTAATCCCCGTCCCAGAAAAATCATCTTAGATCACCGTCACACGGCCTTGGTTACCCACGATGGCCTTTGCCTCTGCCAACAGCGGAATCGAGCGTGCGTTGACCTTGGCCGGCACCTCGGCACGCAGTACGCGCCCGTCCACCTGCTCGATAAAGATCTCCACGCGGTCGCCGCCCGGGTTGGCGGTAAGCACCGTGGCAAGACGCGCCATATTGCCCTGGCTAAAGCGGCTGTTGGGCACCATGACCTCAAACACCTTGGGCTTGTTGTTCTCCTCGTTGAGCTCCAGCGGCACGATCTCCTGCGCGATGATCTGGTCGCCGCGGTCCGAGCGCTCGAGTTTGCCCTTAATGCGCACAAACGCATCGGACAGCTGCGCGCCGGTCTCGGGATCGACCTCGCCGTACAGGTACCCCTCGGCCTCCTTGTAGGTCTTGGGGAACACCACGACCGTGGCCTCGCCTTCCATGTCCTCGAGCTGCACAATGCCCATGGGGTCGCCGTTTTTGGTCACGCGCTTGGACACGCTCGAGACCATGCCGGCCCACCACAGTGCCTTGCCCTCGGGAATCTCCCGGTTGATGGTACCGCCCGTGGGGTTTTGCACCTCGTAGCCGGTGTCGATCTGCGAGAACGAGAAGTCGCGCGCCTTGGCTAGCGCATACTCAAACGGGCGCAGCGGGTGGTCCGAGACATAGATGCCCAGAACCTCCTTCTCCTGGCTCAGCTTAAGGTGGCGGTCCCACTCCTGGCCGTCCGGATCGGGCACGCTCACCTCAAAGCCCGAGCCCTCAACATCGCCGAACATGTCGAAGAACGACGTCTGGCCGCTCGCGCGATCCTTTTGGCGCTTCACGGCGGCATCGATGATGTTCTCGGGGTTGTTCTTGTCCACAAAGTGCATCATCTGGCGGCGCGGATACCCCGTGGAGTCGAAGGCGCCTGCCTTGATGAGCGATTCGATCACGCGGCGGTTTGCCTGGCTCGAGTCCACACGCTCGACAAAGTCGTGCAGTGTCTTAAACGGACCGCCCGCCTCGCGCTCGGCGATAATCGCCTGCGCCACGCCGGTGCCCACGCCGCGGATGCCGGCCAAACCAAAGCGCACGCCCTCCTTGGTGGCCGTGAACTCGGTACCGGACTCGTTGACATCTGGCGACAGCACGGGGATGCCGTCGTGACGGCATGCCGAGACGTAGTGAACGATCTTGTCGGTCTTGCCCGTGTAGGACGTCAGAACGGCCGCCATGTACTCGTGCGGATAGTGCGCCTTGAGCCACGCTGTCTGCATAACCAAGATGGCGTAGCCGGCGGAGTGCGACTTGTTAAAGGCGTAAGATGCGAACTCGAGAACATCGTCCCAAATCTTCTGGGCGACCTCGCGCGTGTAGTTGTTCTTGATGGCGCCGTTCATCCAGTGGTCGTAGGTGGTCTCGTCCGAGCCATCCTCCCAGTGGAGCACCGTCGACGTGAGCAGCTTGATCTTTTTCTTAGCCACGGGTTTACGGATACGCGAGTCCGATTCGCCCTTGGAGAAGCCGCACATCTCGACGGAGATGAGCATAACCTGCTCCTGGTAGACCATGGTGCCGTAGGTTTCGCCCAGGATGTCGTCCAGACGGTCGTCATAGGAGACGGCCGGCTCCTTGCCGTTCATACGGTTGATGTAGGACGAAACCATGCCGGCGCCCAGCGGGCCCGGGCGGTACAGGGCGATCAATGCCACGACGTGCTTGTACTCGGTGGGCTTCATGTTCTTGATCGTGGCCGTCATGCCGGCGGACTCGACCTGGAAGACGCCGGCGGTGTGGCCGGAGCCCATGAGCTTAAAGATCTCGGGATCGTCAAAGGGAATCTCTTCCTCTTTGATGTCGATGCCAAAGTTCTTTTTGATGTTGGCTTTGGCCTTAGAGATAACCGTCAGCGTGCGCAGGCCCAGGAAGTCCATCTTGAGCAGGCCCATGTCGGCAACGGTATGACCCTCGTACTGGGTAATCTCGACGCCGCCCTTGGTATCGAGCTTGGTGGGTACGTGCTCGTTGACGGGATCGCGGCAGATCAGAACGGCGCACGCGTGCACGCCCTCGCCACGGGTGAGGCCCTCGATCGAGAGTGCCGTGTCGATGATGCGGCGGGCGTCGTCATCCTTTTTATAGGCCTCGGCAAAGTCGGGGTTAAACAGATCCTCTTTGCCGGGTTGCTTTTCGAGCACCTGCTTGAGCTTGACCTTGGGGTCGCTCGAGACCATCTTGGACAGGCGCTGGCCCATGTAGACCGGATAGTCCAGCACGCGCGCGGCGTCGTTGATGGCCTGCTTGGCCTTAATGGTCGAGTAGGTGATGACGTGGGTGACCTTCTCGGGGCCGTAGAGCTGGCGAACGTGCTCCACGACCTCGAGGCGCCGCTCATCGTCGAAGTCCATATCGATATCGGGCATCTCGGTACGCTGCGGGGACAGGAACCTCTCGAACATCAGGCCGTTCTCGAGCGGGTCGAACGCGGTGATGTTCATGGCGTAGGCGACGATAGCGCCGGCGGCCGAGCCACGGCCGGGGCCGACGCCGATGCCATTGTCCTTGGCCCATTGCACGTACTCGGCAACGATCAAGAAGTAGGCGGCAAAGCCCTTGTCGCAGATGACCTTGTATTCGTACTCAAAGCGCTCTTTGATGTTGACGCCGCCGATCTCGCGCGTGGCCCAGTCGTCGCCGTAGTGCTGGCGCAGGCCCTTCTCGCACTCGCGGCGGAACTGGCTCTCGTGCGTCTCGCCGGGATCGAGCAGCGGGAAGCGCGGCAGGATGATGGAGTCCCAGTCCAGCTCCACGTAGCACTTGTCGGCGATCTCGAGCGTGTTGTCGCAGGCCTCGGGACAATACGGGAACATCGCCCGCATTTCCTCCTCGGTCTTCATGTAAAACTCCGAGCCGGTCATGCGCATGCGGTTGGGGTCGTCAACCTTGGCGTTCATGCCGATGCACATGATGACGTCCTGCACGGGCGCGTCCTCGCGGCGCAGGTAGTGGAAGTCGTTGGTAGCGATAACCTTGACGCCCACCTGCTTGGCGATGTCGATGAGCGTGCGGTCCATCTGCTCGTCGGTCAGGCCGTTGTCGGTGGTGATGCCGTGTTCCTGGATCTCGATGTAGAAGTCGCCGGGCTCGAAGGTGTCACGGAAAGTCTCGGCCCACTTGATGGCGCCCTCCATATCACCGCGGTCGATGTATTTAGGAATGATGCCGGCGATGCAGGCGCTGGTGCAGATCATGCCCTTGGCATGGCGGCGCAGGTTGTCGAGCGTCACGCGCGGCTTGTAGTAAAAGCCCTGCACGGCGGCCTCGGAGACCGTCTGCATCAGGTTGACGTAACCCTCCTGGTCCTTGGCCAGAAGGATCATGTGGTAGAGCTCGGGCTTATGGTCGCGGGCGAGCGTCTCGTCCGGCGTAAAGTAGACCTCGCAGCCAAAGATGGGTTTGATGACCAGGGGTGGCTTGAGCTCGTCGATATTGCCCTTCTCGTCCCACATGGCCATGTCCTTCACATACTGGGCATGCTCGCGCGGGTTTTCCTCGGGATCGGGCTCCACCAGCTCGTCGCGGCGATCCTTTTCCAGGAAGGCCTTGTCGTGGCTCCAGGTTTTGTACTCGGGCGTGTTGTGGTTGACGGCGTCGCAGGCCAGCGCCAGGTCGGGCACGCCATACATGTAGCCGTGGTCGGTAATGGCCACGGCGGGCATGCCCAGCTCAACGGCGCGGTTGACCATATCCTGGATACGGGTTGCGCCGTCGAGCATGGAAAAGACAGTGTGATTGTGCAGATGGACGAATGCCATGTGATGAGCTCCGATGCGGGTTCGTGTTCTGACTGAACGATTTTACCCCACGGCGCGGACGGCACCCGAACCTAGCCAAACCCACACGGCTCCTCTTGAGTTGCGGTGAAATAGTTCCCGCTTGGGCCACCTGGGCCGCAATACAGGAACTATTCCACCGCAAGTTATCTGAGGGCTAGAGGTTGTAGGTGACTACTTGGGGCTCGGCGGGATTGACGAAGAGAGTCGGATCGGCCTGCTCCACGCGAACGAACTTGACGGTCACAGCCTCAAAGCCCGCCTTGTGCAGAACATCAGCGTAGACGCGCGCCTGCAGGGCGTGCTTCTCGAGCAGCTGGTCCGGCGTCTCATCCGGCGTGCCACCCGTCTTGTAATCGATGACCAGTGCGCGCGACGGATCGGCCGGGTCGGTTGCCAAGACATCGATGGCGCCCTCGGCATAGGCGCCGTAGCGGGCGATATCCTCGTCCTCGCAGCCCAGCGAGAAGAACGGCACCTCGGCACGGATGCACGGCCACGCGAGCAGCTCGGCACGAACCGACGACTTGAGCCAGCGATCCAGAGCGACATCGAAGCGCTCGCGCTGTTCCGGCGTCAAGCGCCACAAGCGAGCCAGGGCGTCGGCACGCTCAGCGGGCAGCGCATCGGCACCCATCTCGATGAGCCACTGGCAGGCGGCATGGAACGCCGAGCCCAGCGCCATGGGGTTGCCGGCGGACTCAACGGCGGCCACGTCTGCATCCGTCATCTCGGAACCATCCGACTCCGCATCATCGCCGGCCTCGTCCATGAGAACATGAGCCTCGGCGGCACGGTCTTCCGTCTCGGCATGGAGCGCCGCGGCGATTGACGAGTAGCTATACGAATCACGCGCCGGGAACGGACACACGCCCATGCGCACGCCCGCCGCCTGGGGATACGCGAGCTCAAACGAATCGGGCTTGGGGTCGGCAGGACCGGGGACGGCGGCGCGGGCATCTGCACCGGCACCCTCCGCCCCCGCATCGCCACGAACGAGCCTGCCCTCGGCATCCAGCGAAGCGTTGGCCTCAAACGCCTGCTCGCCAAAGGTAAAGTCCGAAAGCGAAATGAGCTCGTAGTCACCCGGCTGGGAGTTGTCGAACACCAGGCGGTCGGCATCGAGCTGCGGCATGTCCAGAGCGTCGGTCGGCAAAATACGGCGCAGCACGTCGTAGGTCAGATCGGTCTCGACGTCGAAGGTCGGCGCACACAGCTTGCCACGGCTCACGCCGGCATCCATCGCCAAGATCACCAGCTCGCGCGCACGCGTCATGGCAACGTAGAGCAAGCGGGCCCGCTCCTCGAGCGAAAGCCGCAGGTCGTCGTTGCGCAGGCGAGCAAATGCCTCGGCGGGAGAACCCGTCGCACAGACGTCCTCCATGAGCTCCGGCGGCAGCCATAGCGACGTGCCCTTGCCCTTAAACGCATGCTCAAACTGCTTTTTGACGTCATCGCCCTTCACAAAGGTTCCGTCGGCGAGCTTAACGCCGTCGAAGCGTGCCGGCAGTGCCACGACCTGCGCGCCGCCCTCGACGCGACCCATCTGTGCCGCACCCGAGGACTTACGCACGCCAAAGCACTCAGCGACCGCCACGACCGGATATTCCAGACCCTTGGATGCGTGCACCGTCATGATGCGCACCGCGCCGTCGCCCTCCTCGTTGAGCGCGCCCGGGGCCTCCTTGCCCGCCAGGAAGCGGTCGAAGGCAAGCGCAATGGAGCGCGGCGAGTTGCCGAACTCGGCCTCCGCCTCGGCCACGGCATCGAGCGCCTTGAGCACGTTAGCGGCAATGGCCTTGCCCTCGGGACCACGCTGCGCCAGACGCACAAACCAGCCCGAAGCGTTGACCACGTCGCGCGCGATCGCCGCGAACGAATCGCGGCCCACACGACGAAGCGCATAACGCAGCACCTCGCGGGCGCGCGTCACGAGCGGCAGGTCCTGCAGGCCCGGCGCATCGGAATCGCTCATGATGCCCGCATCGATGTTGCGGCGCGAGGTCTCCCCCGTCTCGCTATCGAGCTTGGTCGCCAGCGCCAGGAATTCCTGGGCGCCGAGTGCAAACATCGGCGAGGCCAGCAAGGGCATGAGGCCCTGCGCCGTATCGGCCGGATTGGCGAGCGCGCAAACCAGGGCGCGCACCGTCTGCACCTCGGCAGCCTGCGCAAAGACCGAGCCGCCCGCGATGACGCAGTCGAGCCCCTGGTCGCGGAAGGCCTGGGCATAGACGTCTGCGTTGGTCATGCGGCCCAGAAGCAGCACCATGCCGCCCTGGGGCTGGCCGGCATCGGCAAGCGCGCGGAACCGCTCGGCGATCGCACGGGCCTTGGCCTGTGTGCGCTCCTGCGTACTGCCGCCGGCAACAAAGAGGGCCTGGCGACGCGAGGCATCTGCCACTAGCGTGTCCTTGCGGCCGTCGCTCGCCTCAAGGTCCAAAAAGCCCTGCATCAGGCCGCCGTCATCGCCGTCGAAGACGCGTGCCACGTAACGCAGTACCTCGTCGTGGCTGCGGAAGTTGCGCACGAGCTTGACGAGCTCGCCGGCGGGGGCGTCGGCAGCAGCGCCAGCGACGGCCGCTGCCTCGGCCGTCCCCGAGGCGCCCACCTTGCACTCCTGGCGACGGAACACCTCGACCTCGGCGCCACGGAAGCGATAGATCGACTGCTGCGCATCGCCCACGGTACACAGTGCGCGCTCCCCCGCACCCGTCAGGTAGCGGATTAGATCGACCTGCATCTGGTCGGTATCCTGGAACTCGTCGATCATGACCATCTTAAAGCGGCCCTCGTACGCAGCACGAATGGCCGGGTAGTCGCGCAGGGCCTCGTAGGCCATGCGCAGCAGGTCGTTATTATCGAGGGCGGACTGGGCAGCCTTCAGCGCGCGATACTCGGCCTCCACGGAACGGGCCAGGCCCACCAGCGCATCGAGTGCCGGGCCACCGCAGGCAAGCACGATATTGATAAACGCATCGGCAGCCTCGGCCTTGAGCAGTTCGACCTGCTCCTTGGGGAATGCCTTGCTCGCGCGCGGCATGGTGCACGACATCATGAGTCGCGCCGCATCGACCATGGTCTTGCCGCTCGCCTCGAACGCGTCGATGGCATCGAGCGCCGTCTGTGCCTTCTCGGTCGTGGCCTTGCTTGCGCTCAGCGCCGCGCGATAGGCATCGGCGAGTGCCGAGGTATCGGCCTGGCCGCGTGCCACGCGCACGTCGTCCATGCCGCCCGGCAACTGGCTCGAGAGCTCCAGCAGCTCGCGCACCAGGCCCTTGATGGTCGTGCCGGCGCCAAAGGGACCGCCCTCGCCCGCCATGGGATACCAGGCGTAAAGAGCCTTAAGCGAAGCGGCGAGCTCGGGGGCAGCATCGGGCGCCGTCGCGCGGGCCAGCACATGCTCAACAGCCTGGTCCATAAGCTCGTCGGTATCGGTGAGCACTGTGAACTCGGGATCGATGCCCAGCTCCAACGCGTGTGCGCGCAGGATACGCGAGCACATGCCGTGAATGGTCGAGATCCACGCGTCGTCGACGGTCAGCGCTTCCTCGTCCATGCCCTCGTCGATAAGCGCACGGCGCACGCGGTCACGGATCTCGGCCGCGGCGTCTTTGGTAAAGGTAATGGCGAGCACCTGGTCCAGATGCTCGACGAACGGACCGGATTCGGGCGAGAGCGCGTAGACGATGCGGCGCGTGAGGGTAAAGGTCTTGCCCGAACCGGCGCCCGCCGAGACAAACAGCGGACGGTCGAGCGTTTTGACGATCTGCAGCTGTTGCGGCATCAAAGTCGAAAGATCCATGGCCTACACGTCCCTCCTTACAAACGTTCCTTCGTGGTTATACGAGCAGCGCGCATGCGCGGCCTGAGCCGACGTCGGGTCGACAGCGGCAACGTTGCCTGCCTCGAGCTCGCGCAGGCGCTCGGCGATGCCGGCCTCCACGCAATCGAGCAGGGCGTCGAAGTCCATGCTGCCACCCTCGCCGGGGAAACCTTTCTTAAGGCCCGGGATGCGACCGTCACCACGCTCTTCCTCGAGCAACTCGGCACTCGCCGCGCCGCGCAGCGCGGGCTTGCCGCCCTTGGTCGAGAAATAGAGCGCAGCACGGGTGTCCAAATCCAGCGCCCGGCGCATGGCCTGGGCGTAGATGAGCGTTTGGGTATGTGGCGGCAACCAGCGCGGGTCGTCGATGGGCGCCATGCCCGATTCCTCGTCGCGCACCGTAGGGTCGGCGAGCTTAAATTCCTCAACGCCCGTGCGATGCTTGTAGTCGATCACCACGGCACGATTCTCGGCGTCCACGTCCACGCGGTCGATGCGCCCGCCAAGCGGCCAACCGGCATATTCAACCTTGAGCTCGTTGAAGGCGAACTCCAGATAGCGCGGGGCAAAGGGGGCAAGCGCCTCGGACTCGTAGGCAAGCACGCCCTCCAGCTGCGGCAAGATCTCGGCCACCTGGCGCTCCTCCACCGCAGAGAGCGGCACCAGTGGGCCCTCCGCGCCTCGCTTGCCGGCGTGCTCGGCCAAGGTCTCGTCAAAAACCTCGCGCAGCAGCTCCTGAGCACGTGGCAGGTTCTCGGGCGTCACACGCTCCATGCCCTCGTGGGGCAGACGAGCATGCAGGTGCTCCAGCACGTCGTGGACAAAGTTACCCTTCTCCATGTTGCCAAAGCCCGCGTCGATGGACTGGGGCTTCACGCGATACGACACGAACCAGCACAGCGGGCACGTCGAGTACGCCTCAATCTGCGAGGCGGACGTCAGGCGCGGCACGAGCGGCGCGTTCTCGCCCTCGCCATCGCGGCGACGCAGGACCAGGTACGGCACGGCCTCGGCACTCAGATGCTGAGGGGCTTCACAGGTCACGCGCTCGCGCTTGAGACCTTCGCCTGCCGCGGGATCGAAGTCCCTTACGATATCGCCCTCACCCACGCACGTCGCCTTGTCGGCGCCAGCGACCTTAGCGTCACCAGTGGCCTTAGCGTCGTCAGCGGCCTTGTCGGTGTCAGCGTCCTTAGCGTCGTCAGCTGCCTTAGCAGCGTCAGCGACCTTGGTGTGCGCACGCAACTCGGTCCACACGGCCGCCGAATAGCACTCGCGCGCCTGACGATCGTGGGTCACGCGCGCAAGCGCAACCGGGCCGCGTGCCGCCTGCATCGCGTGACCAAAGCGCACGCGCAGCAGGGCCGCGGGCTCAAGCGCCACGCCCTCGCGACCAAGGCTCGCCGTCAGCGTAGCCAGCGGTCCCTCCTCGTGCGAGAGCGGATAGCTGTCCAGATCGACATCGGTAAACAGCACGGCATCGTAGCTGCCGGGGCGCAGAGCCGCCGCGTCGGCAAGCGAAGCAAAACGAACCTGAGCACGTGGCGCACGGTCAACCTCGTGGGTCTCGTAATCGTAGGCGGTGCTACGCTTGTCCACCCTGGTGCGAACGCCATCGAGCACGGGCACGGTTGCGGCCTGCGACACGTCGAGCGCGCGGGCGCCATTCATAAGGATGTCGATGGCGTGGCGCAGCAGGGCCACCTCCGCCTGGCGACGGGCTTGGCCATCCAAGCTGCCCAGCGAGCGATCGGGCAACGCCTCGGCAACGGCAAGCATGGCCTTGAGCGCCGTCACGGGCTTGTCACGCCACAGCGCCTGGAACACGTCCGAGACCACGCACGGTACGTTCTTAAACCAGTTCTCGTCGCTCGCCGCCTTGCGCGCGCCCCTCACCTGGCCCTGAACGCTCTGCAGCAGGCTCTTAACGCCCGCGGTAGTCTTGCTGCGCGAAAGACGCATATTCTTATCGAAGGTACGGGCATTGACGGCATCAGCGCCCGAAAGCGGACTGTAGATCCAGTCGGTAAGCTCCGGCGCGGGCCACCACTCGGTCTTTGACGCCATGCCCTCATCGGCGGCCTTCATGCGCTCGATCAGGCCGGCAAGCGCCGCAAGCTGCCTGCCCGCAATGGATTGGGAAAACGCCGTGAACTCAGTTGTCTCGGCGGCGATATGACGAGCCGCCAGACGAGAGGCGAGCTCACCGAACAGCTGGGATGCCCGGGCAGAAACGACGAGCACGTGCGCGGGGTCGGCAGGCGTTGCCGTAGCTTTATCGGCCTTGGACTCCTTGTGCGCTTTCACCAACTTATCGATGGCGTCCGCATAGACATGAGCACGGGCATGGGGGCCAGCGACCTCAATAAAGGCAGGCTGAGCGGCGGTCCCGCAAGCGACATCAGACGCGACGGCGTCCTCCCCCAGCGGCGCGATCTCAAACAGCACACCGTGGGCATCAAATGCCGCGGCAAGCTCCTCGCGCATCGCCGCCTGCTCGCGGGCAAGCAGCACGACGGCCTCTCCCCCATTGTTCGCCACGGCAGACAGCAGCTCGAGCAGGCCGTGCGTAAACGACGTGATACCGCGCACGCATACGGCGCGGGCACACGCCGGCAGGTTATCGGCCAGGGCACCGGCCATAATGTCAGCTGCCTCGCAGGGCTCGACCATGTCTCGACGGTCCAAACCGCCCGCGTAGGCACGCAAAAGCTCAAACACACGAGCCTCGGCATCGCTTTTTGGCTCAGGCTGGCAATTGTTGCCACGGCATCGCTCGGCCGTCGTCCCCGCCACACCCGGCAGCACATCGCGGGCCATGCGCGCAAGCATGCGCACCGTGCCCTGGCTGCGCGAAAGCGGCTGCAGGTTGGCATCGTCGAGACGCGTGACCATGTCCGAGAGCAGCATCTGGCGCTGCAGGTTGTCGACGAAACCGCGCCCGTCGCCCAAAAGCTCCCAAAGCGAGCGAAGCCACGATGTAGGCGTCTTGTAGTCGATACCCAGCGAAACGCCGGCTTCCGCCGCATCATGACGGCACAGGTCGAGCTCGGCAAACGTAGGTGCCAGCAACACGGCACGCCCGTGACGGGCAATAAGGTCGGCAAGCAACGCCGACTCGGCATCGCTCAAATCCGTGCCGGCATTGGTGGTATAGATTCGAACAGGCATGGTCCTCCGCTCAAACTGTTCGCAATAATCAATGCATCCATCCTACCCGCCCAAGCGGACAGATTTGCCCCACGCCAACAGATTTGATCCTTTGGGGACGGAGGAAAACGGATCACCGGGTTAGACTGACCCCCTCGGTGATCCGTTTTCCTCCGTCCACAAGGGATCAAAAAACCGCCCCACGGTGAACTGCCTCCCATTTCTTGGACACGAGAAATGGGAGGCTTTTTATGCGTGTCG
>CABUKS010000014.1 GCA_902492235.1 uncultured Collinsella sp. | reverse complement strand
TAAGATTGAAGGGCCTGACCCCGGAGGAGTTCCGGAATCAGGCCCTCGCGGCCTAGTCGCTATTTAGGGCGTCCAAGATTTGGGGCGCAGTTCACACGCGCTGCAGGGTCTTTTTGCATGTCATGTTTAGTTGTGGCCAACGCCTTAGAGAGCGGCGACGACCTCGATCTCGACCAGACCGCCAGCCGGAAGGGCGGCAACTTGGAAAGCGCTGCGCGCGGGGAACGGGGCCTCGAACTTGGAGGCGTAGATCTCGTTCACGGCGGCGAAGTCGGCGATGTCGGCCAGGTAGACCGTGGTCTTGACGACATCGGCAAAGGTGGCGCCGGCAGCGGTCAGCAGGGCCTCGACATTGGCGAGGGACTGCTTGGCCTGGGCCTCGACGCCCTCGGGCATCTTGCCAGTTGCGGGATCGATGCCCAGCTGGCCGGACAGGAACACCATGTTGCCGGCCTGGATACCGGGGGAATACGGGCCGATGGCTGCGGGTGCGTTATCGGAAGACACGACGGTCTTGCTCATGTTTTTCTCCTTACGATCAATTGAGAGAGCGTGAGCGCGGTGTTCGCACCGGGAGGCACAGTTCGGTCTGAACACCGCGCTTGATTGGGATAGTACTCAAGGTTTCTGTTTGATGCAAGAATATTATCAGCTTGCGAGAATATTTTATCGCCCAACGGTTTCCCCGAACCGCTGAACGGTTCTCATGTGGAGCAGCCAGTCCAAGCTGCTGAAGACTTTGTCCTGCTTAGGCTGCGGGCGTCGCCCACCGCAGCGACGCCACTATACTTTTGAATATCTGAGCATTTTGAAAGGCAGGATATGACCGCAACCGCCAGCCGAACCACTAACCGCAGGCCCGAGCTTTTGGCCCCCGCCGGAGGCCCGGAGCCCTTTGCCGCCGCGCTCGCCGCCGGGGCAGACGCCATCTACTGCGGCATGGGCAGCTTCAACGCCCGCCGCAAGGCAACCAACTTTACCGACGAGGCCTTTGAGCAAGCCTGCCGCGCCGCGCATCTAGCCGGGTCGCGCGTCTACGTCACGGTCAACATCGTCATCAAGCAGTCCGAGATGGGCGATGCACTGCAGCTCATTCATCGCTGCTCCACGCTGGGCGCCGATGCCTTCATTATCCAGGACTGGGGTCTGTTCTTTGAGGCCAAGCGCACCATGCCCGGCATCGAGACACATATCTCGACCCAGGCGAACATCCACGACGACCGCGGAACCCTTTGGTGCCGTGAGCAGGGCGCCGACCGCGTGACTCTCTCGCGCGAGCTCTCCATCGACGAAATCGCCGCCATTCACGACGCCGCGCCCGATGTGGACCTTGAGGTCTTCAGCCATGGCGCCATCTGCTTTTGCTACTCGGGCCTGTGCCTGCTGTCGAGCTTTGCCATGGCGGGACGATCGGCCAACCGCGGCATGTGCGCCCAGCCCTGCCGCCTGCCCTACGAGTTGATCGACGAGAACGGTCGCGCGCTCTCCCCTGCCGGTCGCGAGCGCGCGCTGTGCCCGCGTGACACCAACACCTCACAGCTTGTTCGCCGTCTGTATGACGCCGGCGCCGCGTCGCTCAAGCTCGAGGGCCGCATGAAGGCACCCGATTACGTGTACTCCATCGTTGATGTGTATCGTCACGAAATTGACGACATGCTATCCGGAGCCGCCGTTGCCAAGGACGAGGAAGCCGCCCGCCAGCGCCAGCTCAAGCGCTGCTTCAACCGCGACTTTACGCACGCCTATCAGGACGGCACCTCGGGCGACGAGATGATGAGCTATGAGCGTTCCAACAACCGCGGCCAGATCGTGGGCACGGTGCTGGGCAGCCGCCCGGCCAACCGCGATGCGCGCGGCCTCAAGCCCGACGACCGCCGTCGCCGCGCCGCCATCGCCCGCATTGAGCTGTTTGAGCCCGTGGGCAAAGGCGACCTGCTGGAGCTTCGCCACGATAACGAGTTTGACCAGTTCCTGACCACCATTGCCGCCGATGATGCCGCCGCCGGTGACATCATTGAGTGCCGCGTGCCCCGCAGCATGCCCGAGGGCTGCCGCGTCCGCGTGATTCGCAGTCAGCGCGCCATCGACGCCGCCGGCGCCGCGCTTAAACGCGATGTGCTGCGCCGCCGCGCCGTAGACGTGTCCGTTGTGGCGCGTCTGGGCGAGCCGTTTACCGTCACACTCACCTGCTGTGACAACCCCGCGCTCACCGCCACCGCCACGGGTTTCACCGTCGAGGCCGCCAAGACCCGCGCCGTCGAGGCGGCAGACCTGGTTGAGCATGTGGGCCGCATGGGCTCCTCGCCCTTTGAGGCAGCGAGCTTTGACGTTTCGCTCGACGCCGGCTGCGGTATGGGCTTCTCCGCCGTGCACAAGGTGCGCGCCGCCGCCTGTAAAGCATTGGAGGAGGCCATTCTGGCGCCGTACGAGGAGCGCGCGAAAACGCTCGAGCTGCCGGCGATTGTAACCAGTGGTTCCCGCCCCGCGCCCGAGCACTACCGCGATGAGCCGCAGATCTGCGCCACCGTCACCTCGCTCGAGGCCGCCGAGGCCGCTCGCGCCGAGGGTGTAACGCGCATCTACATGACCACCGACGCGCTCGATGCGGCCGAGCTCTCCCCCGCCGATGCATTTGAGCAGGGCATCGTACCCGTACTCGACGAGGTCTGCCGCGCCGTCGACCACGTACGCGTCGACCCGTGGGTTGTTGCCGGCGCCACGGTCGCTATTGGCAACATCTCTGAGCTTGCCCTGGCCGCCCAGGTTGGCGCCACGGCCGAGATTCGCTCTTGCCTGCCGGTGCACAACACGCCCTGCATGGAGGCGCTTGCCGGGCGCGGAGCCGGTGCGTTTTGGCTCTCGCCCGAGATCACGCTCGACGAGATTGTCTCGCTCGGCGCCGCCGCGCCCGCGGCTCTGGGCATCACCGTCTTTGGCCGCCCGCGCGTCATGACAAGCGAGCATTGCATTCTGCAGGTTGCCAACGGCTGCATCCACGATTGCGCCAACTGCCGCCTGCGTGCCCGCAAGCTCTCGCTCAAGAATATCGACGGAAAGGTCATGCCGGTGCGTACCGACATCCACGGCCGCTCACGCCTGTACGACGCCTACCCCATCGACCTCACGCCTCAGGTTCCTCAGCTGCTCGATGCCGGCGTGCGTCGTCTCATGGTGGACGGAACGCTGCTCGAAACGGATGAGATCGCCCGTGCCGTCGCTCGCGTCCGTCGCGCCGTCGAGGCAGCTCAAGCCGGCCGCAAGCCCGCCGCCCGCCTGCGCGGGGCGACTTCGGGCTGCATGTTTGTGGGAATTAGCTAACCGAAAGGCTTACACGTGAACGAAGAACCTCAAGTCCTCTACTGCGACGCCTGGCTTATGGCCATCGACAAGCCCGCCGGCATGATCGTCCACGGCGACGGCACCGGCGAGCGCACGCTCACCGACTACGCCAGCGACCTGCTGCTGGCGATGGGCGACGGCTTTGCCGCGACCGACATGCAGCCGCTCAATCGCCTGGACCGCAACACCACCGGCGTGGTGCTGTTCTCGCTCGACAAGCAGACGCAGCCCTCCTTTGACCAGATGATTATCGACCACGCTTTCGAAAAGCACTACCTAGCGCTCGCCGAGGGCAAGATCGACTGGAACGAAAAGCTCATCGACAAGCCCATCGCCCGCGACCGCCACGATAGCCGCAAGATGCGCGTCGGCGCCAGCGGCAAGCCGTCTCAAACGCGCGCGAAGGTGCTCAAACGCCTTAAGAGCCGTCGTGGCCTGCCCACGCGCTCGTATATCGATGTCGAGTTGCTCACCGGCCGCAAGCACCAAATCCGTGTGCACCTGGCAAGCGAGCATCATCCCCTGGTTGGCGACGACCTGTACGGAACGCCGCGCCCCTGCGGCCTGATGCTCCACGCCCACAGCGTGTCCTTCACGCATCCCGTAACCGGCGAGCACATCCACATCGAAGCCCCCTGCCCCTGGGAGCCCTAAACCGCCGCAGTGGGGACAGGCACCTTTGTGGTGGTTTTGCCGCAATGGCTCAGCCGCGATCCCAAAACGTCTCGATCTGTAACAGCTAGAACCCTTTTTCCGGTCTATCTGTTACAGATCGAGACATTCGAATCCCCCTTAAGGGAAAATCTCAATCTGTAACACCTGGCCCACTTTTAACGGTCTAGTTGTTACAGACTTAGACAAACCGGTAGACAACGAAAGCGGCAACGCCCGTAATGGACGTTGCCGCTTTTCTATTGAGAATACTATTCGGTTTTCGTTGCTAACCACCACAATGGGGACAGGCACCTTTGTGGTGGTTTTGGCCTTGTCCCATCGCTAGACCGTGATGACGTTGTCCATCGACTGGTACTTGGCGGGTACCTCGCCCGCAGTGATGATCGTTGCATCACGAAAGTCCGCGAACTTGACGGGCGCCACCATGCCAAATTTGCTGGCGTCCGAGATTACGAAGCGTTTGGCGGTATGGCGCATCGAGACACGCTTGACCTGCGCTTCCTCGATATCCGGTGTGGTGAGACCTTGCTCGGCGGCGATGCCATTGGAACCCCAAAAGCCGCAGTTGAAGTTATAGCGGTCCAGAGTTGCCAAGGCATCGGGACCGACGAGCGCCTCGGTCTCGGGCTTGAGCTCGCCGCCAAGCACAACGGTGCGCATGCCGCGCAAGGCGAGGTGCTGAGCGTGAAGCACGGAATCGGTCACATAGGTGACATCTTCAAGGTGTGGAAGATGCTCGATGAGCCTCAGCGTCGTCGAGCCCGAGTCGATGTATACAAAGCTCTCGGGCTCCACAAGCGCCGCCGCACGGGCGCAGATACGCTCCTTGTCGTCGTTATGGAGGTCGCTGCGCTCATTAAGCGTTAGGTCGCGCGTCACGTGCGCGCGCTCAAGACTCGTCGCTCCACCGTGGACCTTGGCGATGCGATGAGCTCGGTCGAGCGTCTGCAGGTCGCGCCGAATAGTAGACGCCGTCACGCCCAGGGCTTCGGCAAGCTCCGGCACGGTAACCGAGCCGGCCTGCTGCACCATCGACACGATCGCGTTGAGCCTATCTTCCGCAAGCATCGCTTACTCCTCCTCGGGGTACACAACTCCCCAGTCGGCGCGGAGCTTGGTCATAAGCTCCATAACATCAGAAGCATAATCCAGCAGCTCGCGCTTGGAGTCGTCGCCGGCAACGGCCTTCTCCAGGTCGGCCATCTCATAGCACAGGGCGTAAGCCTCGGTGCCGGCGTGGACCTCCTCGCGGTGGCCGTCCGCAGTCCACACGATGGTCGCGTGATCGGCACGCGGATATTCATTGACCTCGATGTAGCACTTGTCGAAGCTGATGACCGAGCGCTTGGGCTGCTTGGAGTGGAGCGTAAGGCTCACGACACCCAGCTGCTGCTCGGCATTTCGGCAGACGATGCCACCCGCGACGTCAACGCCAGTCTCGCAGGTGTTGCCCAGCGAAACGACCTCAGCGGGCTGGCTTGCCATAAAGAGGCGCATGACGGACAGGGCATAGACGCCAATATCGAGCATGGCACCGCCAGCAAGGTTGCGATTGTAAAAGCGGTTGGTCAGGTCGCCGTACTCCTTGTAGCTGCCAAAGTTGAGCTGGGCGAGGTTCATGCGTCCAAATTCGCCGGCATCCATGCGGCGGCGCAGCTCCTGATACAAGGGCATGTGGAGCACCGTGGTGGCATCCATAAGGACCACGTTGTGCTCGTCGGCGATGGCACGGGCCTCGTCGAGCTCGGCAGAGTTGAGGGTAATGGCCTTCTCGCAGAGTACGTGCTTACCAGCTGCCAGAGCGGCTCGCAGGTAGGTGATATGCGTGTTGTGCGGCGTGGTGATATAGACTGCGTCAATGTTCGGATCGGCGTAGAGGTCCTCGACCGTTTCATAGACCTTCTCGATGCCATATTGCTCAGCAAAAGCCTGAGCCTTGGACAGCGTGCGGTTGGCGACGCCCGCAAGCTTGCGACCGGCAAAAGCGAGAGACTGGGCCATCTGGTTGGCGATAACGCCGCACCCGATCACAGCCCAACGAAGCTCGGGAGCCGTAAAGATATCATCGGGGAATGGCTTGTCCTGGACCGAAGTGAACGCTGCTTTTGCGGCTGCTTCGGCGTCGAGCGGAGCCTGTTTGGAATCTGCCATTATGTGCCTCCTGAGTCATCGGAAGTCCTTCATTTCCAACAGCCTTATATTCGCACAAATGCGCGCGCATTTGCTTGTATTTGCGTGTTTATTTGTTTATCGGTCATTATTTAACCATAGTTAGCAGATATTTGCGCGGCCATGCGCATCATCGCGCAAGACTCTGCGCGTAAATGCGCATGCGACAAACCTTGTGAAACATATAGGGGCGGAGCACCATAGCCCTAAAGACAGAGCCAGCTGCATTACTTCACCCCTCTGGGGGCACCAGACATCAAAGGACTGTCCCTAGGTGCCGCTTTCGTTGAAGCCTATCCCAGATGGCCAGATATACAAATCTAAAGACTGTCCCCATCAACTAGCCGTTTAAGAACATCCCCAACGACAAGTCATTTAAGTCTGTCCCCAATGAGTAGGGATAGAAAAAGGCCCGGGTGCCTTGGGGCATCCGGGCCTTTGCTAGCAACTTGATGTTGCGGGCAGCTTAGAACTTGTGGCCGCACTTCTTGCAGACGCGCAGCTTGTTCTTGCCGTCCTTCTCGTGACCGACGCGGGTAACCTTACCGCACTCGGGGCAAACGAGATTGACGTTGGAGGCGTCGATAGGAGCCTCCTGCGAAACGATGCCGCCCTGCTGGTTGGCAGCGTTGGGCTTGACGGCCTTCTTGACGACCGAAACGCCCTCGACAACGACCTTGTTCTCGGCGGGGAGAGCACGCAGGACAACGCCCTGCTTGCCGCGATCCTTACCAGAGAGAACCTGGACCTTATCGCCCTTCTTGATATACATATATCTCCCCTAACTACAGGGTCTCGGGAGCGAGCGAGACGATCTTCATGTACTTCTTGTCACGAAGCTCGCGAGCGACGGGCCCGAAGATACGGGTGCCGACGGGCGAACCATCGTTGTTGATGACAACGCAGGCGTTCTCATCAAAGCGAATGTAGGAGCCATCCTTGCGGCGGATCTCCTTAACGGTGCGAACGACGACGCAACGGACAACGTCCTTCTTCTTGACGTTGGCGCCAGGGGTAGCCTCCTGGACAGCACCGATGAACACATCGCCGATGCCTGCATAACGACGCTTGGAACCGCCAAGCACCTTGATGCAGCGAATCTTGCGAGCGCCGGAGTTGTCGGCGACGTTCAGCATGGTTTGCATCTGAATCATGGTAGATGTTCCTCCGAACTAAGAACCGAAGAGAGGTGCGCAGCCTTTATACGGCCCGTGGTATGCAAGCCAGGCATACGCACATCTTCGGAAACGTACAAGTCGTAAGAGCGACTGCTTATTTAGCGCGCTCGACGACCTCGATGAGGCGCCAACGCTTCATCTTGGACATAGGACGGGTCTCCATAACGCGGACGGTATCGCCCACGCCAGCCGTGCACTCCTCGTCGTGAGCGTGCAGCTTCTTGGAGCTGGTCATCATCTTGCCGTACTTGGGGTGACGCTTGCGCTCGGTGATGGTGACAACAATGGTCTTGGCACCGGAGACGGAGGTAACGACACCCGTACGGACCTTACGCGAGTTACGCGAATCAGTCATGTTCTCTCCTTAGGTCCTACTCGGCGACAGCGGACTTCTCCGCTGCGATCTCGCGGGCGCGCTGCTCCGTGAGGACGCGAGCGATGTCCTTCTTCACGGTGTTGACGCGAGCGGTGTTGTCCAGCTGGCTGGTGGCCATCTGGAAACGAAGGTTAAAGAGCTCGGCGCGCATTTCCTTCAGCTTCTCAACGAGCTGAGCGTCCGAGAGCTCACGAATCTCTGCGGGCTTCATTAGTTCTCCTCCTTGGCGGCGGCGGCGTCCTCAGCAGCCCACTTGGCCTCGAGAGCGGCCTCCTCAGCCATCTCCTTCTCGATGCGCTGCTCAGCGTTCTTAGCAGCAACAATCTTGGTCTTGATGGGGAGCTTGTGCTGCGCAAGACGCAGAGCCTCGCGAGCGACCTCCTCGGGAACACCCTTGACCTCGAACATGATGCGGCCGGGCTTGACGACGGCCACCCACTCCTCGGGGTTACCCTTACCAGAACCCATGCGAGTCTCGGCAGGCTTCTTGGTGATGGGCTTATCGGGGAAGATCGTGATGTAGACACGACCGCCACGCTTCATGTAGCGGGTCATGGCAATACGAGCGGCCTCGATCTGACGGTTGGTGATCCAATGGGCCTCGAGAGCCTGGATACCAAACTCGCCGAAATGCAGCTCGGTATTACCCTTGGCCTGGCCCTTCATGGAGCCACGCTGCACCTTGCGGTGAAGAATACGCTTAGGGGCAAGCACTACTGACCCCTCCTCTCGGAGTTACGACGACGAGGACGGGAAGAGCCCTCGAGTGCAGGGTTGGGAACAGGCTGGCCCGGGAGCTTCTCGCCCAGGTAGATCCAGACCTTCACGCCGCAAGCGCCCATGGTGGTGCTGGCGACAGCCGTGCCGTAGTCGATCTTGGCACGGAGGGTGTGCAGAGGCACGCGACCCTCGCGGTACCACTCACGACGGCCCATCTCGGCACCGCCGAGACGACCGGAGCACTGGATACGGATGCCCTTAGCGCCGGCCTTGCGGGCGGACTGGACAGCCTTGCGCATAGCGCGACGGAAGGCAACGCGGCCCTCGAGCTGCTCGGCGATAGACTGAGCAACGAGGTTAGCGTCGAGCTCGGGGCGCTTGATCTCGACAACGTCGACGGAGAGCTGGCCCTTGGAGACGCCAGCGACCTTCTCGAGCTCGGTGCGGAGGGTATCGATCTCGGCACCCTTCTTACCGATAACAACGCCGGGGCGAGCGGTGAGGATAATGACCTTCACCTTGTCGCCAGCGCGCTCGATCTCGACGCGGGAGACAGCTGCGCGGGAAAGACGCTTCTCGAGGTACTTGCGGATCTCGAGATCGTTACCGAGGGTCTTAGCGTAATCCTTCTCTGCGAACCAGCGGGAGCGCCAGTTCTCGGTGATGCCAAGACGGAAGCCGGTGGGGTAGACTTTCTGACCCATACAGCTTTACGCCTCCTTTCGAGGAGCAACGACGACGGTGATGTGGGAAGTACGCTTCAGAATGCGAGAAGCGGAACCCTTGGCGCGGGGACGGATGCGCTTAAGCGTCGGACCCTCGTCAACATAGGCAGCGGCGACAACCAGGTTGTCGGCACGCAGACCGTTGTTGTTCTCGGCGTTCGCAACGGCGGAACCGAGAACCTTCTCGACATCCACGGCGACGGCGCGGTCGCAGAAGTGGAGGATGTCGAAGGCCTGAGCGACAGGCTTGCGGCGGATCAGATCGACCACCAGGCGGGCCTTGCTGGGGGAAACACGCACGTACTTAGCGACGGCGCGAACCTCGGTGGCCTCAGTTTCAATAGACTTAGTTGCCATTTACGGTTAACCCCCTATTTGGCCTTGTGGCCACGGAACGTACGAGTCGGCGCGAACTCGCCGAGCTTGTGACCAACCATGGACTCAGTAACATACACGGGCACATGCTTGCGGCCGTCGTGGACGGCGATGGTGTGACCAACCATCTCGGGGAAGATGGTGGACGCGCGGGACCAGGTCTTCACGACGTCCTTCTTGCCAGCCTCGTTCATCGCGGTGATACGCGAGAGAAGGCGAGTCTCCACGAACGGGCCCTTTTTGAGACTTCTGCTCATAAGTGCTTTCTCCTAAAACTCGGTATCCGAAATTACTTCTTACGGCGACGAATGATGTGCTGGTTCGAGACCTTCTTCTTCTTGCGCGTACGAAGGCCCTTCGTCGGCTTACCCCAGGGGGTAACAGAAGGACGACCAGAGGTGTGGTTCTTGCCCTCGCCACCGCCGTGCGGGTGGTCGACAGGGTTCATGACGGTACCGCGGACGGTCGGGCGCACGTTCATGTGACGCTTACGGCCGGCCTTGCCGATGACGATGTTGGAGTGATCGGCGTTGCCGACCTCACCGACGGTGGCGCGGCAGGTAACGAGGATGCGGCGCATCTCGGAGGAAGGCATACGGACGATAGCGTACTTGCCCTCCTTACCCATCAGCTGGCAGGAGTTACCGGCGGAACGGGCGATAGCAGCGCCCTTGCCCGGCTGGAACTCGACGGCGTGGATGAGCGTACCGACGGGGATGTCGGCGAGGGGCAGAGCGTTGCCCGGCTTGATGTCGGCGTCAGAACCGGACATGATGGTCTGACCGACCTCGAGGCCCTTGGGGGCCAGGATGTAGCGCTTCTCACCGTCAGCGTAGTGCAGCAGAGCGATGCGAGCGGAACGGTTCGGATCGTACTCGATCGTGGCAACCTTGGCGGGCACGCCGTCCTTGTTGCGCTTGAAGTCGATCACGCGGTAACGACGCTTCACGCCGCCGCCCTGGTGGCGGGTGGTGATGCGGCCGTTGTTGTTACGACCGGCCTTCTTGGGCAGGGGCTCGAGAAGAGACTTCTCGGGCTTGGTGCAGGTGATCTCGGAGAAGTCGGAGATCGTCTGCCAACGCCTACCAGCGGAGGTCGGCTTAAGGTGCTTTACAGCCATTACAATCCCTTTCAATAGGAATCCGTTAGCCATCGCAGACAGGGATTCGAGGTTCTGCCTCGGGTGCGATGACACCGGACGTATACACGGTTCCGGGCGTGTCCATTTTATACGCCCAAAACCTTGAGCTCCCGCCTCCCCTATTTGGGAGGCATGAGCTCACTCAACAGCAGCGAGTCTTAGGCCTGGTTGCCAAAGACCTCGATGGTGTCGCCCTCGGCCAGCGTGACGATGGCCTTCTTCCAAGAACGGGTCTTGCCGGCGACATAGCGCACGCGCTTGGTCTTGGGCTTGACCGTCAGGGTGTTCACGCGAACGACCTTGACGCCGAAGATCTCCTCGACAGCGTCCTTGATCTGATACTTGTTAGCATCCTTGGCGACCTCGAACGTGTACTTGTTCAGCTCCATGCCGGAGAAGGAACGCTCGGACACGATCGGACGGATGATGATCTCATGGGCGGTCATTTATGCAAGCACCTCCCCGAAGTGAGCGGCGATGTCGGCGGGCATCAGCACAGCGTTGTTGTTGACGAGATCGTAGGTGTTGGCCTCGTCAGCGGTGATGATGAACGTCTTGGGAATGTTGCGGAACGACAGGTAGGCGTTGACGTCCTCATCGCGAACGATGATGGTCAGACGCTTGCCCTCAAGGCCGAGAGCCTTGAGCATGGCGACGGCAGCCTTGGTGGAAGGCTTCTCGAAGCCGTAGTCGTCGACGAGCACGAGCTCGCCATCGGCCAGCTTGGCGGACAGCGCGGAGCGCATAGCCAGCTTGACCTCCTTGTTGTTCATACGCTTAGCGTAGGAACGGGGCTTGGGGGCGAAGACAACGCCACCGTGACGCCACTGGGCAGCACGGATGGAACCCTGGCGGGCACGGCCGGTGCCCTTCTGACGCCAAGGCTTCTTGCCGCCACCGGAAACCTCAGAGCGGCCCTTAGCGGACTGGGTGCCCTGACGCCAAGAGGCCATCTGGCACTTGACGATGTGGTGCATAACGTGGATGTTCGGCTCGATGCCGTACACCTCAGCGGCGAGCTCGGCCTCGGCGACCTTCTTGCCCTCGCTGTTCTTTACTTCAAACTTTGCCATTTAAGTGTTCTCCTTGGTATGACGCTGGGCTAAATGGGCTGGGCCCTTAGGCCATACGGATGGCGACGAGACCATTCTTGGCACCCGGGACAGCGCCCTTGACCAAGATGAGGTTCTGCTCGGCATCGATGCGGACAACGGAAAGGTTCTTGACGGTAACGCGCTCGTTACCCATGTGACCGGCCATCTTGACGCCCTTGAGGACGCGCGCAGGATAGGCGCACTGACCGATAGAACCGGGGTGACGCTGGAAGTGAGAACCATGCGTCATAGGACCGCGGCGCTGACCCCAGCGCTTGATGCGACCCTGGAAGCCCTTACCCTTGGAGGTACCGATGACGTCGACCTTCTCGACATCAGCGAAATCAGCGACGGTGACGACCTCGCCGACCTTGTGCTCCTCGCCGTTCTCGACGCGGACCTCACGAAGGAAGCGGACAGGCTCGACGCCAGCCTTGGCGAAGTGACCAGCCATGGGCTTGTTCACGTTCTTGGCCTTGATGTCGCCGAAACCGATCTGGACGGCGTCATAGCCGTCGGTTGCCTGAGTTTTAACCTGCGAGACAGCGCAGGGGCCAGCCTGGATGACCGTGACGGGAACGACGTTGTCGTCCTCGTCCCAAACCTGGGTCATGCCAATCTTGCGGCCGAGAATCATGCTGATCAAGATATGATCCCAACTCTCGCGTGGTCTTGGGACAATGCGTACACCACCGAGCGTACGCCCCTAGAGGACCACTACTTACACGACGTGCTCCCCAACCTTGTATTTCGCCCGGACTACCTGACAACCCTATTAAGCAGGCATTTTGTCCAGCCAGAATACTCCCCTGGTTACACACAGCTGTTTAGTATACACGGCTGCGGGCGTATCCATCGAGATTCATATTTCACTCACATTGTTTACGCAGGTAAAGTGCGTGGAGTCGCCTGGGCTTGGCAGAGGGGCGGCGAAATATATTAAGTTTGCTGCTCTACAGTCCTGCGCAAGACGGAAAGCACATTAAGTGCTTTCCTTTGCGTGCGGAACTCGCGACAAACTTAATATATTTCGCCGCCCCTCTGCCAAGCTCGGGAGACGACACGTTGATGTCTGCTTAACTCTGCTCGCTCAGCTAATAACTTTGTTGGGGATCCACAATTTGTTGCAAGGTGAACTTGCAGTGGGGCGTATCGTCCTCTTCTCGCGTATCGTCAAAATCGAAGATCATGATGGCGCAGTTGGGGAGTTTTGCTGGGAGCTTGAAGCCCTCTGGGGCTGCAGCCTTGATGAATTGGCGGCTGGCGCTGCCGTGGCTTACTGCTAGGAGGGTTTCGATGCCCTCAGCGCCCATGAGATTGGTGAGGGTGGCTACCATGCGTTCTTGCAACGCTTTGCTTCCCTCTCCTCCGAAGGGGACCAGGTCCTCGCCCGGATCCCAGACGTCGGTGGGTAGCGCGCCGTGCGGGCCTTCTTCGAAGGAGCCGTAGCAGCGCTCGATAATGCCTTCGCAGGGCTCGGCTGCTGCGTCCGGGCCGAGGAGCTCGCATGCGACGAGCTGAGCTGTGTCCATGGCTCGGCCTAAGGGCGAAGAGACCACTTTGTCGGGGACGACGCCGTGGCCCTTGAGCCATGCGGCTGCCATTCCCGCTTGTTTGCGGCCCAGGTCGGTCAGCGGTGAATCGCAGCGGCCCTGGACCAGCTTTTTGACGTTGAACTCCGTCTGACCGTGGCGGAGTAGATACAGTTTCTTCATGCTCTCCCCTTCTGCATAACCTGCTTTGCCGGCACAGCCCTACTCGTGGGTATGTCCTACGTAGTCTTCGTCGATCGTAATCTTGGCAATCGACTTGGGATATTCCGATTCGACCCGTTGTGCCAGCGCGTGCTTTACGTCTTCGGCACTCATCTGCAGATCCGAGGGACGCACGCAGTCAAAGATCACGTTGGTGTGCGTGGGACCCGGCACGCAGCGAAGGTCGTGAATCGAGAGGCGGTTATCGATCTCCTGGGCCATTGCGTTGATGCGCAAGCGCATGCTCGCCACCTTGGGATCGTCGGTCACAATGGGATCGTAATGAAGCGTGACGATCATGCCGTCTTCGTTCCTAAACGCCTGCTCGATGTTATCGAGCGTGTCGTGACTTTCCAGCGGGCTGGCCTCGGCTGCCATCTCGGCGTGAGCGCTTGCAAACTTCCTGCCCGGGCCGTAGTCGTGAACCATCAGATCGTGAACGCCCAAAACGCCGGGGTAGCTCATGATCTTGTCTCGAATGTGCTTGACCAGCTTAGGATCGGGCGTCTGGCCCAAAAGCGGGCTCACCGTATCTTGAATAAGTTCAAAGCCGCTCCAACCAATATAGGCGCCAACGGCAAGGCCGACCCATGCGTCAAGATTGATGTGCGTCACCTGCGAAACAATTGCACATGCCAGCACGGCGCCTGTGGCAAGAACATCGTTCTTGGAATCCTGGGCAGTCGCATGCAGTGTCTCGGACTCGATACGGTCGCCGAGCTTTTGGTTGAGCGCCGCCATCCACAGCTTAACAACCATCGAAAGCGCCAGGACTGCCACCAGGGCAAGCGAGAACTCGACAGGTTCGGGGTGGATGATGCGCTCAAACGAGGACTTCACCAGTTCAAGGCCAATGAGAAGCACGAGCGCCGCCACGACAAGACCCGAGAGGTACTCGTAGCGACCATGGCCGTATGGATGCTCGGGGTCGGCGGGCTTGCTCGCCAGCTTAAAGCCCAGCACGCTCATGATATTCGAGCTGGCATCGGACAGGTTGTTCATGGCATCCGCCACAATCGAAACCGATCCCGAAACCACACCAATTGCGCCCTTCGCAGCGCATAGTGCCACATTGGCGAGAATACACACCACGCCCGTCAACGTGCCCACGCGCGCACGGTCGCCCTGCGCACGCTTAACAATCCACTCGACCATCTACATCCGCCCCCACGGTGCTATCTATATATCTATTGCTCAAACGGATTGTAGTGTAGCCACTTTGCCCCACAGATACAAAAAGGCCGCAACCCACACGGGCCACGGCCTTAGAATGTGGCAAAGGAATCGTCCTTTTGTCGCACAGGTTTATGCGCTTACTTCAGCAGCGCTCGCCACTGTTTCGGGCGAATCGGCTCCGTCCTCCGTCGCCTGTTCCTTCGTCGGCACCACACCAAAGCAGTAGCTCAGCGCCGCAGACACCGCAAATGCCGTGCCGCCGGCAGCGCAGCACCACAGCAGGTTCGAGATGCCGCCCGTGGCAAAGCCAATGACCATGAGGACATTCGTCATGCCGATGGTATAGGCCGTAACGTGGCCCACGGCCGCAACAAGGCCTCCGACGGCGCCGCCAATGGCCATGCACGTCAGGCACCTGCCATATTTAAAACCGCAACCGTACAGCGCCGGCTCGCTTACGCCGCCAAGAACACCCGAGATCGAGTAGCCCAGCATGAGCGCCTTCTCGTCCTTATCCGCAACGCGGAGCGACGCGCCAAAGGGCATGCCCCAAACGGCGAACGTCGCCATCGTCGCGGCGATCAGGATGCACGAATCCGTTCCCACACTCATGAACTGCGCGTAGGCAAGCGATAGGACAACGTTGCTGACGCCGGCGATCTTTAGGAACTCCCAGCCCGCGGCAAGCCCCATGAGCGTGAGCAGCGACACGATGCCACCGGAATTGCCAAGCATAAACATAAGCTGGCCCAACAGCATGCCCAGATAGCTGCCCGCCGGCGCCGTAATACACAGCGAAACCGGAACCATGACAAGCATGGTCGCAAACGGAACGAACGAAAACGCCACGGCCTTAGGGATAACGCGCTGAAAGAAACACTCCACTCGCCATAGCACGGGCACCGAGAGGAGAACCGGAATAACAGTCGTCGTGTAATCGTTGACCGGCGCGGGAAGCAGGCCATACACGGAAGTCATCGATGCCCCCGTCGTCGATGCGGCATCGACAAGCTTAAGCAGATCGGGCGCAATCAATACGCCGCCCAGCATCATGCCCAGCTGCTCCGAGCAACCGAGCTGGCGGGCGGCCGCCCAACCGAGATAAATGGGCAAGAAGTAGTAGCCGGCGTTATAGAGCCAACTGTAGAACAGGCGATAGATTTCGGAATCGGCAGACCACAGGCCCAGCATGCCTTCGCCCATAATGACGGCGACGGTGCGAAACAACGCCGCACAGACAATAAACGGCAGCGCCGACATCATGCTTTTGGACAGATAATCCACCACGGCCATGGCGTTTGATGAAACCGTCGTTGTAAACGAGGTGTTAGAAACTTGTGACATGGAACGCCTTTCCCAATGTGACATGCGAGCTTTCCCTTTGTCACATCGTGCGGTACTGACCGATTGCGCGGTACTTTTCGTAGCGGAGGTTTGTGAGGGTCGCGTCGTCGAGCTGCCCAAGCGTATCGAAGGCATCAAATGCCGAGGACATGACGGCACCGGCGATCTCCTCATGCGACAGGCCCCTATCGTCAACAATGCCGTCGATGATGCCGAGCGCCAACAGATCGGGGGCCGTGAGCTTAAGCGCCTCGGCGGCCTCATTCGCGCGCTCGGTATCCTTCCACAGGATCGACGCACAGGCCTCGGGGCTCACGACCGAATAGGCCGAGCTCGAGAGCATCAGGATGCGGTCGGCCACGGACAGCGCCAGCGCGCCACCAGAGCCGCCCTCGCCTGTCACCACCGAGACAATCGGCGTCTTGAGGCCGCTCATCTCCATGAGATTCTGGGCAATCGCCTCGCCCTGGCCGCGTTCCTCGGCACCGATGCCGCAAAACGCGCCCGAAGTATCGACCAGGCACAGAACCGGTCGACCAAACTTTTCGGCCTGGCGCATAAGGCGACGCGCTTTGCGGTAGCCCTCGGGATGTGCCATACCAAAGTTGCGACGCATGCGCTCTTTGGTCGTGGTACCGCGCTCGACGGCGATAACCGTCACGGGTCGCCCGTCTTTCCAGCCAATGCCAGCCACCACGGCGGCGTCGTCGCCAAAGTAACGGTCGCCATGCAGCTCCACAAATCCATCCAGGCCCAGCGAGATCATCTCGCCCGCCGTGGCGCGATCTGCCGAGCGGGTCTGCTTGACAATCTCGAGCGCGGTTTTTGGTGCCGCCGAGCGCTTAAACAAGTGTCCCAGCTTTTTGCCGCGGCGCCCCGTATGCACGGTCTCATGCGGTGCCCCCAGGCTGGGCGCGTGCCCTTCGTGCAGCGCCAGCAGCTCGCCTACCGTGAGCGCAATCTCGCCACGCGGAACAACGGCATCGCAAAAGCCGTGCTCCAGCAAAAACTCGGAGCGCTGGAATCCCTTGGGCAGGCGCTTGTGCATGTTCTGCTCGATCACGCGCGGGCCGGCAAATGCCGTCAGGGCATCGGGCTCGGCCAGGATAATGTCGCCCTCCATGGCAAAACTCGCGGTTACGCCTCCGGTCGTGGGGTCGGTGAGCACCGTGATATACAGGCCGCCCGCCTCGCTGTGGCGCCTAACCGCCGCAGAAATCTTGGCCATCTGCATAAGCGATGTCACGCCCTCTTGCATGCGCGCACCGCCCGAAACGGTAAAGCCGACAACTGGCAATCCAAGCTCGGTCGCTCGCTCAAATGTGCGACAGATCTTCTCGCCCACCACGGAACCCATCGAGCCCATCATAAAGTTGGCGTCCATAAAGAAGAGCGCGGTATCGCAACCGCAGATTTTGCCCCTGCCGCACACAACGGCATCGTGCTCGCCCGAACGCTCGCTCACGCTCTTGAGCTTGTCGGCATAGCCGGGAAACGAGAGGAAGTCCTCCGGCGCCAGACTGGCATCCCATTCCTCAAACGTGCCCTCGTCAATCGTCATGCGCATGCGGTCGCGCCCGCTCACGCGAAAGTGTTTGCCGCAACGAGGGCAGACCTCGAGGTTGTCGTGCAGGCGCGCCTCATCGATCACGCGGCGGCACTCCGGGCACTTGATAAACACGTGGCGCGCGGGAAACTCGGCGCACGACTCGGTCATCGGTCCCTCGAGGACGTTGACCGTCTTCGCTTTTCTATTCATCAGCATAGAGATGCCCCATCAGATCGGTGTGATACATGCCCGACAAGAACTCGTCGTTTGCCAGCACGTCGAGCTGAAGCTCGCTGTTTTCGCTCACGCCCTCAATCACGAGCTCGCCCAGGGCCGAGCGCATCTTGCGAATGGCGCCGTCACGCGTGGGCGCACACACGATGAGCTTGCCAAGCATGGAGTCGTAGTACGGCGGAACTTTAGCACCGGTAAACATGGCGGAATCCCAGCGCACGCGCGGACCACCCGGCACACGCAACGCGGTGACCGTTCCGCATGACGGCAGAAAATCCGGCGTTTCGGCATTGATGCGGCACTCCATGGCGTGGTTGCGGACCGGCATGTCCTCCTGCTCAAAGGGCAGAGGCTGGCCGGCTGCCACGCGCAGCTGCCACTTGACCAAGTCGGTATCGGTCACAAACTCCGTAACCGGATGCTCCACCTGCAAGCGCGTGTTCATTTCCATAAAGTAGAAATTGCCGTCGTCCGAATACAGGAACTCGATGGTACCGGCTCCTTCGTAGCCGACGGCACGAGCCAGGTCACGCGCTGCCTTGTGCATGCGAGCACGAATGTCGTCGTGTCCGTCGAGGCACGGCGCGGGGCTCTCCTCGATTAGCTTTTGGTTGCGCCGCTGCACCGAGCACTCGCGCTCGCCGAGCGAAAACACATGGCCCTGCTTATCGGCCATAATCTGTACCTCAACGTGATGCGCCGGCGCGACGAACTTCTCCATGTAGCACTCGCCGTCGCCAAAAACGGCCTCGCCCTCGGCGCGTGCTTCAATAAAGGCCTTTGCCGCATCTTCCACGCGCTCGACCTTACGAATACCGCGACCGCCGCCGCCCGCACGCGCCTTAATAAGCACGGGGCAGCCAATGCGCTCAGCCTCGGCCGTTGCCTCCTCGGGACTTTTGAGCAAATCGCAGCCCGGCACGATGGGCACGCCCGCTGCGGCAGCCGTTCGACGTGCGGCGTCCTTGTCGCCCATGCTGTCGATCACCTTGGCCGAAGGACCAACAAACGCCAGGCCATACTTGTCGCAGTCGCGCACGAAGCTCGCCTTCTCGGAGAAAAAGCCATAGCCGGGATGAATTGCCTTAGCTCCCGACTTTACGGCACAGGTGAGCACAGCATCGTCGTTGAGGTAGCTCTCGGCAAGACGCGGACCGCCGATGCAATACGCCTCGTCGGCAAGCTGCACGTGCAGCGCGTCCGCATCGGCCGTGGAATAAACGGCGACGGTCTTGATGCCCATATCGCGGCACGCGCGGATAACACGGACCGCGACTTCGCCGCGGTTGGCGATGAGCACTTTGTCGAACATGAAGCCTTCCTTAACTTTCGTGCATGAGTGCAAAAGACATATCGGCGCGGCAGCAAACCTCACCGTTGACGCTCGCAGTACCCGTCGCAAAGCGGAACGGCCCGCGCGCACGCGTGATGGTGCACACCAGATCAACCGTGTCGCCCGGGCGCACCGGACGCTTAAAGCGCACCTTGTCCAGACTCGTGTAGAACGGCGTCGCGCCGCGCGCTTCCTCATCGCCCATCAGCAGCACGCAACAGTTTTGGGCGAGCATCTCGCACTGAATCACGCCGGGGACCACCGGGTTTCCCGGAAAATGCCCCTGCAAAAAGTACTCGTCGCCCGTAATCGTGATCTTGCCGTGGGCCTCGTCGCCCACCAGCTCGGCCTCGTCGAGCAAAAGCATCGGTTCGCGATGCGGCAACAGTTCCTTAAGCTCTTCTTTGTTCATGGATATCACCTATCCGATCCTCATGAGGCAGCTGCCAAACTCCACGAGGTCGCCGTCGGCCACGCAGATCTCGAGCACCTCGCCGTCTGCCTCTGCCGTTACCTCGTTGAGAACCTTCATGGCCTCGATGATGCAGAGCGTCTCGCCGGCCTTGACCTTAGAGCCCACGTGCACAAACGGCTCGTCGCCCGGCGCCGGGGCAGCATAGAAAACGCCGACCATGGGAGCGGTCACCTCGGTGCCCTTGGGCTCTGGTGCGGCGGCAGGTGTCTGCGCGGCGGGCTCCGGTGCGGCAGGCGCGACTGTGGGAGCTGCAACTGGAGCGGCCATAGCGCTCGGCATGGGCATGGGCACGGCAACCGGCTGTGCGGCGCTCGCGCGCTCGAGTTCGACCGCGGTGCCATCGGGCTCCTCAACGCGCACGCGCGTGAGGCCGCGGTCCTCCATCACATCGGCTATCTCGGCAAGTCTTTTGGAATCCATGCTCTAGCTCCTCGTATATCTACGCAGCGCGATGGCGGCGTTGTGCCCGCCAAAGCCTAGGTTGGTCGAAAGCGCCCAGGTAAGGTCGGCGCGAACTGCGCGATTGGGCGTGTAGTCAAGATCGCAGGCGGGATCGGGCGTGCAGTAGTTAATGGTCGGCGGCACCACGCCCTGCTCGAGCGCCATGGCGCAGGCCATGACCTCGATGGCGCCCGTGGCACCGATCATGTGGCCGGTCATCGACTTAGTCGACGAGACGTGCGCGGCGCGCGCCGCGTCCTCGCCGAGCGCACGCTTAATGCCCGCCGTCTCGGACGAATCGTTGAGCTTGGTCGATGTGCCGTGGGCATTGATGTAGAGACCCTCGGAAGGCTTGACGTCGCCCTCGGTCACCGCCAGCGATATCGCGCGGGCAATGCCGGCAGCCTCGGGATCAGGACTCGTGATGTGATAGGCATCATCGGTGTTGCCGTAGCCCACGACCTCGGCATAAATGTGCGCACCGCGCGCCTGCGCATGTTCCATGCTCTCGAGCACGAGCACGCAGGCGCCCTCGCCCATCACAAAGCCGTCGCGGTCTGCATCGAACGGACGGCAGGCCGTCGCGGGATCGGGGTTGGTGGTCAATGCGCGGCAGGACGTAAAGCCCGCAACGGCATCGGGGATAATGGCCGCCTCGGCGCCGCCCGCGAGGATCGCGTCGGCATAGCCGTGCTTGATGGCGCGGAACGCCTCGCCCACCGCATGGGCCGAGGTTGCGCACGCGGTCACCACGGGCAGGGTCGGGCCCTTTGCCTTGTGGCGGATCGCGATATTGCCCGATGCCATGTTGGGGATCATCATCGCGATCATATAGGGCGATGCGCGGCGGGGCCCACGTTCGGCAATCGTATGGACGTTGTCGACGAGCGTCGTCATGCCGCCCACGCCCGAGCCCACGTAGACGCCCAGGCGCTCGCGATCGATGGCGCCTTCGACATCAAAGCCTGCATCGTGCATGGCTTCGTCCGAAGCCGCCATCGCAAACTGAACGCAGGGGTCGAGATGCTTGGCGTCACGCTTGCCAAAGTACTCGTTGCCGTCAAAGCCCTTGACCTCGGCTGCCACCTTGACGGCAAACGCATCGGTATCGAAGTGCGTGATCGGGCCGATGCCGCACGTGCCGGCGCACATGGCCGCCCAGGTGGCAAGCGCGGTGTTGCCGAGCGGCGACACGGCACCGATACCGGTGATTGCAACTCTCTGTTCCATCATGGTCTCCTCATCCAAGCCGTTCTTCGGCCCTGGTTTCTACATCGCCATTCCGCCGTCGACGCGCACGACCTCACCCGTAATGTAGGCAGCCGCATCGCTCGCCAGAAAGCGCACTGCGCCGGCCACCTCCTCGGGGCGCGCCATACGCTTAAGGGGAATCTGCTCCTCGGTTACCGTACGCACCTTCTCCGAGAGCTTTGCCGTCATATCCGTCTCGACAAACCCGGGGGCAACCGCGTTCACTCGTACGCCGCGGGGCGCAAGCTCGCGCGCCACCGTCTTGGTCAGGCCGATCACGCCCGCCTTGGAGGCAGCGTAGTTGGCTTGCCCGGCATTGCCCATCAGGCCCACGACCGAGCTCATGTTGACGACGCAACCGCCGCGCTGGCGCATAAAGGTCTTGGTGAGCGCGCGCATCATGTTGAATGTTCCCTTGAGATTGACGTCGAGCACGCGGTCGAAGGCGTCATCGCCCATGCGCATGAGCAGGCCATCGCGGGTGATGCCAGCGTTGTTGACGAGCGCCCAAATGGAGCCAAAGTCGTTGATGACCGCTTCCACGCACGCGTTGACGGCAGCGGGGTCGGCCACGTCACATTGATATGAGCGCGCCGTGGCGCCAGCCGCCTCGCAGGCGTCGCACGTCTCGCGCGCCGCATCGAGGCTGCCGGCATAGACGACGGCGATATCGTAGCCATCCTCCGCCAGACCGATAGCGCAGGCGCGGCCGATACCCCGCGAGCCGCCCGTGACCAGTGCCACGCGACGTGAGTCGTTGCGCTCGAGCGCGCCATTGTTCAAGTTGCCCATGTCATTCCTTTCGGGTTACAGCCCTGTGGACTATGCAAGCTCGTCGGCAATAGCTGCGACCTGCTCGGCCGTTTCGCACGAATACACGCGAACATCGCTCAGCGTACGCTTGACCAGGCCCGACAGGGTTTTGCCGGGGCCGACCTCAATAAACGTGTCGATGCCCTGATCCTGCAGAGCATGCAGCGTATCGACCCAGCGTACGGCATGGCTCACCTGATTGGCCAAGACATCCGATGCCGTCTGGGGGTCCGCCGGATAGGGCGCCGCTGTCATGTTTGCCAAAACAGGAATGAGCAACGGGGACGGCGCGTGACCGGCCTCAATATATGCGGCAAGGCCACAGGTCGCCTCGGCCATATAGGGGCTATGAAATGCACCCGACACCGCGACCTTCATGGCGCGGCCGCCAGCCTCTTTTACTAGGACGTCGAGCTCCTGCAGCGCCTCGGGCGCTCCGGCCACAACCGTCTGCTGGGGGCTGTTGTAGTTGACTGACCAGCAGTCCTCGCCGGCCTGTTTTGCCAGGCCCTCGACTTGCGCCGCATCGAGCTTGATGACGGCGCGCATGCCGCCCGGATGGCGCTCGGCAGCCGCGGCCATCAGCGCCGTGCGCTCGCACACGAGCTCAAAGCCCGCTCGCGTATCGAACGCCCCCGCAAAGGTGAGCGCGGCGACCTCGCCCAGCGAGAATCCCGCACAGGCGGCAGGTACCACGCCGCGCTCACGCAGGGCGGCAGCCGCTGCCAGGTCGTGAACGAACACGCACGGCTGCGTGTTCTCGGTCTGCGAGAGCTTCTCCTTGGAGGCACTCCGGCATTGCTCGCTGGTCCCCGGGCGCACCTCGTCGGCAATGGCGAACACCTCGGCGGCCGCCGGCGATGTCTCGATCAAGTCGACGCCCATCGCGGGGTGCTGGGCACCCTGGCCGGCAAACAAAAACGCTACGCCACCCATGCGCACGCACCCTTCAGGACGTGCTCGGCGCCATCGACCAGGTCGTCAACGATTTCGCGTGCGCTCTGGCGCTCGTTGACCATGCCGGCAATCTGTCCACACAAAAACGAACCCTCTTCGTAGTTGCCGTCCTTGGCGGCCTTACGTAGTGCACCGGTTCCCAAAGCACCGAGCTCCTCGGCACTCGCACCGGAACCCTCGCTCTTGGCATAGGCGTTGGTGAAGGGGCTCTTGAGGGCGCGCACCGGATGTCCCGTCGAGCGACCGGTCGCACGCGTCGAAGTGTCGTTGGCCTTCAGGACCATCTCTTTATACTGCTCCGAGACGGTGCACTCGTCTGCGACCAGAAAGCGCGTACCCACCTGCACGCCGGCGGCGCCCAGCATAAAGGCGGCCGCCACGCCGCGGCCGTCGGCAATACCGCCGGCGGCCACAACGGGAATGTCGACCGCATCGACGACCTGCGGCACCAGTGCCATCGTCGAGGTCTCGCCAATATGGCCGCCCGATTCGGTGCCCTCGGCAACAACCGCTGTGGCTCCACGACGCGCCACGAGACGGGCGAGCGCCACCGAAGCCACAACGGGGATGACCTTGATGCCCGCATCGTTCCAAGCTTTCATGTACTTGGTGGGATTACCGGCACCAGTCACCACAACGGGCACCTGCTCATCGATCACAACCTGTGCAACCTCGTCGGCAAATGGGCTCATGAGCATGACGTTAACGCCAAAGGGCTTATCCGTCTGGGTGCGCAGCTCATGAATCTGGTCGCGAAGCCAGTCGGCGTCGGCATTCATTGCCGCGATGATGCCTAGGCCGCCCGCCTCGGATACGGCCGATGCCAGTGAGGCGTCGGCAATCCAGGCCATGCCACCCTGGAACACGGGCTTTTCGATGCCGAGCAGATCGCAGAGAGGAGTCTTGAGCATCTCTACTTCTCCAATGCCGCCTCGACCGTATCGGCGAACTCGCCGACCGTCTTGGGGTTCTCCTCGGTATCAAGCTGGATGCCAAACTCGTCCTCAACGGCGACGAGAATCTCGACGGTACCCAGGCTGTCGAGGCCAATCTCCTCGAGCGTGGACTCGGGCTTCATCTCAACGTCGTCAAGGCCAGCGGTCTCGCGGATAACGTCGCAAACGCGCTCGAAGGTCTTCTGATCTGCCATGGTAGTTCTCCTTTGTTTGTGCCCTAGGGGCGCTTTCATTTCCTATGTGCGACTACTTCCAACGAAGCAGATAGCCACCTATATCCAGACCGGCGCCAAATCCAACCAAGGCGATGGTGTCGCCTGTGTGAAGTGCACCGGCGTTTGCCAGCCGGTCGAGGGCAAGCGGAATGCATGCGCTCGAAATGTTGCCGGTCTCGCGCAACGTGCGAACCACGCGCTCGTCCGGCACGCCCAGGCGCTTGACCGCCTGGCTCAGGATTCGTTCGTTAGCCTGATGGAATACAAAATGATCGATGTCTTCGACCGAAATGCCCGCATCGATCGCAAGCTTATGGACCGTGTCGCAGATGGCGTTGACGCCGAACTTGAACACGCGGCGGCCATTCATGGACAGCACACTCGCGCTATCTGCGGAGGCCTTAAACGGCGACGTACCGACCAGACCGGGAACGCGCAACGTCACGACGTCGGGCGCCGTCGAAAGCTCAACGGCAAGGGGGTTGTCTCCCCCAGCCTCTATCACAGCGGCGCCTGCCCCATCGCCAAAGAGCACGCAGGTGGCGCGGTCTGTCCAGTCAAGCGCGCGCGTCATCTGCTCGGCCGCAACGACAAGCGCATGCTCGGCTCGTCCTCGGGCGATATAGCCCTCGGCGACATCGAGCGCAAATACGAAGCCGGCGCAGGCCGCCGAGACATCGAAGGCAGGACACGTCGCGCCCAGACGCTCGGCTACGGCACACGCCTCGGCGGGAACAAGATGGTCACCCGTCGTCGTCGAACAGACGATCAGATCCAGCTGGCTCGCGTCGATTCCGGACACCTGGAGTGCCCGCTCACTCGCCGCTACGGCAAGGTCGTCAAGTGACTCGGTGGTGCAGACGTGGCGGCTCTTGATACCCGTGCGGGTAAAAATCCACTCATCCGAGGTATCGAGGAACTCTGACAGCTCGTCATTGGAAACACTGCGTTCAGGAAGCGCCGAGCCTGTTCCAAGAATCGTGAAACCCATCACTAACCTCCTTTGAGTTGTTGACGTGTTTACATCGACCAAGAGAGGATAACGCATTTCAGTCTTTGTTGACGTGTTAACATTAAATTGTCCAAATGCGACAAAGGCTTCACATTGTGTCTATCTCTCGACACCATTGCGTCATTCACTTATTCAATAAGGAGGTAGCAGCCGCTATGGATGCCCAATTAACGATTGTCGACGTAACCGGATCGACCAACGATGACCTGCTCGAGGCAGGAAAACAGGGTGCGCCGCACGGCACAGGACTTGCCGCCCGGGCTCAGACAGCAGGACGCGGCCGGCGCGGCCACAAGTGGGATTCAACCGCCGGCAACCTATTGCTTTCGATTGTCCTGCGTCCATGCGTTAATCCCGCAAAGTACTCTGGTCTTGCCGCCGTCAGCGGCCTAGCGGTGCTCGAAGCACTCGAAAAGCAGGGTCTTGCAAACGAGATTGGCCTCAAATGGCCCAACGACCTGGTCGCGCGAGGACGCAAACTCGGCGGCATTCTGGTCGAGGCCGCACGCGATAACGAAGGCAAACCTTTCGCCGTCTGCGGCATTGGTGTCAACGTAAACTACACGCCCCAAGAGGTGCCCGATGGCGGCCTGGCGGCAATTGGCCTCTCGGACCTCAACGAGAGCGTTCCCGCCGTCGACATGCTCCTCGATGAGGTCTATCACGCAGTTATAGACGCTGTAGATACCTGGGCAGAGCGCCTCAACGCCAAGGAAGAAGACGCCGGTCCGCTCGCGCCCGTCCACGACGAATATATCGCTCACCTCAATTGGATCGGGAAGCACGTTATCGCCCGCTCCCCCGCTGGAGACGAGCTGGCACGAGGCATATTTAGAACGGTCGACGATTGCGGCCGCGCATGCATTGAGACCGAGAGCGGCTTGTGCGTCTTCCACTTCGAAGAAGCATCCTTGCGCCCCCTGAGCGAATAGGGCGCCGCAGCCGCCGGCTCGGCAGACGAATTCGCTATCCCAAAATCTAAACTCAAAACAAAAGGGCCCCACTACCGTAACGGCAGCGGGGCCCTTTAAGCTATGAGCGATATCGCTTAGAGCTTGATGTCGATGTCGACGCCAGCGGGGAGGTCGAGACGCATGAGCGAATCAACGGTGCCCGAGGTGGGGTCGAGGATGTCGATGAGGCGCTTGTGGGTGCGCATCTCGAACTGCTCACGGGAGTCCTTGTTCACGTGCGGCGAGCGGATAACCGTGTACAGGTTGCGCTCGGTGGGCAGGGGGACAGGACCGGAAACGCGAGCGCCGGTCTTCTGAGCGGTCTCGACGATGAGCTTCGCGGACTGATCGACGACCTCGTGATCATAGCCCTTGAGGCGAATGCGGATCTTCTGGGTAGCCAACTTAAACCTCCAAAGAGTGCGAGAGATGTTCTCGCAGGATTACGTAACAGGGAGCTCGAACTTAGGCGTTCTTGCTCATGACCTCGTCCACGATGGACTTGGGCGCAGGCTCATAAGAGTCGAACTGCATCGTGTAGGATGCACGGCCCTGGGTCTGGGAGCGAAGGTCGGTAGCGTAACCGAACATCTCGCCCAGCGGCACCTTGGCACGGATGAGCTTGCTGTTCTTGCGATCCTCCATGCCCTCAATCTTGCCGCGGCGACCGGAGAGGTTGCCCATAACGTCGCCCATGTACTGCTCGGGGGTCTCGACCTCGACAGCCATAATCGGCTCGAGCAGCTGCGGATCGGACTTCTTGAGGGCGTCCTTGATAGCCATGGAACCGGCGATCTTGAAGGCGGCCTCGGAGGAGTCGACCTCGTGGTAAGAACCGTCGAACAGGGTGACCTTGACGTCGAGGACCGGGAAGCCGGCGATAACACCGGTGTTCAGGGCCTCCTGGATGCCCTTGTCGATGGACGGGATGTACTCCTTGGGCACGACGCCGCCGACGATAGCGTTGACGAACTCGTAGCCGAAGCCCTCCTCCATCTTCTCGAGCTTGATGACAGCGTGGCCGTACTGACCGCGACCGCCGGACTGACGGACGAACTTGCCCTCAGCCTTCTCGACGTCGTGACCAGCGGTCTCGCGGTAGGCAACCTGGGGCTTACCGACGTTAGCGTCAACCTTGAACTCACGGAGCAGACGGTCGACGATGATCTCGAGGTGCAGCTCACCCATGCCGGCGATGATGGTCTGGCCGGTCTCGTGGTTGGTGGACACCTGGAAGGTCGGGTCCTCCTCGGCGAGCTTGGTCAGAGCCAGGGACATCTTGTCCTGCTCGGCCTTGGTCTTGGGCTCGATGGCAACGTCGATAACGGGCTTAGCGAACTCGATCTTCTCGAGGACGATCTCCTTGCCCTCGGCGCACAGGGTGTCACCGGTGGTGGAGTTCTTGAAGCCGACGCAAGCGACGATGTCGCCGGCGGCAGCGTCGTCACGGTCGATACGCTCGGCGGCGTTCATCTCGAGGATGCGGCCGAGGCGCTCGCGCTGACCGTTGGAAGCGTTGACAACGTAGGAGCCGGACTCGGCGCGGCCGGAGTAAACGCGGACGTAGGTGAGCTTACCGACGAACGGGTCGGTCATGATCTTGAAGACCAGGCCGGAGAAGGGCTCGTCGAAGGAAGGATGACGCTGGATCTCCTCGCCGGTGTCCGGATCGGTACCGGTGACGGCCTCGACGTCGAGCGGGCTGGGCAGGTAGTCGACGACAGCGTCGAGCAGCTCCTGGACGCCCTTGTTCTTGTAGGCGGAGCCCACGAAGACGAGGTTGAGCTCGTTGGCCAGAACGCCCTTACGCAGAGCAGCCTTGAGCTCCTCGACGGTGAAGTCCTCCTCCATGAGGATCTTCTCCATGAGCTCGTCGTCAAAGCTGGCAGCAGCGTCGAGGAGCTCCTCGCGCTTGGTGGCAGCGATGTCGGCAAACTCAGCCGGGATCTCGTCCATCGGCTCGGGGTAGGTCATGCCCTTCTCGTCGGCCTTGAAGTCCCATGCAGTCATGGTGACCAGGTCGATGACGCCCCAGAAGTTGTCCTCGGCGCCCATCGGGACCTGAGCGGCCACGGCGTTAGCGTCGAGACGATCCTTCATGGTCTCGATAGCGTTGAAGAAGTCGGCGCCCACGCGGTCATACTTGTTGATGAAGGCGATGCGGGGGACGTTGAAGGTAGAAGCCTGACGCCAAACGGTCTCAGACTGGGGCTGAACGCCGGCAACGGCGTCGAAGACGGCGACAGCGCCATCGAGGACGCGCAGGCAGCGCTCGACCTCGGCGGTGAAGTCAACGTGGCCCGGGGTGTCGATGATCTGGATGCGGTAGTCCTTACCGTCCTTGTTCCAGAAGCACGTGGTAGCAGCGGAGGTAATGGTTACGCCGCGCTCCTGCTCCTGAACCATCCAGTCCATGGTGGCAGCGCCCTCATGGACCTCACCGATCTTGTGGGTCTTACCGGTGTAGTAAAGAATACGCTCGGTCGTGGTGGTCTTACCGGCATCGATGTGGGCCATGATGCCGATGTTACGGGTATCGGAAAGCTTGTACTTAGGCTTAGCCATGTTAGTTCCTTACCTTAACTTACCAACGATAGTGAGAGAACGCGCGGTTGGCCTCGGCCATCTTGAAGACGTCCTCACGCTTCTTGACGGAAGCGCCCAGGCCGTTGGAAGCGTCGAGGATCTCGTTGGCGAGACGCTCGGCCATGGTCTTCTCCTTGCGAGCGCGGGAGAAGTTGACGATCCAGCGGATACCCAGAGCGGTGGAACGACGGGAGTTGACCTCCATCGGGACCTGATAGGTAGCGCCACCGACACGCTTGGGCTTAACCTCGAGCGTGGGCTTGACGTTCTCCATAGCCTTCTTGAAGGTAGCGAGAGCGTCGCCACCCTCGGACTTCTCGGCAACGATCTCGAAAGCGGTGTAAACGATGCGCTCAGCGGTGGCCTTCTTGCCGTCAAGAAGGACCTTGTTGATGAGCTGAGTCACCAGGCGGTTGTTGTAAACGGCGTCAGGCTGAACCTCACGACGATTAGCTGCTGCACGACGCGGCATGTGAAATCTCCTTAAGTGTCTACCGTGCGGCGCTTAGGCGGCACACGGCGAAAGTATCAAAACGTTATCTGGCTTATTTAGCCTTGGGGCGCTTAGCACCGTACTTGGAACGGGCCTGCATACGGTTCTGGACCGGAGCAGCGTCGTAGGCGCCACGGATGACGTGATAACGGACACCAGGGAGGTCACGGACACGACCGCCGCGGACGAGCACGATGGAGTGCTCCTGCAGGTTGTGGCCCTCACCCGGGATGTAAGCAGTAACTTCGATGCCGTTGACAAGGCGAACACGGGCAACCTTACGAAGAGCCGAGTTCGGCTTCTTGGGGCTCGTGGTGAAGACGCGGGTGCACACGCCGCGCTTCTGGGAGTTGTGCTGCAGAGCAGCGTTCTTGGACTTCTTGGGCACGGAACGACGGCCCTGGCGAACCAGCTGGTTAATAGTAGGCAAAGCGTACTCCTTCTCGAATGATTCCAGCTTTCTGTAAAGTGCAACGGCTTGAATCGAGGGGTCAGCATCCCCCTACGAAACACGCAGTTCGATAGGATACGTGGCGTTAGCTGTGTCGTCAACAGACCACGCCGCCGGGCGTATCCCAAAATGAGCACATTTCCGCAAAGCCTACACAAAAGGAATCCCCTCCTGTGCGCGTGGCGGATCCCCGGCCCGGGCGGCACGGGGATCCGACGTGCTCGTTGGGGCAACGTTCCCTGCCAAAAAGGGACAGGTTTATTTTGGTCGGTTTTATCATGGGAAATGTCGCTCTTCACGGTGATTCGTATCCATTTGCCACGTTCTTCCGAGAATCAGACAAATAGCGTTCAATCTAACCGTCCATATAACGCAAAATAGGCCGCTTCCCCTCTTGGGAAGCGGCCCAGACTTTACGAATAAACGATGGTAAAGGGTACTTCTGTTTCGGTCTCTCCTGTTGATGTGTACCTCGTGCCCTCAAGGGTTACCGAGACCACTTGATCGACATTGATCAGTTTTGTCGGCACCGAGATGTTCTCTCCGCTATTGCGCGTCAGCGAGACATAGAAATTGTACGCGCCCGCAGCATCGTCTTCGATAATCTGCTCCGATCCATCCTTGTAGGTAACGATCAACTTCTTCGTGACTGCGTCAATGCCCAGATCATCGATGTGTGTCTGGATAGAAAACGGGCTGATCTCGAGAGGCGAGTCATCGGAGCGGAGTTCCTTTTTATCGACGTACGCTCCAACGCTAAACTCGGGCGTCGATGCCTCGAACGGCTTCGCGTCCTCGCCTTCACCCTCAGTCCAGCAGATATTCCAGGTAACCGCATGTTGCAAATCTCGCTCGCGATCCCACGAGGCAAAGTACATCGTGCCATTAATGACCGTGTCTCTTGATGTGTCCTTATCAATTGTGCAGCGTGTGTCAGCCCATTCCTCGCCGAAGTTCATGCTGGGCGTGCCGATGCCTTGTTCTTCTTCACCATAGAGAACAAGTTCGCCAGTCTCTGCTGCCGGCTTGTAGTATTTAACACCATTTGGATTGGACAACGTAAACGTCACGGCACCGCAACCGTTTTTATCGATAGCCATATCATGAATGTCGAGTGTATAGCCGTTACCCTCGACGGACAGATTAACCTCCTGAACTGCGCCCTCCAGGCTTTGGGGCGCGATGCCATCACCGAACTCTCTGGTGTAGGTATATTTAGTCCCCGATGAACCGCCGTTGGTCCAGGTAATGGAATCCCCGTTGCCGTGGTTTCCCCAGGCTGAGGCAAAATAGCTGGAATTGATAACTGCGTAGGCGACCCCTCCGGTCGCCAACACTCCGACAAGACACCCGATTACGGCAACATAGAGAGGCTTCGCGTGGCCCTTTCGATGAAGCGGCTCACCCGCAGCGGTATTTAGGACGCGATCTGCAAGATCGCTATCGGCTTGGATGGACTCGAAGGCCTGCTTGATTTGATTGGATTTCACGGTCGCCCTCCTCTAGGATGAATTTGAGCTTCGTTCGACCGCGAGCTAAACGTGTTCGAACGGTCGCGGCTGGCACATGCAGTAACTCGGCAATCTCTGAGGTCGAAAAGCCCAGATAGTAATAGAGCACGATGGGAACACGGAATCGCTCCGGAAGTCGCATAACGTCTGACAGGACTGCCTTGGTCTCATCCTGCGCCGCCGAAAGCGAATCGGCCAGATTCTCAATATCCTCCACACGCCTCCATGGCTTTCGAAAGAGCGATTTGCATTCATTGATCGTGACCCGGATAAGCCAGCGGCGAAGATGTTCCCAACTTTCAAAGTGTCCATCGCTTTTAAGCAACTTAAGAAAGACATCTTGGGCAATATCGTCGGCATCGGCACGATCGCGCAGGTACGTCAATGCGATTCGAAACACGACATCCCGGTGATCTTCGACCGCCTGTCTAAATGCTTGTTCTTCCATAATCACCTCCCGGTGACGGTAATGATTCTTGATGAGGCCCTCACCATAGATACGCTTTGACCGAACGAAATGTTTCAACTTCAAGCAGGAAAAACCTACCAAAATAAACCTGTCCCTTTTTGGCAGGTTCTCTTCAAAAAAAGACCCGCTTCCCTGTTGAGAAGCGGGTCTTTGGAAGGGCGGTTAACGTACTAGGAAATTACTCCTCGTCGTTGTCCTTGGCCTCTTCGGCGTCGTCGGTGTCCACGAGCTGGTTGAGCAGCTCGTCGAGGGAAGCCATGTCCTCGTTGATCGCGCCGTTGGCAGGAGCCTTCTTGTCGTCGATCGGGGCGCCCAGGAGCTCCTCGTCGGCGTCGGCGTGATGCGTCGGAGCGGAGGTACCCAGCAGGATATCGTCCGGACCGTCGGGGCTAAAGACCATCTGCAGCAGCTGCGAGAGGTCTTCCTCGTCGGCAACGTCGTCGTTGTTCTCGAGGATGTAGAGCAGGTCGTGGGCCTCGAGGCCGTCACGGAGTTCCTCAATCGCCTTGGCACCGATACCATCGATGCGCAGCAGATCTTCCTCGGACTTGCCGACCAGGTCGCCGACCGTCTCGATGCCGACCTCGCTGAACTTGTTGGTCCAGCGCTGCGACACGCCCAGGTCGTCGAACAGGTACAGGCGAGCCTTCTCGGCGGAGATGGTGTGGCCGTTGCGGGTGAACGAACCGTCAGCACCACCGAACTCGTCGTAGCCGGCCCAGTCGAGCTGCTGCGGGAGCTGCTCGTCCAGGTCCTTGAGCTCCACAGGAGCCCACTCGGGCAGCGACTTGGCGTTGGGCGAAGCCGGGCCGTCGATGTCCACGTAGCCGTCGGCCGTGCGATACGTCAGCTTGGCGTTGGCGTACGGCTTGAGGCCGGTACCGGCCGGGATCTTCTTACCGACGATGACGTTGGACTTAAGGTCGAGCAGGTGGTCGACCTTGCCCTCGATGGCAGCCTCGGTAAGGACGCCGGCGGTACGGATGAACGAAGCGCTCGACAGCCAGGAGTCGATGTTGGACGCGACCTTGAGCGTACCCAGGATGACGGGCTCGGCCACGGGAGCCTGACCGCCCAGACGGGCAACGCGCTCGACCTCGTCGGCGAACTCGTAGCGGTCGACGTACTGACCAAGCAGGTACTTGGAGTCACCGGGGTTGGTGATCTGAACGCGACGCAGCATCTGACGTGCGAGCACCTCGATGTGCTTGTCGTTCAGGTCGACGCCCTGGCTGGTGTAGACGTCCTTGACGCTCTCGACGAAGGTGTGCATCGTCGACTCGATGTCGGTCAGCTTGCGCAGGTTGCGGAAGTTGACGAAGCCCTTGGTGATCTGGTCGCCGGCGCGAACCTCGCAGCCGTCCTCGATCTCGGGCATAAAGCGCACCGAAGCGGGGACGCGACGCTCGTCGAGGACACGGGTGTGATCCTCGGAGTCGGTGAGCGTCAGCACGTACTCGGACTTCTCGGGCTTAATCGAGAGGTGGCCGGAGTACGGAGCCAGCTCGGCCTCGCGACCCAGGATCTTCTCGTTGACGTTGCCGACGATATCGAACATACGGCTGACCGTAGGCAGACCCTGCGTAATATCGTCGACGCCAGCGACGCCGCCGGAGTGAATGGTACGCATCGTAAGCTGCGTGCCGGGCTCGCCGATGGACTGGGCGGCAATAATGCCGACCGCGGTACCGATGGCGACCGGACGACGGGTGGAAAGATCCCAGCCGTAGCACTTCTGGCACACGCCGTACTTGGAGCGGCAGGTGAGCAGCGCGCGAAGCTTGACCTTCTTGAGGCCCGCATCGACCATCTTCTGGATGTCGGCGACCTTCTCGATGTAGCCGTCCTGCTCAAAGAGCACGGTGCCATCGGGAGCCACGACGTCCTCAATGAAGCAACGGCCGACGAGGTCGGTGTTTAGGTCGGTGGTGCCGGGGATGATGAGGTTGTAGGTGACGCCCTCGTGCGTACCGCAGTCCTCCTCGCGGACGATGACGTCCTGGGCCACGTCGACCAGACGACGGGTCAGGTAACCAGAGTCCGAGGTGTGGGATGCGGTATCGACCAGGCCCTTACGGGCGCCGTAGGTCGAAATGAAGTACTCGAGCGGCAACAGGCCCTCGCGGAAGTTCGCCTTAATGGGAAGGTCGATCGTCTCGCCGGACATGTCTGCCATCAGGCCACGCATGCCGCCGAGCTGACGCAGCTGGGTCTTAGAACCACGGGCGCCGGAGTCGGCCATCATGTAGAGCGGGTTCTCCTCGTCGAACAAGTCGAGCATGAGCGCTGCAACCTTATCGGTACAAGCGGTCCACTCGTTAACGACTTCGATGTGGCGCTCCGTCTCGTTGATGAAGCCCTCCTCGAAGTACTCGTTGATCTGGTCGACGTTGGCCTGAGCGCGGTCGAGCAGCTCCTGTTTCTCGGCAGGGATGAGAGCGTCCCACACCGAGATGGTGAGGCCGGCGCGGGTAGCGTAGTGGAAGCCGGAGTACTTGATGGCGTCGAGGATCGGGCCGACCTTGGCCTCGGGGTAACGATCGCAGCAGTCGGCAACCAGCTTGGCCACGTCGCCCTTGACCATCTTGTAGTTCATGAACTCATAGTCTTCGGGCAGGCACTGGCGGTTGAAGATGATGCGGCCGATAGAGGTCTCGAAGCGCGCGGTCTTGTTGCCGGTGACGTCGTAGTCGACGAACTCGTTCTTGCCGTTCTTGACGCGGAAGATACGGGTGCCGTCCTCGTTGATGACGTTGGCATCGGCAGCGGACACGCGAACCTGGATCTTGGCCTGCATGTCAACCTCGGAACGGCAGTCATAGGCGTGCAGCGCGTCGTCGAAGCTGGCGAACACGTGGTTCTCGCCCGGCAGACCCTCGCGGACCTGGGTGAGGTAGTACACACCAATGATCATGTCCTGCGAAGGGATGTTAACCGGCTTGCCGGATGCCGGCGAGCGCAGGTTGTTCGCAGAGAGCATGAGCACGCGAGCCTCGGCCTGAGCCTGGCTGGACAGCGGCACGTGGACAGACATCTGGTCGCCGTCGAAGTCGGCGTTGAAGGGCGAGCAGACCAGCGGATGCAGGTGGATAGCCTTGCCCTCGACCAGCACCGGCTCAAAGGCCTGGATGGACAGACGGTGCAGGGTCGGTGCACGGTTGAGCAGCACGACGCGGCCGTCGATGACCTCTTCGAGGATATCCCACACAAAGGTGGCACCGCGGTCGATAGCGCGCTTGGCGCCCTTGATGTTCTCGACCTTGCCAAGCTCGACCAGGCGCTTCATGACGAAGGGCTTGAAGAGCTCCAGCGCCATGGTCTTGGGCAGACCGCACTGGTGCAGCAGCAGCTTGGGGTCGGTAACGATTACCGAACGGCCGGAGTAGTCGACACGCTTGCCCAGCAGGTTCTGACGGAAACGACCCTGCTTGCCCTTGAGGGCCTCAGCGAGCGACTTGAGCGGGCGACCGCCACGGCCAGAGACCGGGCGACCACGACGGCCGTTGTCAAACAGGGCGTCCACGGACTCCTGGAGCATGCGCTTCTCGTTGTTCACGATGATCGCAGGGGCGTCCAGGTCGAGCAGGCGCTTGAGTCGGTTGTTACGGTTGATCACGCGACGGTACAGGTCGTTGAGGTCGGACGCGGCGAAGCGGCCGCCGTCGAGCTGGACCATCGGGCGCAGATCGGGCGGAATGACCGGGATGACATCCAGGATCATGTTCGCGGGGCTGTTGCCGCCCTTCAGGAAGGCGTCAACGACCTCGAGGCGCTTGACGGCCTTCTCGCGCTTCTGCTTCTGGGAGTCCTCGTCGGCGATGATGGCCTTGAGCTTCTCGGCCTCGGAGGGGAGGTCGATGGCAGCGAGCAGGTTGCGAACGGCCTCGGCACCCATACCACCCTTGAAGTACATGGAGTAGTAACGGGTCATCTCGCGGAACAGCGGCTCATCGGAGATGAGGTCGCGCTCGGTGAGCTTCATGAAGGCGTTGAAGGCGTCCGTGCGGAGCTGCTTATCGTCCTTGCACTCTTCCTCGATGTCGACGATGCCAGAGGCGATCTCCTCGGGGGTCAGCGGCTCCTCGTCGGAGAACTCGTCAAAGTTCTCGGGGTTGCCCTGCTCCTTGAGGGACTCGATCTGGCGGGCGCACTCGGCATCGATCTCTTCCAGATCGGCGGCGAGCTCCTCGCGCAGGTCGTCAGCGTCGGCCTCGCGAGCCTCGTAGTCGACCTCGGTGATGATGTAGCTGGCAAAGTACAGAACCTTCTCGAGGTCCTTGGACTTGATGTCGAGCATACGGCTCATCGGGAAGCTCGTGGGGCTCTTGAAGTACCAGATGTGGGACACGGGAGCGGCGAGCTCGATGTGACCCATGCGCTCGCGACGAACCTTGGCCGAGGTGACCTCGACGCCGCAGCGCTCGCAGACGATGCCCTTAAAGCGGATGCCCTTGTACTTGCCGCAGGAGCACTCCCAGTCCTTGGCGGGACCGAAGATCTTCTCGCAGAACAGGCCGTCCTTCTCGGGCTTGAGGGTACGGTAATTGATGGTCTCCGGCTTCTTGACCTCACCGTGCGACCAGGAACGGATCTGGTCGGCGGAGGCAAGGGAGATCTTTACCGAGTCAAAATCAGTAGCTTCGAAATCTGCCACAGTCAACTACTCCTTATCAGTGGTCGTGGCGGCGACAGCCTCGGGTGCCTCGGCGGTCTCGGCATCCTGGGCCTCGACGTCGGTGTCAACGCCGGCGAGCGCAGCCAGGTCGTCGAGAGCAGAGGTCTCCTCGGCGGTCACAGGGGCGGAGGCGTCCTCGTCGGCATCGTGCATGGGCTCGATGTCCAGTGCGAGGGAACGGATCTCCTTGACGAGAACCTTGAAGGACTCGGGGATACCCGGAACCGGGACGTTCTCGCCCTTGACGATGGACTCGTAGGTCTTGACGCGGCCCACGGTATCGTCGGACTTGACGGTCAGGATCTCCTGCAGGACGTTGGCAGCACCGTATGCGTACAGTGCCCAAACTTCCATCTCGCCGAAGCGCTGGCCGCCGAACTGAGCCTTGCCGCCCAGCGGTTGCTGGGTAACCAGGCTGTAAGGGCCGGTCGAACGGGCGTGGATCTTGTCGTCGACCATGTGGCCGAGCTTGAGGATGTAGGACGTACCCACGGTAATGGGCTCGCGGAACTCCTCGCCGGTGCGGCCGTCGAACAGGCGGGTCTTGCCGCGCTCGTCAAGCTGGGTGACAAACTCGGGGCGCATGTGATCGCCAAAGGCAGCGGTGGCCTTGTTGAGCATGTTCTTGTTGGCGCGACGGATGACCTCGGCGATCTCGTCCTCCTTGGCGCCGTCGAAGACGGGCGTCGAGACGAAGAACGGACCGGGGACATACTTGTCGGAGTCGGCATCCTCGGTATCCCAACCGCAGGCAGCAGCCCAGCCAAGGTGGCACTCGAGCAGCTGACCGACGTTCATACGCGAAGGAACGCCCAGCGGGTTGAGGATAACGTCGATCGGGGTACCGTCAGCCATGTAGGGCATGTCCTCGACCGGCAGAACGTTACAGATAACGCCCTTGTTGCCGTGGCGACCGGCGATCTTATCGCCCTGCTGGATCTTACGACGCTGGGCGACGTAGACGCGCACCTGCTCGTTGACGCCGGGGGCCAGGTCGTCGCCGTTCTCGCGGCTAAAGCGGACGACGTCGATGACGCGGCCATAAGCGCCGTGAGGCATCTTAAGGGAGGTGTCGCGAACATCGTGAGCCTTGGCACCGAAGATGGCGCGCAGCAGGCGCTCCTCGGCGGTCAGAGCGCTCTCGCCCTTAGGCGTGACCTTGCCGACCAGGATGTCGCCAGGGCCGACCTCGGCGCCGATGCGGATGATGCCGTCCTCGTCGAGGTTGGCAAGCATGTCCTCGGAGAGGTTCGGGATCTCGCGAGTGATCTCCTCGGGGCCGAGCTTGGTGTCGCGGGCGTCGATCTCGTGACGGGTGATATTGATGGTCGTCAGCAGGTCCTCGGCCACCAGACGCTCGGACACGACGATACCGTCCTCGTAGTTGAAGCCTTCCCACGGCATGTATGCCACGGTGAGGTTCTGGCCCAGTGCGAGCTCGCCATGATCGGTCGAAGGACCGTCGGCCAGAGGCTCGCCCTGCTCAACGGTGTCACCGACGCGCACGAGCGGACGGTGGTTGATGCAGGTGGACTGGTTGGAGCGCTGGTACTTGGCCAGGTGATACTCGTCCATGCCGCCGGCATGCTTGACGATAATCTTGGAGGCGTCGGCATAGATGACTTCGCCGGCGTTCTTGGCCAGGGTAACCTCGCCAGAGTCCAGGGCGGCGCGACGCTCCATGCCGGTACCGACATAGGGAGCGGCGGGGTGAACCAGCGGCACGGCCTGACGCTGCATGTTGGCGCCCATGAGCGTACGCTTGGCGTCGTCGTGCTCGAGGAACGGAATCAGCGTGGCTGCGACGGAGAGCATCTGACGCGGCGAGACGTCCATGTAGTCGACGTCCTCGACAGGCACGTCGGCGGGAGCGCCGAAGGAGCCGTCGAAGTCGCGGGTACGGGCGATCACGGTATGCAGACGGACGATCTTGCCCTCGGCATCGGTCGTGATGAACTCGTTGGTCTTGGGATCGAGCGGCGTGTTGGCCGGCGCGATGACGTGCTTCTCTTCCTCGTCAGCGGTCATCCAGTCGATCTGGTCGGTGGCAACGCCGTTCTCGACACGACGGAACGGGGCCTCGATGAAGCCATACTCGTTGACGCGGGCGTAGAGGGCGAGCGAGCCGATCAGGCCGATGTTGGGGCCTTCGGGGGTCTCGATCGGGCACATGCGGCTGTAGTGCGAGTTGTGAACGTCGCGGACGGCCGTCGGCACGTTGGTGCGGCGGCTGGAGCCCGACTTGTGGCCGGCAAGGCCGCCAGGGCCGAGTGCGGACAGACGGCGCTTGTGAGTCAGACCGGTCAGGGGGTTCGCCTGGTCCATGAACTGCGAGAGCTGCGAGGAACCGAAGAACTCCTTGATGGAGGCCACGATCGGACGGATGTTGATGAGCGACTGCGGGGTGATCTCGTCGATGTCCTGGGAGCTCATGCGCTCACGGACGACGCGCTCCATACGGCTCATGCCGATACGGAACTGGTTGGCGACGAGCTCGCCGACGGTGCGAATGCGGCGGTTGCCAAAGTGGTCGATGTCGTCGACCTTAAAGCCCTGCTCGCCGGCAGCGAGGGACAGCAGGTAGCGCAGCGTAGCGACGATATCCTCGTCGGTGAGCACCGTGACCTCTTCCTCGGTGGTGAGGTTGAGCTTCTTGTTGACCTTGTAACGACCGACGCGGGCCAGATCGTAGCGCTGCGGGTTGAAGAGCAAGCCCTCGAGCAGGCTGCGGGAAGCATCCACGGTGGGAGGCTCGCCCGGACGCAGACGACGGTAAATCTCGATGAGAGCGTCCTCGCGAGTGAGGGCGGTATCGCGCTCGAGGGTGCGCTTGATCACATCGGAGTTGCCGAGCAGCTCGATGATATCGTCGTTGGTGACGGCGATGCCAAGGGCGCGCAGGAACATCGTGGCGCTCTGCTTGCGCTTACGGTCGATGGAGACCATGAGCTGGTCGCGCTTGTCGACCTCAAACTCGAGCCAGGCACCGCGGGACGGGATGATCTGGGCCTTGTAGATCTGCTTGCCCGAATCCATCTCGGAGCTGTAGTACACGCCCGGGGAGCGGACGAGCTGCGAGACGACGATACGCTCGGTACCGTTGATGATGAAGGTGCCCTGATCGGTCATCATGGGGAAGTCGCCCATAAAGACGAGCTGCTCCTTGATCTCGCCGGTCTCCTTGTTGGTGAGACGGACGTCAGTCAGAAGCGGGGCCTGATAGGTCATGTCCTTCTCGCGGCACTCCTCGACGGTGTGCGCGGGGTCGCCAAACTGATGCTCGCCGAAGGTAACCTCGAGAACATGGTTCTGGCTCTGGATGGGGCTGGATTCCTTGAACGCCTCACGAAGGCCCTCGTCCTTAAAACGCTCAAAGGATTCCCTCTGAACAGAGATAAGGTTGGGGAGCTCCATGGCCTCCGGGATTTTCCCGAAGCTGACGCGCTTGCGCTCAGTGGCAGTGTATGCGTAGGTCACCAGGTTTTTCCTCCTTCACGGAAATGCTCGGTGGATTGGCGAGGCATAGCTTCGCCAGTTATCGCAACCTAATAGTTTATCAGGTACCGACCGTTGAGCAAGAAAAGCCTTGACGTGATTGAGTTTTTGGAGTAGCAAAGTTTTTCGACAGAAAATTCGCAGGTAGATGTATGTGTATCGAACATCTGTTCATATATTTTCTGTGAACAGAGGGCTGGCAATCGCAGCTCTTATAAAAAACGGGCGCGAACCGAAGTCCGCACCCGTAAATGTCGATGCCCGAAAGGCTTATTTGCGCATCAAACCGCCGCGCTCGTCGATGGCATCCCAGAAGGCGCCGGCAAAGCGAGGATCGCTTGCAGCCATGAGGGCGTTAGTGGCCATCCAGCCAGACGGGGTACCGGTATCGTAGCCCGACAGCGGGTCGATGACGACGGCATACATGGCCTCGCGGTCGAGCGAGCGGGCCATGGCGTCGGTCAGCTGGATCTCGCCGCCCTTACCGGCCTGCTGATCGGCCAGCAGGTCCATGACCAACGGGCTCAGCAGGTAGCGACCGACGATGTACAGGTTGGACGGAGCCGCCTCGGGAGCGGGCTTCTCGACCAGGCCGCCGATACGCCAAACGGCACCGGGCTCGTCGTCGGCGGCATTCTCGAAGCCCTCGAGAGCGCCCACGCGATCGCCGGCGATAACGCCATAGCGGCTGACTTCCTCGGGAGCGCACGCGGCAACGGCGATAACAGAAGCGCCACCGTGCTCCTTGGAGACGGCAAGCATCTTGTCGCAGATGTCGCGGTTGGGCACAACGTAGTCGCCCAGAAGAACCAGGAAGTTCTCCCCTGCCACAGCGTCGGCGGCAGAGCGAATGGCGTGGCCAAGGCCCTTGGGCTCGTACTGATAACGGAAGTCGACCGGCATACCACCAGCATGGGCGACGGCGTCGGCATAAGCATCCTTGCCACGCTCGCGAAGCAGGTTCTCGAGCGAGCGATCGGGCTGGAAGTAGCTCAGCAACTCGGGCTTGCCAGGAGAGGTGACGATAATAGCATCGTCGACCTCATCGGGGTCGAGCGCCTCCTCAACGACGTACTGGATGACCGGTTTGTCGAGCACCGGCAGCATCTCTTTAGGCGTGCACTTGGTGCCAGGCAGAAAACGCGTGCCAAGACCGGCGGCGGGGATGATTGCCTTCATGTTATTCAAGGATCCTTTCGCAGGCGCAGGATGCGCCCTGTGCGTGCGGCACGGCGGCCGCAGACCAAATTGCGATACCGGTTTATCTTACCGCCGTTAATTAACGTTAATGTAGGCAAGCGCCATTCTTCAGCAGGTCAACGCAAATTATTGCTCGAATGGTGCAATTATATCGCCCAACGGTAGCAACGCCAAAGCACCGCAAGCGGCAGCAATTTGTATGCCGAGCCAACAAAATAGAGGGATCAAAACGAAAAAGACGGGGTTCGCAATGCGAACCCCGTCTGCAAAGAAATCTGGCGAGAAAGCCTGATTACTTGAGGGTGACAGCAGCGCCAGCAGCCTCGAGCTTCTCCTTGGCAGCCTCGGCGTCCTCCTTCTTGGCACCCTCGAGAACAGCCTTGGGAGCGCCCTCGACGACCTCCTTGGCCTCCTTCAGGCCAAGGCTGGTGAGCTCACGGACGGCCTTGATGACCTGGATCTTGTTGTCGCCGAAGCCCTCGAGCACGACGTCAAACTCGGTCTTCTCCTCGGCCTCAGCAGCGCCAGCAGCGGGAGCGGCGACAACGGCGGCAGGAGCAGCGGCGGAAACGCCGAAGGTGTCCTCGATAGCCTTGACGAGCTCGGAAGCCTCGAGAAGGGTCATTTCCTTAAGAGCATCGATGATCTCATCGGTGGTAAGCTTAGCCATTTCTAAGTCCTTTCGGTTTCCGTGTCTGTGCACGGAGATCAGTTAAAACACGGCGCGAATGCGCCAGGGGTGCGGCGTTGCCGCCGCGGGTGAAAACAGCGACTAGGCTGCCTTCTGCTCGGAGACCTGCTGGATCGAACGAGCGAGACCAGAGGAAACGCCGTTGACGCAGACAGCGATGTCGCGAGCGAAACCGGAGATGAGACCGGCGATCTGGCCGAGAAGCTGGTCCTTGGTGGGCAGCTCGGCGATAGCCTTAACATCATCAGCGGAAACGGCCTTGCCGTCGGAGATACCGCCCTTGATCTCAAGGACGCCCTTGGACTTAGCGGAGAAGTCCTTAAGGGTCTTAGCGGCCTCGACCGGCTCGGTCTCGTAGAACACATAAGCGACGGGGCCGGCGAGGATCTCGTCGAGCTCGGGCTGCTCCTGGTTCTTGAGAGCGATCTTGACCAGGTTGTTCTTGTAGACCTTCATCTCGGCGCCGCACTCGCGAAGCTGATGACGCAGCTCCTGAGCCTGCTTAACCGTCAGACCGTTGTAGTTGACGACGAACAGACCGGCGTTCTCGGCGATACGGGACTCGATCTCTGCAACCTTGTCGATTTTGTACTGCTGGGGCATGAATTACACCTCCTCGAATTCTTTCCGGGCACGGTCCGCCACAAGGACGTGACGGGGGCATGTCCAAAAAGAAAGCCCCCGCGCTGCATGAGCGACGGGGGCGAGAAGACATATCTACTCGACCACCTCGGCTGGCGGGATATCCCATTAAGCTCGCGGGCGATGCCCGTTTGCACCGGCTGTCTCTGGCAGCGGATTCGTGCGTGAACCGAAAGTATTATGGCGGGGACCCCGGCGTCGGTCAACGGAAAACCGGGCTGTACACAATTCCACCATCCGGCCGCGCCGCCAAAGGCCAGGCGCAACGTTTTCGCTCGGTCAAGTCCTGGGCTCGCACGAAGAGCACATTAAGTGCTCTTCGGCTCGTGCGGAATCTACGAAAACCTTGCGCCTGGCCTTTGGCGGCGCGGCCTGCGTCAACTATGGGGCAGCCCGGTTTTCCGTTGGCCAGCGCGCCCCACTCATAATGCTTGGGTCGGTGGGCTGATGTATTGCGTCCCGTTGGGCTATAAGGTTGAAATGAAGGTGGACAGGCGATTTAGGCCTTCGTCCAGATCTTTGTCGGAGACGCAGTAGCTTAGGCGGATGTGGCCTTCGGTGCCGAAGCAGTCGCCCGGGACTAGGGCTACGTTTGCCTCTTTGATGGCTTTGATGCAGAAGTCTTCGCTTGGTAGGCCGAATTGTTTGATGCTCGGGAAAGCGTAGAAGGCGCCTGCCGGTTCCACTACGTCGAGGCCCATGGCGTCTAAGGCCGCGAGCACGCGTTCGCGACGGGCTCGGTAGACTTTGAGCATGGGGGTTGGGTCGACGGTCAGGGCTCGCGTTGCGGCGTCCATCTCAAAGGAGACGGCGCTCGACACTAGGTATTGGTGAGCTTTTGCGATCTCGGCGATGACGGGTGCCGCTGCTGCGAGCCAGCCCAGGCGCCAGCCGGTCATGGCCCAGGGCTTGGAAAAGCTCTCGATGACCACCGTCTGCTCGCGTAGCTCCGGGTGGCGCTGGGCAAATCGCTCGTAGCCGTCCACGTAGACCAGGCGGTTATATACGTCGTCGCAGACCACGTAGATGCCCACCTGCTCCGCCACGTGTGCCACGGCGTCGAGCGATGCCGCGTCGAGGATGCATCCCGTGGGATTGTTGGGCGAGCAGATGACGATAGCCTTGGTCGCCGGCGTTACGCAGGCACGAAGTGCGTCCTCGTCAATCTGGAATTGCGTAGGCTCCGTATCCAAAAAGACCGCTTTGGCGTGGTTGGCCACGACGATGCTCTCGTACAGGCCAAAGGCCGGCGTGGGGATAATGACCTCGTCGCCGGGGTTGAGCATAGCCATGAATGTTGCCGACAGGGCCTCGGTCGCGCCGTCGGTCAGGATGACCTCGTCGGCCGAAAACGTAAGGCCCGCATCCCCCATGTAAGCAGACAACGCCTCACGCAGGGCGGGGCGACCGTTGTTGGGCGGATAGTGTGTGTCGCCGCGGTCCAACGAAGCGGTCACCTCGGCGCTAATCACATCGGGCGTGGGAAAATCGGGCTCGCCGAGCGCAAGCGCGATGCACCCTGGGTGCTGGGCAGCGAGCGCGTTAATCCGACGGATGTCGGAGGGCTTAAGCGTGGCAAGCGAGGTATTCATGGGCAGACGCATGGCATTCCTTTCGTAAGGGTTGCACTAGGATAGCGCGGCGGGGCGCCGTCAGACGGTGTAACCTAAACGGAAACCAACCGGAAAGGAGGCGGCATGGAGACGATCGCGCGCGGCGATGTACCAAAAACGCTGCAAACCATTGCGTATATCAGCATTCCCAATAGCGCCGATCTTGAGTTTTTGCTCTGGGACCTGCAGGATGCCATCGCGGCCTATGCCCGGCTTTCCGGCACCGCGCTCCCCCACCCGGTCGATTTGGAGGCGGATGATGCCGGTGCAGTCGATGGCATGGTGCTGGCCATTGAAGATATGGCTGACGATGAGACGTTGACAGCTATCGAGCAGGCGCTTGAACGCTTTGGCGGTACGGGAACGCGCGTCTATGCCGCGATTCGAGCCGCACAAGAGGGCGCTAAGCAGGCGCGCGGGACCGCCGTTCGTCTGCACAAGGCATGTGAGCGCCATGACCAATTGTGGTGTGGCGGCGTTGTCGTCTGTGCCGGCAGCGGTATTGCGGCGCTTCGCCACTCCCCGCGTATGGGCCTCTTGCGCCGGCCATTTTCCGAAGCGATGGACAAGCTCGTAGGCGCCGTTCGCATGGGCTGCTCCGTCGAGCATGCGCAGCGACTTGGCGGCGGCAATGCCGTCAACGTCAACGTCGACGGCATGGTTTGCGCCGAGCCAGCCGTGCCCGCGCCGATCTGGCGAGGCGTTCTGAAACGCCTCGGCGCCCGCGCCCAATCAGATATCTAAATTAGAGAGCGGCCCAGTCAACGGCTTCGTGCCAGCGCTCAACAAGACGCTCCAGACGCCAGGCGGCATTGGCGGGACTAGTTGACGGCAATACGACAGCGGACAGACCCGTCCGCTCCTGTAGATAGCGCTTATAAAGGCGCCCCGCCGTACCTCCGTTGCATATCACCTGCTCAATGGGAGCTGCGCCGGTAATGCGCTCGATATGTGCCGGCACAACGTTGCGGATGCTTGCGTCGCTCGAGCCCTTAATGTCGCAGCTCTCAATCACATCCCACAGGGCCACGCCACCGTTCAGCAGCATGGAGCGCTTGGCGGCAATGGAGGCATCGAGCGTCGCGGGCTCACCGCTTGCCAAAGGATCGCCCTCGTTGGGCGGCACAGGCATACCGAGGCACGTGGCCATCACACGCCAAAAGCGATTCTGAGGGTTGCCGTAATAAAAGGCATTGGCGCGCGAAAGCACCGAGGGAAACGACCCCAGCACCAAAACGCGCGAGCGCTCGTCAAACACGGGTTCAAACCCATGCTCAATATGTTGATAGCCCTCGTCAGACGCTGCCATGGCCTAGGCCCTCAACAGATAGCGCACCTCGTAGGGCGCAAGCTCAAGAGAGCCCGCCAGCTCGACCGCGGGCGCATCGTCGGCAAGCAGGTCGACAAAGGAGCCGTCGAGCTCGCCGGCTCCAAAGGTATAGGGCTCGTTCACGGCATTGACCGCCACAAGCACCGTCGCGTCGTCGCAGGCGCGCTCGAACAGCAGCTGCTTGTTCTGGATCACCACGTTGCGATAGGCACCGTAGTTGAGAGCACGGGCCGCCGCGTCGTCGGCCGAGCGCAGGTGCGTGAGCTGCTTGATGAAAGCCGTCAGCTCGTTGGGCGCAGGCTCATCGAGCGCAGGTCGCAGCGCCCAGTCGCCATCGGGGCCGCCCTTTTCGCCAGCAATTCCCCACTCGCTGCCGTAGTAGACGCACGGGATGCCCGGCATGCCAAAGAGCATGCCATAGGCGGGGCGCAGGCAGGACTTGTCAGTGAGGATGCTCGCCAAGCGTGGCACGTCGTGGTTGTCGACAAACGACAGCAGGTGTTTGCCGCGGTAGATGCACCACGGGTCGCCGCCAAACTGACGATGCAACGAATGGGCAATCTCGAACATGTTGACCGAGTTAAAGCTGGAGTACAGGCCCTTGTAACACTCGTAGTTGGTGCAGGAGTCGAGCATCTCGTCGTTGACGATCTGGTTGTAGTCGCCGTGGAGCGTCTCACCGATCAGCACGAAGTCGGGCTTGAGCTCACGGGTAAAGGCGTGCAGGCGACGCATGAAGTCGCGGTCGAGCATATAGGCGACGTCCAGACGCAACCCGTCGACGCCAAAGACCTCGGCCCAGCGGCGCACGGACTCGAGCAGGTAATCGACCACGGCGGGATTTTGCAGGTTGAGTTTCACAAGCTCAAAATGGCCTTCCCAGCCCTCGTACCAAAAGCCGTCGCCATAGCAGGAGTCGCCGTCAAAGCTAATGTGGAACCAGTCCTTGTAGGGCGAGTCCCACTTGCGCTCCTGCACATCGCGGAAGGCCCAAAAGCCACGGCCCACATGGTTGAAGACCGCATCGAGTACCACGCGGATGCCGTGGGCATGCAGTGTATCGCACACGGCGGCAAAGTCGGCATCCCCACCCAGGCGACGGTCGATATGACGCAGGCTGCGCGTATCGTAGCCGTGGCTATCGGACTCGAGCGGTGGGTTGATGAGCACGGCGCCAACGCCGAGTTCCTGCAGGTAGTCGGCCCATTGGGCGATTTTCATGATAGGAGCATCGGGATTGGGCACGGCGTTGGCAGCCTGGGCGAGCTCATCCTCGGCAACGGGTGCAGCGTTCTCGCGCGGAGCTCCACAAAAGCCCAGCGGATAGATTTGATAGAACGTCGTCTCGTATGCCCACATAACAGCCTCCCGGAAATCCTTCACGCAACGCCACCCATTGTATGCCCAGCTTGTATCCTCTTCCCCAAAATAAGTTGCGGTGGAATAGTTCCTACTTGGGCCTTCAGAGGCCTTAAACAGGAACTATTTCACCGCAACTGATGAGGAGGATGTGGCTAGGCAACGGGCTTTGCGCGGCGTATGGCCGGGAATAGCACCGTGATAGCGAGGATGACGCCCACGACGGCGATTGCGCCACCTGCGCAGCCGATCCAAGCGATACCGGGACCCGAAACCACGGCTCCGCCAATCGCGGTACCCGTGCCGATACCGAGGTTGAACAGGCCCGAGAAGATCGACATGGCGACAGCCGACGAATCCGCCGGCGTGTACTTGATGAGCTCGGCCTGGAACGCCACATTGAAGGCCGTGGCGCAGCAGCCCCATAGCGCGCAGACGGCAAGCACCAACACGAGCGCCGAGGCTGCAGGGGCCATAAGCAGCAGAGCCACCGGCACGCCAGAGAGCGTGATAGCCAAGAACGGAAAGCGATGCCCATCGAACAGGCGGCCAAACAGCCAGCTTCCGAGCAAACCAGAGCAGCCAAACGCCGTCAGCGTCATGGTAATGGCGCCCGCATCGACGTGCGCGACCTGCGCCAGGAAGGGCTCGATATAGCTGTAGCTTGCGTAATAGCCGGTCGCCATGAAGACCGTGACTGCGTAGAGCGCGATGAGGAGCGGGTTCTTGAGCAGCTCGGGCAGCTGTTTGACGGTAAAGCGCTCACCCGCCGGCATGGCCGGGAACACCGCTGCCTGGTAGACGGCCGCGATAGCTGAGAGGCCCCCGACCACGGCAAACGTCATGCGCCAGCCCACGGCCAAGCCAATGGCGCGACCGAGAGGCAGGCCAAAGATCTGCGCGATGGACGAGCCCGTAGCGATCATGCTGATGGCGAGCGCGCCGTGGCGAGTGTCGACCAGGCGCGAGGCCATAATCGAGGCGACTGACCAGAACACGGCATGTGCGCAAGCGACCACCAGGCGCGCGCAGACCAGGATGGGATAGGTCGGCGCCACAGCGGACAGGAACTGACCGAGCGAGAACACGGCCAGCACGCCCAGCAGCATCCGCTTAAACTCGAAACGCGAGGCAAACACCATGAGTGGTAACGACAACAGCATGACGCCCCAGGCGTAGACCGAGATCATGATGCCCGCCTGGGCCTCGGTGAGCGAGAACGACGCGGCGATATCAGTCAAAAGGCCGATGGGCATAAACTCCGACGTGTTGAACACGAACGCACAGCAGGTGAGCCCGACGAGCGGGAGCCACTGCCTGAGCGTGATGCCGTCTTGCCTTGCCTGACTCATATATAACGTCTCCAATCATTTTGAGCGGAGGCGATTATATAGCAACGGCCCCGCATCTGTCAGCAACAGATGCGGGGCCGAAAACAATTCGATACACAGAGGTTGCGCCGCCAATAAATAACTAAGCCAACCCCAGCAATATGCCCGCCGAATGCACGACAAACGCCACGATCCAGGCGACTGCCACCTGAAACGCGAACACGGCAACGGCGTAGCGCGCGCCCAGCTCGCTCTTGACGGCGCCGATGGCAGCCACGCAGGGCGGGTACAGCAGCGTAAAGACCAGGAACACATAGGCAGTAAACGGCGAAAACATGGTCGACAACACCGCAGGCGAGGTCGCGCCCAAAAGCACGGTGAGGGTCGAGATGACACTCTCCTTGGCGATAAGTCCGGTGACGAGCGCCGTGGATGCACGCCAGTCGCCAAAGCCAAGCGGCGCCAGCGCCGGCGCGATAATGCTGCCGAGGCCCGCAAGTAGACTCTGCGACTGATCGGCGACCACATTAAAGCGAATGTCGAACGTCTGAAGGAACCAGATGACCACGGTAGCAGCAAAGATAATGGTAAAGGCCTTGGTAATAAAGTCCTTGGCCTTATCCCATGCCAGCATCACCGTCGTCTTGACGCTCGGCAGACGGTAATTGGGAAGCTCCATGATAAACGGCACCGGGTCGCCCTTAAATGCCGTGCGGTTGAGCACCAAAGCCGCGATGCAACCAACCGCAATGCCAATCAGATAGAGCGAGACCATGGCGGGAACCGTCGCCTGTGGGAAAAACGCCCCGCACAGCAGACCGTAGACCGGCAACTTGGCCGAGCAGCTCATGAACGGCGTGAGCATGACGGTCATCTTGCGGTCGTGCTCGGATGGGAGCGTACGGGTCGACATGATAGCCGGCACGGTGCAGCCAAAACCGACGAGCATGGGCACAAAGCTGCGGCCCGACAGGCCAAAGCGACGCAATACCTTATCCATGACAAAGGCCACGCGCGCCATGTAGCCCGAGTCTTCCAGAATGGAAAGGAACAAGAAGAGCACGACGATAATCGGCAGAAAGGTCAGCACGCTGCCCACGCCCGTAAGCACACCGTCGACAGCCAGCGAGCGCACTACGTCGTTGGTGCCGAACGCTTTGAGGCCCGCATCGGCCGAGGCGATGATGGCAGCGATGCCGTCCTCCATAAGTCCCTGCAACGCCGCGCCGATCACGCCAAACGTCAGCCAAAAGACGAGACCCATGATCACCAGGAACGCCGGGATGGCCGTGTAACGACCCGTCAGGATGCGGTCAATCTTGACGGAGCGTACGTGCTCGCGGCTCTCGTGCGGCTTGACGACGCAACGCCCGCACACGTCGCCGATAAAGCCGAAGCGCATGTCAGCCAGCGCAGATAGACGGTCGGTGCCGGCCTCGCCCTCCATTTGGCTAATGATGTGCTCGATGGCGTCGAGCTCGTTGCGGTCCAGGTGAAGCGCCTCGGTCACCAGCTCGTCGCCCTCAACCAGCTTGGTCGCCGCAAAACGCACGGGAATGTGCGCCGTCGCGGCATGGTCCTCGATAAGGTTGGCGATGCCGTGAATGCAGCGATGCAGCGCGCCGCCGTCCGGACCATCGGGCGCGCAGAAGTCCAGGCGACCAGGGCGCTCGCGGAACCGCGCCACGTGCAGGGCGTGGTCCACCAGCTCGCCGATGCCCTCGTTGCGGGCAGCGCTAATGGGGACAACGGGCACGCCCAACAGGCTCTCGAGCAAGTTGACGTCTACGGCGCCGCCGTTGGCGGTCACCTCGTCCATCATGTTGAGCGCGATGACCATAGGACGGTCAAGCTCCATGAGCTGCAGTGTCAGGTACAGGTTGCGCTCGATGTTGGTGGCGTCAATGATGTCGATGATGGCGTCCGGACGCTCGTCGAGGATGAACTGACGGCTCACGACCTCCTCGCCTGTGTACGGCGACAGGGAGTAAATGCCGGGCAGGTCGGTAACGCTCGCCTCGGGATGGTTACGGATGGTGCCATCTTTGCGGTCGACCGTCACGCCGGGAAAGTTACCGACGTGCTGGTTGGAGCCCGTCAGCTGGTTGAATAACGTGGTCTTGCCGCAGTTTTGGTTGCCGGCGAGGGCAAAGTGCAGCGGCGCGCCCTCGGGCACGGCCGTCTTTGCCGCACGGGGCGAATACGTCCCCTCGCCCAGGGCCGGATGCTCCGTCGTGCCGATTGCGGCGTTAGCGCGCGGACCTGTATCGGTGTCGTGAATACCCACGAGCTCGATGCGAGCGGCATCGTCCTTACGCAGTGTCAACTCGTAGCCACGCAGGCGGATCTCGAGCGGGTCACCCATGGGGGCGTACTTCATCATGGTGACTTCGGTGCCCGGCGTTAGACCCATGTCCAAAATATGCTGTCGGAGTGCCTGATCGTCCGATGCCACCGATGCGACAACGGCGTCCTTTCCAATCTCGAGTGTATCGAGCTTCACGTCCGTGTTCCTCCCCCGGCGCCCGCAGGGCGTTGTATTTATGTTCACCATGGCTAACCGTTTGCCATGGCTAACCAATTTTAAACTTACATGATAGCGTGAACACACAACGACGTTCAATCAGCAGATTGGCGCAATGGGGACAGGCAGGAGAGTTCAGGGCCATAGTTTCCCGATGAGGCCTCTCGGGGAAACTACATCCCAGAATTCTGGCTCGAAACGGGATATGGTTTCCCAAACAGGCCTCTTACGGAAAATGCATCCCAGAATCCCCGCTCGAAACGGGATGTGGTTTCCAAATCGAGGCCCTATGGGAAACCGTGTCCCACCTTGAAGGGCGAGACTGGGATGCAGTTTCCGGACGGGATATCAAAAACGAAGTTGCGGTGGAATAGTTCCTGGATGGGCTGGTTGATGCCCCAGATCGGAACTATTTCACCGCAAGTTATTGAAGGGCTGGGATGCCCGTCCTCTTACAGATGGCGCTCCAGGAAGCGGAAGGCTAGGCGGATCCAGGGACGGACCGCCACCTGCTTGTCCTCGTTGTCGACCGCGGTGTTGGCGTTGCCGAGCGAAAGGCCGTGACCACCTTGGTCAAAGACGTGCATCTCGCATGCAACGCCCTCCTCGGCCATGCGCTGCGCAAACGGGTAGACCTGCGCGATCGGCGCCGTCTTGTCGTCGGACACGCCCCACACAAAGGTCGGTGGCATCTGACGCGAAACATGCGTGGTGGGGCAGATGTCGGCCAGATGCTCGTCAGTTGCCTCGCCGCCCGTCACCATCGACAGGTAGTCGTTGAGCAAATCGCGCCCCGTCTTGCCGCCCGTCTTGGGCACACGCAAGTCAATGCGCGGATCGCGCGTCTGCATGTCGCGCACATAGGCAAAGTCGAGCAATGGATAGCCCAGCACCACGGCATCGGGACGAATGTCGTCCGGACGCGCCCCGGCAAGTGCCGCAAAGGGGCCGGTCTTCCACTGTGTTGCCAGCGAGGCGCAAATCATGCCGCCAGCAGAAAAGCCCACGACGCACACGCGCTTAGGATCGACATGCCACTCGTCGGCGTTGGCGCGCACCGTGGCGACCATCTTGGCAAGATCCGCCTGGGGGTGCGGAAAGCTCACGTCACCCGTAGAACTCGTGACATAGTTGAGCACAAAGGCCTGGTAACCGTGATCCAAAAACGCAAACGCCACAGGATCCTGCTCATGCGGAGCGATATGCGTAAACGCACCTCCGCCACAGATAATCACCGCGGGGCGGCGGCCATTCGGTTTATCGGGCAACGGCTCGGCACCCAAATACGTAAACGTCGCCGGATAATCCTCGGTCGGCTCCTCGCCCCACAGCGCATGGTTCTCGACAATCATATGTGCTCCCTTCGCGCAAATTATGCGCCCTTGTTTTTCGCCTTCAAGCGTACCCCACTTGAACCCGTGGCGCAGAAACACTCCGGCAATAAGTTTCCCTTCAACTGATATATCACATAATCCCAGTTCAGAGGTATCGTTGAGCAGCGTAGAATAGGGGCGTTGACCAAGCCGCGAAACACATGTGAAACGTTTCCGGCAAACCAAACGCGCGATATGCGCCTATTTAAGTTGGAGGCAACTATGGGTCTGCTCGATTCGCTTAAGTCCACCTTCACCTCGACCGGCGAGGCGTCCGTTCCGCCCGCAGCAAGCTTCGCTACCCGCGAAGGCGTCATCTATGCCCCCGTCAACGGCGTGCTCGTCAACCTGAACGAGGTTCCCGACGAGACGATCGCCTCGGGCATGCTTGGCCAGGGCTATGGCATCGAGCCCATTACCGGCACCATCTATGCGCCCGCCAACGGCCGCATCGGTGCCACCACTGTCACCAACCACTCCATCGGCATGATCACCGAGGACGGCCTGCGCGTGTTCATCCATGTTGGCCTGGGCACCGTGGAAATGAACGGCAAGGGTTTTGCCCGCTTTGTCGAGATGGGCGATGTGGTCAAGGCAGGCCAGCCGCTCATCAGCTTCGACCGCGAGGCCATTAAGGCCGCTGGTCACGAGGACATCGTGACCGTCATCGTCTCCGAGCTCGATCGTCTTAAGAGCATCGACCATGTCGGCGAGTCTGGAACGCTTATCGGCGGCAACCCGCTCGTCAAGCTTGGCGACCCGCTGCTGGTTGCCAAGACCAAGTAGCCAGGCCCCACGCCACACAGCCAAAAGGCACCTCGTCAAGCGCCCGCGACCATTTGGCCGCGGGCGCTTTTCGTTTGAAAAACCATCCCGCCAATGCCTTATCTGTATAGCTCAAATGAGCCGAGCTGCTAGAATATCGAACTGTATGGATAACTATCATTCAACCGTTATGGGAGGATACGTGAACCGCACCAAAATCGCGCAGCTCTATGCCGATGCCGAGTCGCTCGGCGGCCAGACCGTCACCGTCGCCGGCTGGGTCAAGTCCGTCCGCGACATGAAGAACTTTGGCTTTGTTACGCTCAACGACGGCAGCTGCTTCCGCGACCTGCAGGTCGTCATGAACCGCGAGGCACTCGACAACTACGACGAGATCGCCCATCAAAACGTCTCGGCCGCACTCATTTGCACCGGCACCGTCAAGCTGACCCCCGATGCGCCCCAGCCTTTCGAGCTTTCTGCCACCTCCATCGAGGTCGAGGGCACGAGCGCCCCGGATTACCCGCTGCAGAAGAAGCGCGCAACCGTCGAGTTCCTGCGCACCCAGCAGCACCTGCGCCCGCGCACCAACCTGTTCCGCGCCGTGTTCCGCATCCGCTCTGTCGCGGCTGCCGCCATCCACCGCTTCTTCCAGGAGCAGGGCTTTGTCTACGTCAACACCCCCATCATCACCACGAGTGACTGCGAGGGCGCCGGCGAGATGTTCCGCGTGACCACGCTCGACCCCAAAAATCCGCCCCTCACCGAGTCCGGCGAGGTCGACTGGAGCCAGGACTTCTTTGGCAAGCATGCGAGCCTCACCGTGTCCGGCCAGCTCAATGCCGAGAACTTTGCCATGGCCTTTGGCGACGTGTACACCTTTGGCCCCACCTTCCGTGCCGAGAACTCCAACACCACGCGCCACGCCGCCGAGTTTTGGATGATCGAACCCGAGATGGCCTTTGCCGACCTTAACGACTACATGGATAACGCCGAGGCCATGCTCAAGTATGTCCTCAAGGACGTCATGGCAACCTGCCCCGACGAGCTCAATATGCTCAACAAGTTTGTGGACAAGGGTCTGCTCGAGCGCCTGGACCATGTCGCCAACTCCGACTTTGCCCGCGTTACCTACACCGAGGCCGTCGAGATCCTGGAGCAGGCAGTCGCTGCTGGCCACCAGTTTGATTACCCCGTCAGCTGGGGCATCGACCTGCAGACCGAGCACGAGCGCTTCCTGACCGAGGAGCACTTTAAGCGCCCGACCTTCGTGACCGACTACCCGGCCGAGATCAAGGCGTTCTACATGCGCATGAACGAGGACGGCAAGACCGTCGCCGCCGCCGACTGCCTGGTTCCCGGTATCGGCGAGATTATCGGCGGCTCCCAGCGCGAGGAGCGCCTGGATCTGCTCGAGGCCCGCATCAAGGACCTGGGCATGAATCCCGAGCAGTACAAGTACTACCTTGACCTGCGCCGCTACGGTTCCTGCAAGCACGCCGGCTACGGTCTGGGCTTCGAGCGCTTGGTCATGTATCTGACCGGCGTGGGCAACATCCGCGACGTCCTGCCGCACCCGCGCACCGTGGGCAACGCCGACTTCTAATTGTCGAACGCTAGCTCGCGTCGCCACACGCCAACGCTCATCGTACAAGCGTCTCTCGACATCGGTCGAGAGACGCTTTTTTCAACAGCATCCGTCAAGCTTTTGGCAAGGTTTTGGTCAGTTGAGCAGGGCTGTTGAAAACTCGACCCGCCGTTTGCCGACGACTACCGACCGCCCAGAGCGCTCTGCGCCCCTGGGAAAGCCCCACGTCCTAGGCTCCATACCGTCGCCACCCAAAACGGAAAGGACGTGGGCACGATGACCGAAGCCGCTGTTGAAACCTACGACACCACGACGAGAGGCGCCGCCTCGATGGCAGCCTATCGCGCCGTTCGCATCCTGCAACTATTAGGCGAAAACACTGGCGAGGACAAGGCCATGCTTTCCGATGAGTTGATCCGGCGCCTCGCCCATCCCGACGACCCCGCCCGCATGCCCATCTCGGCGGCGCGGCGCAGCATCTACACCGCCATCTCCGCGCTTCGCCATGCCGGATACGAAATTGAGTACAAACGCGGCGTGGGCTACAAACTTCTTACCCGTCCGCTCACCGATGAAGAGATCATCCGGCTCCACGGTATGGTCATGCGCAACCGCTCCACGCCTATCGCTATCCGCAAGAGCATGGCGCAGCACTTAGTTGCCATGGCGAGTGCCGACGTTCGCGGCTACCTCGATATACCCGAACCCGTTCCAAGCGCAGGCAGCAAGGCCACCAAGGCAACACGCACGCCCATCAAGCGCATCGACACGTGCGAGCTCGTCGAGCAGGCCATCGACCACGGAACCACGGTGAGTTTTGATATTTCGAGCGTCACGACGCGTGGCGAAACCGAAGCAGCACGAATGACACTCCGTCCCTTTGCCATCAGGCAGCGCGATGGCATCTCGTATCTGCTGGGAACGGTCTACGACGCCCGAGGCGCCGATGACACGTTGCGTACCGTAGAGATTGGCCGAATGAGAAACGTCACCACACGTCTCCTCGACGGCAAGAAGCTCTTCGCCGCCCTAGACGAGGACGACGCCTCCTCCGCCGCATAAGACCCTCCGCCGCCCATTCGACTACCCGTACCGCCCATCCGATTCTGTATTAAAAAACCCGCCAGGCTGTTGTAAAAATGGACATCAGCGCTACTATAGTTCCACTTGCACTTTGTCCCAGTGCAGTGTTTCCAGCCATTTTTATACTGGGGGTAATGATATGAAGGACATCACCATCAGCCGCAGGAGCCTTCTGGTCTCCGCTGGCCTGCTCGCGCTCGCCCCGCTCGCCGGATGCGGCGGCAACTCTGGTTCCGGCTCTGCTGCCGCCGGTTCCGACTACACCATCGGCGTTCTGCAGCTCACCGAGCACTCCGCACTCGATGCCGCCAACGACGGCTTTGTCAAGGCCATCAAGGAGAGCGGCCTTAAGGTCAAGATCGACCAGAAGAACGCCCAGAACGACCAGTCCACGTGTAAGTCCATTGCCGACAAGTTTGTGGGCGACAACGTCAACCTGATTTATGCCATCGCCACACCCGCCGCGCAGGCTGCCGCCGGCGCCACGGCCGATATCCCCATCGTGGGCTGTGCCATCACCGACTACGCCGCCTCCGGCCTGGTCCAGGACAACGACAAGCCCGGCACCAACGTCACGGGCGCTTCCGACCTCACCCCGGTCGCCGAGCAGCTCGAGATGATGCAGAAGGTCCTGCCCGACATTAAAAAGGTCGGCCTACTCTACTGCACCGCCGAGTCCAACTCCGACGTCCAGATCAAGGCCGCCAAGAAGGAGCTCGACAAGCTGGGACTCGAGTACACCGATTTCACCGTCTCGAGCTCCAACGAGATTCAGTCCGTCGTCGAGTCTGCCGTGGGCAAGGTCGATGCGCTGTACTCCCCCACCGACAACACCATCGCCGCGGGTGCCTCGCAGGTCGGCCAGATCTGCAAGGAGAACAAGCTTCCCTTCGTGACTGGCGAGGAGGGCATGTGTAAGGCCGGCGGCCTGTTCACCCTCTCCATCAACTATGAGGACCTGGGCTACGCCGCGGGCGAGATGGCCGTCAAGATCCTGAAGGGCGAGGCCAAGCCCGAAGACATGCCGATCAAGCACCTCTCGAGCAAAGACCTGGTCGTCGTCAAGAACGACGAGATGGCCGAGGCCCTGGGCATCGACCTTTCCGCTCTGGACGCGTAATGCTATACGCGGCATGCGTCTAGAGCCCGTGCTCGCGCTTTAGCCGCGTTATTCAATATCTGAGCCACAGGGGCGGGCGCTGTAGACCGGCGTCCGCCCTGCTTGTTTCAGGTAAAACAAAACGTCTGTCCGCAGCTCTTCTATGCATTGTTACCGCTATTATGGTGAATCACGTGTCCACCCTATCCTAGGAGGTATGAAGCATGCTCATTGCATTGCAGGGCGCCGTTTCGCAGGGCGTCCTCTGGGGCATTATGGTGCTTGGCGTGTTTATCACGTTCCGCCTGCTCGACATTCCCGATATGACCTGCGACGGCAGCTTTGCCCTCGGCGGCTGCGTCTGCGCTGTGCTCATCGTCAATAACAACGTCGACCCGCTGTTCGCCGTGCTGGCCGGTATGTGCGCCGGCGCCATCGCGGGTGCCGTCACGGGCATTTTGACCACCGTCTTTGAGATTCCCGCGATCCTCGCCGGAATCCTCACCCAGATCAGCCTGTGGTCCATCAACCTGCGCATCATGGGCAAGTCCAATACGCCCATTCTTGCCAAGGGCACCGTGTTTTCGGCCGTCAGCAATATGACCGGCCTGCCGCAGTCCACCGTTGCCATCATCTTGGGCATCCTGCTCGCCGTGGCTATCGTTGCCATCCTGTATTGGTTCTTTGGCACCGAGATTGGCTCGGCGCTGCGCGCCACCGGCAACAACGAGTACATGATCCGCGCCCTGGGCGTCAACACCAACTCCACCAAGATGATCGCCCTTGTGCTCTCCAACGCCCTCATCGGCCTTTCGGGCGCGCTCATCTGCCAGAGCCAAAAGTATGCCGACATTGGTATGGGCACCGGTGCCATCGTTATCGGTCTTGCCGCCATTGTTATCGGTGAGGTGCTCGGCCGTCTGCTGCCCGGCGGCCCCACGCAGTTTAGCGTCCGTCTTGCCTCCGCCGTCTTTGGCTCCGTGGTGTACTTCCTTATCCGCGCCATCGTGCTGCAGTTGGGCATGGACGCCAACGACATGAAGTTGCTCTCCGCCGTGATTGTCGCCGTGGCCCTGTGCGTGCCCGTGGTTTGGGAGCGCTATAAGCTCCGCAGCTCCTACACGAAGGGGGATGAGGCAGATGCTTAAGCTCTCGCACGTCAAGAAGACCTTTAACAAGGGCACCGTCACCGAGAAGCGCGCGCTCACCGGCGTCGACCTCACCCTGAATGACGGCGACTTTGTAACCGTGATCGGCGGCAATGGTGCCGGCAAGTCCACGCTGCTCAACATGATCGCCGGCGTGTACCCGCTCGATTCGGGCATTATCGAGCTCGACGGCACCGACATCTCGCGCCTGAGCGAGTCGCAGCGCGCCAAGTACCTGGGCCGCGTGTTTCAGGATCCCATGCGCGGTACCGCTGCCGACATGCAGATCGCCGAGAACCTGGCCCTCGCCAAGCGCCGTGGCCAGCGTCGCGGCCTTTCGTGGGGCGTCACCAAGGCCGAGAAGGACGAGCACGTTGAGCTGCTCAAGCGCCTGGACCTTGGTCTTGACACGCGTCTCAACGCCAAGGTCGGCCTGCTCTCGGGCGGCCAGCGCCAGGCACTCACCCTGCTGATGGCCACGCTCACCAGGCCGCGCCTGCTGCTGCTCGACGAGCACACGGCGGCCCTCGACCCCAAGACGGCCTCTAAGGTGCTCAACCTGACCGAGGAGATCGTCGACGAGAACCACCTGACCACGCTCATGGTCACGCACAACATGAACGACGCCATCCGTCTGGGCAACCGTCTGATCATGATGCACGAAGGCCACGTGATCTACGACGTGGCGGGCGATGAGAAGAAGTCGCTCACCGTAGCCGACCTGCTGCAGAAGTTCGAGGAGGTCTCGGGCGGCGAGCTCGCCAACGACCGCATGCTGCTGAGCTAAAACCTGCCAAAAAGGGACAGGTTTATTTTGGTAGGTTTTATCTGCGCAAACGTCAAAACCGCCGCAAAGGGACAGGCGCCCTTGCGGCGGTTTTCGCATATTATGTCGATAATCCGATATTCAACCAGACATTCTGGCTAAGGACTAAGGAAACTGCCATGAAAAGACTCCCCCGCCTTGCGTTAGCCGCCGCGTTGTTTGCCGGCGCGCTCGCAGGCATCCCAAGCCTCGCTTTCGCGGGGAACCTGCCCGCCGCTATTGACGGCTCCGTGGCCGTCATGCACACCAACGACATCCACGGCAGCTACAAGTACAGCTACAACGCAAGCAAGGGCACCGGCACTGTGGGCTTTGATGGACTGGCAGTTCTCTATAGCGCCCAAAACAGCGCCCCCGATCTTTTGCTCGATGCGGGCGACACCTTCCACGGACAGTCCTTCGCCACCATGAGCGAGGGCAAGAGCATCGCCGAGCTCATGGACACCTTCTATGTAGACGGCTACGACGCGACCACGCCGGGCAACCACGACTGGAGCTACGGCGCGGACAAGCTCCGCACCATGACCGGCTACAGCACCACTGGCACGCCCTTCGCCATGCTCTGCGCGAACGCAAAGTCTACGAGCGGCGTATGGAGCTCGAGCATCACGAAGACGCTCGATCGCACCTGGGAGGATAGCGAGGATCACTCCACATTCGACTACAAAATCAAGGTCGGCGTCGTGGGTGCCATGGATGAGTCGCTGGGATCCTCGCTGCGCGCGGACCTGGTCGCGGGCACGTCGTTCTCGAGTGCCACGAACGCCATCAATACCGAGGCAGAGCAGCTGCGCAAGGAGGGCTGCAACGTTGTCGTCTGTATCGCGCATACGCTCAACGCCAAGACCTTTGCCACACGGCTCCGTGGCATCGATGCCCTTATCGCAGGCCACGAGCACATCAACCTTAACGAGAAGGTGACGGGAGCCGACGGCAAGACAATCCACGTTGTCGAGGCGGGCAGTGCCTTTGCCGAGGTGGGGCTGCTTTCCATTCCGTACAAATACGACACGAATGGCACCGAGACGACCGACGATGACACGGTCACGGTCCCTGCAGACGGCAGCGACGAGAAGCTCTACACCGCCAAGAACGTCAACGACCTTTTGGCAGACCCCGACAAGGGCTCCGACTACCAAAGCCGCCTTGAAGACGTCCGCAACAAGATCAAGCCGCTCGACGAGGCCTTTGAAAACGAATCGAACAAGGTGCTCGGCACATCCACCACCAACTATTTCTACGGCGAGGACGCCGCAGGCACGCATGGCTGGGAAATGGTGCGCACCACCGATTTCCGCCCCAGCAAGGAGGGCGACACCACCAAGGCCCAGACCATCGGCCACGTGATTTGCGGCTCCTATCTTGCCCTGACGGGCGCGGACCTCGCTATCGAAAACGCTGGCGGCATCCGCGGCGGCATCGCGGCGGGCAACGTGACCGCCGGCAACGTCATCGCCATCTCGCCCTACGGCAACACCGTGGAGACCTGGACCATGACCGGCGCGGACTTCCTCGCAGCGCTCGAGCACTCGCTACAAATCAGCGACGATTGCAATGACAGCTACGAGCTTCAGCAGGCTTATGTGGCGGCCGGTCACACCGAGCAGGAGGCGCAAGACAAGTACAAGTGGCGCGATGACTCTGGCAGCGTTCTCTCCTTTGGCGGCATCAACGTGACGATTGATTGGACACAGCCCGAAGGCAAGCGCATTGTGAGTGCCACACTAACCAAAGATGGCAGCACGCTCGACCCCGCCAAGACCTATACCGTCGCCACCAACAACTACATCATCACCAACACGACCGACTTTCCCACCTTTGCACACGCCACCAAGTGCACCGAGTGGGGCACGTGCGAGGCGGCGCTGAGGGCGCTGATTGAGCAGAACGGCTGGGAGAGCAAGATAGCCGGGCTCGCCGGCACCATCAGCTTCGGCTCCGCAGCCGCGGACCCCACGCCCACACCGGCCCCGACGCCTAAGCCCTCGCCTAAGACGGACACGACGACCACGAAGGTCACCACCAAGAAGACGACCGGTAAGCTCGCCGCAACGGGAGACCGCACGCTGGCAGTAGTTGGCGCGTGCCTTATCGGCGGCATCATCGTCATCATCCTCGGCATTATCTGGAAGCGTCGACGCTAAGCTACACCGCCGGGCCTTGCAGCCCCACCGCGTAAACTTTATATCGAGCACAGAAGCCCGTCCGAATTTGAACTGCGCCCCAAATCTTGGACGCCCTAAATAGCGACTAGTGGAGTGGGTATGATGAATTGGACACCAGGTTAAGAGCGAAAGGTGTTCAAGATG
>CABUKS010000013.1 GCA_902492235.1 uncultured Collinsella sp. | reverse complement strand
GCAGGTCCTGCAGGGCGATGACGTCCATGCCCATGTCGTTGGCGCTGCCGTGACCCTGCTGGTCCTCGCGCACGGCCTCGATGGCACTCACGTATGTGTTGGCGGCAGACATCGCCGTCACGCAGGTCACACCGCGGCGTACGGCCTCGGTACGTAGCAGGTAGCCATCGCCACGCGAGCCCGGACCATACGGCGTGTTGATGATTACCGCAATCTTGCCATCGGCGATGAGGTCGCCGATGTTGGGGCGCTCGCCGTCGTGCGGGCCGCTGATCTTCTCCACGACCTCGCACGTCACGTTGCCGCCACGCAGCACGCGCGCCGTACCCTCGGTGGAGCAGATATCAAAGCCCAGGTAGCGAAGGATACGCGCAACCGAAAGGATATGACGCTTGTCGCGGTCGCACACGCTAATGAACACCTTGCCGGCGCTCGGGTCGGGCAGCTTGTAATCGATCGCCAGCTGCGTCTTGGCGTATGCCTCGGGATAGCTCTTGGCGATACCCATGACCTCGCCCGTCGACTTCATCTCGGGTCCCAGGATAACGTCGGCTCCCGGGAAACGGCCCCAGGGCATAACGGCTTCCTTCATGCAGAACCAGTCCAGCTGACGCTCGTCGCTCGGCAGGCCCAGGCTCGCGATGGAATCGCCCGCCATGATACGCGCCGCGCACTTGGCCAGCGGTACGCCGGTGGCCTTGGAGATGAACGGCACGGTACGGCTGGCACGCGGGTTGGCCTCGATCACGTAGACAGTCTCGCCCTTGATGGCATACTGCACGTTGACCAGGCCGCGTACGCCCAGCGCCATCGCGATGCGGCGTGTGGTCTCGCGAAGCTTTGCCTGCAGGCTCTCGCTAAAGCTGAACGGCGGGATGCAGGTCGCAGAGTCGCCGGAGTGAATACCGGCCTCCTCGATATGCTCCAGAATGCCGCCGATGTAGACCTCTTCGCCATCGCACAGGGCGTCGACATCGGACTCGATCGCGCCCTCCAGGAAGCGATCGAGGTACACCGGGTAGTCGGGGCTAATGCGCGCAGCCTCGGCCATGTAATCGCGCAGATGCTCGGCATCGTAGGCGATCATCATGCCGCGGCCGCCCAGCACGTAGCTCGGACGCACCAGCAGCGGGTAGCCAATATGCGCGGCCACGGCCTCGGCCTCCTCAAACGAGGTTGCCTGGCCCGCCGGCGGATACATAATGCCCAGCTTGTCGAGCAGGGCGGCAAAGCGCTCGCGGTCCTCGGCAAAGTCGATGGCATCGGGCTTGGTGCCCATGATGTTTACGCCGCTTTCCTCGAGCATGCGCGCCAGCTTAAGCGGAGTCTGGCCGCCGAGCGTCACCACGACGCCGTCGGGTCGCTCAACATCGATGACATCCATGACGTCCTCGTAGGTGAGCGGCTCAAAGTAAAGGCGGTCGGACGTGTCGTAGTCAGTCGAGACGGTCTCGGGGTTGCAGTTGACCATGATGGTCTCAAAGCCGCGGGCCGCCAGCGCGTAGCTCGCGTGCACGCAGCAGTAATCGAACTCGATACCCTGGCCAATGCGGTTGGGGCCGGCGCCCAGGATCATCGCCTTGGGCTTGTCCGCCGGCGTGGTCTCGTCGGGAGCCGCGCACTTCTTGGCATCCGGGCTCGTGCGGTAGATGTTCTCGTACGTCTTGTAGTGGTACTCCGTGGCGCTCGAGAACTCCGCAGCGCAGGTATCGACCGTCTTCATACTGGGAACCACGCCCAGACCCTTGCGATAGGCGCGCACAAAGCGCTCGTCCGAGCCGGTCAGCGTGGCGATCTCGGCGTCACTCGTGCCGTATTGCTTGAGCAGGCGCATCGCGTCGGCGTCGATGTCCTCCACACGCAGGCCGCGGATGCTCTCCTGGACCTGCACCATGTCGTTGATACGGTTGAGGTACCACGGATCGATGCCGCAGATAGCATGGATGCGGGCGATGTCCCAGCTGCGGCGCAGGGCCTCGACCACAAAGAAGATGCGGTGCTCGGTCGGGGTTGCCACGGCCTGAGCGAGCTCATCGTCGCTCAGCTTGTCTGCACCTTCCTTGCCACCGGCGCAGATGCCCTGGTGACCGTCCTCCAGCGAGCGCATGGCCTTGCCAAAGGCTTCCTCGAAGGTGCGGCCGATCGCCATGATCTCGCCCACGGCCTTCATGCGCGTGGTGAGCGTGGGGTCGGTACCCTTGAACTTCTCGAAAGCAAAGCGCGGCACCTTGACCACGCAGTAGTCGATCGTGGGCTCAAAGCAGGCGGGCGTTGCCTTGGTAATGTCGTTGACGATCTCATCGAGCGTATAGCCCACGGCAAGGCGCGCGGCGGCCTTGGCGATGGGGAAACCCGTGGCCTTGGAGGCCAGCGCGGACGAACGGCTCACGCGCGGATTCATCTCGATGACGATGAGGCGGCCGGTCTGGGGGTTCACGGCAAACTGCACGTTGGATCCGCCGGTCTCGACGCCAATCTTCTCCAGAATGGCGAGCGACGCGACACGCATGCGCTGGTACTCAAGGTCACTCAGGGTCTGCGCCGGCGCCACCGTGATGGAGTCGCCGGTGTGCACGCCCATGGGGTCGAGATTCTCGATGGAGCACACGATGATGCCGTTGCCGGCATGATCGCGCATGACCTCCATCTCGTACTCTTTCCAGCCCTCGATGGACTCCTCGACCAGCACCTCGTGGGCGGGCGAAAGCTCAAGACCCTGACTCACGATGGAGACGAGCTCCTCGTGGGTATGCGCGATGCCGCCGCCGGCACCGCCGAGGGTAAAGCTCGGACGCAGCACGCAGGGATACCCCACGCGCTCGGCGATGGCCTCGGCGTCAGCCACGCTGTAGGCGTAGCCCGAGCGCGCGACCTCCAGGCCGATCTCGGCCATGGCCTCGTTAAAGAGCTTGCGGTCCTCGCCGCGCTCGATGGCGGCCAGGTCGCAACCGATCATCTCGACGCCGTACTTGTCGAGCGTGCCGTCCTTTGCCAGCTCGACGGCAGCGTTCAGACCGGTCTGGCCGCCCAGCGTGGGCAGCAGCGCGTCCGGACGCTCCTTCTTAATCACGCGCTCAATGAACTCGGCAGTGATGGGCTCAACATAGGTGCGGTCGGCAAGACCCGGGTCGGTCATGATGGTTGCCGGGTTGGAGTTGACTAGGATGACCTCAAAGCCATCCTCCTTGAGCACCTTGCAGGCCTGGGCGCCGGAGTAGTCAAACTCACAGGCCTGACCGATAACGATGGGGCCCGAACCAATGACGAGGATACGCTTGATGTCAGTACGTTTAGGCATGTTAGTTCTCCTCAGTCGCAGCGTTCTCGGACTCGGCGAAATTCCAGCCGGCGAGGCGGTCCTTCGCGGTGTCGATGTCCAGGTAGTTCTCCTCGCCGTCCATGAGTCGCGTAAAGGCGGTAAAGAGATAGTGGGCATCGGTGGGGCCGGGCGAGGCCTCGGGGTGGTACTGCACCGAGAAGCACGGCGCGTCGAGCAGCTGGATACCCTCGGCGGTGCCGTCGTTGAGGTTCACATGCGTCAGGCGAATACGGCCGAAGCGCTCGTTCATCACGACCGGCGCGATGCCGCGACGCACCCAGACGCGCAGGTCGCCGTCGGCCGCATGCTCGGTCTCGCCGCCGGAAAGCTCCGGGATCAGTTTGCCCAAGCTGGGGAACAGCAGGCCAAAGCCGTGGTTTTGCGCAGTAATCTCCACACGGCGGCTCACCAGGTTCATAACCGGCTGGTTGCCACCGCGGTGACCGAACTTAAGCTTTTCCATCTGAGCGCCGCAGGCCAAGCTGATCATCTGATGACCCAGGCAAATACCAAAGACCGGCACCTTGTCGATCAGCTGCTGCACCTGCTCGTAGGTCTCCACCACGGCATCGGGGTCACCGGGACCGTTGGACAAAAAGACGCCATCGGGATTCATATCGAGCACCTCACTCGCGGGCGTATCCCACGGCACAACGGTCAGGTCGCAGCCGGCGCGGACCAGGCCCTCCAGAATGCCGCGCTTCACGCCGCAGTCGTAGGCAACCACCTTGTGGCGGGCAGGGGCGGCGGTGAGCGCAAAATCATGCGTAGTAGGCAGGTCGCTCGCAGTAAAGGCATGAGGCTCAGGGCAGCTCACGGTCTTGACCAAGTTCTCGCCCACCAACGTGGGGGCTGCGGCCAGACGCTCGGCAAGTTCGTCGACGTCAAAGACCTCGGTCGAGATAATGCCCATCTTGGAGCCGTTGTCGCGCAGGTGGCGCACCAAGGCGCGGGTGTCGACGCCCTCGATAGCGACGATACCATGGGCGCGCAGGTACTCCGGCACGCTTTCGGCAGAACGCCAGTTAGAAGGCGTGGCGCATATGTCGCGCACGATCATGCCACGCATGGCCGGAGCGCTCGCAGGGCGAGCGGCGTCACCGGGGAAGGCCGACTGGACGTCGGTCTCATCGATGCCGTAGTTGCCGATCTGCGGATAGGTCATGGTTACGATTTGGCCGGCATAGCTCGGATCGGTCATGACCTCAAAATAACCCTCGAGCGAGGTGTTGAAGCAGACTTCGCCGGTCGCGGTGCCCTCGGCGCCGCATGCACGTCCATAAAAAATGGTCCCATCCTCAAGGTACAGGATGCAGGGACCGCAGATGCCCTTACTGGTTTTTGCCAGCATACGCTGGCAAAGTTCGCTGGGCGCGATGGTGCGGGCGGCAGTGCCCGCGGTATGGTTGTTCGCCATAATTCTCCTTCCCGGTCTCACAGGACCGGCTTAAAGGTTGGTAGTTAGGCCTCGCGGTATTGTAACCGCAAGTATGCGCCATGGCGTTAATTTCATCGAAATGTTTACGAAATGATAATTATGACTTTCTATGCATAATGATTTTTCTGGGACGGGGATTAAAAAATCATTCCGAGAGCAGGGCTTTGTCGCCAACTGCAAACATGACAGAATGATTTTTTAATCCCCGTCCCAGAAAAATCATCCCGCGTGGGCTTGTAACTCACGCGGGATGATGGCGTCTTATTTTTCCTGCTCCAGCAGATCGGACGGTGTGCGGTCGGGCTTGCCGCCGCGGAAAATCTCGCGGCCATGCAGACGATGCTCCAGGTCACGTTCGGCCTTTTCCTCGTCAATCTTGGTCTGGCTCACCGCCGGGTCCTCAATCAGCGACGACACCGAGTTCACCTGCTTTTGGATGCGCTCGGCAATCGTATCGTCCATGCTTACGATATGCATCTTCCAGTCGATGTTCGTGGCACTCGATGAGCTCTTGGTCCACACAAACGTCAAAATGGCGCTCTGATGACCCTGTGCGAGGAACATGCCAAAGAAGGAATCATGCTGGATATTGCTGTCCTCATCGATATAGGCGTGCACGTTGTACACCACGCGGTCAATCTTGTCGTTGAGCAAGGCGTTGGTCGCAAGCGCCGCTGCCTGGATCTGCCCGTTGGACAGCAGCTCAAGCTCGTTAACAGACGATGTGTCCAACACCGTCACCTCGACCGTACCCGTACGCTCATCGGCCTCATCGACGGTAAAGTCGAGCGGGAACTGCGTAAAGCCGTTGCCCCACTCGAGTCCACCCTTGAGCGCTGTAGAAACGGTATCCACCGAAACACTCTCGGACAGATTGGCGGTGTTCAGGCGTCGCATCACGCCGTAGCCAATCTGCATGCCAACAATCAGCACAAGGATGCCGATGACCACAGCCATGGCAGTCTTCGTAATGGTATGACTCACCTGCGAACCCGAGGGATCGTCCTCGGACAACGGGTCGATATGTTTTGCCTGGCTCGCGCGATCCTCGCTGCGAAGCTGCGCCAGCGCCGCCTTGTCGCCGCGCTTGACGGCAGCCTCTTTTTCGCGCATGCGCTCGGTGCGCTTTTTGGCAAGCGTCGGATCCAAAACGCCGGATGCGTCGATCTCGGAGAATAACTCCGTCACTTCTTCCGGAGTCAAAGGGTTCTTCTCAGCCATAAACTTCCTGTCATATCAATCAGTCGAGCTCGTGCGCACGCGCACCTTCGAACTGCATTCGATAGTAACGGGCATAGGTGCCGCCGCGGGCGAGAAGCTGCTCATGCGTGCCACGTTCCACAACGCGACCATGCTCGACAGTCGCAATCTCGTCAGCATGCTTAATAGTCGAGAGACGGTGGGCGATGATGATCGTAGTACGGCCGCGTGCCAGCTCTTCGAGCGACTCCTGAACCGCTTCCTCGCTCTCGTTATCCAAAGCGCTCGTCGCCTCGTCCAAGATCAAGATTTTGGGATTCTTGAGAAACACGCGCGCGATAGCGACGCGCTGCTTCTGTCCACCCGAAAGACGGCTGCCGCGCTCGCCCACAATCGTGTCATAGCCCTGCGGCAGCGACTCGATAAAGGCATCGATATTGGCGCGGCGAGCGGCCTCGGCGATTTCATCCGCCGTAGCGCCCGGCTTGCCGTAGGCGATATTCTCGCCAATCGTACCGTCAAACAAGTAGACATCCTGCTGCACGAGGCCAATAGCACGGCGCAAACTCTGTTGCGTCACGTCGCGCACATCCTGGCCGTCGATGCTGATAGATCCGTCCGCAACGTCGTAAAAGCGCGGCAGTAACGAACAAGTCGTAGACTTGCCGCCGCCCGAGGGACCAACCAGCGCGATGGTCTGGCCGGGCTTGATAGACAGGTCCATATGGTCGATAACAGGGCGTCCGTCGGCGCCGCCCTCGCCCAACTCAACATCCTCATAGCTAAAGCACACGTCGCGATACTCAACAGCTCCCGCCGTCACCTGCAGATCCACGGCACCCGGCTTATCCTGAATATCGGGGGCAGTCGAGAGCACCTCGTCCATACGCTTGAAGCCGGCGATGGCCTTCTGATACGTTTCGGCCGAATTGACGAGTGTCTCGAGCGGCGTGCAGAACAGCGAAATATAGAGTGCGAAGGTCGCCATATCGACCGCCTGCAGCTGTCCCTGGGCGACCAGCCAGCCGCCCAGCAGTACTACGATCACATAGAGCACACCCGAGAGCAGGCCATACGTCGCGGTATAGACGCCCATGGCGTGGTACATGTTCTCCTTGGAAGAAAGGTAGCGGTCGTTAGAGGCACGGAACTTGGCACGCTCGGTCTCCTCGTTGGCAAAGCTCTTGACCACGCGCATGCCCGACAGCGAATCCTGCAGCTGTGCATTAATGCCGCTGATCTTTTTGCGGTTGTCGCTAAAGACCTCACGCATGCGCATGTTCTGCCAAAACATGACGCCCGCAAACGCCACCGTCACCACGGCCATGGCAAGCGCCAGCACCGGGGCGATGGTAAAGAGGATCACAAACGAGCCGATAATCTCGATACCGCAGATGATGATCCACTCGGGTACGTGATGCGCCGCCTCACAGATATCAAATAGGTCGTTGACCACGCGGCTCATCATATCGCCCGAGCTGTTGCGGTCGAAGTATGCAAAGCTAAAGCGCTCGTACTGGTCAAACAGGTCCTCGCGCATCTTGGACTCCATGCGCGCGCCCATCACGTGGCCCCAATAGCTCACAAAGTAGCGACAGGCGCAACGGATGGCATACATCAGCACCAGGCCCACCGCGATCATACCAAGCGCCTGCATAATGGCAGCCTGGCCCTGGGTAAACAACCCTCCAGTCAGATTGCGCAGAATGATAGGGAACGCCAGGTCAATGGCGGCAAGCACCAGAGCGCAAACAGTATCGGCAACAAAAAGCCCCATCTGGGGCTTGTAATACGAAAGAAAACGCTTCAGCATGTGATCCTCAAAGAAATATCAGCAACATAAGGCCCTGGGACAAAGTAATCTGTAGTTCTTGTCCCAGGGCTATCCCCACTCGTTACAGCTCGGCTCCGCCTAGTCTATGTGCGATGCTGTCGCAAGCCAAGGCGCCCACGACGGTCTTGGCGTCTTCAATCTTGCCGTCGAGCACGGCGTCGATCAGCTCGTGCAGCGGCACCAGGTCCACGTTGACAAACTCGTCATCATCGGGGTTGGGCGCATCAAACTCGAGCTTGGTAGCCAAGTAGATGTGGATGATCTCATCGCAAAAACCGCAGGACGTGACAATCGACGTCAAAAAGCGAATACGACCAGCCCTAAAGCCCGTCTCTTCATGCAGCTCGCGCTTGGCGCAATCGAGCGGATCCTCGCCCGGATCGAGCTTACCGGCGGGAATCTCGACCGTCACGCGGTCGATGGCGGTGCGGTACTGACGCACCAGCACGATCTTGCCGCTCTCGGTCAGCGCCACAACGGCCGCCGCACCCGGATGGCGAACGATGTCGCGGGCGCTGCGATGACCGTTGGGCAGCTCAACCTCAAGACGGTGGACGTCGAGGATCTTGCCCTTCCAGGCGCACTCCTCCGAAAGAATCTTCTCGTGCAGCTCGGCATCATGCGGGTCGTCGTCGCCCAACACCAGCGCCGGCTCATCAGCGACCTCGCCACCAGGCTCGCCCTCGGCGTGCCCATACATGCGGCTGTCCTCTTCGACGATCTGCGCGTCCACAAGCTCTTCGTTCTTCTCGTCCATCCGTCTCATTCCTCTCGGATTTTAGGCATCCCAGGCGTCACGGCCACGCAGCGCACGCAGGCCAATGTCGTGGCGCAGGGTCTTGCCCTCAAAATCGATCTTCTCGCAGGCCTCGTAAGCAAGATTGCGAGCGTTCTCAAACGTATCGCCCAGCGCGGTCACGGCAAGCACGCGGCCGCCGTTGGTCACAAGCTGGCCATCCACCACGGCGGTGCCGGCATGGTACACGGTCACGTTCTCCATGGCCTCAGCATCCTGGATACCGGTGATGACCTTGCCTTTCTCGTAGCTGCCGGGGTAGCCCGCGCTCGTCAGGACAACGGCCACGGCCCACTCGTCGCGCCAGTCGAGTTCAATCTGATCGAGCTCGCAGTTGGCACAAGCCAGCATGACCTCGACCAGGTCGTTCTTAAGGCGCGGGAGCACGACCTGCGTCTCGGGATCACCAAAGCGGGCGTTGAACTCCAGCACCTTGGGGCCGGCGGGGGTGAGCATAAAGCCGCCGTACAGGCAGCCGCGGTAGTCGATGCCCTCGGCAGCGAGCTCGGCCACGGTCTGCTCCATGACCTCCACCATCGTGGCGTGCTCCTCGTCAGTCACGATGGGCACCGGGCTGTAGACGCCCATGCCACCGGTATTGGGGCCCTTGTCGCCCTCGAGTGCACGCTTGTGATCCTGCGAGGTGGCCATGGGGCGCACGGTCTTGCCGTCGGTAAAGGCCAGCAGCGAGCACTCGGGGCCGGTCAGCATCTCCTCGATGACCACGGTATTGCCGGCATCGCCAAAGGTGCCGCCAAAACACTCACGCACGGCCTCCTCGGCCTGCGCAAGCTCGGTTGCCACGATAACGCCCTTGCCCGCGGCAAGGCCGTCGGCCTTGACGACCAGCGGAGCACCCTGCTCACGCACATAGGCAAGAGCCGAAGCCTCGTCGGTAAACGAGCCATAGGCTGCCGTCGGGATACCGACGCGCTCCATGAGCTGCTTGGAGAACAGCTTAGAGCCCTCCATCTGGGCACCCTCGGCACCCGGGCCAAAGCAGGGAATACCCACCGCGCGCACGGCGTCGGCCACGCCCGCCACGAGCGGGGCCTCGGGGCCAATTACCACGAGTCCGCATCCGTGGCTCTGCGCAAACGCCGCCACGGCCGCAGGATCGCAGTCGTCGAGAACAACGTTCTCGCCGCAGCTCGCGGTGCCGCCGTTACCCGGCGCGATGTAGAGCTTGCCGGCGCGCGGTGATGCTGCGAGCTTAGCTGCCAAAGCATGCTCGCGGCCGCCGCTGCCCAACAACAGGATGTCGATGGTTTGAGTGTCCGCCTTCAAGGGTGCCTCCTCTATGGATGAACGGCCCGCCAACCAAGCGGGCCCATTACAAGCAAATATACCCCTCGGCCGCCCATCTGGGCTGCAAAGGGGTATATCGCAATAACCGTATAAACCGATTACTTCCAGAATCGGTTGATGATCTGCTCGCGACCGGCGCCGACGCCAATGAACGTCACGCGGGTGTGTGCCAGATCTTCGATAAACGCCACGTAATCCTGAGCCTCCTGCGGCAGCTCATCAAAGCTGCGGCAACCGGTGATGTCGCACTTCCAGCCAGGCAGCTCCTCGTAGATGGGCTTGGCGTGCTCAAAGCGCACCTGGTGCTCGGGCACGCTCGTGTAGCGCTCGCCATCGACGTCATAGGCAACGCACACCTTAATGGTGTCGAAGGCCGAAAGCACGTCGAGCTTGGTCATGGCGATGTCGGTGAGACCGTTGACGCGCGAGGCATAGTTGGCGATGGGACCGTCAAACCAACCACAGCGGCGGCGGCGACCGGTGGTCACGCCGTACTCGTAGCCCTCCTCGGTCAGCGTGTGACCGGCCTCGGACTCGTAGGAAAGCTCGGTGGGCATGGGGCCCGAACCGACGCGGGTGATATAGGCCTTCATGACGCCCAGCACGCGGTCGACGTTCTTCATACCGACGCCGGAGCCGGTAATGGCACCACCGGCAGTGCAGTTAGAGGACGTCACGAACGGATAGGTGCCATGGTCGATATCGAGCAGCGTCGCCTGGGCGCCCTCAAACAGCAAGTCCTTACCCTCATCGATCATGTTGTTGAGCAGCAGGCTCGTCTCGGTGATGTAGGGACGCAGGCGCTCGGCCATGGGCAGGTACTCGTCGCAAATCTGGTCCACGGTGTAGGTGGGCAGGTCGTAGATGAGCTCCAGCTCGGGATTCACGCGGGCAAGAGCGGTCTCCAGCTTGTCGCGGAACAGCTCCTCGTCCAGCATGTCCTGCATACGCAGGCCAATACGGGCCATCTTGTCCTGATAGCACGGGCCGATGCCGCGCTTGGTGGTACCGATGCTCTTCTTGCCGAGCTTCTGTTCAAAGGCGCCATCCAGATCGATGTGGTACGGCATGATGACATGCGCGTTGCCGCTGATCTTGAGGTTCTTGGTGGTGATGCCATCGGCCTCAAACATGTCAATCTCCTCAAGGACAACCTTGGGGTTGACGACGCAGCCGTTACCGATCACCGACACGTGGTCGGAATACATGATGCCGGAGGGCACCTGGTGCAGGCCGTACTTCTTGCCGTTGACGACGATGGTGTGGCCGGCGTTGTTGCCGCCCGAGTAGCGCACGACGGCATCGAAGTCGCCGGCGACCAGGTCGCAGATCTTACCTTTGCCCTCATCGCCCCACTGGGCACCGACCAAAACGGTTGACGGCATGTTTACTCCTTACATTCATGGACTGTCCGTGCGCCACGATGGCGCGCAGAAGCACAAAACATTCCCAGTATACCCGTGCAACGGGCGCCTGTCCTACTCCTCGGCATGCGCCCCATCAAGCTCATAGAACTTGGTGGATGCCGGCAGGAACATCAGGTCGACATCGCCGATCGGGCCCGAGCGGTTCTTGGCCACGACGATACGCGTAACGCCCTCGTCGGGTCGATCATCGCGCGAGGCCTCGGCCTCGTCGGCAGAGCGGTCCAAGAACATGACGATGTCGGCGTCTTGCTCGATGGAGCCCGATTCGCGCAGGTCGGAAAGCTGCGGGCGCTTGCCGGTACGAGATTCGACCTGACGTGACAGCTGTGACAGTGCAATGAGCGGGATCTTGAGCTCCTTGGCCATGATCTTTAAACCACGCGACATCTCGGAGACCTCGACAGTACGGCTCTCGGAACGACGGCCCGGCGGAGGACTCACCAGCTGCAGGTAGTCCAGAATGATGATTGCCTTCTCCTTGTTATGGAGCATGCGGCGGCTCTTGGCGCGGATCTCGGTCACCGTGGTACCGGGCGTATCGTCAATCAGGATATCGAGCTTGGACAACGTCTGCGTAGCCTCGTTGATATTGGCCCACTGCTCGGGACTAATGCGGCCCGTGCGGAAGTCGCTGATCGACATCATGGCATAGGCGCAAATCAGGCGCTGGGCAATTTCCTTGCCCGACATCTCCAACGAGAAGAAGCCGACCGTATAACCCGCGGCGGCAGCGTTGAGCGCCAGGTTCAAAGCAAACGACGTCTTACCTACAGCAGGACGGGCGCCGATGATGATGAGCTGGCCCTCGCGGAAGCCCATGAGCATACGGTCGAGTGACGGAAAGCCGGTGGGCACGCCCGCTGCCTGACCACCGGCCTGGCACACTTCCTCGGCCTCGTTATAGGCCTCGACCATAAACTCGGTCAGCGTCTTGTAGCTCGACTTGACCTCGCGCGCCGTAACCTTGAGCAGCTTGCTCTCGGCCAGCTCCACGACCTCTTTGGTGTCGGTGGGGGCGTTATAGGCCAGCGCGTTGATTTCGTTGGTGGCACCAATCAGCTCGCGCAGCATCGAGTCGCGACGCACGATGGCGGCATGGTGTTGCCAGTTGACGAGCGACAGGGTCTGACCCATCAGCTCCAAAATGTACGCCTCGCCGCCCACGGCATCGAGCTTGTTGATGCTTCGCAGGTAATCGATCAGCGAGATGGAGTCGATGGGAATGCGGCTGTTGTACATATCGACCATCGCGGTATAGATGGTCTTATGAATGGGCCGGTAGAAGTCATCGGGCTGCAGCTCGACCTGGGCTTCTTCGACCACCTCGGGTGACAGCAGCATGGCGGCCAGTACATTGGCCTCTGCGTCTTGGTTTTGAGGGAGACCCAACTTGGAGCCACGGTCCTCGACCGTCAGCCCCGTCTCCCTATCGTCATATGCCATGAGCATCCTCATTCATATCGCTTGCGAGCATCCATAGTATCAGCCACAGTCCCAAAACGGGCCGCACCCCGGCAATCATCACCGAACGAAACGGATGAACGGTTCCGCATTTGGGACTTCACCGCGGCGCCTGCCATGGCGCTCGCCAGGCGTAGAAAACAAAAGGGCGCTCTGGTCTCCCAGAGCGCCCTTCTTAGAACAAGATTGTTGCGTTGCAGCAAATGCTACTCGGCAGCAGCCTCAGTCTCGACCTCGGCGGTCTCGGCCTCGGCGACCTCAGTGGTCTCCTCAGCCTCAGCCTCGGCAGCGAGCTCCTCGGCGGTAACGCCGACGAGGACGACAACCTCGGCCTTGATCTCGCGGTACAGCGAGATGGCAACGGTGTGGGCACCGGCAACCTTGATGGGCTTACCGAGCTCGACGCGCTTGCGGTCGATGTCCATACCGAGCTGAGCCTTGATGGCGTCAGCGATCATAGCGGCGGTAACGGAGCCAAAGAGGATGCCCTCGTCGCCGACCTTGACGTCAACGGTGACCGTCTTGCCCTCGAAGGCAGCCTTGGTCTCGTTGGCAGTAGCCAGACGGACGGCCTCGCGCTTGGCGATGTTGTTGCGACGCTCGTCAAGCTGCTTGAGGTTGCCCTTGGTGGCGGCAACAGCGAGCTTCTTGGGGAACAGGAAGTTCTCAGCGTAACCCTGAGCGACCTCTACGACGTCACCCTCGCCGCCCTTGCCCTTGATCTCATCGAGAAGAATAACCTTCATGATGCGTCTCCCTTCTTAGCCGCGGTCGCGGTTGCCACGAGAGGAAACCACGGGGACGGTGTACGGCAGGAGAGCCATCTCGCGGGCGCGCTTGATGGCGTTGGCGATGTCATGCTGATGCTGCGTGCAAGCGCCAGTGACGCGACGGGGCTTGATCTTGCCACGGTCGGTCATGTACTTACGGAGAAGCTGAGTGTCCTTATAGTCGATGAACTCAGTGTTCTCCTTGCAGAACTGGCAGTACTTACGACGCGGCTGACGTGCAGAATAATCATTAGCCATGTCAAAATACCTTTCATTTGGCAACTTCGGCGAGCCGAAGCCGCCTCTCACTCAAAAATAGGTGAACAACACTTAGAACGGGATGTCCTCATCGTAGACGTCGACCGCGGGCGGCGTAGCCACCGGTGCGGCAGGACGTGCTGCGGGCGCGGGAGCTGCGGGGGCGTAACCGCCCTGATCGTAGCCACCCTGGCCACCACGGGAGCTCATAAACTCGATCTCATCGACGATGACCTCAAGCTTGCTCCTGCGCTGACCGTCGCGCTCCCAAGAGCTGTAGCGCAGCTTGCCCTCGATCGCGACCTTGTTTCCCTTTGCCAGGAAACGGCTCACGGCCTCGGCGCGGGTGCCGAACATAGTGCAGTCGACAAAGTTGGGATAGTCCTCCCACTCGCCAGTCTGCGCGTTACGGCGACGATCGTTGACGGCGACGCCAAAGGACAGAACCTGGGTTCCGCCGGCGGTGGCGCGCAGCTCGGGATCGCGGGTGAGGTTACCGGTGATGTTCACTCGATTGATGCTCATAACTCACTACTTCCTCTTGGGGCACAAGCCCAGTCCAAAACGACAGTCTTACTCCTGGTCGTCGCGACGGACGATCATGTGGCGGACCACAGCGTCGGTGATGCGCAGGACGCGATCAAGCTCGGCGATCTGGGTAGGATCTGCGTGGAAGTTGATGAGGGTGTAGTCACCATCGGTGAGGTCGTTGATCTCGTAGGCGAGCTTGCGCTTGCCCCACTCGTCAACGGAGTCGACCTTGCCAGCGCCCTCAGCGATCGTGGTATCGATACGCTTCATAACAGCGAGACGAGTCTCGGGGTCGAGCGACGGGTCAACAAAGAACAGCAGTTCATAAGCCTTCATATTGTCACCTCCTCTGGGCAAATGTGGCTTCAGGTCGTGAAGGTGCGCCTGAAGCAGGAAAAGACTTGGTAATAATATCTTTCAACCTCCTAGGCTGCAAGAATATGCAGCTACAACCTCATGACCTCCACATATGTCCATACTCGCACGACGTTTCATGCGCATTCCAACCAAATGCCGACCAAGAGCTTGACGGATTTGTGGACAAGATACGACGCCGCGGGGACAAGCTGAGCCAAGCCGCAGGTCAACGGGCACAAGGCTGTGGTCGCAAAATGCATACCAGTGGTCCACAGCACCACCCAAAGATTTTTAAATTCATTGCCAAGTCGCTTATGAATACCCCTTTTAAACAATTGAGTTGATCAACCACGCTGGTCGGAAGCCGTTTTTTGGCACCTCAAACCCCACTGCAACGCCAAGCGCGGCCAAGCGTTTTAAAAAATGCCAACTTTTCTGTTTGCACTTTGCGATTCCTCGTGTATACTGACTTTCGCATTTAACGGAGAGTTGTCCGAGTGGCCGAAGGAGCACGATTGGAAATCGTGTAGGCGTCAAAAGCGTCTCCAGGGTTCAAATCCCTGACTCTCCGCCAGTTAATTCCAAAGCAGGCCTTCGAGCCTGCTTTGTTTTTACCCCACGCGGAGGGGTGGCAGAGTGGTTGAATGCGGCGGTCTCGAAAACCGTTTGGCCTGTATAAGGTCACGAGGGTTCGAATCCCTCCTCCTCCGCCATTTTGGTTGAGAAAGCTCCCGAAAATGGGGGCTTTTTTGTTATCGAAATACGTCTCGATCCCACGCTTCCCCAAACATGTACGTCACCCTCCAAAACCGACATTTTTCGACATCTTTGAAGGCTGACGTACACGTTTGGATTGAGTTCACGGGAGTGGCACTATTCGGAAGGTGCCTCTTCGTCTCGCATGCCCTTCCAGTTGCGGATAAGCGCCTTGCGTAGTTCGTTTTGCTCTCGCTGGTACCCGGTGTCGGTACAGCGAGGCATGCCGAGTGCTTCGCGAATGTTGTTCATGGCGCGGTGAAAGGCGAGCTGGCTGCCGAACTGAGCCGAAGTGAGCGTAACGATTCGATATCCCATTTGGGAGAGAACGGCCTCTCGCTCCGCATCTGCTCCCTTGCGCTCGAACTCATCGTGAAAACCGCCCTTATATTCGATACCGAGCTCCCTGCGCTTATAGGTAATGAGGGCATCGATTTTGAATGTTCGAGCTTTTGTGCAATGCCAGAGACGTTGAGGGATCTCGAGCGGTTTGTTGAGTTCGATACCTCGGATACCAACGCCGCCTTCGCTTGTTGGGAGCGAGAGGGCGATTGCCGAAGCGGTCTCCATAGGCGAGGCCGAGTGATCGTAGATGTGCCTGAGCGCGAGCCGTGCACGTGTGGCACCGGGTTTGCCGGGGTGCTGATCGAGCAGTTTGGTTATTTCATCTTTGGAGGTAGTGGCTGGTTGCCCGGTATAAGGGTCGGCGGGATTGAGCCTCATGCGATAATCGCCGCAAACTTCATAGCCATATTCGAGATATTCGATCCTATCCATCCACTCGGCAGCGAGCACAAAGGTGAAGGCTTCGTCGGTGATGAAGATTCCGGGCGTCAACTCGTTAATATGCTCGTAGGGAAGATTTTGTCCAAGAATGTGACAAACGACGCCTTTGGTACGAATTCGCTCGAATTCGAATACAACCGCGATATCGATAGTCTTAAGCATATCGGACGGAATGCCGCAGTCGGTAAGAGCCTGTCGTATGCGCGCAACACGTTGCTGGGTGGAGATGCCTTGTGCGCCTATCTGGTAGTCGTGCCGCGCAAGAGACTGAACCAAATTCTGGGGTGCATGATGGACAAGCCATGCGGTTTTATGCGAAATGAGAACAGGGGTATCCATTAAGGGCCTCTCGCTCTGAGCCGGTATCCAACTCTTATGTCCGTTGAAGTGGGGAAATATACCGGATGTGAGTAAATCAACTCACTCATGTTGTGAGCTCAATCCAAACATGTACGTCCGCCTCCAAAGATGTCGAAAAATGCCGTTTTTGGAGGGTGACGTACATGTTTTGGATCCCTGGCATTCCAGCAATGCCATGTCAGCATCCGCTGCCAACCGTTTACCGAGCAATAGGGTCGACAGGCCCGCCAACCATGTACTATGTACGGGCATTATCTAAACCCGCAACCCAAAGGACCCCATCTTGCCCGTCGTCGCCGCTATGACCGTTACCTCACACGCCACGGATGCCATGGTCGCCATCCCGTTTTGGCTCGAAATGTTCGCCGTCGTCGCGGCTTCAATCTCGGGCGTGTTGGTCGCGCGCGAGCACAAGCTTGACCTGGTGGGCGCGGTCGCGCTCGCGGTGGTCTGCGGTCTGGGCGGAGGTCTCTTGCGCGACATGACGCTGCAGGTGGGCAACGTCTACATCCTCAACCAGCCGATGGCACTCCCGCTTTCCATTGCCACGGCGGCCATCATCTATATTTTCCCGGCAATCGTCGACAAACCCGAAAAACTCATTCCCCTGCTCGACATCATCTCGGTCGGCATCTACGCCGCCACTGGAGCAGACAAGGCGCTGGTCTACGGCTTTGCGCCAGCGGTGTGCATCATGATGGGCTTTTTCACCGCGGTAGGCGGCGGCATGCTGCGCGACGGCTTTATGGGCATGGTTCCGGGCATTTTCCAACGTACTAACTTTTATGCCATCGCCGCCATCGCCGGATCGACAAGCTATGTGTGTCTCGTTATGAGCGGCATCATGAGCAATGTCGCCGCGCTGGTCGTGTGCGTTGTCGTGACCATGGGTCTGCGCTGGCTGTCGCTGCGCTTTGATATCAAAAGCCCCACCGAGGAAGACATCGCACGCTTTTTGCATCGCAAAAAGTAGACAGCGCGGCACGACCCTTCGAAATGCAACCGAGAGGTTCTTTTAGAGCGCCCACGCGTTGGGTACCCTGTTAGGTATATGCCGAACACTTAACAAAAGGATCAACCATGGCTTTCAATCAAACCGCGACGGCGCCGTCACACAAGATACGTCGCTGCCTGCTTATGGCGTTCGCGCTCATCGCGCTCGCGCTCACCGCTCTTCCCACGGCGTCATTTGCTGGCACGGACACGGCAGGCAATGTCCTTGCGACCGACAATGACGTCGATCCGTCTGGCGTCGAGGGTGACCTGTACTGGGCCGGCCAGGCCCTCAACTTGGACGATGCGTCCATCGGCCGCGACATAATTGCAGCAGGCGAGAGCCTCTCCATCCGCGACTGCACGGTGGGCGGCGCCGTCCGCTTGGCGGCGCGCACCATCGACATTGCCAAGACTACGGTTGATGGCAGTGTGACCGTTGCCGGCCAGCATGTCGTGCTCAATTCCGACAGCTCTGCCAACTGTTTTTACGCGATAGGCGAGACGGTTGCCCTGCGCGGCTCTACCAAGTCGGCAGCGCTTGCGGGCGATACGGTGACTATCGATGGCACCGTCGAGGGCGATGTTGAGGTTTGGGCCGACAAGCTCATCCTGGGCAAGAACGCCCACATCACCGGCACCGTGAACGCGCACGTCTCCGAGGACCCTGAGCGTGCCGCGGGAGCCGAAGTCGGCGCGCTCAAGATCGACCGCACCGAGAACGAGGATACTTCCACCGTTAACGATGTCATCGGCGGTATCGTCGCCGCGGCACTCTCGACCTGCTTTGTCGCTCTGCTTCTCGAGCTCGTCTTCCCGCGCGCGACCGCCAGCGCCGCCGGCATGCTCCACCAGCGCCCCATGCCCCTGTGGGTGAGCGGTCTTCTGAGCACGATTGCTGTCGTCCCCGCCGTCTTGCTGCTGATTATCTCTATCGCTGGTCTGTCGCTTGCCGGAGCCCTCTTGTGCGGCGTTATCGGCATCGCGTTGGTGTCGAGTGCCTTTGCGGGGTGTGCGATCGTCCGCATGGTCGGACATAACCAGAACCGCTACGCCATGGCGGCTGTGGGCGGCGTGATCGCAGGCGCCCTCACGGGGCTTCCCCTCGTAGGCGACTTCATCAGCGGCGTGGCCTTCGTCTTTACACTCGGCTACATCATCCAAATCATCTGGCGCAACGCCCACCTCAAACCGCAGCAGCCGGCTAACACGCCGGGACTCCCCACCGCTTAGCCGCCAACCACCACAAAGGGGACAGGCACCTTTATGGTGGCGCAGACCAGCTCAATCCTCTTGCACAAAAAGGGCGCCGACCATTGCGGTCGACGCCCTTTCTTGTTAGACGCTATAAAGCCCAGCGCTTATTTGTTGACCTGACCGGCGCGGACGGCGGCCTTCTTGCGGTCGGTGGCGTTGAGCAGACGCTTGCGCAGGCGGATGTTCTTGGGAGTGATCTCGACCAGCTCGTCGTCGGCGATGTACTCCAGCGCCTCCTCCAGCGAGAAGGTGCGGGGCGGCACCAGCTGGACGGAGATATCGGAGGTCGAGGAACGCTGGTTGCCCAGGTTCTTGGTACGGGCGATGTTGACGACCATGTCGCCGGCCTTGCTGCGCTCGCCCACGATCATGCCCTCGTAGCACTCGGTGCCCGGCTCAACAAACAGCTGGCCGCGCTCCTGCAGCGTACCCAGAGCGTAGGCAACGGCCTTCTCGGTGGTCATGGAGATCATGGCGCCGTTCTGGCGGTTGCCGATCTCGCCGGCGTAGGGACCGTACTCCAGGAAGGTGTGGTAGAACACGCCTTCGCCGTGGGTGACGTTCATGATGCGGTTCTTAAGGCCCATGATGCCACGCGTCGGGATCTTAAACTCAAGGTGCGTCACGATGCCCGAGGTATCCATGCTCGTCATGATGCCGCCGGAGGTACCGAAGACCTCAACGACCTTGCCCGAATATTCGTCCGGGCACTCGACGACGGCCTGCTCGACGGGCTCCATCTTGTTGCCGTTCTCGTCCTTCTTAAACAGAACGCGGGGACGACCGACCTGGAACTCAAAGCCCTCGCGGCGCATGGACTCCATCAGAACGGACAGGTGCAGAATGCCGCGGCCCGAGACCTCGACGCCGCTCTTGTCCTCGAGCTCCTCGATCTTCATGGTCACGTTGTTCTCGGCCTCGTTGAACAGGCGCTCCTTGAGCTGACGGGCGCCCACGATGTCGCCGTCGCGACCGACGAGCGGGGAGGTCGAAGCCTCAAAGACGATGGACAGGGTCGGCGGGTCAATCTCGATGGGCTCGAGCTCGACGGGGTTCTCGGGGTCGGTGTAGACATCGCCGATATCGGTGCGTTCAATACCCACGACAGCGGCGATATCGCCGGCGCCGACTTCCTGGCACTCGGTGCGGCCCAGGTAGTCGAAGGTAAAGAGCTGCTTGACGGTAGCGGTGGCGCTGGAGCCGTCGTTCTTCACAACCAGGATCTGGTCGCCCTGGTGAATGGCGCCGGAGTACACGCGACCGATACCGATGCGGCCGACGAAGTTGGAGTGGTCGATGGTCACGCACTGCATGGCCAGCGGGGCGTTCTCGTCAACCTCGGGCGCGGGCATGTCGTCGATGATCATATCGAGCAGCGGATACATGTCCATGTTGCCGTCGTTGGGGTCAAGACGGGCAAAGCCGTTCATGGCGCTGGCGTAGACCACGTGCTCCATGGCGAACTCAAGCTGGTCGTCGGTGGCGCCCAGGTCGGCCATAAGGTCGAGGCAGTCGTTGTAGGCCTTCTCGGGGTTAGCGCCCGGACGGTCAATCTTGTTGATGACGATCATAATCTTAAGGCCGGTGTCGATAGCGTGACGCAGTACGAAGCGGGTCTGGGGCATGGGGCCTTCAAAAGCGTCGACCAGCAGCAGGGCGCCGTCGGCCATACGCAGCACGCGCTCGACCTCGCCGCCGAAGTCGGCGTGGCCCGGGGTGTCGATGACGTTGATCTTGACGTCCTTGTACTCGATAGAGATGTTCTTGGCGAGAATCGTAATGCCGCGCTCGCGCTCCTGGTCGTTGGAATCCAGGACGCGGTCCTCGACCTGCTGGTTGGCACGGAAGGCGTCCGTGGCACGCAGGAGCTTGTCGACCATCGTCGTCTTGCCGTGGTCGACGTGAGCGATGATGGCGATGTTCCTCAGATTGTCTACGCGCATGTAGTTCCCCTATCTTCTATCCATATACAAACGGCACGCGTATGCGGCCCGCCCAGCGATACAACGCTCAGCGGGAATATTGAGCCTTTTACCGAAAACTCGTTTATTTTAGCGATTTTAGATGAGAGGGGTTTCCTCACCTGCAGGTTCAGGGTCGCTCCACATAAAACCATCGCCGGCGCCCATGCCCTCATACAGCACATATGCCGAAAAACCGCTCTCGAGCGTAGTCTCAAAGAAGCTCACGAGCAGAGCATCGTGATAGCCGCCGTCAATCTCGACGCAGCCGGTATAGCCGATGGCATAGCGGGCGATACGGCCCAGGCCCTCGTCCTTAAGACCCATCTTGTGCTCGGAGATAAAGTTGGTGGCCGCCTCGAGGCACGCCTCTTCGCCATCCTCATCGAGCGCCGCCAGATAACGGTTGGAAGCGGCGTCCTCAATTGCCACGACCACGCCGGGGTTTTCGCCGGCGGCAAGGTCGTCCAAGAACGCGCCGATCAGATCGCACACCATGGCGTCGAGCTCGGCGGAGACGTTACCGGCATCCTGCATATCCTGTGCCATCTTTAGACCTTCCCATCGAGTCTGGCGTCATTACAGTTCTTGTGCCTCGGCGGCGATCTTAGCGGCAGCGTCGCGGGTGCGCATCATATCCATCGCGCGCTTGTCGAGCACCTTGATCTGACTAGTCAGCATGACCGCATCGACCACACCCCAGATCACGAGGCCCGTAGAGATCGAAAACCCAAGCGCACCAACTGTACCACGAAGGCGCGAGCAGATTGCCGCGACAAGGGCGGAGACGACAACCATCTTGATAAACGAGCCGCGGCGTTCGCGAAGCGTGCGGGCCTGCGTCACATAGGCAATGCGAGCCGCCTCAGAAGCCTCCGAGCGCATCTGGGCCTCGCGCGCAATGGCCGCCGCCTCAGCCGATACGCGAGTACCCATCAGCGACCTCTCCGCTCGCGCGCCAGACATTTAGAAATCATCGGGGGAGAGCGTATGGACGAACTCGTCGAACTTCTCGAACTCCTGCTCGTCGTCAACTTCCTCGGCATGGGCAGAAACGGTACCCAGGCGATTCATGATGTCGTCTTCAACGAACATGGGGGCATTACTGCGTACGGCAAGGGCGATGGCGTCGCTCGGACGTGCATCGATCCTATGCTCGCTGCCATCGGCCAACACGACAACCGTCGCATAGAACACCGGCGGCTCGGCACGAACGATCTCGATGCGCTCGAGCTTGGCGCCCAGGGCATCGACGGTGTCAAGCAGCAGGTCGTGCGTGATCGGACGCTCGGCGCGACCGCTATCGATGCCACGGCTTATGGCCGCGGCCTCAAACGAGCCGGTCTGAATGGAAAGCGAACGCAGGGGCGCCGTCGAATCCGACTTGCCGCAGCGCTCACGAAGCACGATAAGCGATGGCACGGGACCGGCGGCCATGACGATGGTCTCTATGTCGACACGAACCATGGAACACCTCCGGTACGTAGCGGTTAACACACGGCAGGGTCGCCGCATTGAATAGCTATACTACCCAATCTTTCGCCCAGCACACAAAATCAAAGTAGTTAATTTGGGACGGGCTATTTTGACTACTTTTATTGGATAAAAAAAGCCCCGAGGCAATGCCCCGGGGCTCTTCACGTTTTGATGGTGGACCTGACAAGATTCGAACTTGTGACCTCCCGGTTATCAGCCGGACGCTCTAACCAACTGAGCTACAGGTCCATCATGGTGGAGGTTAGGGGGATCGAACCCCTGACCTCAGGCTTGCAAAGCCCGCGCTCTCCCAGCTGAGCTAAACCCCCACGGAGAAAGTAATAAACACCCCAGCGGCGACTCGGCTCTCGCTGGGGTGTTTATTGCGAAAGAAAGTGGTGGACCTGACAAGATTCGAACTTGTGACCTCCCGGTTATCAGCCGGACGCTCTAACCAACTGAGCTACAGGTCCATCGCGCAAGGGATATATTAGACGAGTCGTTACGCGCGCGTCAACAACTTTTTTGAAAAACTTTGAAGGGTGCCCGCCGAGTGGGTGAGATGGGTTAGGTTTGCTGCTCGGGCAGTCCTGCGCAAGACGAAGGCCACATTAAGTGGCCTTCTTTGCGTGCGGAACTCGCGACAAACCTAACCCATCTCACCCGCTCGGCGGGCACGGGGTCCAAGATTGTCAAAAAAGCGGTCGGCGCGCAGGTGCGCCGACCGCCGATATATGGGGTCTGATATTTTCTGCCAGCCAGGGCCTTTTACTCGTCGAGGAGATCTTCTGTCATGTCGTTGCCGTCGCCTAGGTCGACTGGGGCCTCTTCGGCGTCGGTTGCGGCCTCGGCACCTTCACCCTCGGGCTTCTCTTTGGCGGCCGTCATGCGGGCTACGGCGCAGATGCGGTCCTTATCGTCGACGGTCATCATCTTGACGCCCTGGGTGGCGCGACCGGTTTGGCTGATCTCGTCGGTCTTGACGCGAATGACCGTCGCGCCCTCCGTCACGATGAACAGCTCATGCTGCGGGCCCACCGTCTTCATGGCTGCGAGGTTACCCTTGCGCTCGGTCATCTGGATGGTGTAGACACCCTGACCGCCGCGGTTCTGCTCCGGGTAATCTGAGACCGGCGTGCGTTTGCCGTAGCCGCGCTCGGTAATGACGAACAGGTCGCCGTTACCGTTGGTAATCTCCATACCAAGAACGCTCACGCCTTCCTTCATGCCAATGCCACGGACGCCGCTGGTATCGCGACCGGTGGCGCGGACCTGGTCCTCGGGGAACATAATCGCCTTGCCCGCGGTGGTTGCCATGATAATCTTGTCACCCTCGCGCACGCGACGTACAGCGAGCAGCGCGTCGTCGTCCCTCAGGTTGATGGCGATCAGGCCGTCGCGGCGGCTACGGTCGTAGGCGCTCATCACGGTCTTCTTGACCATGCCGCTCTTGGTGGCAAACATCAGGTACTCGTCGGCGGGGAACTCGCGACAGCTGATGACGCTCGCGATCTTCTCGCCCTCCTCGAAAGGCAGCAGGTTGACGATTGCGGTGCCGCGCGCCTGGCGCGTGCCAACCGGCAGCTCGTGCACCTTCAGGCGATAGACTTTACCCTTGCTCGAGAAGAACAGCACGTACTCGTGCGTGGATGCGATAAACATCTCGTCGATAACGTCGTCCTCTTTGAGATTGACGCCCGACACGCCCTTGCCGCCGCGCTTTTGGGCGCGATAGGCAGCCACCGGGATGCGCTTGACGTAGCCGGTGTGGGTGATGGTCACGACCATGTCCTCGTCGGCAATCAGATCTTCGACGTCCAGATCCTTCTCGACATGGCTGATCTCGGTGCGGCGCTTGTCGCCGAACTTCTTGGAAATCTCGCGCATCTCTTCCTTGATGACGCCCAGGATTTTCTCCTCGTGCGCCAAGAGGTCCTCGTAGTAGGCGATGGCGCGGCGTAAGCCGTCCAGCTCTTCCTGAATCTTGTCGCGCTCCAGACCGGTCAGGCGGCGCAGCTTCATCTCGAGGATGGCCGTAGTCTGCTCGGGCGTAAAGCCAAAGCGCTCGATCAGGCGGCTGCTGGCCTCAGAGTCGGTCTGCGAGGAGCGGATGATGCTGATGACCTCGTCGATATGGTCGAGAGCCATCAGGTAGCCCTCGAGGATATGGGCGCGCGCCTGGGCCTTCTTGAGGTCAAAGCGGGTGCGGCGGGTGACGACGTCGACCTGGTGGTCGATGTAGTGCTGCAGCATCTCGCGCAGGCTCAGGCATTTGGGAACGCCGTTGACGAGTGCCAGGTTGTTGGCGCCAAAGGTCGTCTGCAGCGAGGTGTACTTATACAGGTTGTTGAGCACGACCTGCGGAATGACGCCCTTCTTGAGCTCGATGACCAGACGGATGCCCTTCTGGTTGGACTCATCGCGCATATCCGAGATGCCCTCAATGCGCTTGTCGTTGACGAGTTGGGCGATCTTCTCCTGCAGGGTGCCCTTGTTGACCATGTAGGGAATCTCGGTAAAGACCAGGCGGCTGCGGCCGGTCTTGGTGGACTCCACATGTGCCTTGGCACGCACGGTAATGGAGCCGCGGCCGGTCTCGTAGCTCTGCTTAATGCCGGCGCTGCCCATGATGATGGCGCCGGTGGGGAAGTCCGGACCGGGCATGATCTGCATGAGCTCGTCGACGGTGGCGTCGGGGTTGTCGATCAGGTAGCAGGTGGCCTCGATCGCCTCGGTGAGGTTATGCGGGGCGATGTTGGTGGCCATGCCGACGGCGATGCCCTGGCTGCCGTTGACCAGCAGGTTGGGGAAGCGCGCAGGCAGTGCCACGGGTTCGGCGAGCGATTCGTCGTAGTTGGGCTGCCAGTCGACGGTATCCTTCTGCAAGTCACGCAGCAGTTCCATGGCGGGCTTGGCCAGGCGGCTCTCGGTGTAACGCATGGCCGCCGCGCCGTCGCCGTCGATGTTGCCGAAGTTGCCGTGACCGTCGATGAGCGGCGTGCGCATGGAGAACCACTGCGCCAGGCGGACCATGGCCTCGTAGACCGCAGAGTCACCGTGCGGGTGGTACTTACCGATAACTTCGCCGACCGTCCAGGCCGACTTTTTGTGTGGGCGGTTGGGGTAGATGCCGCTCTCGTTCATCGCGTACAGGATGCGGCGGTGTACCGGCTTTAAGCCGTCGCGCACGTCCGGCAGGGCACGCGCTGTGATAACCGACATCGAATACTCGATGAACGACTGCTTCATCTCGCGACCGAACTCCGAAATCTGGAGCTGGCCGCCGTTGATGTCCTCGCCGGCCGAGGCGCCACGATCGACTTCGCCAAAGCTCTCCTCGAGCTCACCGTCGTCGTCCTCTTCCTCATCATCATCGGCATCGGGGTTATAGGCGTCCGGATCGCCGTCCTCGCCCTGCTCAGCACGGGCAAGCAGGCGCTTCAGATCATCGGGCATACCGGCATCGCCGGCCTCGTCCATACCCTCGTTATTGTTGATATCGTCTGCCACGTTACCTCCTCTTAAGCGTCAAGGAATCGTGCATCATGTGCATGCTTCTCGATGTACTCGCGGCGATAGCCGACCTCGGAACCCATCAGCTCGCGCACGGCGCGGTCCGCCACCACGGCGTCCTCGATCGACACACGCTGCAGAATGCGGGTCTTTGGGTCCATCGTCGTCGAGGCAAGCTGTTTGGGGTCCATCTCGCCCAGGCCCTTGTAGCGCTGGACGGTATAGCCCTTGCGCTTTTTGGTGATCTTGCCGTCCTTGGCCTTGCCGTCCTCGTCGTTATCATCGGGGTTCAGGCCCAGACTCTGGATGGTATCGCGCAGGATCTCGTCTTCGGGCTGGCGGCCGTTGGGATACACGTAGTGGATCTTGTTGCGCACCTTAATGCCAAAGATGGGCGGGCAGGCAACATAGACGTAGCCGGCATCGATCAGCGGACGCATGTACTTGTAGAAGAACGTCAGCAGCAGGATGCGGATATGCGCGCCGTCGACGTCTGCATCGGTCATGATGATGATCTTGTGGTAGCGCGCCTTGGTGATATCGAAATCGCCGCCGTCGCCGGCACTCGTCGTGACGCCGCAGCCGATCGCGGTAATCAGCGACTGGATGGTGTCACTCGAGAACGCGCGATGGTCACCAACGCGCTCGACGTTCAAAATCTTGCCGCGCAGGGGCAGAATCGCCTGGATGTCTCGGCGACGGCCGTCCTTGGCCGAACCGCCTGCCGAGTCGCCCTCTACGATGAAGAGCTCGGTCAGCTCGGCATCGCGCACCGAGCAGTCGGCGAGCTTACCGGGCAGGGACGCCGTCTCGAGCAGGCTCTTGCGGCGGGTCGCCTCGCGCGCCTTGCGGGCGGCATTGCGCGCCTTGCAGGCCTGCTGCGCCTTCTTGACGATCTCGCGAGCGGGCTTAGGGTGCTCCTCGAGGTAATCGGCAAGGCCGTCGGTCACGATCTTGAGCGTCAGCGCGCGCATATAGGAGCTGCCGAGCTTGGCCTTGGTCTGGCCCTCAAACTGCGGATCGGGCAGCTTGACCGAGATAACGGCCGAAAGGCCCTCGCGCACATCGTCGCCGGTCAGATTGGCGTCTTTTTCCTTGAGCAGGTTCTGCTTGCGCGCATAGTCGTTGATCACGCGGGTGAGCGCGGTGCGGAAGCCCTCAAGGTGCATGCCGCCCTCGGGGGTGTAGATGTCGTTGGCAAACGACATGACGTTCTCGCCGTAGCCGCTATTCCACTGCAGGGAAACCTCAACCTCGCCCATCTTGGCCACAGGTGCGTCCGGGTCCGATTTGCCCTCGATGTAGATAGGCTCCTTAAAGGCCTCGGGGACGTCCTTGCCCTCGTTAAGGAACTTGACGAAGTCGATGATGCCGCCCTCGTAGCAAAACTCCTCCACGTGGGGAGTAGACTCGCGCTCGTCAGTCAGCACGATTTTGAGGTTCTTATTGAGGAACGCCGTCTCCTGCAGACGGTTGTGCAGCGTATCGAAATCGTAAATGCAGGTCTCGAAGATCTCGTCGTCGGGCCAGAAGGTGACGGTGGTGCCCGTCGAATCCGAGGTGCCCACGACCTCCATCTTCTTGACGGTCTTGCCGCGCGAGAACTCCATCTCGTAGGTGTTGCCGTCGCGACGAACCTGAACGACCACGCGCTTGGACAGTGCGTTGACGACGGAGATGCCAACGCCGTGCAGGCCGCCCGAGACCTTATAGGCCGAATTATCGAACTTACCGCCGGCGTGCAAAATCGTCATGACGACCTCGAGCGTCGGGATCTTTTTAACAGGGTGCTCGTCGACGGGGATACCGCGCCCGTTGTCGACGACCGTGATGGAGTTGTCGGCGTGGACCGTCACCTGGATCTCGGTGCAGAAACCGGCCATGGCCTCGTCGACGGAGTTGTCAACGATCTCCCACACCAGGTGATGCAGACCGCTGGCGCTCGTCGAGCCGATATACATGCCCGGGCGCTTACGAACGGCCTCGAGACCTTCGAGAATCTTAATCTCGCCGCCATCGTAATCGTTTTCGTTTGCCACACGTCCTCCTTCAGTCAAGAAAATGTGTACAGCCTTACTAGTTTATCGTAAAAAAATACCCTCGGGAACGAGGGTATTTGGCTCTACAAGGCCACCAGATGCGATTTAAGGCTCTTTTTTGCTTTGCACGCCCTTGGCCCACTCGGCACTGGCTCTCATGGCGTTCTCGAGGGCCTCGCGCAGTTTTTGGTCTTCGATGGGCGCCACTTGGCGCTCAATCTCGGTGCGCTCGGCATCGCTGAGGTCGGCGTGTGGGGCCGGCGGGCGCTCGGTCGCCGCTGGGCGAAGGCGCTCCTTGGCGGCGGGCGGCGTGTGACCGGGCGCGGTGGTTTTGAACACCAGGCCATCCACATGCGCACCGGCGCGCTCCATGCGCGCGCGGATGATCTCGCGCAACAACGTCATTTCCTGCGTCCACGAGGGCGAGTCGAGATATACCAGCAGCTCATTGGACTCGGGCAGGTAGCGCAGGCCCGTCACATGCCGCCCCTCGCGCGTGCCCGAGCACACCGCGTTCCACGCGCGATAGACCGCGCGCGACTCCTCGGCGGCCTCCATCTGCGCACGGCGCTCAGGGGTCGCAGCCGCCAGGATGCGCTGGCGCTCTGCGTTCAAAAAGCCACTGAAGGCGACCGTTTCGCTCTCGCGCTCGTAATTAGCACGTCTCACCCATGCTCACCACCTTGGCTCGATCAAGCAGGTCATCGGTAAAGTACCCCAGGTTGGTCGTGGTTATGACCGTCTGGATATCATCGCCGATCAGCCGCAGGAAAGCACCGCGGCGTTCGCCGTCGAGTTCGCTCATCACGTCGTCCAAAAGCAGCAGTGGGGCGGTGCCCAGGACATCGCGAGCCACGGCCACCTCCGCCACCTTCCAGGCCAGAACCAACGTTCGCTGCTGACCTTGGCTGGCAAATGAACGGGCGGAGCGACCCGCCACAGCAAACTCAATCTCGTCGCGATGCGGTCCCACCAACGTCACGCCGCGGCGAATTTCCTCGTCGGCGTGCTCATCAAGGGCAGCCAGCATGCGCTCGTACGCCCAGCCCTTCAGCTCTTCGCGATCCTCGACCTGGGGCAAATCCCCCAGTGTGGACGTATAGGTCACGTTGGCAGCCTCACCGGACGCCACTTGCCCGTAGGCAGTGTGCACATGGCCCGCCAGCCGGTCGAGCAGGGCCAACCGGTGCACGAGCAGGGCCGAGCCCGCGCGGGCAATCGAATCGTTCCACGCGCCGAGCATCTCGCGGCAGCACCAGGCCCCCTTGAGCAAGGCGTTACGCTGGGTCACGCAGCGACCATAGGTGCTCGCAAGATCGGCATAGCGTGCGCTCAGTTGCATGCCAAAGTCATCGAGGGCGGCGCGGCGCACGCTGGCGCCTCGCTTAACCATGTCCAGATGGTCGGGGCAAAACAGCACGCTCGGCAGGACCCCGCGCACGCCGGCGGCAGAGCATCTCTTGCCGTTGCGGCTAAACGAGCGTTTACCGTCCTCCGCGCTCAATCCCATATCAAGCACGCGGCCGTCGCCCTCGAGCCTCAGCTCGACCTTGCACGAGCCCACGCCGTCATGGACGAGCTCGGCTGCGGTCGGATGCCTAAACGAGGCGCCGCTCGTCAGCAGCTGCAGCGCCTCTATGAGATTGGTCTTTCCCGCCGCGTTGGGTCCCGCAAGTATCGTCACGCCGTCGTCTAGGGCAAGGCGATAGCTATCGAAGCTGCGGTAGTGCGCGACGGAAAGATCGCGGGCGAACATGGTCATGGCGCAACGCTAGATGCGGACCGGCATGACCAGGTACAGGTAGTTGATCTTGTCGTAGGACTTGAAGATGCCCGCCTGCGAGTAGCTCTTGAGCTCCAGCGTGATCTCCTTCTCCTTGGACAGGGCATTGAGGCAGCCGAAGATGTAGTGGTAGTTGAAGGCGATGGTACCCGACTCGCCCTCGGCCTCGACATCGATCGTCTCCTGCGCAAGGTCCTGGTCATTGGAGATGGAGGACAGGCCCATCTGCCCGTTCTCGACATCGATCTCGAACTTGACGGCGGGGTTGGCGCTCGCGATAACGGCCACGCGCTTGAGGGCGGCGTTAAAGGCGGCGACGTCGATCTTGACGCTCGTCACGCACGAATCGGGGATGAGCTGCTTGTAGTTGGGGTACACGCCCTCGATGCGGCGCGACACGTAGGTGGTGTTGCCGGCCTCGAAGACGACCTGGGTGTCGGTAGCCCCGATCATGATGGTCGCCTGGCTGTCCATGATGTTCAGTGCGTCGTTAAAGGCGTCAGCCGGAACGTTGAGCTCAAAGGAGCCTTCGAGGGTCGAGGTCTCGACCTGCGTATCGCACACGGCCAAACGGAAGGAATCGGTCGCCACCAGGCGCACGGTGTTGTTCTCGACCTTCATGTGCACGCCACCCAGGATGGGGCGGGCCTTGTCGGTCGAGGTGACGCGCCACACGCGGCCGACCATCTCGGACAAGATATCGGTCGGCAGTTCCACGGCGCTCTCGATGGCATAGGCCGGAAACTCGGGGAAGTCATTAGCATCAAGCGTGTTCAGGCGGAAAGAGCTCTTCTCGCAACCAATCAGCACCTGGCGCTCGGACAGCTCAAAGGTGACCGGGGCATCGGGGAGGGTCTTGGTGATATTGGAGAGCATCTTACAGGGGATAACCATCTCGCCCTCTTCTTCGACATGCGCCGCGATGCGATGACGGATCGAGATGGTGTAGTTAGAGGTCTGGAATTCCAAGATGCCGTCTTGGGCCTTGACGAGCACGCCCGACAGGATGGGAAGGGTGGATGCCGAAGCGACACCCTTCATAACGACGCCGATGGCTTGTGTAAGCGAGCTCTGGCTGACGGTGAACTTCATCTTTTAATACCTTTCTATAGATATAAATATCTTAATAATAGTAATAGCACTGACGAAACTGTTGATTACTCCCAAAGACGCAGGTCAGACCCAGAAAGAGAATCGACATCAGCCTGTGTGCAACAGGGGTGGTTTTCCACGTTCAAAACCTGCGCAAAACTTTTCATCACCGCGGGTTGGGTTTTAGACACCTTATGCCCGTGGTTTCGACAAGTTTTCAACAGGTGTCTCTATTTCCCTACGAGCGCAGTGTAATTTTATCGCGCAGCGACTTGAGGTCTTCGGTGACGGTGCGGTCTTCCTGGATCATCTTCTGGACCTTTTTGTAGCTCGTGCTGACGGTCGAGTGGTTGCGGTTGCCAAATTCGGCGCCCACCGCCGTGGTCGTCATTTCGCACATCTCGATGGCCAGGTAGATAGCGATATGGCGTGCTTTGGCGATATTGGCGTTGCGACGCGGGCCGATGAGCTCCTCGTGTGTCACGCCGTACTGCTCTTCGATGACGGACTGAACCGTCTGGACGTTGATCTTTTTGGCCGATGTGTCGAAGTACTGGCTGGCGATGGCGTCGATATCGTCAAAGGTGAGCTCTCCGCCCTCGCGCTCGCGGTCGCCCGCCTCGCCGGCGCAGCGCTCGCAAAAGCTCTCGAGTTCGCGGATGTTGGTGCCCGAGACCTCGGCCATGTGTTTAAAGTGCTCGTCGGTCAGGTGCCCGCCGTCGCCCCCATAGGCCGCCAGCAGTGAGTCGTCGCCCGCCTCGGGAGCGGCGACGATGGTGTTCTCGTAATAGCGCTGCAAGATCTTGTATTTCATCTCGTAGCTGGGCTCTGCGACCAGGCAGAGCATTCCGGCGTTGAAGCGGCTGGTCAGACGCTCGTCCATGCTCAGGTCCTTGGGGGCGCGGTCTGCCGCGATGACGACCTTCTTGTTGTTGCGGATGAACTCGTCCATGAGCTGGAAAAAGTAGTCCACACTCGCGCGCTTGCCGATGATGTTTTGGATGTCATCGATGATGAGCACGTCCACGCCGTGGTACGCCTGCATGATGGGGGCGTTGCTCTTCTTTTGACGGTCGAACTCGGTCATCAGGTCGTCCAGATATGCCTGGGAGTTGGCATACTTGACCTTGATCTCGGGCGACTTCTCGGCGAGCTCGTTTTTGATGGCGAGCAGCAGATGGGTCTTGCCCAGCCCCGATTTGCCATAGATGAACAGGGATGTGCATGTTCCGCGCTCGTCCGCGAGGGCGGCAAACTTGAGTGCCGAGCGATAGGCATGGCTGTTCTCGGGGCCGTAGACAAAGTTCTCAAAGGTAAATTTTGAGTTCGCGGCGAGCGGGGCTCCATCCGTATTCTGCTCGGCCGGCACGGTCGGTGCTGGCATGGGTGAAGCGGGGGCCGCAGCTTGCGTGGATTTAGTCGGCGCTCCGCCCTTCATCTGGTTCATCATGCGACGAAAATCGTCGGCCGAGAGCGTGTTCTTGATTGCAATGCCCGAATCCGCGCCCGCCGCTGCGTCGTGAGCGATGGGCATGTGCGTGACGGGTGCGTTCGTTGACGTCGCCGCCGCGCTCGTCAACGGTGCCATTGTTTCACGGGAAACATCGCTGTGCTGGTGCTCGATTGTCGGCACATCGCCTGCGGAGGCCGGCACCGCCGGGGAAGCAGCGGATTCCGTCGCGGCGCCTTGCGGTGCCACGATGTCGAGAGCAATCGGTGCAAAGGCGATTTCTTCCAGATAGGCCTCAATAGTCGGCTGATGCTTTTTGAGCTGCGCGATGGCAAAGCGCGAGGGGGCCTCGATCGTGAGCGTATCTTCGGTCAGGCTTATGGCGCGCGATTGCCCCAGCATGTTGATGAGGCGTGCATCTTGGCCGTCGCGCTGGCAAAAGGCGATGGCATCCCCCAGGATGATGCTTGCTTCCTCGTCCACTGTCTCTCCCGTTCTTTAGCTCTGAGCTCGCACGCGAGCGGCGCCGAGTTCGGTCAGATGGTATTTCTGGCCATGCTTGATGACCAAGCCGGCCTGCGCCAAGTCATTGAGCGTGCGTGACCAAGTGGGGGCCGAGTTTCCAAACGCCCTCGCAAGATCGGTTGCGCCGCACGCTTGATTTTGCGCCAGATAGCCCAGCGCGGCGTTGCCGCGATCGCTTACGAACACGTCCGGTTGTGGCTGTGCATACTGATTTACTGCATTAGGATACATCATTTGAGCTGCTGGTTGTTGAGAACTCTGCGTCGGCGGCATTTGCTGTTGAAAACTTTGAGGCCACTGTTGGTAAGGCTGCGGAGGCGTCTGCTGGGCCCAGGGGTTGTACTGCTGCTGCGGCATCTGCTGGTACGGCTGCTGATATCCCTGCTGGTACTGCTGCGGGAACTGCTGGCCATACCCCAGTGGCGGCATCTGCTGATATGGATATCCCTGTTGGTACGGCTGATAGCCCATTTGCTGGCCACCCGGCGCCCCCGTCGCCTGCTGCATTGCTGCTGCATCCTGATCAGCCAGCGGCATGGCCTCTGGCATGTTTGGCGGCATCGACATAGATGCCGCCTGGGGTTCTTGTGTGGGAAGCATTCCGGGCTGCTGCATCTGTCCCACGGGGGGCTGCATCTGCTGCGTTGCCACGGGCTGCTGCGCAAAAGCTCCCGGCAGGGGATATGTGGGCTGCTCCGTCTCGGGCCGCACGGCAGCGCCGCGTCCGCCGGCACGCTCGATTTCCTGCACGCGTTTAGGGTTCAGGCTTACCGTAACCACGGTGCCGTTGCCCATGTTGTCCTCGATGGATACGGCACCGCCGGCGTTTTCCAAATACTCCTGCACCATGGGAAACCCTGCTCCGGTTCCACGGATATAGCGCTTCATCTTGCTGTTTGCGCTGGTAACGCCAAAGTCGAAAGCACGTTCCTTGTCGTCGATGCCGGGTCCTTGGTCAGCAAAGCGGATGGTGTCTCCGCCGTCCAGAATCGAGATGATGGGCTCGGCAAAGTGTGCGTGGATAAAGTTTTCGACAATCTCGCGGATGACCATGAGCGAGATATGGCCACCTTGTTCTTTCATGCACTGGTAGACGGTGTTGGTCGTCTCTTCCAAATACGTGCGGACATCTTGCGGATCAATGACGATCACCCGCGGTGTCGACAGCATGTCGTCATAGACGGCGATGCGCGCGGCGTACATGGCTTTTGGCGCCTGCGTGGTCGTCTGCTCGCCTTCCGCACGCTCTTCGCGCACGCCGGTGATGTGCTCGTTGTCGGGTGCCGGGTCTCCGGAATCGACCATGGTGTAAAAGTCGTCAGACATGCCGCTCGCAATCTTTCAAAAGGTTTCGAACAAATAGTAGCTCACCGTGCAACGTTTCTCATCTTTCGACAACTTTTCAAAACTTGTTGAAAACTTTGGAAAACGGGTGAAAAGTTCTCAACATTGCCAACATGACCTGTTGAAAACTCGATGAAATATCGTGAAAGGTTGCCATGAGGCGCAAATTTCGGTTGTGCTTATGGGGGAACCGTGTGAACTGCGCAACCTTTTACCTTCGATTTCTTGACATTTGAACATTGATTTCCCTACAATCTTCAAGCTCACGTGTCTATATCTGCGTCCGCGTCCCCGCGGACACTCGAAATGCAGCAGGAGGAACTTAAGATGAAGCGTACGTATCAGCCTAATAAGCGTAAGCGTGCCAAGACCCATGGCTTCCGTGCCCGTATGGCCACTAAGGGTGGTCGTGCCGTGCTCGCCCGTCGTCGCGCCAAGGGCCGCAAGCGTCTCACTGTCTAGCAGCGATACACACATCTCGCATGAAGACTATTAAGTCTCGGCAAGATTTCGAGCATGTGTTCAGTCAGGGGCGTCGTTTCAATCACCCTCTGATTCGAATGACCATATGTGAATCGGTTGGCGAAGGCGACTCCGGAAGGGTCGCCTTCGTTGGTGCTAAGCGACTCGGTTGTGCCGTCGTGCGCAACCGATCTAAGCGTGTGATGCGCGAGGCCGCCCGCAGCTGCGGATTTCCCGTTGCGGGTTATGACATCATCTTGTTTGCAACTCCCAAGACGAGGGTTTCCTCGCCGCAGGAGATGGACAAGGCGTTGCGTTCGCTTATGAAGCGCGCCGGCGTTGCCGGGGAGGAGCGATGAGCAATCACGTTTTGCGACGTGTTGCCATCGCTCCTATTCGCATATATCAACAGGTTATTTCGCCCTTATTGCCTGACGCCTGCATTTATTACCCAACGTGCTCGCAATACGCCATCCAGGCGATTGAGAAGCACGGTGTTTTGAGAGGCTGCTGGCTTGCCGTGAGGCGCATCGCTCGCTGCAATCCCCTGCACGTCGGCGGTTATGACCCTGTGCCCTAGCGGGCACTCGCTATCGGAGGAAAACTTACATGTGGGATTGGATCGTTAACATCCTTTTCGAGCTGCTCAAGCTCATCCAGACCTTTGCGGTCGACTGGGGCCTGTCCATCATCATCCTGGTGGTCATCATCCGTCTGCTGCTGACGCCGCTTATGCTCAAGTCGACCAAGTCGACGGCTCGCATGCAGGTGTTGCAGCCCAAGATGCTCGAGATCCAGGAGCGCTATGCCGACGATCCCCAGCGTCAGGCCGAGGAGATGCAGAAGTTCTACAGCGAGAACAAGTTCAACCCCATGGCTGGCTGTCTGCCGCTGCTGATTCAGATGCCTATCCTGTTCGCCCTGTTTACATTGCTGCGCAACCTGCCGCAGTACTTTAACGACGGCACGTTCTCGTTCTTCAACATCCTGCCCGACCTGACCACCACGCCGAGCGCTTCCTTTGCCGATGGCTTTATGGTTGCACTGCCTGCGCTGGTTTGCCTGATCCTGTTTGCCGTCCTGACCCTGATTCCGCAGCTCTATATGTCGCGCAACCAGACCGGCCAGCAGGCTCAGAGCATGCGTATGATGGCCGTTGTCATGACGGTCATGATGCTTTGGATGGGCTGGAGCCTTCCCGTTGGTGTTCTGCTGTACTACGACGTCTCGTCTGCTTGGCAGGTTATCCAGCAGATTTTTGTGACGCAGAAGGTCATCGACAAGGCGAAGGCCGATGAGGAGGAGCGTCTTAAGAACGCTCCGCTGCAGGTTGAGGTCACTCGTCGCGAGAAGAAGCCGCGCCCGCACAAGAAGAAGTAGTGGGATATCAATCTTATTTAGGTACCTAACTTTTGGAGTACGTTATGTCTGAAGAGATCATCGAGGATATGCTTGAGGAGGTTGCCCCGCAGGTCGCGGGCGATTATCCCGAGATTGCACAGCGCTACAAGGCTGGTGAAGAGCTGACCGATGAGGAGCTCGACACCATTGCCGATGTTGCGATTTCCATCCTGCGTTCCATCCTTTCGCACTTCGATGCCGCCAACTCTCCTATCGATGAGTATGAGGGCGACGAGGGTGAGCTGATTTTGGATGTAACGGCTCCCGACCTTGCTGTTCTCATTGGCCGTCATGGTCGCACTCTTGATGCTCTTCAGGTTATGTCCTCTTTGCTGGTGAGCCGCAAGCTTGGCTTTAGGTATCCGGTTGTAGTGGACGTCGAGGGATACAAGAGTCGCCGTCAGGATAAGGTCGCCTCCATGGCTCAGTCTGCTGCCGAGCGTGCCATCCGCACTCATAAGAGTGTTTCGCTTCCGCCCATGAATGCCTACGAGCGCCGACTGGTTCATATTGCACTTCGTGGCAACGATGCAGTCGATACTCATTCTGAGGGTTCTGACCCTGATCGCCATGTGGTGATTGTTGCTCGATAATCTACTCGAGCTTATGCTAGGGGGACGTGGTTTCCACGTCCCCTTTTTTTGTCAAAAGTTCTCGATACGCTGATTTTTGTCAGAAAGGAGCTTCTGTTGTTTGTACTTACCGATCAGCAGGCTGACGAGATGTTGAGTCGCCTAACTTCCTATTGCAAAGAATATTCCTTGAGCGTAACTGATATTGAGCTGAGGAAATGTATCCAGCATTTGGATTTGGTTCTAGAAACAAATAAGACAACCAATCTCACCCGTATTCTTAACGTAGAAGATGCTGCCGTACTTCATATCCTCGACTCACTTGTTTTGCTCCCCTATATCAATAAGGCTCCTGAGGGAGCTTTGCTCGATATGGGAACAGGTGCGGGCTTCCCTGGTATTCCATTAACCATAACCACGCATCGTAAAGCTACTTATATTGACTCTGTTGGCAAGAAGGTTGATGCGGTTAATTCCTTTGTCCATGCTCTTGGATTGAAACATGCTCATGCGGTTCATGATCGTCTTGAAGAATATGCTCGAAGCCATAAGAAGCAGTTCTCCGTTGTAACCGCCCGCGCACTGGCCCCTCTACCGATTCTTGTTGAGTATGCGGCTCCGTACCTGAAGGATGGAGGGCTATTTGTTATCACCAAGGGCAATCCTTCGGATGAGGAGCTTGCTTCCGGCATGTCAGCAGCTAAGATTTGCGGCTTCACTTTGCTTCTGAATGACGCAATTGATTTGCCTGAAGGCTTGGGTCACAGGGAGTTCATTGTTCTTAAGAAGAGTCATTCAGCATCCGTTTCATTGCCTCGTGCAAATGGCATGGCAAAGAATAATCCGCTTGCCTAGATGTTTCACGTGAAACATAATGGATACTAACAGCTTGCAGTGTTTCACGTGAAACATAGCGGTTGATATCGATTCGGAATGTTTCACGTGAAACATCCTCCGTTTGACAGCTTTAATACACACCAGGAGGGACCGTGGGATTTCGCGACGTTAAGCGTTCTAAGAGCGCAAAAGACACGCGTATCATTGCAATCATCAATCAAAAAGGCGGCGTCGGTAAGTCAACGACGGCTGTAAACCTTGCAGCAGCACTGGGTGAGCAGGGTCGTAAGACACTGATTGTCGATTTTGATCCGCAGGGAAACAGCACCAGTGGATTCGGAATTGAAAAAGAAGACCTTGATCACTGCATCTATGATGCATTGTTGAATGATGTGCCGGCAGAATCGCTTGTTCTTGATACAAATTGTAAAAAGGTATTCGTTATTCCGGCTACAATTCAACTTGCAGGCGCGGAAATTGAGCTCGTAAGCGCAATTGCTCGTGAAACCCGCCTCAAAGATTTGCTTGAGCCGATTCAGGACGAGTTTGACTTTATTTTCATTGACTGTCCTCCTTCGCTCGGCCTGCTTACTATCAACGCTTTGACCGCAGCAGACAGCGTTTTGATTCCGATTCAGTGCGAATATTACGCACTCGAGGGCGTTACGAAGCTGCTTGAGTCAATGAAGATGGTCAAATCACGGCTGAACAAGGGCTTAGACACCTATGGTGTGCTTATGACCATGTATGACTCGCGTACTTCACTATCGAATCAGGTTGTTGAGGAGGTTCAATCGTACTTTGGTGATAAGGCGTTTAAGACGCTAATCCCCCGTACGGTTAAAATCTCCGAAGCTCCGTCTTTTGGAGAACCGGTAATTACCTATGCACCTCAAAATAAGGGTGCAAAAGCATATATGAACCTTGCAAAAGAGGTGATCAAGCGTGCCTAGTGTAAAGAAACGTGGCGGATTGGGACGTGGACTCAATGCTTTGGTCTCAGAGGCCGAGTATGAGACCGGCGGTTCGGCTGCATCGGCTTCAAATGCCGCATCTGAAACAAAACTACCTATTGAGGATATTGTTCCCAACCCTAATCAGCCGCGAATTCACTTTAACGAAACTGAACTTCGTGAGTTGAGCGAGTCAATCCAAGAACATGGCGTTTTGCAGCCGCTTTTGGTTCGCAAGCATGGAAACGGCTATGAGATCATTGCTGGTGAGCGTCGTTACCAAGCTTCAAAGCTTGCTGGTCTTGAGGAACTGCCTGTCATCATTAAAGATGTTAACGATGAAGAGATGCTGGCTCTTGCTCTTATCGAAAACCTTCAACGTTCTGATCTGAATCCCGTCGAAGAGGCTAAGGGCTATCGACAGCTCATCGATGCCAGCGGTATGACCCAGGAGGCATTGTCGAAGGCGGTAAGCAAGTCACGCTCTGCAATTACAAACTCGCTGCGCCTTCTCGATCTCCCTGAAGTTGTTCAGCAGATGATTTTTGAGGGCAAACTTACTGCTGGTCATGCGCGTGCGATTCTTGCAGTTCCCTATGAGGACGCTCGAATTCGACTTGCAGAGAAGGTTGTTGCAGAGGGCCTTTCCGTAAGAGCGACAGAAAATCTCGCTCCGTTGTTTTCTGCCGGAGAGACACCTAAGACGCCGAGGCATGCGACGCCTCAGTCTTTTAAAAAGGCTGCCCGCGTGCTTCGTCAGGTTTTTAATACCAACGTGCGTGTGAAGAGCTCGCGTGGAAAGAATAAGATTGAGATTGAGTTTAAAGACGAGGAAGAGCTCTCTCGTATTCTTGGCGAAATGATTCAGTTTGATCAAGGAGGCCAAGATGAGGAATAAGATTTTAACAGCAATTGCATTGGCGACGACTGTCGCGGCTGGTGCCTTTGCTGGCTATAAGATCGCGACAGACGATGAACTTCGAGGTCGTTTGCTTCGTGGCGCGCAAGATATCGTCGATACTTCCAAAAAGAAAATGGATGTTATGACAGAAGATGTTGCCATGCGTACTGCTCAGGTAACGAAGAATCCCAAGATTAATCAAGGTTGGGTCAGCAACCAATGGGAAAATGTAGGTTATTAGGTACCTAATAATTACTCAGCATATTTTGAGGGGTCCTTGTCTGATTCATGAGACAAGGACCCCTTATTTTGGCCGTAAAACATGGGACAGGTAGCAGCTGATTCAAAATTAAGGTCAATAAATGAAACGATCCCGGTTGCATATTCTGCAACCGGGGTCGTTCGATGTTTCACATGAAACGTTTTGGGGTGCGACTCCCCTATGCGTTCTTCTGAACTTTAAAGCGCTGCTTCAGCTGTCCGCAAGCGGCGTCAATATCGTTACCACGGGAGTTACGAATCGTGGTCTCGATGCCACGGGACTCAAGACGACGCTGAAGATCCTCAACCTTATGAATCGGCGACGGCTTGAGCGGGCTGCCCTCGATGTCGTTAAGCTGAATCAGGTTAACGTGGCACAACGTTCCCTCGCAGAAGTCGCAGAGCGCCTGCATCTCGGGATTCGTATCGTTGACGCCTTCGATCATGGCATACTCATAGGTCGGGCGGCGGCCAGTCTTCTCGGTATAGAGCTGAAGCGCCTCGTGAAGGCGAAGCAGCGTGTACTTCTTAACACCGGGCATGAGCTTATTGCGCGTCGACTGGATGGCGGAATGCAGTGAAACAGCAAGCGTGAACTGCTCGGGGATGTCGGCAAATTTGCGAATACCGGGAATAACGCCACTGGTAGAGACGGTGAGGTGACGAGCACCGATACCGATGCCGTCGGGGTCGTTGAGGATTCGCAGCGCCTTGAGAACCTCGTCGTAGTTGGCAAACGGCTCGCCCTGGCCCATGAAGACAACGCTCGTGGAGCGCTCGCCAAAGTCGTTGGATACATGAAGTACCTGGTCGACGATCTCTTGAGCGGTCAGAGAGCGCTTGAGGCCGTTGAGACCGGTAGCGCAAAAGGCACAACCCATGCCGCAGCCTGCCTGGGTGGAAACGCAGACGGAAAGCTTGTTGCGACGAGGCATGCCGACAGTCTCGACGGAAACGCCGTCGTGGTACTCGAGCAGATACTTGCGCGAGCCATCTTTGGAAACTTGCTTGGTGAGTTCAGTGGGCGTGTCAAAGGCAAAAGCCTCTTTAAGCTGCTCGCGGAAAGCCTTGGGAAGGTTGGTCATATCGTCGAACGAACAAACGTTCTTCTCGAAGACCCATTCGATGAGCTGCTTCGCGCGGAAGGCGGGCTGGCCAAGTTCGGCCACGAGCTCGCGAATATCGTTTTGGCTCAAGTCGCGAATGTCCTGAGATTTAGTCCTGGGATTCATGGAAGCCTTTCGATTTTGGGGAAACGTAGAGGGTATCGCTACAATATGGTATCAGCTGCAGAAATTATAGAGGAGGAGTCTGCCCATGCCGGGTAAAAGCCTAGAGAACATGCACGTAGCGGTCTTGGCGGGCGGTCATTCCGCCGAGCGCGAGATCTCGCTCAATTCGGGAAAGAACGTTGTGGTGGCACTGAAGGAAGCCGGCTACACCTCGGTGGAGCTGCTCGACACGGCCGCTGATGATTTTATGGTAACCATGGCGACCGGCGGCTTTGACGTGGCGTTTATCGCCATGCACGGTGCCGGCGGCGAGGATGGCGCCATGCAGGGTGCCATGGAGACCCTTGGTATCCCCTACACGGCCTCGGGCGTGCTTGCCAGCGCCTGCGGTGCCGACAAGGAGGTCTCTAAGCTCCTGTACGCCAAGGCGGGCATTCCTATTGCCCCCGGCCTCGCGCTCGAGGTGGGCGATGAAGTCGATATCGATCATATCGTCGAGGTTTGTGGCGAGCGCTGCTTTGTGAAGCCGGCCGTCAACGGTTCCAGCTATGGCATTTCCCTGGTCCATGAGCCCTCCGAGCTGCCCGCGGCAATCGCCAAGGCGTTTGAGTACGGCGACAAAGTGCTGGTCGAGAAGTGTATCGAGGGCACCGAGATCACCGTCGGCGTATACGGCGAGGACGACGTGCGCGCTCTGCCGATTGTCGAGATTCGTAAGCCCAAGGACTGCGAGTTCTACGATCTGGACGTGAAGTATGTCGACCCTACAGACATCCATCGCATTCCGGCGCAGATTTCGCCCGAGAATTACGCTCGTGCTCAGGAGCTTGCCTGTGCCGCTCACAAGGCTCTCGGTTGCCTGGGTATCTCGCGCAGCGACTTTATCGTGAGTGAGGACGGCCCCGTTATCCTCGAGACCAATACCATTCCCGGCATGACCGATACGTCGCTGTATCCGGATGAGATCCGCCACACCGACGACATAACGTTCCCGCAGGTCTGTGACAGCCTAATCCGTATGGGCCTTCGTCGAGCGGGCATTGCATGCTAATCGAGGACGCGGTTTCGTCAGGAACGCCGCAGTTTGTCATCGACTCCTATGCCACGCTAGCCGAACGCGCCAAAACGCAGTCCTTTGGCCTTATCGAGGAAGATGTGATTGTCCTCGATACCGAGACCACAGGTCTTTCGGTGCAGGACAATGAGCTGATCGAGATCTCGGCGGCCCGTCTTTCGGGCCGCGAGATCGTCGACCGTTTCGATACCTTCGTGCATCCCAAGCAGCTGATTCCCGCCGAGATTACCGAGCTCACGAGCATTACAAATGCCGACGTGGCAGATGCCCCGTCGGCCGTTGAGGCCGTCGCCGCTCTCGCCGATTTTGTCGGTGGTTGCCCGGTGATCGCACATAACGCCACGTTCGACCGCTCGTTTATCGAGTCGGTCAAAGGCGGCGTCAACGTGAGCGATATTTGGATCGATTCGCTGGCGCTGTCGCGCATCGCGCTACCGCGCCTGGCCTCGCACAAGCTGTCTTTTATGGCCGATCTGTTTGGCTGTGACTCGGTATCACACCGTGCCAATGCCGACGTCGACGCCCTGTGCGGCGTATGGCGCGTGTTGCTTGTGGCACTCACCGACTTGCCCCAGGGCCTCATGGCGCGCCTAGCCGACATGCATCCGGACGTGCCTTGGTCCTATCGTCCTATCTTCTCATTCTTGGCAGGGCAGAACCCTGGTTCTATCTTCTCTCTCAGCGCCGCTCGTGCTGACGTTCTCAAGGCCGATCGCGCCGACGATCGGGTGGACGCCGACGAACTACCGGTCCTCAAGATGCCGAGTCGTGAGGAGATTGAGGCAGACTATGCGCCGGGTGGCCTGGTCAATCGCATGTATCCCACTTACGAGCCGCGTGATGAGCAGATCGCGATGGCGCTCGAGGTCCGCGATGCGCTGGTCACGGGCACTCATCGTGTAATTGAGGCGGGCACAGGCGTCGGCAAATCGATGGCCTATCTGGTGCCTTTTGCCGAGGCAGCACGCCGTAACAACATCACGGTTGGTATTGCGACCAAATCGAACAATCTAGCCGACCAGCTCATGTACCATGAGCTTCCAAAACTTGCCGAGCAACTGGAAGGTGGTCTGTCATTTTGCGCTCTCAAGGGGTATGACCACTATCCGTGCCTGCGCAAGCTTGAGCGCATGAGCCGCGGCCAGGTCGAGATTACCACCAAGCGCGATCCGGCGGACACGCTCACGGCGGTCGCGGTCATTATGGCGTACGTTTGCCAATCAGCCGATGGCGACCTCGACTCACTTGGCATTCGGTGGCGCAGCGTCAACCGCCCCGACTTTACGACGGCCTCGCGCGAGTGTGCTCGTCGCCTCTGCCCGTTTTTCCCTGATAAATGTTTGGTCCACGGCGCTCGCCGTCGTGCGGCGCATGCCGATGTGGTGGTCACCAACCATTCCCTGCTGTTCCGCAACGTTGCGGCCGAGGGCAGGATTTTGCCTCCGATTCGTCATTGGGTAATCGACGAGGCCCATTCTATCGAGCGCGAGGCGCGCCGTCAGTGGGCGCGCGTGGTGTCGGCGGACGAATCACGCGTTCTGTTTGAGCGCCTGGGTGGCTCGAGCACCGGTGCGCTAAGCCAGGTCTCCCGTGATTTGGCAACCTCTGAGGGCTCTACGCTCTATCTGGGCCTTACTGCCAAGGCGACGTCGACGGTTGCGCGCGCGAGCATGGCAATCGCCGACGTGTTCGATGGCGTTCGCGAGCTCGGCCGTCGTGCCCGTGGGGGTTATGACAATGCCAATCTATGGATTGGCCCCGAGTTGCGCGAATCTGACGACTGGCATGATTTCTTACCGTCGGCCTACACTGCCATCGACGCATTGGAACAAGCTGACAAGAGCGTCGATGCGCTGGTGCAAGCCGTCGCCGCCGACAAGCCCGAGGTTGTTGTCGACCTGGGTGATATCTCGCGCCGCCTGCACGAGCTGGCCGAGAACCTCAAACTCATCATTGATGGCACCGATGAGCACTACGTGTATTCGCTGCAGGTCAATCGCAGGCTGCGTGCCGGCGGAGAGTCGATGACCGCAGAGCGCATCGACATTGGCGAGGCCTTGGCAACCGAGTGGCTGCCCGAGGTTCACACGGCTATCTTTGCCTCAGCGACCATGACGGTGTCCAAAAGCTTTGAGCACTTCAACCATGCTGTCGGGCTCGATCGCATCGGTGCTTCAACATCCTCATCGCTGCACTTGGACTCGAGCTACGACTTCGATTCGAACATGGCTGTAGTCGTTGCGGGCGATATCCCCGATCCGCGCGATCGTGAGAGCTATCTTACGGCGCTCGAGCGCGTTCTGGTCGATGCGCACCTCGCCATGGGCGGATCGGTGCTCACGCTGTTCACCAACCGGCGCGACATGGAAGACCTGTACGCTCGCGTTGAGCCCAAGCTTGTCCGTGCGGGTCTGGAACTCAACTGCCAACAGCGCAACTCATCTCCTCGTCGCCTACGCGACCGGTTTATCAACGAGCCGGCTTCGTCGCTCTTCGCTCTCAAGGCCTTTTGGGAGGGCTTTGACGCCAGCGGTGAGACGCTGCGATGCGTCATCATTCCCAAGCTGCCGTTCTCCAGCCCTACCGATCCGCTCTCCTGCGAGCGTAACCTGCGCGAGGACCGTGCCTGGGCGCGCTATTCGCTACCCGAGGCGGTGCTCGAGGTCAAGCAGGCCGCGGGGCGTTTGATTCGCTCGTCGACCGATAGCGGTGTGCTGATCTTGGCGGATCCTCGCCTGGTGACGAAGGGGTATGGCAAGAAGTTCTTGACATCGCTGCCCACCAGTTCATACCAGCGTATCGAGTCAGCCCAGATCGGCCACTACCTGCAGCTATGGCGACAGGCGCACGACCGACGGCATTAGAGCGGACAGACGAGCGTCTCCGCATAGTCGTACAGGCGCTTTGACAGGGCGGGGTCATCCGTGATGCGGATGGCTCCGCCCTTTGCCATAACTTGGGCAAATAGCCACGCTTCGGACGTGTAGCGGACGGTTACGATTGCCGTGTCCTCGTCAGCCCGATTGACTGATGTGATGCCCGCCCAGTCTAGATGGTCGGCAAGATCGAGCGGCATCGCGAGCTTTGTTTCGCGTCCCGCTTTCGCAAGCGAGTCTTGAAGGGTCGTAATCTTTGGGTGGTGCCGCTCGACCGAGTCGTCGGTCAGGACGATATCCTCGATTTTGTCGAGGCGATAGCGGCGCTGTGCATCCTGCTCGGTGTCCCAGGCTACCAGGTACATGCTATCGCCATTCGTCATGATGCACAGGGGGTCAACGGTGCGCTCCCGCGCGTGCTCGTCACCAAGCGAGCGGTAGGCGATGCGGCAGCGAACGCCGTCCTGGATGGCGCAATTGAGCTGCTGCCAATGGGAGCCGCGCGCAACGGTGTCGACAACGCGCTGGTTATACCCCAGTTCCTCGGGCAGAAGCGCGCGGCGGATGCGCGCTGCCGTAGCCGGTTCGATGTCTAGCGACTCGAGTTCATGGTTGAGTACGGCGCCCTCGGCCGCGCTGAGACGCAACGGCAGCACACGGCCTGCCTCGCCCGTCAGAATGACGCGCTCGTCACGGCATTCGCAGATGACGCGTGCTCCCGATTCGCGGTCGGCGAGCGTCGAAATGATGCCGATAATCTCATCGAGTGAAGCACCAGTGATGTCGAAGCGACTGCAGATTTCACTGCGATCCATGCCCTTCTCGCCAGCGGCGTAGAGGGCTTCCATGATGTCGATGGCGCGCGAGAGCCTTTGCTCGCTCGTGAGTTTACGCGCAGACATGGGCGTTCACCGTCCTTTCGATGAGGCGATTCCAAGCCTGTTTGAGTGCGTCGGGCGCTACGGGCCTCATGTTGTCGGCGCTGTGCTCCATACAAAATGAGGCGGCGGCATCTAGGTCGCGCACGCCAACGGTCCATGTCCATCCTTTGTCTGCGCGATCGAGGTTTCCGCGTCCTTGTGTAAGGGCGTGGACCATGTCCGCCGGTGTCTCGGCGGAAAACGAGAATGTGGCCGCGATGGGGTCGCGGTCGGCAAAATCGAACTCAAAGAACAGCTGGTCATTGAGGTTAAAGTCGCTGGGGATGGTGTAGAAGCCGGAAGGTTTCCAGGCGCGGACGATGCGGTCGCAGCGAAATGTCCGAACGGTACCGGATGCATCATCCAGGCCGCAGAAATACGAAATGCCCTCGCGCTCGAACATGCCATAGACGCATACGGTGCGTTGACGCTGTTCCCCGCGTCCGTTTTGATACAGGAAGCGCAGCGCGCAACGCTCGGCGAAAGCGCTCCATACGGCATCAACCATAGGAGAGCGCAAGGCGGGCGTTTCCGGGACGTCCGTCGCGCCGGTCAGGTATGCGATCTTGGACCGAATATCGGCGAGCGGGGTGGAAAAAGTGGACGATCCGGCGGCGAGCATCTGGTCTATGGCGTCCATAAGGATGTCCGCGTCCTCGGCGGTAATCAGCCCGCCGGCGGCAAACGTGTGGTCACGGTCGACGGCCCAGGCACTTTCTTCGGTTTCCTGGGAGCCGGGAGCGCGAACCTCCTTGATCACGATGCCGCGCTCGAGTAGTTTTTCGCGGTCACGACGAAACTTGCGTTTGTCCGAATCGATATTGCCCGAGCCGTATCCCAAATCGGAGTCCAAAACGATCTGCTCGGTCGTCAGCGGTTCGGGAGAACTGTTGAGTACAAAGAAAAGATTGAGGATACGCTGGGCAGTTTTGTCGTAGCCCGGCTCTGCCGAACTCATTTTATTTGCTGCGGTCGTTGTGCTTGCCGTCATAGAATCCTCGCATGAGAAGGTTGTTCGATGCCATGATTTTAGTCCGATATGGAGATTAGGCTATATCCATGTCTGTATGAGGCGTTAACGTAACCGGAATTCCGCCGTTTGCGTCCGCTCGGGGTATACTTTCGACTATATACGGTCCTAATGTGCAAGCATTGGGCCTATTTGTCGGATTATGGATGTGGAGCGCACATGGCGAACACCCAGAATTATATTAACCACCTGCTGCAGAACACCGGCATCACGCCCGCGTGCAGCGAAGAGGAGCGTTTGGCTGCCGAGGATATCGCTCAGATTTTCCGCAACCACGGTTTTGATCCCGAGGTGCAGGAGTTTAATGCTCCTGCACCTAGCAGGCTGGCGTTTGCCGTAACGGGTATTTTGGCTTTTGCGGGCGCCTTGCTCATGGGTATCGGCGGAGGCGTCGGTTTGGTCGGCACCTTGCTGGCGATTGTCGGCGCGGTGCTGTATGTGCTCGAGCGTATGGGCCGTCCTGTCATTTCGCGCCTGGGCAAAACGGGTGTGAGCCAAAATGTCATCGCCTATCACAAGGCTTCGGGCCCGCTCGCGTCTCCGCGCAATCGTCCCGTGGTCGTGGTGGCCCACTATGATTCTCCTCGCGCCGAGTTGTTCGCGCGCGAGCCCTATGCGCCCTATCGCGCACTGGTCGCAAAGTCGCTGCCGGTGGCGACGATCGTTCCCGCCGCCGTGGCTGTTCTGCGCATCCTGCCGCTCCCCGGCGCGCTCAAGGTCCTGCTGTGGATCGTAGCGATTCTCGCTTCGCTGGTGGCGCTTGCCAACGCGGCAAATATCATTGCCAACCGTTTCGTGCTTCCCTATACGTCTGGATCGGTGTGCAACAAGTCTTCTGTTGCCGCCATGCTTGGTGTTATGGACAACGTTGCCCCTTATCAGGGCGAAAATGAATTTCCCAACGATATTCCGTTCGATACGTATTTTGGCGAGCAAAAGCGCCGGGCCGAGGAAATGGCGCGTGCCGCGGCCGAGTACGCTGCGGCGCAGCAGCAAAACGATTATGGCAACACCATCGAATATGAGGAGCCGAGCTATACCGAGGACGAGTTCGGACAGCCGTTTGCTGCCGAGTCCGAGCAGGATGAGGCACCCGATGAGCAGATCGATGGCTTCGAGGGCGCTTCTGCTGACGCGACGCTGATCGGTACCATCGCGCCCGAGGCTCAGGACCAGGCCGTTCAGACCGAGGTGACTACCGAGGATGCGCCCGCCGCCGAGCCGGCGGAGGAGCCCGTAGTGGTCGAGCCAGTCGAGCCCGAGCCCAAACTCTATCGCAATGCGGCCGGCAATATCCGCTTTGGCTCGGATACCATCCGCGCACTCGGTATGCTGCCCGAGTCCTGCTCGCTTGTTTACGATGAAGGCGAGGAACCGGCGTTTGAGCCCGAGCCCATTTCCGAGGCTCAAGAGCCCGCGTCTGATGTGCCCGCCGCAGCCGCCGAGCTCGTGTCCGCCCCGTCCTCCGATGTCGAGCCCGAGGCGGAGCCCGCGCTCGACCCCGCAGCCGGCCTTGACATTCTTGCCCCCGCCGCTCCGGAACAGGCGGAGGACGATTCCGCCGATGAGGACTACGACGAGTATCCGCAGCGTGTGTCCTACGAGAGCGATACCGATTTCTCGTCCGAGCTCCCCTCGACAACGCCCCATGCCGATATCGCTTCCGCATTCTCCTCGCTTGGCGCCAGCGCCTCCAACTTCTTTAAGGGCGCCTTTGCGAAGGGCAAGAAGCTCGTTGACGACTTTGAGGAAAAGCGCGCTGCTGCCCGTGAGGCTGCCGAGCAGGAGGCTATAGTCCAACAACAGGCTGCCGAGGCCGAGCGCGAGCGTGCGGCGCAGGAGTTTGAGCAGAACGAGGCCGAGCAGCCGGCGCCTGCCGACCCCGCCGACGCCACGACGTCTTTCGAGGCCTCGCAGCCGACGTCCGCTGACGTCGCGGAGGCGACGACGTCCTTTGAGGCGCAGCAGCCGGTCGATAACACCGTGTCCTTCGATGCCACGATGACGTTCGAGAAGCAGGGCACTGCGATCGCCGAGCCCATTTCCGTTTCCGATAAAGCTGAGGGCGCAGCCGCCGCTACCGAAGACGTGGTTGACGATGTGGCTGAGTCTATTGAGGACAATGTGCCCGAGCAGGTCGAGGTGCCTGTTGTGGAGCCGAATTCCTCTACGGTTGATGAAGCTCCCAAGACTGATGAATCCAGGCCCTACTCCACGCAGATCTTTACCATGCCCACGCCGAGCGATCCCGGCGCCACGGTAACCAACGCCGTTCCCACGCAGGACGAGACAGTCGACTCCCTCATGGCCCAGATTTCGTCTCGTGTGCCGTCGCGCCCGCAGATGAATATCCCCGATCCGGCCTCCGCGGCTGCGCCTTCATCGTCGCCTCTGGCCTCCGTCCCCGACCCGTCGCTGCCCTCGATGCAGCAGGCCAACGTCGCGTCTCGTACGTCGCTGTTTGATCTGCCCGATCCTTCGGCGCAGACTGACGATCCCTTTATTACGGCACAGGGTCCTGAGCCCTCATCGGCGCCGGTGGCGCCCTCTATGCCCGTTGCGCCAGATGTGCAGCCGCTCGAGACTATCTCGGCTCCCGTGACGACTCCGAAGCCCCAAAAGCGCGGTATCGGCGGCCTGTTTGGGCGCAAGAAAAAGAGCGACCAGGACAGCATGAGCGACTGGCTTGGTGTCGATGATGACTACGATGCCAAGAAGTCTGGTCGCGGCATCGGTTCGTGGGATAACTTCGAAGACGATGACGACGGCTGGAAGGGCGGCGCTACGTCTTCCGACGGTGCATCGAATGAGGATATGCTCGCGGCAGTTGCCTCCATGGGTGACGATGAGTTGCTCGGCCATGATATTTGGTTTGTTGCAACGGGTGCCTCCGATTGCGATGGTGCCGGCATGAAGGCTTTCCTGGCCTCTCATCGCGATAAGCTTCGTGGCGTGTTCTTTATCAACCTCGAGTCCATTGGTGCCGGCAGGATTTCGGTCGTGACGGTCGAGGGCGAGCAACAGCTGCTTAAGGGCGACCGCCGTATCATGAACCTGGTCAGCAAGGTCTGCAAGGCGTTCCATGTCGACTGCGGTGCATTCGAGATGCCTTATGCCAAGACAGATGCGTATGCCGCCCTCGAGGCGAGCCGCCGCGCCCTTACGATTGCGGGCGTGGACGGTCCTCGCCTGGCTTGCGCTCGTACCGAGGACGACCTGCCCTACAACGTCAACCCGACGAACATCGCTACGGTGTCCGAGGTTGTGACCGAGGTTATTCGTCGCTCGTAGGCAGTTCTAAGGAGTCAGCGTGTTTTCGTATATTAAGCGCCATTGGCCCGTGTATCTGATTTTGACCCTGATTGCCGTTGCCCTCGGTTTTGGTGCCGCCTACTTTGTGGGCGTTAAGGGATCCACGTCCGAGTCTGCGATTAGCGAAGAGGTGAAGCAGGAGCAGTCTGTGGGTGCCGACGGCATCGACGCAACTGACCAGGCTACCATCGATGGTGGCTCTTCGACCGAGTAGGCGCGGACCCTCGTATCAAAAATGCCTGTATACGGGGCGAGCCGGGAGACTGGCTCGCCCCGTTTTATTGGACGGTTAACGCGTTACAGCCGCAGACCTGTTTTTGGCAAACCAGATGGCCGCGCCGCCCGCGGTCATAAGGGCGGTCATCAATGCGGCAAGGGGAGCGGAGCCCGTCGATGGCAGGTTTTGGGACAACGCGCAGCGTTGGATAACGTGATCTTCATCGTGGGACTCGAGCTTATTGCCGCCACCATTGCGGCAAAGGTCGACGCGGACGCCGTTGGTTATGGCATTCTCGGGCATATAGGATGCCGTGGCAGTCATATGAACCAGCGCTCCGTGCGCCTGCGAGTCGAGCGATCTCGCGGCGTCATCCAGGTCATCGTGCTCGTCCTTCAGGTCATCACGGCTCCATGTCGAGGTGTCTGACCGTGTCGTAAAATTGGCAGATACGGAACCGTATTCAATGCGTAAGCCCGTCACCTGAGTATTCTTTGGTAAGTTAAGATCATTGACAGTCAACGTTGTCGATTCGCTCGTGGATATGTCGGACTTCCAAAGATGCCAACCGTCGTAGTCGACAAGTCTTGTGTCTTCACCAAGGAGATTTTTAACTTCGTCTGTTTCGAGCCAAGGGTTTTCGTGCCCGTCACCGAGCGTGGCATTGGCTTGTTCCCCGCTGTCTTGTTCGATCTCGGGGGACGTGCGGTACCATATGTTGCATCTCCCGTCGTAGTCGCCTGTGGCGACGGATGTTTCTATGCTCACGAGCCGGGCGGTCCCGGTGGACACGCACTCAAGTTCGTCGGTGATCGTAAACTCATCAACCCAGGTTTTTGATTCGTTACGAGCGTCGATGGTGTAAGCGAACTCGCCCCGTGCATCGGACTGCGTTGCGGCTCGGTTTTTACCGTCGCCGTTGGCCGTCAGATCGCTTGCGACTGGCTGGGCAATTTCCTGACGCTTGTCGACCCTTCCTATAATTTCAATCGGGGCATCATTCATGACGACCTTCTGGATGTCTCCGGTCTCCTTTAGTTCGAACGTGACATCTTCGGCCGTGTCGTAGGTGCGCGGTGACATCGTTTCGCGCAGCGTGTAGGAGCCTGGTGCAAGATGCTCAATACGATGTGGCGTCGCGGTCGAGGTCCAGGTTTCGATAGTCTCTCCGTTCGCGTCCAGTAGAACGAGCTGCGCCCCCTCAATCTCTGTTTGGTCGGTGACATCGGCCTTGGAGATATCAACCTTGGTGTAATCGTTGGAGACTTCGACTCGAGCATGGATGACCGGCGTGTCCTGGTCGGCATAGGTGAGCTCAACGGCGTGAGGCGTCGGATCAAGCAGGTACCCTTCGGGGGCGCTTATCTCAACGACCTCATAATGTGCTATGCCAGATCCAAGTGAAAGGCCATCGATGCCGGCTTTTCCTTGCTCGTCGGTCTCGACAGTTGCGACCGTCTCTCCCGCAAGGGCAACCATGCTGCCGTCAGCGCGGACGATATCCTCCGCCGCACGAATCTCGAAGACCGCTCCCGCCAGGGCGCTGCTGTCCACAGCGTCGCTTTTGACAATTTCGATCTTACCGGTTGCTGCTTGATCGCAGAACGAGGCGATGGCAACGGGTGTTAGGTTCATGTCGGCGGGTATCGAAAGTTCAAGATCCTCTCCCCTAAGATAGGGGGTAGCGGCATCTTTCTCACGAATGTAGTAGGTGCCGGGACGGAGCGACTCGGGCAGCGTGACGGAACCGGTTTTGTCGGTCGTGAAGGTGTTCAGGACGGAGTGAGCTGGATACCAGCATGTTTGGGAAACAGGCTCATGGTTGCTGTCGAGCAATTGGAAAGCGAAGCCTGCAAGTGGTACGGCACTCCCCGTTTGGGCGTCACGTTTTACGATCTGAAGGTGTGTCGATATGGCATGGTTGTCCACGATGTATTGCAGCGTTGTCCCATCAGTAGTCTGCTCTGCGGAGATGGACCATTCTCCCGCCTGCTTAAATCCATCGGGTACGGTTTCGCGAACTTCACGCACGGTGTAACCCGCTCGATCGTAAGGAATGGATCCGTGAACGCCTTCGGGTCGTGTGCCGTTGCCAAACCACACATCGGGTTGGTCCTTGGTGGACGCGAAGCCATAGACATTGGTGGTCAACGTGCCGACAACCTGCTGCGAGCTGTTGCTGACGACCTCAAAGACAACACCCTCAGCCGGCTGTTCAATGCCAGATTCGTTACTGTCGCCGCGGTCTTTAAACTTTGAGATTTCGAGGTCGAAGGCGATGGGGGTGTCGGAAATGCGACTCTCGAGCTCAACGACGCCGCTGTCGCCAAGCTGATCGGCGCCGACGGAATAACTCCACGTTTCACTGGACAGCAGGTAGCCTTCGGGGGCCTTTGATTCATAGATAGTAAAGGTACCCAAGGGGATGTCGCCCAACGTCGCCAGGCCGCCATCGTCGGTGGTGAGGATGCGCGTCCAGCCCGGAGTTGACTGCGATACACAGGTGAACTCGGCGCCGGCGAGTGATGTTCCCGCTTGAGGGCCGGCGCTCGTCGCCTTGTCGAGCTTTACGATGCGTAGGGAAATCGTGCCTGGCGTCTCAACGATGGGGACGTGCCCACCATCGCTCGAGGTGGAAAACTCGATGCGGTCGCGACGTGGCATATAACCTGCCGGTGCCTTTGTTTCGACCAGATAGTATGCCGTGTTGGGCAGCAGTGCGGCTTGGGCTCGCCCATGCTCGTCCATCTGGATGGTTTCGACACGCGCGTCGCTTGCGCTTTCAAAGATGTCAAAGGTGGCACCGTTGAGCTGGTATGTATCGTTTCCGCTGGTGATCACAGCGTTTGCAGATCGCTTCTCGAAGGAAACGGTAACGGCGGGCAGAACATAGAGCATGTCTTGGTGCCGTCCCTTTTTTGAGGTGGGGCCGTGATAACGCCTTGCGCGATGCGGCACTGCTCTGATGTTTCCAGCTTTGGCGTTGTCGTAGAGCCATCGCGCCGCCGCTACGATCTCGGCGTCCTGGTAGAACTTGCCGCTTCTGGGGATACCGGCGTTGTTCGTATACGAAAAAGTGCCGTCGGGGTGTGTGGTTCCTTTAAGCATCCATACGGCAAGCTGGGTGGCGGCACGGGCACGATCAGGCGTTAGGCTATGGCCGCCAAACGATGTGGCGGAGGGGTATCCATGGCAAATGACGGCGGCGAACTCGTCGTCGAGCCATGTCCAGCCTTGGTCGTAGGCGCGCCATGGTCCTCCTGGCTCGCTGGGGCCGGGACAATCCTGGTTCATGCAGTATGAAATCGAGGCGTCTTGTGCCTCGTATTTGCCAATGCCCAGCGGCCCGCACATGTCGCTGATGGTGCGGAAGCTGAGTGCATCGTGCCCGTCGATGGCACGAGCAGTTCCGGGAGCCATGCAAACAACCAGTAAAAGGAGGAGCAGGAGCAGCGGACCTGTGACGATTGCGCTGTGGACAGAGTGCGTGGGTGCGTTGGACATGGCTGCTCCTTATCCCTCGTGCGCCGCGCGGGGAGATTGCGACGCGTGGGATGAGGCTACCGCCGGGGTTCATGCGGGTAAGTACCGGAAGCTGACCAAAAGCTTGACCGAAATCTGACAAATTGGGTCGACAGAAAAACAATTGAGTAAAAGAGCAGGTAGAAGGTGATGAACAGAAGCCGCCACGGGTCCCCTTCTTCACAATTGGCTTAAATTCTAAGCGGTTTTCCACAGCTAAAACAACTATCGTCACCCTTGTATCGAACAAGACAACCGCGTTATACTAGCCAACACATAAGCGGGCATCGCCAAGTGGTAAGGCATCAGCTTCCCAAGCTGACACTCGCGGGTTCGAGTCCCGTTGCCCGCTCCAGTAAAAAGCACAAGCACGGCACCATTACGGTGCCGTGCTTTTTTCGATAAAGCGCCGGGACTCGAACCCGCCAGGGTGTGAGCGTAAAGCAAACGCGAAGCGTTTGTAGCGAGCAGGCGAAGGCGCCGGCAGGCGCCTGAAGCCGGTGCGGATTTGCGAAGCAAATACGCGGACGTTCCGTTGCCCGCTCCACCGAGCACGGGAGACCTCGGGAATGTCGGATTCAACCCGCTTTGCCCGGGCATGTGCGCCGACCGGGACATGCCGCCTGAAGCCGGTGCGGATTTGCGAAGCAAATACGCAGACGTCCCCATGGCCGCTCCATCTGCAACATGTTAGGTTGATGCCCGTTGCTCATACGGGCGCCTGCGCACGGTACAATAGTCGAGTTACGACCAACGTGCCAATAACCAAAAAGGAGCCGCTATGATCGATCGCTATACCCGCCCGGAGATGGGACATATCTTCTCCCTCGAGAACAAGTACGCCATTTGGCAGGAGATTGAGGTCCTGGCCTGCGAGGCCCAGGCGGAGCTCGGCAAGATCGGTATTTCCAAAGACGAGGCCCAATGGATCCGCGACCATGCCAGCTTTGAGAAGGCAAAGGTCGACGAGATCGAGGAAGTCACGCGTCACGACGTCATCGCCTTCCTGACCAATATGAAGGAGTACATCGACGCTGACGTTCCCGAGGGCGAGCCGAAGCCCAGCCGCTGGGTGCACTACGGCATGACCAGCTCCGACCTGGGCGATACGGCCCTGTGCTATCAGCTCACCCAGGCCTGCGATTTGATCATCGAGGACGTCAAGAAACTCGGTGAGATCTGCAAGCGCCGCGCTTTCGAGGAGCGCAACACGCTGTGCGCCGGCCGCACTCATGGCATCCACGCCGAGCCGATGACCTTCGGCATGAAGTTTGGCTCTTGGGCTTGGGAACTCAAGCGCGACCTCGATCGTCTTGAGGATGCTCGCAAGAACGTTGCCTTCGGTGCCATCTCGGGTGCTGTCGGCACCTACAGCTCCATCGAGCCGTTCGTCGAGGAGTATGTCTGCGAACATCTGGGCCTGGTTCACGACCCGCTATCTACGCAGGTTATCAGCCGCGATCACCATGCCTACCTTGCCGGCGTGCTCGCCACCACGGCAGCCACCTGCGAGCGCATCGCAACCGAGGTTCGCAACCTGCAGAAGACTGACACGCTCGAGGCCGAGGAGCCGTTCCGTAAGGGCCAAAAGGGCAGCTCCGCTATGCCGCACAAGCGCAACCCCATCACCATGGAGAAGGTTTGCGGTCTGTCGCGCGTCGTGAAGGCCAACGCGCAGGTTGCCTTCGACAACGTCGCCCTGTGGCACGAGCGTGACATTTCGCACTCCTCCGCCGAACGTGTCGCCCAGGCTGATAGCTTCATTGCGCTCGACCATATGTTCCAGTGCCTCATCCGCGTTATCGACGGCCTGCAGCTGTATCCCGCCCGCATGATGGCCAACCTCAACAAGACCCGCGGCCTTATCTTCTCCTCCAAGGTGCTGCTCGCCCTCGTCGACACGGGCATCACCCGCGAGGACGCCTACGCCATCGTGCAGGAAAACGCCATGGCCACGTGGCATGAGGTGCAGGATTGCGTCTCCGGCCCCACCTTTAAGGAGCGCCTTGAGGCCGATCCTCGCTGCACCGTCAGCCAGGAGAAACTCGACGAGATTTTCGATCCGTGGGACTTCCTCACCCGCATCGATACGGTCTTCGATCGTCTGGAGCAGCTGAGCTTCGAGTAGGCTCTGCCGCGACATGTACTGGTTTGGGCGCTTTGCTGGTAATGTGTGTTGCCGGCAAAGCGCCTTGTTGTATCCGAGAATAGACAGCGATAATTAGTGACTTACTGTGTATTTGAGAGGGGACTGCATGATTAGTTTCGATTACAAGCCGCAGGGTGTGTGCGCTCGCAATATCCACCTTAATCTTTCCGATGACGGCAACAAAGTACTGGGTGTCGAGTTTACCGGTGGCTGCGACGGCAACCTAAAGGCCATTTCCAAGCTGGTTGAGGGTGCTCCCACCGACCGTGTGGTCGAAGTGCTCGCCGGCAACACTTGCGGCATGAAGAAGACCTCCTGTGCCGATCAGCTCACGCGCGCCATCGAAGCCGCTCGTGCCGAGATTGCCTAATGGGTATCGTCGACCGATTTAAAAATGGAATAACGCGTCGGGGCTTTGTGCTGGGCGGTGCCGCGGCGGGCGCGGCCACGCTGCTAGCGGGGTGCTCGTCAAAGACGGGTACCAGCGACGATGCCGCCGGTGAGCCGCAGGTCATCAAGGACGATTCCAAGATTGTCTCGATTACGGATGAGTATGAGGCTGTCGACATAGATCTTGAGCCGACCGCCTCGTGGACGCTACCGCTTGGCACGCTGCTGTACTACTGCGACGGTGACGTATCTGCCGCAATGATGACACCCGCCTCGGCCCAACATGCCAATACGCTCGGTGTACTCAGTTTGAGCGATGGCTCACTGACGACGCTGGTCGAAGCCCCCGTCGAGGGAACAGGCTATGCGTTTTATGATGTCCGCGCGACCGATAACGTGTTTGCGTGGATTGAGATGAGCTATGCGAACTCTTCGTGGAAACTCTACGCTCAGGGGCTGTCGGGTGTATCGCGTGCCGGTGATGCTGTCGAGCTCGATCGCGGCGGCAAGGATTACGACCCGCCGCTCTTTACCGCGTACGGCTCATCGGTTGTCTGGTACAAAATGCCAGCGTCTGGAGGTTCTAAGACCGGCAGCGATTCATATTGCTACCGCCAGTCGCTCGACGAGTCCAAGCCCGAGACCATTTGGAAGTCGACGGGTCGTTTTGCATCGGCACCGCGCGTGAGCGACGGCATCTTGACCATTTCGCCGCGCGTGCGCAACGACGAGGGCGTCTACTACGGCATGACCGCGATTGATTTGGCCGACGGCAACAATACCAAGAGAGCCCAGCTTGTGCTGCCCTCCTCGGTGTCCCCTTTCGAGGCTGTCTATATGGGCGATAGGTTTGTCTTTTCCATCGAAGCGACGTATAGCGGCGTCGGCAGCCTGGGCAACATGGGCACTTATATCGGTAACGAGGGCGGCCCGTATCTCTTTTTGTCGCGTGAACCGCTCGCATGTGCCGCGGGAAAAAAGAATAAGTTCCTAGTCAAGGTCCAGTCGTCCCATTTTCTGATCGACACGTCGGCAAAGACCTATGGGTCGTTGCTGTCTCCCGATCGTGCCCTTGAGTATGGCGATTATCCTGCTACGGCGGGCAAATCTGATACGTTCCTGACGTACGCCACGGTTCGAAACAGTCAAGGCGTTCCCGAGACGGTCGCCGCCCGCCTGTTCTCTCTTTAGTTAGCGAGGGGTTAAAAAGGCGCCGACAGGGGAATAAGCGCCTTGTAACTATGAGTACCGCCTGCCGAGCTGTCGCGTCCATGCGATACCCGGTGGGCTCAGGTGCGTTAAAATGGGCTTGTTCTTAGCTAATTGAGACAGGGGGGCCGTGTTATGGCTTCAGATGCAAAAAAGATTCTGCTGGTCGAGGACGAGAAGGCAATCCGTGACGCTGTCGCAGCCTATCTCGAGCGCGAGGGTTACTGGGTGGTAGGCGTCGGTGACGGCCAGTCCGCGATCGAGGAGTTCGAGAAGCATCAGTTCGACCTGGTCGTGCTCGACCTTATGCTCCCCAAGATTCCGGGCGAGCGTGTCTGCCGCACCATCCGCGATACCTCGGATGTGCCCATTATCATGCTTACGGCTAAGGGTGAGATCGAGGACCGCATTATCGGTCTCGAGCTGGGTGCCGATGACTACCTGATTAAGCCGTTCTCGCCGCGCGAGCTCGTCGCCCGCGTTCGCGCTCTGTTCCGCCGTGCCCACCAGGCCGATGAGCCGGCCGTCGAGGTGCTTGACTTCGGCGATCTGGTCATCGATATCTCGGGCCACAAGATTTTGGTCGAGAACAAGGAAGTCGATCTGACCGCATCCGAGTTCAAGCTGCTCACCACCCTTGCCTGCCATCCCGGCCGCGTCTACAACCGCATGGAGCTGGTCGAGAAGGTGCTTGGGTACGACTTTGAGGGTTACGAGCGCACCATCGACAGCCACGTGAAGAACCTTCGCGCCAAGCTGGGCGACGACCCCAAGAAGCCCAAGTGGCTCTACACCGTTCACGGTGTCGGCTACCGCTTCGAGGCTCCGACCAAGAACGATAAGTCGGACGAGAAATAAAGGAAATCACATATGACACCTGCGCGCTTTGAAATTGGGCAAAAGCATAAGCAGGAGAACGAGGCGGGTTCCAAGGCTAGTTGGAACACGCCTCGTTCCGATTCACGGCCAACGATGAGCTATCCCTCGCGCATGGCCCTGGCTTTCGCCCTGACATCGCTCATGACGGTACTGGTGCTGGTGGGCGTGGTCTCCGTTGTATGGGGTACGGTTTTTTCGGACTACACGCGCGCCAATATCATCGAGATCGCCAATTCCGCAGCCGAAAAGCTTGCGACGTCGTACGAGGAAAACGGCAATTGGACTGCGGGCGAGCTGCGCACGGTCGCGACATCGAGTCTGGTGTCCGACGATCTTGGCATGCAGGTCGTCAACAAAAAGGGCGTGATCGTTTATGACGATTCCTGGCCCTCGGCAAGTGCGACCGCCGATGTACGCGAGAGCGAATTGGCTTCTAGCAGCTCGAGCGGTAAAAAGGCCTCGCATAGTCCGGTTTCGTCGGCACCCACCGACTCCGATAGCGTTGCCAACGTCGAAATCATAACGTCTTCTGGCGAGCGTGTCGGACAGGTAAAGCTATGGGCTATCGGCTCCGACGCCTTGCTCACCAAGGCAGATTCTGCGTTTAGGGAAAAGACCTTTAACGCCATGGCCCTTGCCGCGGTTGTTGCGGTCTGCATCTCAGTCGTTATCGGATCGCTTGTGTCGCGCATGCTTACCAAGCCGATTCATCGAATTACGAGCACGGCCAAGCAAATTCGCGATGGCGATCTGTCCGCTCGTACAGGCTTGCGCGGCGATGACGAGATCGATCAGCTGGGCGAGACATTCGATGAGATGGCCACGTCGCTCGAGAAGGACATGAAGCACGAGAAGCGTCTGACTTCCGATGTGGCTCATGAGCTGCGCACGCCTCTCATGGCAATGCTTGCAACGGTCGAGGCCATGCAAGACGGCGTGTACCCCACCGACGACGAGCATCTGGAGACGGTCGCTTCCGAGACGCGTCGCCTGGCTCGTTTGGTGCAGCAGATGCTTGACCTGTCACGCATGGAAAATAGCACTGCCCCGCTCAATCTCGAACCGGTGGACATGGTTCCGTTCGTGCGATCGATTGTGAACGGCCAGGAGCGCCTGTTTGTCGACCGTGACCTTCGTCTTCGCTTTGCAGATGAAACCCAGGGGCATGACGATGTCGTCGAGGCCGATCCCGATATGATCACGCAATGCGTCATCAACCTCATGAGTAACGCCATGCGCTATACCCCCGAGGGCGGATGGGTCGTGGTGTCGGTACTCAGTGACCGTAAACACGTCGATATTGCGGTCTCGGACACGGGCATCGGTATCGCCAAGGAAGACCTGTCGCGTATTTTCGGACGTTTTTGGCGTGCCGACGCCAGCCGCGCCCGCGAGGCGGGCGGTCTGGGCGTGGGCCTTGCCGTGACCAAGCAAATCGTCGAGCGCCACCATGGCTATATATCCGTGGAGTCGGAGCTTGGAAAGGGTACGACTTTTACGATTCATCTGCCACGCGAGCACACGGCGGACGCGGCATCTACTACAATGGAGCACTAGCTTTTCGCTACTCGGTGAAGGAGGGGTCTTGTCCTTGCCGTTCCGGGTTTGCGAGAACATGCGGGAAAGCCCGCATTACTGTCGTATTTTGGTAAGGAGTGACTCACGTGACAACGATGGAGCGTCGTCCGGATTCCCGTGGCAAGGTTCGTGATATCTACGATGCCGGTGAAAACCTGCTGATGGTCGCCACCGACCGCATTTCTGCGTTCGACTTTATTCTCCCCGACGAGATTCCGTTTAAGGGAGAGGTGCTCAACCGCATCTCGGCATTCTGGTTTGATAAGTTTGCCGACATTGTTCCTAACCACCTCGTCTCCATCGACCCGGCGGATTTCCCTGAGGAGTTTGCTGAGTACCGTGACTATCTCGCTGGTCGCGCCATGCTGGTCAAGAAGGCGCAGACGATTCCTATCGAGTGCATCGTCCGCGGCTATCTGACTGGTTCGGGCAAGAAGACCTACGACGAGAACGGCACCGTCTGCGGCATTCAACTGCCCGAGGGCCTGACGGAGGCGTCCAAGCTTCCTGAGCCGCTGTTCACGCCCTCCACGAAGGCAGAGATCGGTGACCATGACGAGAACATCTCGTATGAGCGCTGCTGCGAGATCGTGGGCGAGGACATCGCCACGCAGATTCGCGACCTGTCTCTCAAGATCTACAAGGCCGCTGCCGAGTACGCCGCGACCCGTGGCATCATCATTGCCGACACCAAGTTCGAGTTTGGTGTCATCGATGGCAAGGTCACGCTGATCGACGAGTGTCTCACGCCCGACTCCAGCCGTTTCTGGCCTGCTGCCAGCTACGAGGAGGGCAAGATCCAGCCTAGCTACGACAAGCAATTCGTCCGCAATTGGCTCAAGGCCAACTGGGATATGACGGGGGAGACCCCGCACCTGCCCGCCGAGGTCATCGATGGCACGTCCGAGCGCTATCGCGAGGCCTTCCAAATCATCACGGGCTCCCAGTTCACAAGCATGAAGGAGAACGCGTAAGTGAGTACCCGTAGCGCCACGAACAAGCGCACGCAATCCCGCGAGGTTACCGGGGTTGCGCGCAAGTCCGCCGCATCCGCTAAACCCGCCCGTCAGGCGGCGAGCTCTGTTCACGTCGTGCCGGCATCATCCAAGGCACGCCGCAAAGAGCTCGAGAAGGGCGAAAACCTGGAAGGCCTTTCCAAGGAGGAAAAACGCGCCCGCAAGGCCAAGCAGCGCGCCCGCGAGGATCGCATCTACACGGTGTCGAATATCCTTCTCAAGCAGGATGAGGACTACACCAAGCGCCGCCGTATTTGGTGGGCTGTGCTCGCTATCGGCATGGTGCTCGTCGTGGCAATTTGGGCTTCGCTCTACTTCGTTCCCGGCGGCACGGTGTCCAGTCCTGTTCAGATGGTCGGCATCGTTTTGTCCTATGTCATCATCCTGGGTGACTTTATCTACGACTTCGCTCGTATTCGTCCCTTGCGCAACATGTACCGCGCGCAGGCCGAGGGCATGTCCGAGAACAAGCTCAACGCTCTTATTGAGCGCGCAGCTGCCGAGGAGGACAAAAAGGACTCCAAGAAGAAGTAGCGTTTGCATACATACTTATCGCTAAGATATAAGGCGCGTCGTTTTTGCGGCGCGCCTTTTTATTGTCCTATAGATAGATGGAGTGGCACATGATTCGAGCTGCCCTGACGGTCGAAGAAGCTCTGGAGGGCATGAAGGCCCTGGAGCCCAAGATTAAAAACTATGCGCGCCTGGTTGTCCGCAAGGGCGCAAACGTCAAGCCCGGCCAGGAGGTTGTCGTTCAGTCTCCGGTCGAGTGCGCGTCCTTTGCCCGCGTGGTGGTCGCGGAAGCTTATGCCGCCGGCGCTGGCCACGTGACGGTCATTTGGGCCGATGATGCCGTGACGAGGCTCACGTACGAGCATGTCGAGAAAAGCTATTTTGAGCAGACGCCCGAGTGGAAGCGCCTGCAGTTGGATTCCTTGGCCCAAGATGGCGCCTGCTTTATCTTTATCGAGGGCGCGGACCCTGCAGCTCTCAAGGGTATCGATCCCGCCAAGCCAGCCGCGGCTTCCAAGGCAAGGAATACGCAGTGCAAGGTCTTTCGTCGCGGACTGGATTACAACATCAACCCGTGGTGTATCGCCGGCGCTCCGGTCGTTGCCTGGGCTCGCGAGGTGTTCTCGGGCGATGCGGACGAGGTCGCAATCTATAAGCTGTGGAATGCGATTTTGCACACCGCCCGCGCTGACGGTCAGGATCCGGAGAGCGACTGGGAGCGCCACGATGCTGCATTCGAAAAGAACCTGCGTTTCCTAAACGATAATCAATTTGATTGCCTGCACTACACCGCTTCGAACGGAACCGATCTGACGATTGGTATGACGAAGGGCCATGAGTGGGCCGGCGGCAAGGGCGAGACGCCCGATGGACATCCCTTCTTCCCCAACATTCCCACCGAGGAGGTCTTCACCTCGCCTGATCGTATGCGTGCCGACGGTATCGTGTATTCGGCTATGCCGCTCATTCATCACGGTAACAAGGTTGACGATTTTTGGATTAAGTTCGAGGGCGGCCGCGTGGTGGACTACGACGCTCGCGTGGGCAAGGCAACACTTGCGAGCATTATTGACACCGATGAAGGTGCTGCTCATCTGGGTGAGGTCGCGCTCATTTCCAAGAACACGCCAATTCGCGAAAGCGGTGTTCTGTTCTATGACACACTCTATGACGAGAACGCCAGCTGTCACCTTGCGTTGGGTGTTGGATTCCCTGAATGCATCGAAGGCGGGTACGACATGTCAAAAGAGGAGCTCCTGGAGCATGGCGTTAACGTCTCGAGCACGCATGTCGACTTTATGATCGGTACGGACGACATTGATATATCGGGCATCACACCTGATGGACGTGAAATTGTGATTTTCCAGAACGGCCAATGGAGTTGGGAATAGTCCCAGACCGTGGTACAATGCCACCCGCGGGCCGTTAGCTCAGCTGGCAGAGCAGGGGACTTTTAATCCCAAGGTCCAGGGTTCGAACCCCTGACGGCCCACCATAGAAAAGAAGGCGATCGACTCCGGTTGGTCGCTTTTTTGTTGCCGCGAAACGGGTTCGAACTCGTCGGGGCGCGGAGCTGAGTAAACGCGTGAGCGTTTGCCAGCGCAGCGCGCAAGGCGCGAAAGCAACGCAGCGGCCGCCTGCGAAGCAGGCTGAACCCCTGACGGCCCACCCAAAGAAAGGAAAACGAAATGAAAACAGATAGATACGGAATTAGCGGCAGCACATTAAAGATAATAGCGGCCATTTCGATGGTTCTCGATCATGTAAGCAGGATCGTCCTGACCAATGGAATCATGACTCACGCATCGTACAATCAGATATCAGACGAGCAGTGGGCGATTCTAAGCGAGGCTTCGGATGTGCTTCATGTTCTTGGCAGAATTGCATTTCCCTTATTTTGCTTTTTGATAGTTGAGGGATTTTTGCATACTCATGACATAAAGAAGTACCTGCGAAATATGCTTGTCTTCGCAATCATTGCGGAGCCCATATACGATTTCGTTCAAACCGGGCAACTCTTTGACCTTCGGCAACAAAATGTTATGTGCGAGCTCCTGCTTTCCTTGGTCTTTTTGATTATTCTGGAAAAGATACAAAGTCTTTCAAAATGGAAGAGGCACATCGCAGAAATTGCTCTGATTGTTTTGACAGCACTGGCAGCTGAATACACTAAACTAGATGGCGGCGTGTATGGCATTCTGCTTGTGGCTGCATTCTATTTATTCCACGACAGCAAGGCCAAGATGTTCTTTGCTGCAGTATGCGCAGTGCTCCTTTCGTCATGCCATATAGTTGGCGGCGGATTTGAGTTTGCTACAGCTAATGTATTTAATCCTGATGTTGCTGCCGCGGTCGTTTCGTTGCTGCTTATCAATCTTTATAATGGCAAGCGAGGGCTGAAGCTGAAATACTTCTTCTACATTTTCTATCCGGCACATCTTGCTCTGCTTTATGGTGTCTCACTTATTGTTTTGAACTGTCTTTAATAACTCTCAAACAAGTCTCTGAAAGCAGAAACAAACTGACCCTAAGACTGCTTGTGAATTTCCGGAAGACCTGAGAGATGCGAGGATAGACAACGAGGGCTGCAGAAAGATGCTTCTCAGTTCTCTGGCGGATCGCACGTATCTGTATGAGGATCACTTCCGCACACTCATTAATAACAGTGATAAACACGGCAGATCCTCAAAACATGAGGCTGCGAAGGTCGAACTATGCTTCGAAAGCATGAATGGCACCGAGAAAATGAGTTCGGAAGCATCCTCTGGATGCTCCACCATAGAATAGAAAGCGATCGACTCCGGTTGGTCGCTTTTTTGTTGCCGGTGCACGGGTTCGAACCCGAACTTCTCTATATATAAGAACGCTTGGCGAACAAAACCTGCCTTTTACCGACGGGAAACAAATAGCTGATGCTTTTGGAGTAAAGTGGCGCTCCAGAGATGACCGATGCCTTAACACCTATAAACCAGCTGGTCATCGCCAATATCAGAAGCTGCTGCTTCAGTTTTAACCTCAGTGATGCGACTGAGGGACCTGTTCATGTGTGGACAAAATATGGAGTACCGGATTCCCGCCCGCGGGAGCCCTCCGGTCTGGCAATATATCTCCTTGCCGCGCGGCCCGGTCGAACCGGATCAGCCGCGGGGCGTGCACCTTGAGAACCGGATACTGCGAGGATGGACACACCAGATGTGTCGCATCCGGGCAGACATCGAACCATTTGAAATGGTCTAACTTGGATTTGTT
>CABUKS010000012.1 GCA_902492235.1 uncultured Collinsella sp. | reverse complement strand
CGGCAATACGCTTGAGGATCCTTAAAAGAAAGTCCAGTTTATCCTTCCCACTCCAATGGATACGCCTAGGCGCGGTCCAAGAAATCGTCCGCATCCCCATCTGACACTATTTCACCGCAACTTAGAAGGTGTCGGCGTATAACGCTTCACCCCAAATCAAATTGATTCGTTGAATAGACACATTGCAAATCTTTATACTTCGTTTAATCCACAAGTGGGTATTATCACACACAAGGCGCACGTGAAAGGATATGCCCATGTCGCTTACACAGTCAGCAGAGCGTGCAGCGCTCAACAAGCTCATCGATTATCTCGACGACAACCCGCAAGAAAACATCGACAAAATCATGGACCTCGTGAACAAGCTGGTCCCCAATCGCGTATTTCCTGTACAGCGAGAGGCATTCACCAATGTCATCAAGAGCCGCGGCAATTGGTATGACCTGATCATGCGTATGTTCAGCCTTAATCCCCAGATGCGAACCAAACTGCTTAAGACCCTCATTGTCGACGCCAACCTGCTTGCTTGGCCAGAGCAGGAAAAGAACCGCGAAAAGTACCAGTGCAACGTTCCGTGGGCCATCCTTCTCGATCCCACGAGCGCCTGCAACCTGCATTGCACGGGCTGCTGGGCCGCCGAGTATGGCTATAAGCAGAATCTCTCGTTCGAAGACATCGACTCTATCGTTACGCAGGGCAAAGCTCTGGCTACCCACATCTACATCTACACTGGTGGCGAGCCATTGGTGCGCAAGCGGGACCTCATCCGGATTTGCGAGAAGCACCAGGACTGCGCATTCCTGTGCTTTACCAACTCCACGCTGATCGACGAGACCTTCTGCGACGACATGATTCGCGTAGGTAATTTTGTCCCCGCAATCAGCGCCGAGGGCAATGAGCACACAACTGACGCCCGTCGCGGCGAAGGAACCTACGCAAAGATCGAGCACGCCATGAAACTCCTGCGCGAGCGCGACTTGCCGTTTGGTATCTCCACCTGTTGGACCAGCGCCAATGCCGATACGGTTGCTACCGAAGAGAACATGGACTGGATGATCGGCGAGGGAGCACTCTTCTGCTGGTACTTCCACTTTATGCCGGTTGGCCGCAACGCAACCCCCGAGCTCATGCCCACGCCCGAGCAGCGCGAGCACATGTATCACTTTATCCGCGAAATGCGTGAGAAGAAGCCGCTGTTTACGCTCGACTTCCAAAACGACGGCGAGTTTGTAGGCGGATGTATCGCCGGCGGCCGCCGCTACCTGCACATCAACGCCGCCGGAGACGTGGAGCCGTGCGTGTTCATCCACTACTCAAACGCCAACATCCACGATGTGAGCTTACTCGACGCGCTGCGCTCTCCCCTCTTTATGAAGTACTACGAGAACATGCCGTTCAACGACAACTACCTCAAGCCATGCCCCATGCTCGAGAATCCCGACGTGCTGCCCAAACTGATCGCCGAGAGTGGCGCAATGAGCACCGACCTAATCGAGAAGGAGTCACCCGAGCAACTGCGCGAAAAGACCCAGGCTGCCGCCGAGGCATGGTCACCTGTCGCCGACCGCATCTGGAACGACTCCGAAGATCCGTTATACGCCAAGCGTCACGAGGACAAGTCGCAGGGCATGGCCGATAGCGACATGCACAAGTTCGAAAAACAGGGCCGCACACTCAAAAACGGCGATTAATTCTGCCCTACATGACAAACGGCCAGAAATGAAGCGGAGCAGTCTCGAGGCTCATCTTCGAGGCTGCTCCGCCTTACCATCAAAACAGTTTTACTAAGTTGCGGTGAAATAGGGACTAGATCGGGCTTCCAATAACCAAAACAATCCCTATTCCACCGCAACTTCTATAAGCTGTTGAATTATCGATGCTATTCGAAGCGAGATTCCAGACTCGACAGACCGTTGAGAGTCAGGTCGTTGGCGACCTCAGAGACGCGCTCGATAGGAACCGAGCCGTCAGACAGCGCCCACGTGCGATAGATACCGATAATACCCGATAGCAAAAACGCCAGATAGTAGTCGAACATCTCGTCCTTGAGACCTTGGGGCAGCAGATCGCGCTCGGCAATCTCATGTTCGAGCGGCGCACGAAGACGAGCCATGAAATCATCGAGCGGAATATTCTCGATCAGCTGACGATTAAGCACTAAGTTGTTGCACAGTGCCTCATTAACGGTTTTAAAGAAGGTCGCCGCCGCGCCAAGAGCGCGCTCGCTGGTGTCACCGTCCATAGAAGCAAGCGTTTTCTCGACCGAGTCGACAATCATCTCCACCACATCGACGGCAATGGCATCGAGCAGGCCGTCAACCGTACCAAAGTGAACGTAAAAGGTCTTGCGGTCGACATTGGCCTCGCGCGCGATGGCACTCACCGTAATGTCTGCCAGCGGCTTTTCCATGAGCAGGCGCTCGAAAGCCGAAAGGATGGCATTACGGCTGCGAATGATGCGACGATCAAGACGCGGTTTGCTGGTTGCCATGGGCGTGTCCCTTCGATATGCAAGCATTCATCAACAGATGAGAGATAATCTACGTAAGAGGATTATCCCCCATACAGCACAAATATGCCCCGCATCATGAAGAACGCACGACTGCCCTACTGCGACTTAGGGTGCTTCTTCTTATTGAGTGCCGACGGAGATACGCGAATACCGTCGCCTGTCTGGCGTACATAGGCTTTATGAGCCGGCTTAGCGGTCCCAGAAGCCTTCTGAGCGCGCTTCTTGGGATCAACGGAAACAGCATTCGTGGGGTGCGGCATAGTGGGCGCAGAGGGCGTCTGAGGCGTGCGGCCGAGCTTGCGCATCACACGATCCCAGCGCGCATGGATGCTCTCGTTGTGGGCGCTCTTAAGTCCCAGCAGGGGCGCAGCCAAAATGGTCGGCGCAATAAACGTAATGAGGCGCCACAGCAGATAGCCGGCGGTCGAAGCCGACCCAAAGAAATGACCCAAGAACAATGCAAAGCCGCCCTCAGCGCCACCAGTTCCACCGGGCAGGGGGACCGCAGAGCTCAGCAGCTGGACAAAGGCGCTCGCGGCCATGACCGAGAAAAAGTCGACCTCGTGGTGGCCAAAGGCAAGCATCAGGAAATACGGCACCAGATAGAAAAACGCGAGTTGCAGCATGGTGATGACCACCGTGAGCAGCATGGAAGAAAAATGTCCGGCTGAAAGCTTGAACTTCTCGGAGAAGGAGTAGATCTCGCCATCGACAAACGTGCGCCATCCCTCGATCTTAGTGGCCGAGACACCAATGCGCTCAAGCCAATTGATGATGCAATGGGCGACACGCGTGACGGTCTTAGGCATGAGCGCGACGGCGAAGATGCCCAGCAAGATGCAGCAGTGCCCACCAAAGCTAAAGACGCACAGCAACGTCATGTCGCCATAGCGCTCGGCAAAAAACGGCATGCGAGCAAGCAGTAGGATAGCGCCCCAGGCAACGAGGCCAAACTGGTACACGATAAAGCGCGTGAACTGCGTGGCTCCGGCCTCGCCGACATTTTGGCCCGCTTTGGTCAGGCGGTAGATCTGGGCGGGAGTCGAGCCCATCATCATGGGCGTCAGGTTGCCAAAGAAGATGCCACTCGCCTCGACCGAGATCAGGTCGCGGATGCCGACGGGCGAATATGGGTCGAGCCAGACGGCGATCGCATAGGCCACAATGCCAAAGAACAGATACATGAACATGCAAAGACACGCGACAACGAGCCATGGCGCCTGGACGCTCGACATTGCGGCCCAGAACTGCCCCATCTGCCCGGTTACCACCAGATAGACGATATAACCCACCAGCACGACGCCGATAAAGATGGCGCCGCGGCGTGCGCTCTTATTGTCATCTCCGCCCGAGGCCTCAACCTCGACCTGGGGCTTAGACGTATGCTGAGAGGACTCCGTCATGAGACTCCTTCTAACAGTCAAAATATCTTGGATATTGTACCCGTAAGGGCCATAGGCAGAACGCAAAGCTCTGGTTCAAACGGGAATTGCAGACGGTTGTTTGAAAATAAAAAACCCGGCCTTCCATGGGAAGCCCGGGTATCAGATGCGTGGTAGCCCGTACCAGATTCGAACTGGTGATCTCCGCCTTGAGAGGGCGGCGTCCTAAACCGCTAGACGAACGGGCCATAAGCCTCAGCAGAAAAGAAGTGGTAGCCCGTACCAGATTCGAACTGGTGATCTCCGCCTTGAGAGGGCGGCGTCCTAAACCGCTAGACGAACGGGCCACATGACATCTGCACTGCCGTGCTGCGAGGAAATATATTACGGGACAAAAAACGTCAGCGCAAGAAGAAATTCCAAATTGCCGAAAAATTGTCGGCAGGTTATGGAACACGCAGGTAAACTGGGTAGCTAATTCAAGTTGAGATGGACCAAAAGAGCTTCGCGATCGTTGGGAATGTTGTCTTCGATCACGGCGTCGAGGGCGGAGTTAAGAAGCTGCCCCAGTTCCGGCCCGGGCTTGACTCCAGCACGGATCAGGTCGCCGCCGTTGACGGCGAGCATCTTGAGCGTATAGGGCTCCCCCGCCTCCAGTAGCTCGTGCGCCAGCGCGCGCATCTCCTCGATTGTCTCGACATAATAGAAGCACGACGGGGCCTTGCCGAGCGTATCAGCACGCTTAAGATCCATGAGCTCATCAATCAGGCGGGCTGTGTCGACGCCCTCACCAGAAAGCAAGCGCATCATATTGAGCAGGCAGGAGCGCTCGGGGCGCAGCGGCTTGTCATGGTATTTGATAAGCAGGCACACATCGCGCACCAGGTCGTGCGAAAGCGCCAGGCGATCCATAATGACGCGCGCTTTCTTGGCGCCGAGCTCGGGGTGACCATAGAAGTGTCCGCTGCCGGCGTGATCGACCGTGAAGCACTCGGGCTTGGACACATCGTGCAAAAACGCTGCCCACATAAGGCTCAACGATGGCGCGACGCCGTCGCACAGCGCCAGCTCCCCTGCCACCGTCAGCACACGGGCGATATGCTCGTAGACGTTAAACGCATGATAGACACTTCGCTGATCAAACCCGCGACCCGCTGCCAACTCGGGCACGGCGGCGCAGATGAGCTCGGGGTAGCGCAGCATCGCGTCTCCCCCATGACCGGTCGAAAGAATGCCCTCGAGCTCAATACCCACACGCTCGCGCGCCACGGCATCGAGAAGCGGCGCGCACTCGGCAAGCGCACGCTTAGTCTCGGGCTCAATCATAAAGTCCAGGCGGCAGGCAAAGCGCACCGCACGCAGCATGCGCAGGGCGTCCTCATTAAAGCGACGCTTGGGATCGCCGACAGCGCGAATCAGCTTGCGCTCCAAGTCACCCTGGCCGTCGTAGCGGTCGACAAGCCCGCGTTCGGGATGCCAGGCCATGGCGTTGACAGTAAAGTCGCGACGCGCCAGATCGTCCTCGAGCGAGGCGGCACGCTCGACATTCTGAGGATGGCGCCCATCGGTATAGAAGCCATCAAGACGGTACGTGGTGACCTCGATACGCTCGCCATCGGAAATAGCCGTGATTCCGCCAAATTTAATGCCCGACTCCACGACCGCGATGCCGGCGGCCTCGAGCGCCGCTTTGGACTCCTGCCACAGGCCGCTACAGCACATATCAACATCGTGGCTGGGGCGCCCCATCAGGGCGTCGCGCACCCAACCACCTACGTACCAAGCCTCAAGACCGGCTGCTTCGAGCGAACGCAGGACACGCAGGGAGGCATCGGACGGTTGAGTACCGTTGAGCGAAACATTGCACATGCCTATGGCCTCCTGCACTTTTGAGCGTTAATCGAGGGTTCTCAAGAAGTCTAACAAGAAACGAGAAAGCGCGCACACGCAATCGCGTCATCGATTCGATAAAACGAGACAGCGACGCCATATGCGTTCAGTGCACAAAAAACACCCGCCTCGGAAATCCAAAGCGGGTGTTCGGCAACGAAGTATCGATGCGGCTAGCAGACCTGGCGAACCTCGATGTGCTTCTTATATTCGTCCACCTTGGCAAAATCGCCCAGACCGGGGCACTCGACCACGTTGGCGCCGGTGGCCATCGAAAGACGCAAAGCATCCTCAACACGCTCGGGGGCGTCGTGCCACACGGAAAGGAAGGCAGCGAGCGAGGAATCGCCGGCGCACACCGTCGACAGCAGCTTGACGTCGAAGGTGCGGTTGGCAAACCAGATGTGCTCGCCGTTGGAGAAGTACGCACCGGCGCCACCGAGGGTAAGCAGCACGTTCTTGGCGCCCTTGGCATGAAGCTCGGCCATCGCGCCCTTGACAGACTCATCGTCGCCACCGCTCACCTTAATGCCAAAGATGTCAAGCAACTCGTCGTCGTTGGGCTTAATAAGCAGCGGCTCCAGAGCAATGAGGTCTGCCAGCTGATGGCTCGAGATGTCGAGGACGAACTCGGCCCCCTTGGCCTTGACACGGCCCAGGACCTCGGCCAGGAAGCCCTCGGAAGTGTTGGGAGGCAGCGAGCCGCTGATGACCAAGCAGGTCATGTCATCGAGCGAATCGATAAGCTCAAACATCTCCTGCTCGTTAGCCTCGTTGATGGCGGCACCGGCGTTGACCATGTTGTACTCGGTGTCGGGGCCGGCATTGAGGAACACGTTGACGCGCGTGATGCCGTCGGTCCACACGGGCTTGACGGGCACGCCCAGGGCCTCGGCGCCCTTAACGATAAACTCGCCCGAGAAGCCAGCGAAGAAACCCAGGATCGTGGTGTCGACACCGTAGTGGTCAAGCGTAAACGAGACGTTGAGGCCCTTGCCGTTGGGCGTGTAGACGGCGTTGCGGGTACGCGTGACAGTGTTGGCAGCAAGGCCGTCGCAGGCGATGTTGTAGTCAATGGCGGGATTTGCAGTGAGCGTGTAAATCATGAATGTTCCTTTCACGAAGCAACGTGTTAATGAAAGTATATTCCACACATAGACAAAAGGCTAGGACAACTCGGTGAACGGTGTGGAAGCGATGAAGTACGGCAGGACACGTCTCCCCCATGGCGGAACAAAAAAGGCGCCCCGGCCGAAACCGGGGCGCCACATGCGCACGAATATGTCGCGTTTCGATTACTGACGATCGAGCTTGCGGACAGCAACGCGCTTGCTGTACTCATCGACATGACCGAAGTCGCCGATGCCGACGGACTCGGCAACGTTGGCGCCGGTGGCCATAGCGAGCTTCATGGCCTCCTCGACGTTGTCGCGATCCCTGTACCACTTGTGCAGGAACGCAGCAAGGGTGCAGTCGCCGGCGCAGACGGAAGAAACCAGCTTGATGTTGAACTCACGCTTGGCGTACCAGATGTCCTCGCCGTTGGAGAAGTAAGCGTCGCCGCGGCTACCACGGGTGAGCAGCACGTTCTGAACGCCAGCGTCGTGAGCCATCTTCATGGCGACGCGAACCTCGTCGTCGGTGTCAACCGGCACGCCGAAGATGGCCTTCATCTCATGATGGTTCGGCTTGATAAGCAGCGGCTTCTTGTGAGCGAGCTCCTTGAGCTTATCGGAGGACAGGTCCAAGACGACGTCGGCGCCACGGGCCTGAGCGTGCTCCATGACCTGAGCGAGGAAGTCAGGCGTAGCTTTGGGAGGCACGGAGCCGGAAACGATCAGGCACTCGAGATCGCCCGCGGTGTCCAGGATGTTGTAGAGCTCCTCCTGGTGCTGCGGCGTGATCGGAGCACCCGGGTTCAGGATGCCGTACTCGTGCTGGCCATCGTTGACGTAGGTGTTAATGCGCGTGATACCGTCGGTCCAGACCGGGCGGCAGAGGCAACCCAGGTTCATGACCTCCTCGACGATGAACTTGCCCGTGAAGCCGGCGAAGAAGCCGAGCGCGACGGTGTCGACGCCCATCTTCTTAAAGGCGAAGGACACGTCGAGGCCCTTGCCGTTAGCCGTGTAGCTGGCCGAGCCGGTGCGGACGTTCTCGTCGGGCTCGAGCGGAGAGCTCGAAACCGTCATGTCGACAGCCGGGTTAGCGGTTAGCGTGTAGAACATTTACAGTACCCCCTGTATATGTGAGGGCCGCGTGGCCGGCCCATTCCAACCACGCGGTTACCTCTGATACCAAATTAGCGAGCTGCGGACTCGAGCAGTGCCTTGACCTCGGCGGCGGTGTTGCAGGCGAGTGCCTTCTCGGCGAGCTCGTCGCACTCGGCCTTGGTCCACTGGCTGATGGTCTTGCGGGCGCGCAGGATCGACGGAGCGCTCATCGAGAACTCCTCCAGGCCCCAGCTGATCAGCAGCGGCTCGAGCAGCGGATCGGCAGCGGCCTCGCCGCACATACCGACCATGATGCCGGCCTTCACGCCGCTCTCGATGATGTTCTTGAGCGAGCGGAGCACGGCGGGATAGTACACCTGGTACAGGTTGGAGATGGTGTCGTTGCCACGGTCGGCGCACATGGTGTAGCCGATCAGGTCGTTGGTGCCAATGGAGAAGAAGTCGGCGACCTCGGCAAGACGGTCTGCGAGCAGCGAAGCGGCGGGCGTCTCGACCATAATGCCGACCTCGATGTTCTCGTTGAACTTTCGACCCTCTTCGGTCAGCTCGGCCTTGCACTGCTCGACGAGCTCCTTGACAGCCAAGACCTCCTCGACGCAGGTGACGAGCGGGATCATGATCTTGACGTCACCGAAGGCGCTAGCGCGCAGCAGAGCGCGGAGCTGGACCTTGTACTGGTCGGGATTGGCCAGGCAGTAACGCACGGCGCGGAAGCCCATGAAGGGGTTGTCTTCCTTGACCATGTGCAGATACGGAATCTCCTTGTCGCCACCCACATCGAGCGTGCGGATGATGACCGGAGCACCCTTGAGCGCGCTGGCGACCTTACGGTAGGCGTTGAACTGCTCCTCCTCGGAAGGAAGCTCAGCAGAGTCCATGAACAGGAACTCGGAGCGGAACAGACCGATGGCCTCGGCGTCGTGATCGAGCGCGTTGGGTACGTCATCGGGGTTACCGATGTTGCAGGCGATGATCTTCTTGATGCCATCGGCAGTCACGGACGGCTTGCCACGGAAGGCCTCGAGGGCTGCCTTCTCGGCAGCGAAGGCCTCGGCCTTAGCGGTGTAGGCAGCGAGCGTCTCCTCGTCGGGATCGGCCTCGACGATACCCTTGCCACCGTCGACGACAACGGTCATACCGTTGCGCAGCGCGGTGCAGCTGTTGGAAACCGAAAGGACAGCCGGGATCTCGAGGGCGCGCGCAATGATCGCGGAGTGCGACGTGCGGCCACCGGTCTCGGTGACGATACCGGCAACGTGGGCCTTATCGATCGTTGCGGTCATGGACGGCGTGAGGTCGTGCACGACAACGACAGTGTTCTCGGGCAGGACGGAGAGGTCGACGACCTCCTTGCCCAGCAGCTCGGCCAGAATACCGGTGCGGATGTCGGCGATGTCGGCCGCGCGCAGACGGAACATCTCGTCGTCCATAGACAGGAACATGTTCTCGAACATGGTCGAGGTGTCCATGAGCGCCTGCTCGGCGCAGGTACCGCCATCAATGGCGGCGTTGATGGCGTCGGTCATGCCCGGATCCTGAGCCAGGACAATGTGTCCGCTCATGATCTCGGCCTCGGCCTCGCCCACCGTCTCCTTCATGTGGTCGGCCTGAGCCTGGGTCTTCTCGCAGAAGACCGAAAGAGCGGACTGATAGCGCTCCTTCTCTGCTGCCGAATCAGCAACCTCGTGCGGCTCAAACGTCAAGTCGGGATCGACGGCAACCATGACGGTGCCGATACCGATGCCCTCGGAAGCGTTGACTCCCTGATACATTCCCATTCCTCTCTCCGTGTCATGTGATAAAGCGTTTTGCCATATCCATGACAAAAGAGCGCAGCTACCTTACAACAGGTCACTGCGCCCCCAAATATGAACTTAGTTGTTCAACATGCGACCCGTTTGAGTTCTACTCGCCAAGACCGCTCTTGATGAGCTCGATGGCAGCAGCCAGAGCCTCGGCCTCGTCAGCGCCGTCGCACTTGACCTCGACCTCGGTACCGCAGGGGATACCAGCAGCCATGAGGGCCATCGGGGACTTGCCGTTGACCTCCTTCTCGGGGGTAACGACCGTCACGTCACAGGCGTACTTGCCCATGGTGGAGGCGAACAGACCAGCCGGACGCATGTGCAGACCCTGAGGATTAACGAGGGTAGCCTTCTCAGAAACCATAGTTGACTCCTTTTTTGTGTTTAACCCCTGTCATGCATGTGGCAGGAGTCAGATTCACGACGTTGTTTATATTAACTCACATCAAACGGTTTTTCATTGTGTTTCAGACGAATTATTGGACAGATGTGTTTGTCGTCCGTCTGCTCGCCCACAGGGGCCCGTGCGCGGCCTGTGAGATTTCCTACTCTACAGTCCTGCTCGCACGAAGAGCACATTAAGTGCTCTTCGGCTCGTGCGGAACTCGCGATAAATCTCACAGGCCGCGCACGGGCCCCTGTGGGCGAGCAAGCTGCGGAAACCCAGTCGGACCAGAGTAATGTCGGCTGAAAGGAATTCTGGCTGATGAACTATTCGCGACAAAGACTCGATAGGCAGCCCCTCTATGCCCTTTTATAAGTTGCGGTGAAATAGGGACTGAATTTGGGGTTGAATCGTTTAAACAGTCCCTATTTCACCGCAACTTATGGGAGGGATAGAAAAAGGCGGGGGCTCCTGGTGGAGTCCCCGCCTTATATACAGAGGGCGATGTTATTCGCGTACCGTGGAATTAGACCAAGCGGGCGTTGATCGTCTTGGCGATCTTGGCGGCGTCGGTGGAACCCTTGACGGTGGCACGGAAGTCCTCGTCCATGAGCGCCTCGGCGACCTTGGACAGGATCTTGAGGTGCGTGGTGCCGGCCTGGGCACCGGGGATGAGCAGGGCGATAGTCACGTTGACGGGAGCGCCGTCCATGGTGTCCCAACCGGTCACGCCGGACTCGTCCTTGACGACGATAACAGCAGCCTCGGTAATGGCGTCGGACTTGGCATGCGGGATGGCGAAGCCCTCCATCATGCCCGTGGTGCCCTCGGCCTCGCGGGCCAGGAAGGCGTTCAACACGGCGTCGGCGTCGCTGGCGATACCGGCCTTGACAGCCTGGTTGGAAACGAAGCTCAGAGCCTCGTCACGAGAAGCGAAGTCCTCGGCAACAAAGACATTCTCGACCTTAACGAAGTCGGCAGCCTCGGCCTTGGGGGCCTCGACGGCAGCGGCCTTGGGAGCCACAACCGGCTTGGCTGCAGGAGCGGCCTTCTGATTCTTCTCGAAGTCGTACTTCTTGAAGGCCACGAACAGGATGCCACCGACCACAGCGCCGATGAGGATCGCGAGGACCCAAAGCGGACCGTTCTCGACAACGGGCAGGACCAAGAAGCCACCGTGAGGCGCCGGATCGTGAACGTTGAACATAATGGTCAGGATCGAAGCGATAGAGGAACCGAGCATCATGATGGGCATGACGGGCCAGATGTTCTTGGTCATGAACGGAATGGCGCCCTCGGTGATGTGGGTGCAACCAAGGATGAGGTTGACGACACCGGCGTCGTGATCCTCCTGGCTGAAGTACTTCTTGCCGACAACGACGGCAAAGGTGGTGATCAGCGGCGGAACGATGCAGGCGGCGGAGACGGCAGCCATGAAGTTGGTGCCGAAGTTGTAGGTATCGGTGCCAACACCGGCGGCCAAAGCCTCGGTGAGCATAGCGGTACCGGTGACGTAAGCAGCCTTGTTGACCGGGCCGCCCATGTCAAAGGCGCACATGCAGCCAATGGCAAGACCCAGTACAACGGCGCCAGAGGCGGACAGACCCTTGAGGAAGTCCATCATGGCGGTGTTGATGGCAGCCATGGGGCCGGAAATGCCGAGCATGACCAGGCCGACGATAGCCGTCGAGAACAGCGGGTACAGGAAGATAGCCTTGAGGCCGTCCAGGTTCTTGGGCAGACCGGCAAAGACCTTCTCGAGCAGCAGGATGACATAACCGGCGAGGAAGCCACCGACGATGCCGCCCAGGAAGCCGAAGCCCACGCCGGCGCCACCGGCGTCGATCATGCCGGTCTCGGCGTTAACAGGCAGGCCCTGGATGGCGATCATACCGGCAACAAAGCCGGGGACGAGCGCCGGGCGCTTGCCGATGGACTCGGCGATGTAGGCGGAAAGCACCGGAACCATGAGGTTCATGGCGATGCCGCCGATGATCTTGAGCATCGCAGCAAAGCTGTTGTAGTCAGACGCCGTCGAATCGAAGGACGTAATGCCCCACAGGAACGAAACGGCGGTCAGAACACCACCAGCAACGACGAAGACCAGCATGTGGCTGACGCCGTTCATGAGGTGCTTGTAGATGATGTGGCCGATGGACTCCTTCTCCTCGACCTCGTCCTCGACATCGGCAGCAGCCGCAACCGTGTCGTCGCCCTTGGCGGCGAGCGCGCGGTCAATCAGCTTACCGGCGGCCTCAACGGACAGGGCCTTGGAAACACCAACGGAAACCATGGGCTTGCCGGCGAAACGCTCAGCCTGGACATCCTTGTCGGCTGCGACGACGACGGCCTTGGCACCAGCGATCTCACTCTTGGTGAGCTCGTTCTCGACACCGACCTGGCCATGAGTCTCGACCTTAATGGTCAGACCGCGCTCGGCAGCTGCCTTCTCCAGCGCCTCCTTCGCCATGAAGGTGTGCGCAATGCCGGTCGGGCAACCGGTCGCGGCGATGATGTCAAACTTAGCCATGTGTCCCTCCTTCTTGAGTACAGCGCCCGCGGGCGCTCCCCTACACGCGCTTCGATGCGCGTTTTTCCACAACTGAAAGATACCAACCTACCGTCCGCGTGAGAAGAGCTAAGGTGCAAATCTCCGGTGAAAGGTTCTTTCATAACCGTAAACGGTAAGTGAAAGTTTACCATCAACACTTGAAACGGCAAGGTGTATCTTGTAATTGAAAATGACCGTATACTATGGCATTGCAAATCAAGCTAGATTTTCATGCCAACCAGGAGCCATCCATGACCGATAGTAGCAAGAGCGCACTTTCCCTCATTAGCACCCATCAGGGATACAGCGAGTCCGAGCAGCGCATTGTCGACTATATATTGGAGCACCAGTCCGAGGCGCCACGCCTCACGGCCGCTCAGCTCTCGCGCGCCGCCGCCACGTCCGAGGCGACCGTTTCGCGCTTCTGCCGCAAGCTTGGCTTTGGTAGCTTCCGCAGCTTTCAGTTTTCGTTGGCGAGGGATTTGGAAAGCCAGCGTAACGAGGGCCTGACTGACGAGGTCTCGCTCGACAATATGGAGCAGAGCCTCAAGAACATCCTGGCTGCCAAGGTGAGCGAGCTTAATGCGACCATCGACGGCATCGACCACGATACGCTGGCGGCTGTTGTGCATGCCCTTAAGCATGCAGGGGTTATTGAGTTTGCAGCTGTGGGCAATACGAACGCGGTCGCGCTCGATGCGACGTTTAAGTTTTCGCAGCTGGGCCTGCGCTGCATGGCGAGCACCATCAGCGAGACATCAATCGGCTTTGCGCTCACGTTGCGCCCGGGTGACGTCATCGTGCTAATCTCAAACTCCGGCAAATCGCGCCGACTGAATCGCATGGCAAAAGCGGCTCGCGGCTGTGGTGCCACCGTAGTCGTCATCAGCAGCGACAGCAAATCCCCACTCGCGCGCCTGGCAGACTACACTTTTAATACCGTCAACCACGAAGCGCTACTGACGACGGGCGACTTTGCGTTCTCCAAGATCAGCGCCACGATGATCATCGAAGTCATCTACAACTTCCTGCTGCCCGAGATTGAAGACGCGCGTGAGCATATCAGCTACTACGAGGAGCTCATCCAGCCGGATAAGGTCGTTGAGTAGGTAAATTGGGGAGCCGATAGACGCCCCTCGCCACGAAATCCGCCCATCTACTACGTTTTAACCTCAAGCGCCAACCATACACCCAAAATAGAGAAAACCGCAGGCGTTCTACCTGCGGTTTTCTTTTTGCAATTCTTGGCGTGGTTGCCGATGCCCTGCCAAACGTAGTAGATGGACCCGTTTCGTGGCGGCCGGATTGGACATACATGTGGCGGCTCGGCCTAGGCACGCGCCTCCGCAAGCATCTGTTTGGCGTGCGCCAGGCTTGCCTCGGACTGATCGCCGCTCAACATGCGAGCGATCTCGGCGGTACGCGTTTCGCCGGTTACCTCGTCCAAATGCGTCTGGGGAACATCGCCCGGTTCCTTGCTGACGACATAATGCTTGTCGGCCATGACGGCGACCTGCGCCAAGTGGGTTACGACAATCACCTGATGCGTAGCGGCGAGATCTGCCAGCACGCCCGCGAGCGCACGCGCCGTGGAGCCACCGACACCAGCATCGACCTCGTCAAACACCAGCGTATCAACACCGTCCGCGTTACCGAGGACGACCTTGCTTGCCAGCATGACGCGGCTGAGCTCGCCGCCCGACGCAATGCGGCGCAGGGGACGTGGCGTCAAGCCGGCACCGCTGCGGTATAGCAGCTCGTAGCTCGAAGGACCAACGGGCGTCCACTCAGCACGGGGAAGATCGCGCGACTCCCAGACGAGCTCGGCGCCGCCCATCTCCAAGCGAGCCATCTGGCGGCCGACCTCGTGGCAGAAGCGCGGGGCCGCCGTATTGCGAGCGCGCTTAAGTGCCCTGGCAGCAGCGAACAGCTCGCGCTCGGCGCTCCCGAGTGCCTCACGCGCCTTTTTGATCTGTTCATCGCCATCATCGACCAGCGACAGCAGCTCTTGTGAGCGGTCGCGCATGGCAAAGACATCGTCCATGGTCGGACCCCACTGACGCAGCAGGCCCTTGAGGTCGGAATACCGCTCGCGCATGCGAGTGAGCTCACGAGGGTCAAACGCAACACCATCGCGATAGGTGCGCAGCTCGTTGGCGCAGTCCTCGAGTGAGATGCAGGCGTCCGAAAGTGCGTCTGCGATGTCACCTAGCTTGCGGTCAACGGTCGCCATGCGGGAAAGCTCGGCCACGGCGCCGTTCACGGCATCGAGCGCTCCCCCTTCGGCAGCAAGCGATGCATGGGCCTCGTTTGCCGTCGCCACCAAGACCTCGGCGTGCTCCGAGCGAGGCAGCAGCTCCTCGAGTTCCTCGTACTCGCCTGGCTTGGGGTCGACCTCGGCGATACGCTCGAGGGCAAAACGCGCTTCCTCGACGCGACTCCCCTGCGCACGCGAGGCTTCCTCCACACGGCGAAGCTCCTTGGCGGCGGCACGCGAAGCCTTAAAGCAGGTGCGATACTTCTCGAGTGCCTCAAGCGCCGCGCGCCCAGCCCAAGCATCGACCATGGCAACATGGTGCGCCGGGTCGAGCAGGCGCTGATGTTCATGCTGGCCACATAGATCCATCATCACGCCGACGCGCTCCGAAAGCTCGCGCACGCTGGCAATGCGGCCGTCAATTTTTACGCGGCTGCGGCCCTCGGCAGAAAGGCTGCGCTGCACGGTGAAACCATCCGTGTCGTGCGGGCCGTCGAACAGGCGCGCCTCGACGCTGGCAAGCGCCTCGCCCTCGCGAACCGTCGACGAATCGGCGCGCTCGCCCAAAATAAGCTTGAGCGCCGAAAGCAGCGCGGTCTTGCCAGCACCGGTCTCACCGGTCAGGACGGTCAAGCCGGCACTCGGCACCAACGTCGCCTCGCGAATGAGTGCAATGTTGGAAACCTGCAGCTCATCGATCATGACGCACTCCGTAGAACACACGGCTCACCGAGTTATAGAAGCTCTCGGGACCGTAATCAAGAAGCAGCACATCTCCGGGACCGCGACGCACAGCCACGTTCTCGACCGTACCATCACAAGTAATAAACTGTCCGTCGATAGCGATCGCCGGAACACTCGGACGGTCATCAGACATAAAGATCTCGACGACATCACTCGGCGAAGTCAAGAAGGCACGGGCCTGAATGGTGTGCGGCGCAATGGGTACGCAGACCATGCCCGTATAGTCGGGGCTCACGATGGGGCCACCGGCACTGAGCGCGTAACCCGTAGAACCAGTCGCCGTGGACACGACAACGCCGTCGCCACGCAGACGGTCGATATGATGGCCGGACACCGTGATGTCGAACTCGACCATATCGGACAGCGGACCGCGGGTAAGCGCCATGTCGTTGAGGGCGAAGGTGCGAACGACATCCTTCGTACCGTCTTCGCGCACGGACACGATATCCGCGGCGATGGTAGCGCGACGGCTCACATGCAGCTCGCCGGACAGGGCGTCGCTCACGACCTGCAGAATGTCGCGCTCCTCGGGGCTCGCAGCAGTTAAAAAGCCCAGGTGACCATAGGAAAGACCGAGGATAGGAATCTCGCGATGGTTGAGGATGCGGGCAGCGCGCAGCAACGTACCGTCGCCGCCGAGCGTAATGACCAAATCGGAGCCATCAATATCAGGCGTGCTCTGAATCTTGGATCGCTGGTCGGCAGCCCATGCGACCTCATAGCCCTGGCGCGTCAGCCAAAGCTCGAGCATCAGGCCGCTCTCGACCGCCTCTTGCTTGTAGTAATTGGGAACCAGAAAGACCTTCATAGCGTTGCAGCTTTCTCGCTCAAAACCGATACCTGGGATTGCAGCTCGTCTTGTGAGCGGTCGCCGGGTTCAAATCTCGTGCCGTACACGAAAAACTCAACGTTGCCCTTGGCACCATGAATGGGTGACACGCACACATCGACCGGGAACAGGCCCTTGGCAGCAAAGAGTTCAACCGCCGCCACGAGTGTATCGCGGCGCACGGCGGGATCGGTCACAATGCCGCCCTCGCCCACCAGCGCCGCCGGAGCCTCAAACTGCGGCTTTACGAGCGTGCAGAATGCACCCGTAGGAGCCAGGCACGCCAGCACCGCATCGATAATGTTCGCGATGCTGGTAAACGAGACATCACACACAGCCAGGTCGATGGCGCCGGAATAGCCAAGCTCAGGCAGCTGCGTCACATTTGTGCGCTCATGCAGCGTCACGCGATCGTCCTGACGCAACGACCAATCGAACTGGGCGCGACCCACGTCCACCGATACAACGGTCGCAGCTCCGCGCTTGAGCAGGCAATCGGTAAAGCCGCCGGTAGAGCAGCCCACATCCAGACAGGCAAGGCCCGTCGGATTGATACCAAACGCATCAAGCGCGCCTTCGAGCTTAAGACCGCCGCGGCCAACATAGGGAATGCGCCCCTTCACGTGCAAAGGCAGGCCCGGGGTTACCTTAAGGCCCGGCGAAGTCAAGCGCTCGCCGCCACTCGAGACCAAGCCGGCCATAAGAGTGCGAAGGGCATCCGCGCGATCGGCGCAGATGCCCTGTGAAATCAGTTCGTCATCGAGACGCACGCGTTTCATGAATGCCATCAACCATTCGTATCCGGAGATGCGGCCTAGCTATCCTGGGATTCGTTTGCCGCATCCTCATCGTATTCCTGCTCGAGCTTGTCGGCCTCTCGCGGCGTCAGCTCAAACTTGTCGACCATATCGACCGCGCGGGAGCCCAGCTCAATCGCTTCGTCAAACAAATCGAGCGAACGCTCCAAGGAGGTATCCTTGGAGCGAACGGTAGCGATGATCTGGTCCAGACGGTCCGAGATCTCGTCGAAGTTGCGGACGGAACCCTCTGGCATGGCTACTCCTCGACGGAGTCGACAACAGCCTCGGCGGCGTCCGAATCCTCGGCCAGCACGCCAGCCTCAGCCTGAGCAACCGCAACCTTTGCGGCAGCCTCGGCAGCCTGGGCCTCCTCGCGAGCGCGATCCTCGGCCAGCAGCTCCTGGTACAGGTCCTCGCCCGGCAGCTCTTCGCTGCGAGCGATCTTACCCAGCACGCCGTTGACGAACGACGCGGACTGGTCGGTGCCATAGGCCTTGGCAAGCTCGACGGCCTCGTTGATCACGATGGCGTCCGAGACCTCCTCGTCGGTGAGGAAACGCATCTCGTAAACGGCGATACGCAGCAGATTGCGGTCGGCGCCGGGCATGCGCATAAGATCCCAGTTCTTGGCAACGGAGCGCAGAGCGCAGTCGATGCGGTCGATATGCTCGTAGGCACCGCGGCAAAGCTCCAGCGCATAGGGGTCGAGGGGACCCTTCGAGATCAGGAAATCACCCTCGAGGACGCGCTCGAGCGGGCTGTCCGTGGCCTCGGCCTGGAACAGCAGCTGCAGCGCCTGACTGCGGGCAAGCGTACGCCCGCGATAAACCTTAAGGCTCAAAGGTTACTCCTTGGGGAAAACGAGGCCATCGATGCAAACGTCAACGCGCTCGACCTCGACGCCCACCTGAGCATCGATGGCGGCGACCACGGCGGCGCGAACGGCCTCGGCGAGTTTCTTGAACGGATAGCCAAAGAACACCACGACACGCACGGTGAGTGCGAGCTTGTCGCCGACGACCTCGGCCTCGACCGCCGGCTCGGAAGCCGGGGCCTTGGACGAGAGCATCATGGAGACAAGGTTGATGGCAAGGTCCTTGACGCCAACGGAGGCGATGCCCTCGACATCGGACACGGCGCGCGAGACGATGGCGGTCAGAACATCGGGCGAAATGCCGATGCCGTCAATCTTGATTTCCTGGGGCATGAGTCCTCCTAGAAGAGTTGGTTGCTAGACGCGGGAGACGAACTTGCCGTCGCGGGTGTCAACCTTGATGACCTCGCCCTCGTTGAGGTACATGGGGACCTGGATGACAGCGCCGGTGTCAATCGTGGCCGGCTTGGTGGAACCCTGGACGGTGTCGCCCTTAAAGCCCGGGTCGGTCTGGACGATGGTGGTCTCGATGAACATCGGCGGGGTCACGCCCATGAGCTCATCGTCAGCGAAGAGCAGCTGGCAAATGTCGTTCTCGCGCAGCCACTTGGAGTTCTCGCCCACCATGTCCTCGGGAACGGGAACCTGCTCATAGGTCTCGTTGTCCATGAAGATGTAGTCGGCGCCATCGTTGTAGAGGTACTGGAACTCACGGGTGGTGAGCATGACGCTCTCGAACTTGGTGCCGGCGTTGCAGGTGTTCTCGACGACACGGCCGCTCTTGATGTCGCGGGTCTTGTAGCGCACAAACGCGCCGCCCTTGCCCGGCTTGACATGCTGGAACTCGACGATGGTGTAGACCTTGTCCTTGATGCGGAGACCGAGGCCGTTCTTGAAGTCGGCGGTAGAAATGGTAGGCATAGCGACCTTTCTTGTTATGGGCAGAACGCACAAGCGTCCAAATTACATACGACCGAAATTATACACTTGCTGACGGCGCCTGCAGCGAGCGCATAAAAAGAGAACGCGGGGCGTCCGAATCGATCCGGACGCCCCGCCCCAAAAATCTATCGAAATGGGCTAGCAATCGATGACGTGCAGGTCGTGCGGAGTCTTGGTGAAGGGCTCGTAGCCGTTCTCGGTGACCACGCCGTAGTCCTCCAAACGCACGCCGCCCACACCGGGCAGATACACGCCGGGCTCCATGGTGATAACCGAGCCGACCTCGATGGTGTTCTTGCTGCGGTTGAAGTTGGGCAGCTCATGGATGTCGATGCCCACGCCGTGACCCAGACCATGGTTGTAATAATCGCCATAGCCGGCATCGCCGATAATCTTCTTGGAAAGCTTGAAAATGTCGTTGCCCTCGACGCCCGGATGGATGGCGGCGACGCATTCCTCGTGCGTGCGGCGCACGAGTGCGTACAGGTCGAGCTGCTCCTGCGTGGGCTCGCCCATCACGACGGTGCGTGTCATGTCGGAGCGGTAATCACAGTAGCCCGCGCCGTAATCCATAAGAACGAAATCGCCCTTCTCGATCACGCGGTCGCTCGGCACGGCATGCGGGTTGGCGGTGTTGGGACCGCTCGCCACGATGGAGCCGAAGGCAAGGCTATCGGCGCCGTTGGCGAACATAAAGTTCTCGAGCTCGTTGCGAACCTGCTTCTCGGTCATACCGGGCTTAATAAACCCGAGCATGTGCTGGAAGGCGGCGTCGGTGATCGACTGTGCGTGGCGCATGAGCTCGATCTCCTCGGCGTCCTTGATGGCGCGCATCTTGCGGATGTCGTCGTGCATCAGCGGCAGCATGCAGGCGACGGAGCGGTCCTCCAGGCCGCGCTGAATGCCCTGGTAGAAATTAATCTGCATATCGTCCTCGACAGCGCAGACGCGGCACTTGTTGGCCGCAATCTTGCCGGCGACCCAACCGGGGATGGTGCCCTCGTCCATGTCGTAGACCCAGGGGCTGCCGGCGGGCGTGTTCTCCTCAAAGCTGTTGAGGTAACGCGAGTCGGTGTGGAACAGGCACTGGTCGGCCGTAATAAACGCAGCGTGCGGGAACTCGAAGGTGTAGTCGAAGACGCCCTTCACGCCCGTAAGCCAACGAAGGTTGGCCTCGTCGCGCACCACGATGGCGTCGTAGCCACGCTCGACCATCAGGGCACGGACACGCTCGATACGACCGGCAGGACCGGCAGCAAACTCAGACATGCAGATTCCTTTCTTGTTGTCTCTATAAAGACGGGACGGGTCTCAATCAACGTACGGAATCGTATGCGATCCGCAACCGATTGAAAACCCGCCCCTCAACATGATACGAAAGACGATGGATGTCAATAAATCTTAGAGAAGTTCTTTGCGAGAAGCCAAGTAGGCATGAGCGTGGCGCTCAAGAACCTCGTCCTCAACGCTCGTTAGACGAATGGCGCCGAGCGCTGCGGGCAGCGGCAGCATGCTGCGGTTCGAGCGGGCGAACTGCTGCCTGCGGAACTCCTCGATAAACGCGGTGGGCTCCAGGTCGAAGGCAAGTTCCTCGATGCCAAAGTCCTCCAGGCAGTCATCGACCTCAAAGACGTAATCGATATCAAAGTCGCAGGCATCATGTGCTAGGCGCGCCTCAAAGCGCATGCCCTCGGATAACAGCTGATAGGCAGGGACCTGCGAAGCGGCATCGCCCAAGCAGGCGCGCAGGGTACACTCCCCCGTCTTGCCAAAATCGAGCGCATGGCGAGCGCTCGGGTTCGTGGCCATCAGTACGTCCTTACGGGCAGTCTGAGACCATTGAACGGCATTGACGAGCGCGACCTCCTCGCCCGCGAGAATCTCGGGGACGGTCTCAGTAAACTGATTCCAGCGGGACTTACTGCTCGAAAGCATGGTGCCAACAAGTACCACAAAGCCGAGCTTGAGGTCCTCGGGGTCCGCCTCACGAACAAGGTCGAGGTCACACACGACCAAGCCCGGTTCGGGACGGAACGCGATAGCGGGAAGCGCATTGGCCGACGAGGCGACGAGCGGCTTCATGGTCGTCGCGACCGTGAGCATGGCGTCGAAGGTCGTCGGCAGCAACGCGCACTCGGTTCGGCCGCACCACTGGTTGGCGCACCAGCTAACAACCGAGCAGGTTGCGGCATCGCCAACGGCGACAACCAGATCGTCGCAGGTAACGCCGTTGGCAGACAGGGCGCCAAAGATAGCATCAGCATCGGCCAGCGTGGCACCAGCAGGCGAAACCTCGAGGACTAGCGGCGACACGGCAAAACCGGCGTCGACCAGCGCATGCTCGACGACTTCACCAAAACGCTCGGATGTGGCGGTGTTCCAAACGACCATCGCGCGCTTAGGCTTGCCCACGGCCGAGGCAAACATACGCGACAGTTCATCGAACGCACCCAATCCGACACGGACATCGACGCTGCGGTTTTGGAAATTGATCAGTTGACGGCGAATCATAGCAGCCCACGCTCCAAAAGCATCTCGGCACAAAGGTAGGAAACGTCCTCGAAGGACTTGTTGCGAATATCAAGGGTAAGGTCGGCAGCCTGACGATACAGCGGACGGCGATGCTCAAACAGGCGCGCGGCATGCTCAGGCGAGCGGAAATCCGGACGCGTGTCGGACCGACGAATCTGGCGAATCGAATCCTCGAAGTCGCCCTCGAGGTACACGCACGTACCCATTTCGTGCATCAGTTCAATATTCACCGGCGTTTCGACGATACCGCCCCCGCACGAAACCAACAGGCTGCGCTCGCTTTGGAGCGAACGGAGCGCCGAGGTCTCGAGCTCGCGAAAACGACCCTCACCCTCGGTCTCAAAAATCTCGGTTACCGACTTGCCGCAACGGCGCACGACCAGGCGGTCGGTATCGATAAAACGCCGCTTGAACATAGTGCCGACGTTGCGCGCGAGCGTCGATTTGCCCGCGCCCAAAAAGCCGATAAAGAAGATATGGTCGCAGCCGTGTTTGGTGTGCTGGGACATGACGAGACCTATTCCTCGCAGGGAAGGTCGCGAAGGGCCCGACGCTCAAAGATACGGAAGATCTGCGTATACCACAGGTCCTGCGTCGCCTGCGGCTTAACCAAGATGGTATCGACGCCGGCGAAGTTGCCGCTCCACACGTCCGTGTAGAGCTGATCACCGATCAGCACCGCCTCGTCGGCCGTGGCGCCGAGGCGCTTAAGACCCGCCTTGAGGGCAAACGGCGCCGGCTTCATAGCGTGGCTGATGGCCTCGAGTCCCAGCTCGCGTGCAGAGCTCATGACCTGGTCGCGATGCCAGTTGTTGGACACCATGCACAGCTTAAAACCTTTGGCGCGGGCGGCGTCGAGCCAAGCAGAAACCGCGGCGGGAACCTGCTCGGTGTCGCGCGGCACCAGGGTGTTATCGCGATCGAGCAGAATGGCGCGTTTGCCATCGGCCCACAGGGTATCAAGGTCGATGCGATCGACCGAGGCAACGTATCGTTTGGGGCTAAAAATCCTCATGCTAATTCCAAGACTGTTGATGCTCTTCGTAGGTTTGTGAGAAGTACTCCTCGTCCTGCGTAATATAGAAATACAGGTCCTCGGAGTCGGTCGGCTCAAGCGTGGCCTTGAGTGCCTCGAGCGACGGAGAGCAGATGGGCGTGGACGGCAGACCCTCGTGTTTATAGGTGTTATACGGACTATCGCTCTGCAGGTCGTCGGCGGTAACCTCGCCACCGGTGACATACATCATGGTCGCATCGCTGTTGAGATAGCGCAGACCGTCGAGTTTGCCGGCAAGGCGGTTGTAGAAGACCGAGGCCACGTGCGCACGTTGATCGGCGTTGAGGCCCTCGCGCTCAACGATAGAGGCCAAGTTGACGATGTCGTAGTCGGACATCTCCACACCGTAGCGTTCCTTGATCTTGGCTTCGCAGCTCGCAAAGTCAAGCGACTTGTACTCGGTCTTAAACTGATCGAGCATAGCGCGAATCACGCCATCGGCCGTCGGCGAATCACCCAACGAATAGGTCTTGGGGAACAAGAAACCCTCGAGCGAGTCGTTGGCGGCGCCCTTAAGGAAGCTATAGTCGTCCACGTAGTTGGAGGCCTTGGCCTGGTTGAGGAAGTCTTCCTTAGAGATGCTGTCGTAGGCCTGGGCCACACGGTCGGCGACTTGATCGACCGTCAGGCCCTCAGGGATAGTCAGCGTATTGGAGCCCGCGTTGGGGCCTTCCATGAGCTGCTGAACAACCTTGGTCGCATCCATGAGTGTGGTGAACGAATAATCACCAGGCTTGAGCGACATATCGGCGTTGAGCTTTTTCACCGCCGCATAGTAATCCTTGGGATTTTCTACGATATGGTTCTCGGAGAGAATCGAAGCGATGCTGTCACCCGAGGCACCATCGGGAATCGTGATAGTAACCTGCTGGCCTGCAACGACTTTCGCACCCTCACCGCCAAAGAAGCCCTTGACGGCTGGCACGACAAAGAAAACGATCGCGACAAGCGCAAGCACGGCAACAACGCCACCGATAATCATAGGCACCGGGGAGCTTTTCTTTTGAGCACCGCGACGAGCATGCGTGTTGTAGCTCGAGCGGGTCGCCGGAGCAACGCCATGCGAACCACGAGCGTGATGCGAATGCGATTGGGGGGCCTGCGTTCGCTGGGTAGGTGCCTGCTGCTTAAAGCGGGTGCCGCCTGCAGGCTGGGCCGTACGAGCAGTGGGCTGCTGAGCCGCGTGAGAAGCCGAATGCTGAACCGAACGAGCAGAAGGCTGCTGGCCCGTCCGTTGAACAGGTTGGGCCGAACGAGAGAAGGACTGCGCCGGGCGCGCGGCAGGCTGAGCTGCGCGCTGCGTCGGCTGTGCCGGACGCTGGCCAGGCTGGGCAGGGCGCGACGCCGGCTGCTGTGTACGATTCGGCTGGCGCGGATCGGAAGCACTAGGCATGCGAAACCTCCTCGTTTTTACGATCGAGCCACGTCTGCAAAAACAGGCTGGCGGCAATCATGTCGATCTTGCCCCTCATCTGCTTTTCGTTGAGTCCCTGCTCGCGCAGGATACGCTTGGCCTCTTGCGAGGACAGACGCTCGTCCTCAAACTCCAACGGAAGATCGAGCTCGTCGGCAATCTTTTGCGCCACGGCGGCAACGCGCTCGGCCTGAGGGCCGGGCTCACCGGCCATGGTCAGGGGACGTCCGCTTACCAGGATGTCGGGCTCATAGTCCTCAACCAGGTAGCGGAACGTCTTGGCCATACCGGTGACCTCGGCAGCCGGAAGCACCTTGACAGGCATCGCCATCTTGCCATCACGGCTCGAGACGGCGATGCCAATCCTGGTCTCCCCTATGTCCAGCGCGAGTGCAACCACAGCGACTTCTTAGATTCTTAGGCGCCGAGCGCGGTCTTAGCGGCCGCGAGGGCATCGGCGATGCCGGCAGCATTCTTGCCACCGGCCTGGGCCATGTTGGGACGACCGCCACCGCGACCGTCGACCAGACCCGCGATCTGCTTGATCACGTTACCGGCGTGGAAACCGGCCTTCACAGCGTCATCGGAGCCGGCAGCGAGCAGGGCCGGAGTGCCCTTCTCAGTCACGCTGGCGACGACACAAGCGACAGGGCCGGCGACCTTCTGATGCACGGTATCCCATACGTTGCGCAAGTCGGCAGCCTCAAGGCCCTGGAGCTCAGCGACAACGAGCTTATAGCCGTCGAGCTCGACGGCGCTCTCGATGGCGCTGGAGATGGCGTCGGAGGAGCCACCGGTCAGAGCCTTCTTGAGCTTATTGGACGTCTCGCGCAGCTCGGCCTGCAGGTTCTCCACGCGGGCGGGAACCTCGTCGACGCGGCACTTGAGCGCAGCGGCGGCGGCGTCGACGAGCGCCAGGCGGTCGGCCATATAGTCGAGAGCACCCTTAGAGGTCACGGCCTCGATACGACGGACATTCGAGCCCGTAGAGGACTCGGAAATGATCTTGAACAAGCCAATCTCAGCAGTGTTGGCAGCGTGCGTGCCACCGCAGAGCTCGCGGGAGAACGGCTGGTCCTCGGCGCCCACGGAGACGACGCGGACGACATCGCCGTACTTCTCGCCAAACAGAGCGACAGCGCCGGCGGCCTTAGCCTCGTCGATGCCCATGACACGGGTCACGACCGGCTTGGAAGCGAAGATCTGCTGGTTGACCAGGTCCTCGACAGCCTTGAGCTGCTCGGAGGACAGAGCCTCGAAGTGCGTGAAGTCAAAGCGCAGGTGCTCGGGCGTCACCAGCGAGCCGGCCTGGGAGACGTGCTCGCCCAGGACCTGCTTAAGGGCGGCGTCGAGCAGGTGCGTGGCGGTGTGGTTGCGGCGCAGGAAGCCACGGCGCTCGGCGTCGAGCGCGGCGGTAACAGCGGCACCGACAGTCAGCGTGCCATCGGCAACGTGCGCGACGTGGGCATACAGGCCGTTGTGGTTCTTGGTATCGGAAACGGTCAGCGAAACGCCCTCGGCGGAAAGCTCGCCGGTATCGCCCTGCTGGCCACCCATCTCGGCATAGAACGGAGTGCGGTCGAGCACGACCTCGACGTCCTCGCCGGCGGCAGCGGACTCGACGGACTCGCCGTTGCGCACGATGGCAACAACCTTGGCGCCCTCGATCACATCGTTGTCATAGCCGTCGAACTCAGTCGCGGCGACCTTGTCGGAAAGCTCGACCCAAACGTCGTTGAAGCTGCCCCAGGCGTCGCCTTTGGCATTGGCGCGGGCGCGGGCCTTCTGGTCCTCCATGCAGGCAGTGAAGCCGTCCATATCGACATCGTGGCCAGCGGTGCCGGCGATCTCGACGGTCAGGTCGATGGGGAAACCAAAGGTGTCGTGCAGCTTAAAGGCAACGTCGCCCGGAAGCACAGCGCCCTCGGCAAGCGCTGCCAGGGCCTCGTCCAGATAGACGCGGCCGTTGTCGAGCGTCGTGGAGAAGCGCTCCTCCTCGGAGGCGACGATACCCTTGACGAGCGCGACATTCTTGAGCAGCTCGGGATAAGCCTCGCCCATCTGAGCGTTAACCTCGTCGATGAACTTGGTCAGGAAGGCGCCCTCGATGCCCAGCAGGCGACCGTGGAACACGGCACGACGGAGCAGGCGGCGAAGGACGTACTCGCGACCCTCGTTACCGGGAAGGATGCCGTCCGAGATCATAAAGTCGACGGCACGGGAGTGGTCGGCGATGATACGCAGGGAGCGGCTGGCGCCAGAGTAATCGTCGGCGTCATAGGTCTTGCCGCTAATCTTCTCGCCCAGCTTGATGAGATGCTGCATCAGATCGCCGTCGTAGTTGGCGGTCTTGTGCTGCATGATGGCGGCCATGCGCTCCAGGCCCATGCCCGTATCGAGGTTGCGGTGCGGCAGCTCCGGCATGGAGCCGTCCTCCTGGCGGTCATACTGGGTAAAGACGAGGTTCCAGAACTCCAGGAAGCGGTCGCAGTCGCAACCGGGCTTGCAGTCGGGGCTGCCGCAACCGACCTCCTCGCCCATGTCAAAGTAGATCTCGGAGCACGGACCGCAGGGGCCGGTGGGGCCAGCGGCCCAGAAGTTGTCATCCTCGCCCAGGCGGGAGATGTGGTCCTCGGCAACGCCCAGAGAGCGCCACACATCGTGAGTCTCGTCGTCCTCGGTAAAGACGGTGAAGTACAGGCGGTCGAGCGGCAGCTTGAACTCCTTGGTGATGAGCTCAAAGGCCCAGGCGCAAGCCTGCTCCTTGGAGACGCCGCCAAAAGAGAAATCGCCGAGCATCTCGAAGAACGACAGGTGACGGCCGTCCTCGCCGATGCAATCGATGTCGTTGGTGCGGACGCACTTCTGGCAGGAGATCGCGCCGATCTCCTTCATGGTCTTCTTGCCCTGGTAGTACTCCTTAAACTGGTTCATGCCGGCGTTGGCAAGCAGCAGCGAAGGATCGTCGGGAACAAGAGACGAAGAAGGATAGAGCTTAAGACCGCGCTCCTCAAAGAAGTTGAGGAACTTGGAGCGGATCTCGGCCGTAGTCATTGACGGGTAGTCAGCACTCATAGAGGGAATCTCCTCGGTTTCACATCGAAACAGTTCAAACGTAACGATATTACCATCCCGCCGCGTAAGTGCAAAAAAGAGGGCCGCCAAACAGCGACCCTCCAGCGAAAGTGCACGTTATTCAGTACTGTGCGATCCTTTGAAAAAGGACTGCTGTAGAATTACATATAAGAGTCACCCGGAAGGAGCGATCGATGAAAAGTAAACGATTTGTCCTGAATGCACTTCTGGTACTAGCACTTTTAGCGCTCTTGGCCTTCTCCTGCTGGTACGCAAACCAACCAGCATTTGGCTACGTATTGTATGCAGTAATGTCCGGCGATAAGGCTTATTACACTCTACGCGCAATTGACGTTCTCTTTTTCTATGTAGCCGGCCCCTTATCAATCGCTTTGCTCGCGTTTATTGTCATTTACAACTTCAAGAAACGTTAATAGGGCCTATTTAGAATCCGAATCGTCCATGGAGCCGTCGATGCCGGTTTTGGTATCGTCGTCCGAGTTGGAGTCATCGTCCTTGGCGAAGGGATTCTTGAAGAAGCCCGTGGCATCGGGTTGCAAACCCGAGAGCTTGATCCAGGGATTATCGAACTCGGGCTTAGGCATCGCTTGGGCCTCGGGCGCAGTCTCGTTGCCGATGAGCTCGGACTCGTAAATGAAGGTGTCGTCGCCGAGCGCGTCGTAGGCGGCGACCGGGTTGCCATCGGCATCGCGGTACGGTGTGCCCTTAAACACGGCGCCGTCATAGGCCACAAGCTGGCGGCCGGTCTCATTCTCGAAGTAGTACACGAAGATACCTTTGAGGGCCGCACAAAGCGGGATGGCAATAATCATGCCGATGGGGCCCATGAGTGCCGAGCCAATAACGAGCGCCGTGAGGCTCATGATGGGATGCACCTGCACCGAGCTCTGCATAACCTTAGGCGAAATCACGTTATCGGTGACGTTTTGCGCGACCATCGTCACAATAAGCGTCCATAACGCCAACATGGGGCTGAACATGAAACCAAGCACTGTGGCGATTGCTGCGCTCACCCAAGGACCGACGACCGGAACCAAATGCATGATGCCGGTAAAGATAGCCATGAGCGCCGCATACGGATGGCCGATGATCATAAAACCGATAAAGGCGAGGAAACCACCACAGATGGACGTCACGACCATACCGCGCATGTAGCCGCCGACAGAGCGAGAAAGGATGGCGACCATAAAGCGGTACGAGGTCTCCTTCTCCTGACCGATGATGGTGCAAATCTCGTGATGCATGCGAGGGTAGTCGCAGGCCATCCAGTAGGCAAGCACCAGACCAAGGAAGATCACGAACAACTGCGAGGCCGTATTGGTGATGAGCGGGAACACACCGCGGCCAAGCTCGGCAGCAATCTGAGACACATACTTCGATGCCACGGCAACCAGCGACGAAAGATTATCGTCCAAATACTCCTTGAGCGGCGTGTTGTTGAGCGTCTTGGCATGCGAGATCATCTCGTTGAGATCGCCACCTGCAACACGAAGCTGCTCGGGCAGGCGGCTCAGGACTTCCATGATCTGACCAAAGAGAATCGGCGACAAGATGCAAACGACACCGACGAGCTCGGCAACAACAACAATAAGCGCGATAAGCGAACCGATGCCGCGATTCACGCCATGGTGCTCGAGCCAGTTGGTGATCGGGGACATCACAAAAGCAATGATGGAGCCGACGGCAAGAAACTCAATAACCGGTGCCAGGATGCCCATAAGGTTAAAGATGACAGCAGCAATAACAATGCAGCCGACAACAGCCCAAATGCGCAGCGTCAGAATGCGGGTGTCGCGCAGCACGCGATCGGTTTGTTGGGGGTGCTCACTCATGAACGAATCATCACTCCGTCGGGGTCGATCTTGTCCTGAATCTTCTTAAGCGTGCGGCGCAGCAGACGCGAAACCTGCACCTGAGAAATACCCAGTTTCTTGGCGATCTCGATCTGGGTCATGCCCTTCACAAAGCGCAGCTCGATCACCTCGCGCTCGCGCGGCGAAAAATCACGGATGGCCTCCTCGATCACTAGGCGGTCATCGGTAAAGTCGAGCTCGTTGTCGTCGTCGGCGTAACGGTCGAGAATCGAGGGAGCATCGTCGGAATCGGACGCACCAGGAGCCTCGATGGGCACCGAGGTATAGGCCGAAGACGATTCCATAGCCTCGAGGACCTCATCGACAGTCACATCTAGATACTCAGCGATCTCCTCAACCTTGGGCGAACGCTGCAGCTCGTTGGTAAGTTTGTCAGTAGCTTGGTTGACCTTAGCCGAGAGCTCCTGCAGACGACGCGGTACGCGCACGCTCCAGCCCTTGTCGCGGAAGTGACGCTTGATCTCGCCCAAGATGGTAGGCGTGGCAAACGTGGTGAACTCGAGCCCGCGCTCGGGGTCAAAGCGGTCGATAGCCTTGAGCAAGCCCAGATAGCCGACCTGCATGAGGTCGTCGAGCGGCTCGCCGCGATTCTTAAATTTGTTGGCAAGAAACCTTACTAGGTTCATATGGGACATGACGAGCTGCTCGCGTGCGTCCGGATCACCGGTCTCTTTGTAGCGACGAAACAGCTCGCGGGTTTTCTCCTTGTCCCAAGCGGTCTTGCCACTCCGGGAACGTTCGGTCATGTTAGATATCCGCCTTGAGGTCGAGGGAAAGCGTCAGGGGCGCCGCAGTCTTTTCGTAGGAGTCGCACACGCTCGCGAGGATGAGCTCGGCATACACCGCAGCCTGGTCGTCTTCATCGACCGTAGCCTGATCGCCAAAGGTAATAGTCATGCCAACGTGGGTCTCATCGACATCGAATTTGATGGTGATGTCATCGCAGTCGACCGCGGTGCAACCAAAGATGAAAGCCTCCTCGGCAGCCATGCGGATGTCCTCGATGCGATCGACAGACATAGAGCACAGGGCACCAACGTTGGCGGCCGTCATGCGCACAAGGCGCGCCAGACGCGGGTCGCTGGCAACGGTCAGCGTAATGGGGCAAGTTGCTTCGCTACTCATCGCAGGACTCCTCGGAGGTCTGGGCGGGCGTATAGGTGTAATACTGAGCAGGCTTGGCTACAGACTTCTGGCCATCATCGTCGCCCGCGGCGACCTCGTCCTCGCCAATTAGGACGCGCTCGGTAGGCCGCTCTGCCTCCGCAGCAGCAGCGGCGAGCTTGCGCTCGGTGTCAGCCGCAGGAGACTTCACCTTATTGAAGAGCTTCTGCACAGCACCGGCGGCAGAGTCGGTCACGCTCGACACAGCATTGCTGGCCTCGGCCATACTGCCCGTAACCTCGGAAATGTCGCGAACCACGGCTTCGACCTCTACGAGATTGGAGGTAAGAGCATCAACTGCCGTCTTGCTCGACTTAAGCAGCGGCTCCATCTGGGCAAGCGCCGGCGTAAGCTCATCGACAGCGCCATCGAGCTTTGCCACCACAGGCTGAGCCTCGGCGATGGTGTTGTTAAGGTCGTTGACGGTCTTATCGAGCGAGTCGACAACGGTGCGGGTCTTGCGCAGGGTAAGCGCGAGCTCAACGATGGCCCACACGCCGGCAACGGCGAGCAGCAGCAGGGCGATTTGAATGGGACTCATACAAGCCTCCCGGAAGAATCGAAATACAGACTCCTTCCATGGTACCCCAAAGGAGACCGAACATGCCAAGAGCAGCAACGTGGGACAAAATTATCAGCAGCTACTTCGGTGCATTCCCGCTGCGGTCGCGTTCGCTTTGCTCTACGCGCCATTCTTCCCAACCGCGGCCGGCAGGCTGCCAGAACGCGCCGCGCTCCAGTCCCTCGGGCAAATAGCGCTGATCGACCCAGCCTTCGGGATAATCATGTGGATACTTATACACACCGTATTCATCGCTGCCCGGGCGATGACGATCGCGCAGATAACTCGGCACCTCGCGAAGCCCACTAGAATGGATATCGGCCAGCGCCGCATCGATCGAAGCCTCACATGCATTGGACTTAGGCGCCAAACAAACATAGAGCGCAGCCTGCGCGAGGTTAATACGGCACTCGGGATAGCCAATAACCTCGGCAGATTTAAACGCAGCATGCGCTATAAGAAGCGCCTGCGGGTCGGCGTTGCCAACGTCCTCAGAGGCATGAATCATAATGCGACGGGCGATAAACTTAGGATCCTCCCCTGCATCGATCATGCGCGCAAGCCAGTAGACCGTGGCATCGGGGTCGCTACCGCGCATGGACTTGATGAACGCACTGATGATGTCGTAGTGCATGTCACCGTTTTTGTCATACGTAAAGCCGCGACGCGGGTTGGCAATCTTTACGTCATCCACGGTGATGGGATAGCGCTCCCCCGCCGACGGCGCTGGCGTTCCCTCGGTATCGGGACGCGTGACGGCAATCTCGCTCGCCAGCTCAAGTGTCGTCAGGGCCGAGCGTGCATCACCCGCGGCCAGCGTACAAATGGTCTTGACCGTATCCTCATCGGCCGAGAACTTACCGTTCAGGCCATGCGGAGCCTCGAGCGCACGCTCGATCAGCGTGGCTATGTCCTCGTCCTTAAGGTGTTCAAGTTCCACCACACGACCACGCGAGAGCAACGCCGAGTTGACCTCGAAGTACGGGTTCTCCGTCGTGGCACCAATCATAATGACGGTACGGTTCTCAACCGCATGCAGCAATGCATCCTGCTGTGACTTCGAAAAGCGATGAATCTCGTCGATAAACAGGATGGTGCGGCGGTCGTACGTATTCAGGCGCGTCTTGGCCTCATCAATCACGCGACGCAGGTCCTTCACGGTACCCGTGACGGCGCTGACCTCGACAAACTCGCTCTTGGTATGGTTGGCGATAATGTGGGCCAGCGTCGTCTTGCCCGTACCGGCAGGCCCGTACAGAATCACGCTCGAAAGCACGTCGTGCTCGATCGCGGCACGCAGCCATGAACCCTTACCGACGGCCTTTTGCTGGCCCACGTACTCGTCGAGCGAATTGGGTCGCATGCGCACCGCGAGCGGCGCATTTTTAAAGGAACGCTCGCGCGTCGAGGCAGAAAAAAGGTCGTCCATAGCCATCCCGTGTATCAATCAAATACGTTTTCCACTAACAGTATACCGAATTAATACGAACTACCGTTCGTTAATATAGGTACGATGCGGAAACTTTAGACCCGGGAACAGCTTGCTCGTCAGTTCGCAGAAATAACCGTCCGTCATGCTCGCGATATAATCCACCACGGCTTGATCCTTGTCGTCCTGCCAGGCATAGGTGCGATCGTAGTAGGAAAGCTGCTGCTCAATGCGCGAAATATGGTGCTTAAAGATGTAAGAGGACTCGTCACCACTGTTTAGATCCCGCAGGCAACGGTCGTAGAGCTTTTCGAACGCCTCGCGCAGCTCCACCTCGGAATCGCCTTCGATACCACCCTTGCTATAGATCTTCTCGTAGTTCTCGCGCTTGGCTCGACGGATTTCCTCAAACAGGTCCTCGCTCATCTCGATGCGCGGCTTACCATAGCTGTGCTCAACGATATCGATGGAAGCGTGCGTGAGGATCCAACTGTTGTAGGCACCGCCCCGGCCATCATCAAAAGCGTCGGGCGAAAGCAGGCCAGCCGCGATCGCATCCTGGCGGTCGCGACCGACGTAGGCAAGAATATCCGAGATGCGAACGACGCAGCCTTCGAGCGTCATAGGACGCAGATGCTCAATTGCGCTATAGCCCGTGGCAATGCAATCCTCAACCGTCTGGTCAAACTGGTCAAAAGAGCTCATGTCCGAGAGCTCAAACACACGCTGCTCGTACTCGCCGTTATGGCATAGCACGCCGTCGAGCGTCTGGAGCGACACGTTGCGGCCGTACAGCGCGTCGAGCACGCGGACCGACTGCACGTTATGGAAAAAATAACGCCCCGTGCGCTCATGATAGATATCGTTGAGGAAGCGCTCGCCGGCATGGCCGAAAGGCGTGTGTCCCAAGTCATGACCCAGGCCAATCGCCTCGATCAAATCGCAATTGAGCCCCAGGGCGCGACCGATATCGCGCGCAATGCGGGAGACAAGCTGCACGTGCAAACCGCGGCGTGACAGATCGTCATTGCTACGGAAGCTAAAGACCTGCGTTTTGCCTGCATAACGGGTGTACGACGGAAGATGAAGTATCTTTTCGGTATCGCGCATAAACGCCGGACGCATAAGCGTACCTTTGTCAGCGTCGCGATCAATACGACGAATGGCCCGATCGTCGTTGCAACGATACGGGTTAACATAGCCCGAAGCACGATCGGTGGCAATGCGCTCGACAAGTTCGGGCGACAACGCCGAAGGAATACGGTCCATGCGCGCCTTAATGACGGCCGTTTCTTGATTAGTTGCCATGGCATGCTCCTTAAGAAGGATGCGCAATCGGTTACAAAGTGCAGCCCACGACCTCGATTATGGCAAAAATCGGCACCAAAAACGGGAGCAATGGCAGGGAGCGTGATTTTGTGAAGAGACAGGAGAGGGCCAAGACCAGGAGCGAAACGGCAAATGCCACGATGCCGCCCATAGGGTCGAGCGTGCAAAGCGCGAAGAGTGCTTTGGCGTCCCCCATGCCAATCCCCGGGGCTTGACGAAGGCGCCGCCAGAGCGACTCAGTAAGCACAAGGGCAAGGTAGACGATGACCGCAAGACCGGCATGATCAAGTGCAGTGTTAACGCCCCTGTCGAGCCAAACGCCCGCCAACGCCGCCACGGCACATGCGCCGGCAAGCCCATTGGGAAACCGTCGCTCTCGGGCATCAATTGCCACGCCGGCAAAGATGCAAATCCAAAACGGGATATAGACCATCGGACTCCTCCTCGAGCTGCATCGCAAAAGCAAAAACCACCACAAAGGTGCCTGTCCCCTTTGCGGTGGTTTTGGTGGTGGTTATTTGGCGCCTTGCATGACCTCGTCAAGGGTAACGTTGACGGCGTGCTGCGTCGGCACCCAGTCGACCTTCAGGAACAGCGCGGCCACCGTGATGGGGATATAGCTGAACATAAAGATCGGGAAGGTAAACAGGTTAGTCACCAGACGCCACTTTTGCGCGCAGTGAATGTGCTTGTACTCAAAGATAGTCGTGAGCAGCGCCAGGATAAAGAAGGTCTGATACATCATGGCGAAGGTCATAATGAGCGAAGCGGCGCACGCCTGCATCTCGACTTCGGTAGCCAAGAAACCATGCGAAAGGCCACCCACTATCAAGAACGTCGCATTAGCGAGCATCGAGATCAGCGATAGCAGCATACCCGGGGCGATCGTCATGAACATGTCGTAGGCGGCAAAGCGATGATAGCGGAACGTCGACTTGACCAGATGCTTACCGTAAGTAAAGAACACCTGGTAAAAGCCCTTGGTCCAGCGCATACGCTGCTTCCAGGATGCCTTGAACGTCACGGGTTGCTCGTCAAAGAACTCCGCCGGCGCATAGCCAATGCGAATACCGTGAATAGCGCAGAACGTAGTGAACTGAATGTCCTCGGTCAGCGTGTGGAACTGCCAACCGTGCATGCCCTCGATGACACTGGCGGAGATGAGGTAGCCCGAACCCGAGACGGCGCAGGACGTCTTGCAGATATTACGCGCGTTGTTGAGGAAGCGCGCCTCGCGTAGATACCACGTGGCATTAGCAGCCGAGATCCACGAGCTGCCGAAGTTCTTGGAATTGCGATAGCTCGTGACCACATGGAAGCCCTGGTCAAAGGCATCATTCATCTTGGAAACGTAATCGCGGGAGATAACGTTATCGGCATCGAAGATAAAGTAGCCCTCAAACGTGTCGGGATACTCGTTGAGAATGCGGTCGAAGCCAAAGTCCATGACCCAGCTCTTGCCCTTGCGGGCCAGGTCATTGCGCTCGTAAACAATGGCACCGGCCTCGCGCGCGAGCTGCGCCGTGTTGTCGGTGCAGGCATCGGCGACCACGAAAACCTCGATGAGCTCGGACGGATAATCCTGGTCCTTGATGGAGCGAACGAGGTTGGCGATCACGGCCTCCTCATTATGCGCCGCGATAAAAAAGGCATAGCGATGGAGTTTTTTGGCCTTGGGAGGCGCGACCTCGCCACGAAGAGCGCCAATGACAAAGAAGACCACCTGGTACAGAAAGCAGACCGTGAGCAGCGTGACGACAATCTGGTTGAAGATCACGATGGGTGTGTTGGTTTGTAAAAAGGCGAGCATGCAGGCTCCCAGCAACGCGTAACGTAAACAATCGTATATCTTACCGCAGGCTAATCGAGTTCAAGAAACCACCTAATACTGGCTAGGCTTCGAGAAGACCGAGCTGCGGAACGATTTCATCTCCAACGGCCGTGCGACCGAGCGAGCGCGGAGCCAGATCGTCGAGAACAGCAGCGAGATCCCACGGCAACTCGTCGCGGCACTCAATGCGCTCCCCCGTCACGGGATGGTCGAACGCCACGCGCCAGGAATGAAGGAACTGCCTGGTCAGGCCCTGGTCGGCGCGCGCATCGCACTTGCCGTAGAGTGGATCGCCCACGCAGGCGTGGTTGATATGACGCATATGCACGCGAATCTGGTGCGTGCGACCGGTAAACAGATGGCACTCAACGAGCGTATAACCATCGTCAAAGCGCGTGGAATCAAAGCGCTCGAGGACTTTAAAGGTCGTAATGGCCTGACGGGCAAAGGGGTCGTCCGAAACCGCCATCTTGACGCGGTCGCGCGTAGAACGGGCGATACCGGTATTGATGGTGCCCTCGTCCATGGCGATGTGCCCGTGGACAAGCGTGATATAGCGGCGGTCGAGCGTACGCGTGCGAATGAGATTTTGAAGCGCGCGCTGGGTGTCGTCGTCTTTTGCCGCGAGCATAAGGCCCGAGGTATCGCGATCCAGGCGATGCACGATGCCGGGGCGGTCCTCACCCTGCACGGTACCAAGATGATCGATACCGCAGTGGTAGACCAAGGCGTTCGCAAGCGTGCCGCTCTCGTGGCCGTGGGCGGGATGGCACACCAGCCCGCGCTGCTTGGAGAGCACAATGAGATAGTCGTCCTCATAGCGAATGTCGAGCGGGATGGCCTCGGGAATCACATCGGTGGGATCGTGCGGCTCGGGCAGGTCGACCGAGATGCGGTCACCGGCGCGTACGGCATACTTTTTTGACAGACAGGTCTCGCCGTTCACGATTACGGCGCCGCCCTCGATCAGATGCGCGCAGGCAGAGCGCGTGGGGCAGCCGTCGTTGGCACCCAGAAAGGTGTCGAGACGCTGGCCAGAGCAATCGTCGGCAACAAGAATATGGATGTCGGCCATTAACGCTCATTCCTTTCGCGAATCTTGCGGGCACGCTCCCCACGCTGCTTGGCTTTGCGCTTAGCGCGGGCCTCATCACGGGCATTGAGCTCAGCAGTCGCATCGACCTCGCGAGCGGCGGGACTCAAGAACATGTAACCGATAAGCGCCAGCACAACACCGACCGTAATGCCGATATCGGCCACATTGAAGACGGGGAAGTCAATGAAGGTGGTGGCAATAAAATCGGTCACGAAGCCAAAGGCCAAACGATCGATAGCGTTTCCGATAGCACCGCCCGCAACCATCGCCATGCCCACAACCTCAAGATGGGCAAGCTGGGGTGCACGAACGAGGTACACGGCAATAGCGACAATGACCGCCAGCGCCAGCACGGCAAACGCGATGCCATGCCCCTCGCCCATGCTAAAGGCAGCGCCGATATTGCGGACAAACAGGAAGTCGATCACGCCGGGGATGACGGTCACATGCAGTGCATCGCCCACGGCACGAACCGCAAGCTTGGTCAACTGGTCAACAAGCAGCACAACCAGCGCCACCCCACCAGCAACACCCAACCGCCAACGCAAAGGCGGCGTCATATCCGCACCACGACCCAAAGAAATCCCCTACCCTCAAAACAATCGAATTACGTTTAACGTAAGTAACCATCTTATAGTGACAAACGCCAAACACGCAGCATATTCACCAACGCTGGCGAAATAACCAGCACAAAACAAAAGCGACATTCCGAAAAACGGAATGTCGCTTGATAGCTTTCGACTAAGAGCGAAAGCGAAAGAAAGCCTTTAGCTCCAGCAATGGAAACGCCGCATTACCGTCGCCAACAGCGAAAACGTCCCTAAGCGAGCAAGGTGACGTGAAAGAGGAGGGAAGCGTACTTTGGTACGCGACCGACGATTGAACGTCAGATTGCCGCTTAGGGGCGTTTGCAGCGTCGGTAGGTTACGGCGTTCTACGAACGCCGTAACCTACAGCGCATCAGCGCAGCGCTTACAGATATGTGCGTGGCCGTTGTACTCGCCAACGGTGGTGCGGTAGTTCCAGCAACGGTCGCAGCACTCGCCCTCGGCAGCTTCAATGGCAACGGAGAGTTCCTCGCCCTGGGTCAGCTCAACATCGGAGACGATGTAGAACTCGGCCAGGTCGACAGCCTTGTCGCCGGTCAGCAGCGCGTACATCTCGGCGGGAACGACCGCCTTGACGCGAACCTGCTGGCTCTTGGTGAAGGTGCCGGCAGAGCGGGCATCCTCAAGGGACTTGGTCACGGCGCTACGGAGTTCGAGCGAAGCCTCGAGCACACCCTCAAACTCATTGGCCTCGTCGACCGTAATGGGCGACTTGTACCAATCGAGCAGCGCGGCGTACTTCTGGTGATCGACGCAGCCGGCGGGCGCATAGGCCATGGCCTCATCGACCGTGTAGGACAGGATCGGCTGCAGATCGCGCATGAGCATCGAGAAGAGCTCGGCCAGCACGGTCTGTGCGCTGCGGCGCTCGAGCGAGCCGGGCTTGTCGCAGTACAGACGGTCCTTCAGGGCGTCGAGGTACACGTTGGAAAGCTCGGTAACCACGAAGTCGTAGAGCGCACGGTAGGCGCGCGGGAACTCATAGCTGGCGTAGGCGTCGTCGACCTCGGCCTGGACCTGGGTCAGACGGGCAACCATGAGCTTGTCGAGCGGCAGCAAGTCAGCAAAGGCGACGCCGTCGGTCTCGGGTTCAAACTGACCCTCGAGCTCGGAGAGCAAGAAGCGCAGCGTGTTGCGGAAACGGCGATAGGCATCGGACGTACGAGCGAGAATCTCGTGGTCGATAGAGACGTCAGAGCTGGTGTCGACGGAGGCAACCCACAGACGGATGATGTCAGCGCCCATCTCGTCGCAGACCTTATTGGGGTCGATAACATTGCCGAGCGACTTGGACATCTTGCGGCCCTGGCCATCGAGTGTGAAGCCCTGCGAGACGACCGCCTTGTACGGGGCGTGGCCGTTGGCACCCACCGAGGTGAGCAGCGAGCTCTGGAACCAACCGCGGTGCTGGTCGGAGCCCTCGAGGTACACATCCGCCGGGTACTCCAGCTCGGGGCGGTACTCGCAGACGGCCTTCCAAGACACGCCGGAGTCCCACCACACGTCGAGAATGTCCTTATCAGCCTTGAGGTGATGGCCGCCACACTTGGGGCAAACGCAAGCCTCGCCCAGGTAGCTCTCGGGAGCGTCGGTGAACCAGGCGTCGGAGCCCTTCTCGTGGAAGAGCTTGATGACGGCGTCGAGCGTGGCGTCGTTCATGACCTTCTCGCCGCAGTCGGCGCAAGTGTAGCTGGGGATAGGCACGCCCCAGTTGCGCTGACGGCTGATGCACCAGTCGGGACGCTGCTCGACCATGGCACCGATGCGGTTTGCCGCGTGGGCCGGATACCACTTGACGTTCTCGCAGACCTCTTTGCCAGCCTGCTCGCGCAAACCGGTCTTATCCATCGAGACGAACCACTGGTCGGTAGCACGGAAGAGCACCGGGTGCTTGCAGCGCCAGCAGTGCGGATAGCTGTGCGTGATCTTCTTCTCGAGGACTAGGGTGCCGCGCTCGCGCAGGAACTCGATGATGTGCGGGTTGGCCTCGTCGGTATCCATGCCGCTGAAGGGGCCACCGGTGCCAAACTCCTCACCGGTGTAGAACTTGCCGTCGTCATCGACCGGCATGCAGATGTCGGTGATGCCCTCCTTGAGGCAGGCAAAATAGTCGTCGACGCCGTGGCCGGGCGAGTTGTGGACGATACCGGTACCGTCATCGACACCGACGTAATCGGCCAGCAGCGCCACGCCCTCAACACCGTCAAAGATTGGCTGCTTGTAGTGGATGTGGTGGAAGGTCTCGGCGGGAACCACATAGGGCTTGCCGTCGACCATAACCGGGGTGTACTCCCAGCCAAACTCCTCACAGCACTTGGGAGCCAGGTCCTCGAGCATGACCTCGGCACGACCATCGTGCTCAACGGCAACGTAGGCGGCGCCGGGCTTGAGGGAAACGGCCTGGTCGGAGGGGATGGTCCACGGCGTGGTCGTCCAGATGATAAAGTCAACCGGGCCGTCGAAGTTCTCGAGGCCGGCGGGCTTGGAGGTCATCTCAAAGCGCACGAAAATGGACGGGCTCGTCTCGTCGGAGTACTCGATCTCGGCCTCGGCCAGCGCGGTGTGGCAGTGCTTGCACCAGTGAACCGGCTTGTGACCGCGATAGATCATGCCCTTATCGAACATGGCCTTGAAGACCTCGATGTCGGCGGCGTCGTGCTGGTGATAGAGCGTCAGATACGGGTTGTCCCAGTCGCCAAGCACGCCCAAGCGACGGAAGCCGGCCTTCTGGAGCTCGATGTTCTCGACAGCGAACTCGTTGCAAAGCTCGCGGATCTCGGCCGTGGAGGTCTGGTTGAACTTCTCGGTGCCGAGCTTTTCCTCGACCTTGTGCTCGATCGGCTGACCGTGGCAGTCCCAACCGGGGACATAGGGAACCTCATAGCCCTGCATCATCCAGTAACGGTTGATCATGTCCTTGGAGATCTTGTTCATGGCATGGCCGATGTGGATCGGACCGTTGGCGTACGGAGGACCGTCGTGCAGCACGAACTTCTTGTGACCCTCGTTCTTCTTTAGAACCTGCTCGTAGACCTTGTTGTCCTGCCAGTCCTTGAGTCGCTTGGGCTCGGACTTGGAAAGACCGGCACGCATGGGAAAACCGGTCTTGGGCAGATTCATCGTCTGCTTGTACTCGTTTGCCACGGTACCCCTTTCATGTCGTGGGCGCGCACGCCCGATGGGCACCAAAAAAGCGCCCGTCCCTGCAAGCTGGGACGAAGCGCCACAAAACGGGCTGCACGCCCGCAAAAGCTCTTCGCTTAACCACCCAGCTTAGATGCCCTCGCCCGCGTATTCGCGCGCTCGCATCCGTTACTCGGCTGGCCTGTATCGACGACCATCTCGGCGATGTCTACTAAGACGAACCTGCGCGGCACGTCCGTTGGGACCGCAGCTCCGGGGTGATTTCCATCGGTCGCATGCACGGGTTCTCAGCGCTCCCCGCTCTCTGTAGCATGCGGACGGCCGACTACTCGTCCCCATCAACGCTTATGCGGAGTATGCTAGCACGTTCCGCGCCGGCGAAAAACCCTCAACACTGGTTTTATACGTTCGAAATTTCTCGCTATTACAGCCCTTCTCTAGGAGCAAAATACCTGAAAACACTTTATCGAACGAAAGAAGGTTGCTATGCGCACGATTGGAATGAGCGACTACACCGTTGGCGAGGATTGCTTTACCGAGCTGCCAACTGCACTGGCGGAGTACGGCGCGAAGAAAGTCGCCATCATTGGCGGCAAGCGAGCCCTGGCTGCGGCGCTGCCGGGAATCGAGGCGGCACTTGAAGGTACCGATGTCGAGGTCCTGGAGACGCGCGTCTATGGCACCAACAGTACGCGTGCCAATATCGCCAAGGTCGTGAACTCCCCTGCCTGCCAGGAGGCTGATGTTCTTATCGCCTGCGGCGGCGGCAAGGCGCTCGACACCGTCAAGACGGCGGCCATCGAGCTCAAGAAGATCGTCTTCACTGTCCCGACGATCTGTTCCAACTGCTCCGCCGCGACCGCCATTGCCGTCGTGTACAACGACGACGGCTCGCTCGAGGGCTATTCGTACCCCAACCGACCGGCGCACATCTTCATCAACCCCAAGATCATCGCCGAGGCTCCGGCGGAGTACTTCTGGGCCGGCGTGGGCGATGCCCTGTCCAAGCAGGCCGAGGTCGAGTACGCAACGAGCGCCGGTAATTTGGAGCACACCGCCGGTCTTGGCCTGGCGCTTGCCCACACCTGCTCCGAGCCGCTGTTTACCTATGGCGTCCAGGGTCTTGAGGACGTGCGCCAGGACCTGTCGAGCGAGGCCGTCAAGCAGATCGCGCTCGATATCGTGGTCAATACGGGCTATGTCTCGAACCTGACGAACCAGAACGATTACTACTACAACTCGAGCGTGGCGCACGCATTCTACAACGCCACATGCAGCATTCCGCGCGAGGGCACCTACCTGCACGGCGAAGTCGTGAGCCTGGGCGTGCTCGTGCTGTTCGCCTATACGGGCGATACCGAGAACCTTGAGCGCTACGCGGCCTTTAACAAGCAGATGGGCCTGCCCGTGACGCTTGAGCAGGTCGGGCTTTCCGAGTCCGATATCCCGGCCCTGTGCGAGTACGCGCACGCCACCAACGAGTGGAAGCAAGGCAACCCGGAGCCCTTCACCGACGAGAAGTTCGCCGCCGCCATCAAGGCCGCCAACGCCTACGGCCGCACGCTCTAGGCCTAACCCAAAACCACCACAAGGGAGCAGCACCTTTGTGGTGGTTTTTTATTGCTCCAGCATGCTGGGGTCGAACTCGCTAGCCGGGATCACGCGATAACCGTGGCGGAGCAGTAAATCAACGAAGACGCCGTTGCCCGCCGTAAGGGTGCCGCTGAATGTTCCGTCGTAGATGCGACCCGCGCCGCACGAGGGACTACGGTCCTGCAGGATGCACGCGGCGATCTCTTCCGGCCCGCCCGCCTGCTCGCACATATCGAGCGCCCGTTGGGCACCCAGGCGAAATTCGCGATCGACCGAGATGCCTTCGCAGGTACGAACCTCTCCGTTCACAATCTCGGACGGCTTGCGCGGCGTGGGCAGGTCCCCAAAGACCTCAGGGCACACCAAGAGGACCTCGGTCCCTGTACGCTCGCAGGCCTCGACCAACTCGCGATGGTAGTTGTCGAGCCCGTTATACTTGCAGCTCTCGCCCATCAAGCAGGCGCTCACCACGATCTTCATTTCCATCCCTCTCAAGCAAAACGCCCCATTTGAGAAAGCTGCTCAAATGGGGCGTCGGCGTTTACTGGCTCGGCCGCGGCTTTACTGCTGCTTGGGCATCAGCGGATTCTCACGCGTGAGGAGGTTCATGAACTCCTCGCCCGTGATGGTCTCCTTCTTGTACAGATAACGAGCCAGCTCATGGAGCTTGAACTTGTTCTCCTTGAGGATCTGCAGAGCGCGATCGTGCGCGTCCTCGATCAGCTTAGCGACAATCGCGTCCACACGCTCGGCCGTACCGGGGGCGCAGGTGAGCGACGTGTCCTGGTTGAGATACGCGTTCTGCACGGTACCGAGCGCCATCATGCCAAACTCGTCGGACATACCAAAGCGAGTCACCATATTGCGGGCGAGCTTGGTGGCCTGCTCGATATCGTTGGCGGCACCGGTCGTCATCTCGCCAAAGATGAGCTCCTCGGCCGCACGGCCGCCGCAGTAGACGGCGAGCTTGTCCAAGACCTCCTGGCGTGTCGTCAGGAAGCGCTCGTCCTCCTCGACCTGCATGGTATAGCCAAGAGCACCGCTCGTGCGCGGCACGATGGTGATCTTGGTAACCGGCGCGGAACCCTTTTGGCGGGCAGCGACGATGGCATGGCCGATCTCGTGGTAGGAAACGACCTGCTTCTCGTGGTCGGAAAGCACCGTGGACTTACGCTGCTGGCCGGCGATGACAACCTCCACCGACTCCTCAAAGTCGTCCTGCGTGGCGCGTTTGCGACCCTCGCGGACGGCGCGCAGGGCGCCCTCGTTGATGATGTTAGCCAAGTCGGCACCCGAGGCACCGGGCGTGGCGCGGGCAATCGCAGTCAGGTCGATCGGCGGCTGCGTCTTGACGCTCTTGGCATGCAGCTCGAGGATGTTCTTGCGGCCGGTCAGGTCGGGCAGCTCAACGGGGATACGGCGATCAAAACGACCGGGGCGCAACAGGGCCGGGTCAAGGCTGTCAGGGCGATTGGTAGCAGCGAGAACGACAATACCCTTGTGGTTATCGAAGCCGTCCATCTCGGTCAGCAGCTGGTTGAGCGTCTGCTCGCGCTCGTCGTTGCCGCTAAAGCCGCCGCCGTCACGCTTTTTGCCGATGGTATCGATCTCGTCGATAAACACAATGCACGGGGCCTTTTCCTTGGCCTGCTTAAACAGGTCGCGCACCTTGGCGGCGCCGCGGCCGACGAACATCTCGACGAACTCAGAACCCGAAATGCTAAAGAACGGAACACCCGCCTCGCCAGCAACGGCCTTAGCGAGCAGGGTCTTACCGGTACCCGGAGGGCCGACAAGAAGAGCACCACGCGGCAGCTTGGCGCCGATCTCCTCGTAGCGCTGCGGCTTCTCCAGAAAGTCGACGACCTCCTTAAGGGATTCCTTGGCCTCTTCCTGGCCGGCAACGTCCTTAAAGGTCACGCCCACGTCCTTGGAGGCGATCACGCGCGCGCCGGACTTGCCCAGTCCGCCGCCGCCAAAACCGCCGCCGCCAAAGTTCATCGACGGACCGTCATCACCCATAGCCTTCTTCATGCGGCGGTTGAGCCACCAGCCGATCAGGAAGAAAATCGCCATGGGAAGAATAAGGGTGAGCAGGTAGTAGGTCATCAGACCCGAGTTCTTGTCGGGAACGACCGACTCAAGCGAGGCGCCAGATTCAAGCACGCGATCGGTAAAGCCCGCGTCATTCGGCACACCGGTCGTCTTATAGGCGATGTTCTCGTCCTCGCCCTTCTTGGTGTAATAAATCGAGTAATCGTCCGTGTTGTACTCGACCTTGTCGACACTCTTATTATCGAGCGCTTTGACAAACGTCGAGTAATCGGTCTTCGTAATCTGCTGCGTGTGACCGATGTTGGGGAACAGAACGGTCGAGAGCACGAGGTAGACGACGAAGGCGATGAGCACGTAGAGGATCATATTCCGTCTACGTTTGTTGTCATCCATCTCCATCTGTTTGAACTCCATCTACTGGGGTTGATAATGCTTTCTAGAATACCCAACCCGAACGGCGATAAACCGACGCTGGGCACGAAAGGACAGAGATGGCATCACTGGAAGTCGGCAAGGTTCAAATCTATACGGGCGACGGCAAGGGCAAGACGACGGCTGCGTTGGGGCGCGAGAGGATGTCGAGGAACTGATTGCGATAAAGCCCGCCACCACGGAGCTCGTGCTAACCGGCCGCGGGCTGCTGCCGCTGGCCGACCTCGCCGACCTGGTCACAGAAATGCGCCCCATCAAACATTACTTCGACGAAGGCCTCCTAGCCCGCCAAGGCATCGAATACTAATTGATCCAAAGGGGACGGAGGAAAACGGATCATCGACATCACGACGGAGAGCAATGATCCGTTTTCCTCCGCCCCCAAGGGATCATTTGGCGGTGGCGCGGCCGAGCCAGTTGCCGCTGTGGTGGTAAATGGTGAACATCGTGGCCGTGATGAGCCAGGTTACGGGGTAAACCAACAGCAGGTGCTCAAGAGACGGATCGAACGGCATAATCGCAAACACCCAGATCACCCTCAAGACAACGGTGCCAAAGATGGTGAGCATCATAGGCTGCAAACTCACGCCGGCGCCGCGAATGGAGCCCGATGCGTTCTCGATAATCGAGAAAATCGCGTAGAACGGCGCGATAAAATGAAGGATCGTCGTGGTGTACGCCGAAATCGAAGCATCGTCGACAAACAAACGCGACAGCGGACCCGAAAACACCAGGAGCACGGCAGACAGGCCACCAATGAGCATAAACGAAAGCACGAGCGACGTGTGATATCCCTTGCGCATGCGCTCGTAATTGCGCGCGCCAAAGTTCTGCGCCGAGAACGTAGTGATCGATACGCCGAGCGCCTCGGTCACCATCCAGATAATGCCATCCAGGCGCCCAGATAGACCCCAAGCAGTCGTGACATCGGCGCCAAACGAATTAACCGACACCTGGATCAGAACGTTCGAGATCGAATAGGCAGCCGATTGAAAACCGAGTGGCAGACCACACGAGATCATACTCTTGCAAATACCGCGATCGATGCCGAGCTTAGACAGCGAAAGACGCCATGCACCCGGAGCGCGCATCATGCGCAACACGATCATCGTTGCATTGGAGCAAATGGTCAGAGCCACTGCGATGCCGCAGCCCAGCGCCTCCATATGCAACACAGCGACAAAGATGATATCCAGCACCACGTTAACCAGGCAGCCAGAGGCAATGATCACGGCGGGCCCGCGCGTGTCGCCCACGGCACGCAGCAGTGCGGTTCCCATATTAAGCAGCAGTGCGGCAACCATCGCGGCAAAATAACAGCGAGCATAGGCCACGCCCTCGGCCAATAATTCATGCGGCGTGTTCATAAGCACCAGCATGGGCTCAACGAACACTATGCCAAGAATCGAGAAAACGATACCGCCCACCAGTGCGAGCGTCATGGCTGTATGGACCGAACGACTCAGTCGCTCATCATCGTGCTGGCCAAAATACTGACCGGTAATGACCGCGCAGCCGGCGCCGACGCCAACGCAAAAGCCAATGCAGAGCTCGGTGAGCACCATCGTGGCTTGAATGCCACCCAGCGCAAGCTTGCCGCCAAACTGGCCAACGATATACGTACCGATAAGCGTGTAGGCCTGCTGAAAAAACGAACTAAAAAAGATGGGAACGCACAGCGACAGCAATTGCTGCCAAATGACTCCTTGCGTTACATCGATAGCCGTAGATTTCTTAGCCACACGCCCTCCCCACACGCATACGTCATACAGCAAAACAGCAATTTAAAACCAAAGCCAAAACCAGCTTAGCACCGACTGGCGACGACCGAAACACCCCGAATTAGAGCACGGTGCGGAATAACTGCCTAGTGATACAAACCCGGCTGGTAGTGATACTCATTGCTCACGTGCGGGCATAGCTGCCAAAAGGCGACGGCGCTCGCCGCGGCCACGTTGAGCGAATCGACCCCGTGCGCCATCGGAATACGCACCGCGTGGTCACAGCCGGCAATGGTCTTGGCGCCCAAGCCAGCACCCTCGGTGCCCATAAAAATCGCCAAGCGATCAATCTTCTGAAGCACAGGATCATCAAGCGAAACGGAATCGTCCGTCAACGCCATAGCGGCACACGAAAAACCGGCATCGTGCAGCGCGCTCAAACCATCATGCGGCCACACACGAGCCTCGCTGCCAATGCGCGTCCACGGCACCTGAAACACGGTGCCCATGCTCACGCGGGCCGAGCGACGGTACAGCGGGTCGCAGCACGTCGGGCTGACCAAAATACCGTCAACGTTCAATGCGGCAGCCGAGCGGAAAATCGCGCCAACATTGGTGTGGTCGACAATACCCTCGAGCACGCACACGCACACCGGACGCTCCCCCGCCGCCTCGACGACGCCGCCCAAGAACTCATCAACCGGAATCTGACGCGGGCGACGAAACGCCGCAAGCGCACCGCGCGTCACGTTAAAGCCCGTCAACTGCTCCATGAGCTCCATTGAGGCGACGAACACAGGAACAGGACCCGCGCCCTCGCGCACAACCAGGCGCTCAAACAGCGGCATCATCTGGTCGAGCCAGCGTTCGCCCAAAAGAAAGCTCACCGGCTCGTATCCGGCACGCACCGCGCGCTCGATAACCTTGGCGCTCTCGGCGATAAAGATGCCCTTTTGCGGCTCCAACACGCAGCGCAGCTCGCGCTCGGTCAGGCGCACGTAGGCATCGAGCCGGTCGTCCTCGAGCGAATCGATTCGCAGAACCTCAACGGCATCAGTCATAGCAGCCAGCCCGCACCTTTCTTTACAGCACATCTATACCAAACGAGGCGACGCTAAGCGCCGCCCCATGCATTCAATCAACCCGATGATACCGTTCACACCAGACGATTTACGCCTCAACGCGACGATACGTCACGAACTCATAATCGACGCCCTCGTCACCCTCACCGGCGGCAATCGTCGCGACCCCGCTACGCTGCGCAATCTTCCACGCAGGATCGGCTTCCAAATCGGGAAAGTACGTATCCACAACATGGACGCAGTGGTTATGCGTGACCTCGGCCTCGACGCAATACGGCAAAAACTGCCGATAGACATCGCCGCCACCGATCACCCAGGCAACGGGCTCATCGGCAACCGCGGCGAGCGCCTCGTCGATGCTATGCACCACGTCGACGCCCTCGCGGGAAAAGCCCATATCGCGCGTAAGCACGATATTGCGGCGGTTCTTGAGAGGACGCCCGCCGGGAAAACTCAGCAGGGTCTTACGCCCCATAATAACCGGGCAACCTTTGGTGCACGCAACAAAATGGCGCATGTCGGCGCGATTGGACACTACCATGTCGCCCTCGCACCCAATGCCCCAGTCGTCACACACGGCGACAATGGCAGAAAGCTTACACGTCATGAGTGCCACCTACACCGCAATGGGGATGTTCTTGACCTGCGGACCGTGCTCGTAGCCCTCCACGATCAGGTCATCGGTCGTAAACGCATAGAAATCGTGCACGTCGGGGTTCAGCGTTACCTTGGGCGCCGCAAACTGCGGGCGCTCGATAAGCTCACGGACGATATCGACGTGGCGGTCGTAAATGTGGGCATCGGCAATCACATGCAGCAGCTCACCCGGAATCATATCGACCGACTGTGCGACCATCATCAGCAAGATGGCGTACTGGCACACATTCCAGTTGTTCGCGGCCAAAATGTCCTGGCTGCGCTGGTTGAGAATCATATTGAGCGTTGGCTTGTCGTCCTGCGGACGCTGCGTCACGTTATACGTCACGCTGTACGCGCACGGATACAGGTGCATCTCGGACAAGTCGCTGAACACATAGGTATTCGTCATAATGCGACGGCTATACGGCGTGTTCTTGAGGTCGTACAGCACGCGGTCCATCTGGTCGAAATCGCCCTCGGCATAATGGCTTTTCTGGCCAATTTGGTACCCGTAGGCCTTGCCGATGGAGCCAGTCTCGTCGGCCCACTCGTCCCAAATATGGCTATTAAGATCGTGGACGTTATTAGACTTCTTTTGATAGATCCACAGGATCTCGTCCATCGCAGACTTAAGAGCCGTGCGGCGCAGGGTGAGCGCAGGGAACTCTTCGCGCAGGTCGTAGCGCGCCGTGACGCCAAAGTTTTTAATGGTATAGGCAGGGGTGCCGTCCTCCCACACCGGGCGGACCTTTTGGCCCTCGGTGGTGGTGCCATGGTCCAAGATATCGCGGCACATGGTTACAAACTGTTGATCAGCCTTGCTCATTGACCCTCCTGTCAGTCGCCTACAAGCGAGATTTATTGTAGCCCAGGCGCACGCGGCCCCACAGCCCAAACATAAGCCCTCATTTTCTGACATATGACGGAAATTCCTTGCGCAAATCGGCACGTTCGCTATTCTATTGTTGACATATGTCAGATAAGGAGTGCGCATGGCAGGAAGACGCGAAAAATTGCGCCGTGTTGGGATCATCCCCGAATATCGCGGTTTTACCCCCGATGGCCTGGTGAGCGGAGACGCCATCGATATGACAGTCGACGAGCTCGAGGCGCTACGCCTGTGCGACTTGGAAGGCCTTAACCAAGAGGCAGTCGCCCAGCACATGGGCATTGCCCGCGCCACGGTGGCGGCAATCTGCAGCCGCGCACATCGCAAGGTGGCAAACGCGCTGGTCAACGGGCGCGCGCTGAGTATCAAGGACGGCAATATCGCGTACTCCCCCATCACCACAACGACGGCCGTATGGCCAGCAAAGGAGGTCGACACCATGAGGGTGGCAACGACGTACGACAACGGCAACATCTTTATGCACTTTGGCCGCAGCGAGCAGTTCAAGATCTATGACATCCAGGACGGCAAGGTGCTCAACGAGCAGGTCGTGGGCACCGGCGGCACCGGTCACGGCGCGCTGGCGGGTCTGCTCGCCAATGGCGACGTGGACACACTCATCTGCGGCGGCATCGGCGGTGGCGCTATCAACGCGCTTGCCCAAGCCGGTATCACCGTCTATGCGGGAGCCCAGGGCAGCTGCGATGCGTGCGTCGAGGCCCTTATCGCCGGCACGCTCGCACAGAACGGCGAGGCCACCTGCGGCTGCCACGGTCACGACCACGAGCATTCCCATGAGCATGGCGAGTCCTGTGGCTGCAACGGTCACCACGACCATGACGGGCACGAAGGCTGCGGCTGTCACTAGCGGCAAGCACCTCGTCGAGAACGCACTTCCACGCGTGCGACAACCAGCGAAATACCGGCGAAGGCCGCCTGGAATACCATCCAGGCGGCCTTCGCCATACACGACTCAACTAGTCGTTACTTCTTATTACGCATCTGCGCTTCCATCTGGCGCAGCAGGTCCATATCGGACTTGGGACCGCCCGTACCCAGGCCGCCCATGCCGCCCAGACCCATGGCATCCAGACCGGGAATATTGGGCATGCGCATCTTTTTACCCTTCTTGCCCTTTTTGCCCTTTTTGCCGCCGGCCTGTGCCTGATTGGCCATCGTGCGCATGCGGCCCATCATCTTATTCATCTCGCCCCACTGCTTCATAAGGCTATTGACCTCGGTGGGGGTCACGCCGGCGCCCTTGGCGATGCGGGCGCGGCGCTGGCCGTTGATGATGGAGGGACGCAGGCGCTCCTCCTTGGTCATCGACATGATGATGGCTTCGTTCTTGTCGAAGATGCCCTCGTCCAGGTTGCCGCCCATCTGGTTGAGCGCGCGCTGGCCACCGGGAAGCATACCCAGAATGCCCTTCATGCCGCCCATCTTCTTGACGGCCTTCATCTGGTCGAGCATATCGTTCATGGTAAAGCCTTCGCGCAGCATGCGCTCGGCGGCCTCGAGCTGCTCGGCATCGGCGGCCTCCTGGGCCTTCTCGATGATGCCGACAACATCGCCCATGCCCAAGATTCGCTTGGCCATACGGTCGGGATAGAACGGCTCCAGCGAATCGGGCTTCTCGCCCATGCTCACGAACTTGATGGGCTTGCCGGTCACCTGGCGCACGGAAAGCGCGCCGCCACCACGGGCGTCGCCGTCGAGCTTGGAGATGATCACGCCGTCAAAGTCGGTGCACTCGGCGAAGGTCGAGACGACGTTAACAATATCCTGGCCGGTCATGGCATCGACGACCATCAGCACCTGATCGGGCTTGACGGCCTTCTTGATGTCCACGGCCTCCTGCATCATCTGCTCGTCGATCTGCAGACGACCGGCGGTATCGACAATGACCACGTCGCGCAGGTGGTCGACAGCCTCCTGGATGGCGCCCTTGGCGATATCGACCGGGTGCTCGCCGTCACCGCGGAAGACCGGAACGCCGATCTCGCCACCGAGCGTGGCAAGCTGGTCGGCAGCAGCGGGACGGTAGACGTCGCACGCGGCGAGCAGCGGCGAGCGGCCCTGCTTCTTGAGCAGGTAGGCCAGCTTTACGGCCGCCGTGGTCTTACCGGAGCCCTGGAGGCCCACGAGCATGATGACGTTGGGAATACGGTTGCTAAAGACGAGCTTGCTCTCGGTGGAGCCGAGCATCTCAGTGAGCTCGTCGAGCACAATCTTGACGACGTTTTGCGCCGGCGACAGCGACTCCATGACCTCGGCGGTCATGCAGCGCTCCTTGGTCTTGGCGACAAACTCCTTGACGACCTTAAAGTTGACGTCGGCCTCGAGCAGCGCCATGCGAATGTCGCGCATGGCCGAGGTGATATCGGCCTCGGTCAGTTTACCCTTGCCGCGCAGGCGGTCAAATGTGTCGTTGAGGCGATCGCTCAGAGAATCAAACACTAGTCACTCCTTAATTGGACTCGCCCACCAGGGCGCGGCAGAAATCTTTGGCATTGAACTCCTGAAGGTCATCGACCTGCTCGCCCACGCCCACGCGCAGGATCGGGAGCTTGAGCTTCTCGGCCACGGCCATGGCGATACCGCCCTTTGCCGTGCCGTCGAGCTTTGTCATGATAATACCGTCCAGGCCAAGCGCCTCGTTAAACTCGAGCGCCTGGTTGAGGCCGTTTTGGCCCGTTGCGGCATCGATCACGAGCACGACATAGACGGGCATGGGGCCGGCGGCCATATTGGCGGCGCGCTTACGGGTCACATTGACCACCTTGGCAAGCTCGCGCATGAGCTCGGGGCTCGTGTGCAGACGACCGGCGGTATCGATGAGCACAAGGTCGCTGCCGCGCTTGTCGGCCTCGTCGAGCACGTCGTAGCAAACACTTGCCGGATCGGAGCCGCGATCGCGCTTGATGACGGGGACGCCGGCGCGCTGGCCCCACACATCGAGCTGCTCGATGGCGGCGGCGCGGAAGGTGTCGGCCGAACCGATCACCACGTTCTTGCCGCGGGCGGCCATGGCGCTCGCAATCTTGCCAACCGTCGTGGTCTTGCCGGCACCGTTAATGCCCACAAACAGCACGCAGCTCGGCGTATCGGAGAACGGATCGCGCTCGATGGGCACAAAGTGCTGCTCGAGCTGCTCGGCCAGGGCGCGACGGAGTTGCGGGGCGGTCTTGAGGTTCTTCTTGGCCGCGGCATCGCGCAGGTCATCGGAGACCTTGATGGCGACCTCGGCGCCCATGTCACCCATAACGAGGGTGTCCTCAAGGTCCTCCCAAAAGTCCTCGTCGACCTCGCCGCCAAAGTAGAAGACCTCGTTGAGTGCCTCGCGGCTGCGCTCAAGTCCGCGCGAGAGAGCGTCAAAGAATCCCATTATGCATTCACGACCTTTCCGGTTTCGCGATCGAGTTTTTGCGAGACGACGCGACTGACGCCGTCGGCTTGCATCGAGACGCCATAGAGGACGTCAGCGTCCTCCATAGTACGGCGCTGATGCGAAATGACCAAGAGCTGCGTATCGGAACGCAACACATCGAGGGCGCCGATGAGCTTGGACAGGTTGGCGTCGTCGAGCGCCGCCTCAACCTCGTCCAGCACATAGAACGGCACCGTGCGCGTACGGTACACGGCAAAGAGCAGGGCGAGCGCCGTCAGACTCTTCTCGCCGCCCGACATGAGCATCATCTTGGTGATGCGCTTGCCGCGCGGCTGTGCCACGACCTCAATGCCCGTCTCGGCCGGATGCTCGGGATCGGTCATCTCCAGATGAGCCTGACCACCCGGGAAGAGCATGGCAAAAATCTCGCGGAAATTCGCGTCGACCTTCTCAAACGTCACCAGGAACGCCTTGCGCATCTTACGATCAATGGCCACCGTGATCTTGGTGAGCGCCTTGCGCGCGCTCTCCAGATCGGCCAGCTGTTCCTCGATGTAGTCGGCGCGGCGCTTAAGCTGCTCGTACTCCTCCATGGCAACTTGGTTAACGGGACCAAGGTTGTTGATCTGGCGCACAAGCTGGTTGAGTTCGCGCTCGGCGGCATCGCGGTCCGTGGGAGCAGGAAGCATGAGCGCTTCCTCGAGTACCGTGGTGCCATCGGCGGTAATGGCCTTGATGGCCGCCTCGACCTGAACCTCGAGCTTGCCGCGCGCAACCTTGAACTCATTTTGCGTCGCCGTGGCGGCATCAACCCGCTCCTTGGCACGGGCAACCTCCGCCTTGGCATCCTCGATGGTCTTCTTGAGCGAAGCGGAGTCCGCCTCTTCCAGAGAGGCCTGGTCACGCAGGCGCGCTGCCCAATCCGATGCGCGTTCCAACAGGGCAGAATAGCGTTCGTGCATGGGGTCGACGCGCAGGCGCAGCAGCTCGAGCGAGCGCGAAGCCTGGCGTGTTCCGCGGATACGACGGTCGATGCCCTCAAGACGTTGCTCAAGGTCGGGCACGCGGCCCTTCAGCGAACGCAGGCGCTCGCTCGTCTGGGCCAGGCGCACCTTGGCATCGGCGAGCTTACCGGCGGCCTCGGAATCGTCACGGCGAACGCGATCGAGCTCATCGTTGGCCTCGGCAATCTGGAGACCCAGGTCGCTTGCCTGTGCACGCGCCTCGTCACGCGAACGGGTGAGCTCGTCAACGCGCGGGCGCGCGGCACGAACGGCCTCGGCAGCCTGCACGCGGCGCTTGGAGATGCGCACGCGCTCGACCTCGGCATTGTTGGCGCTTTGCTCCAAGCGGCCGATCTCGGAGAGCAGCGAGCGGCGCTCGCCCTCAAGACGGGCGATCTCACCGGCGGCATCGCCCTCGGCGGCACGGGCCTCCTCGACGGCAACGTTGGCCTCGACGACTTGGTCCGAAGCATGCTCAAAGATGGCAGCCAGATCGGGTTCCAGGCCCTCGAGCTCACGGATGCGGCGCTTGCGCTCCAAGGCACCCAAAGCCTCGCCGGCATCAAGCCCCACGCGCACCAGGCCGCCGCAGGCGACGCGGGCGCCATCGGGGGTCACGTAAGTCACGCCTTCAACGACCGGCGCCGACAGCGCGGCAGCAAGATCGTCAACGACGTAATAGCCGCCGAGCAGCGCCTCGACGACGGGACCGTAGCCTGCGCGCACGGACAGACGATCAACCAGACGGGTACCGGAGGCGCCCTCAGCGGCGGTAGAGCCGCTCACGCCGCGCGCCACCAGCAGTGCCTCGCCCGAGGCCTTCTTTTGGTCCAGAGCCGCACGACCGGCACGCTCAAGCGTGGCGGCGTCATCAAACAGCAGCGCATCGATATCGCCGGCGAGCAATTGCTCAACCAGGCCCTCAAGCTCGCGCGGGGCCTCCAGCACGTCGCCCAGACGACCCAAGACATCGTCGCCCAGCGCACCCACCAGACGGCTCACGAGCGGCGAGCTGTCGGCCATGCGGGCATCGAGTTTCTTTTGGCTGGCAAGCTCCGAGCGCACCTCGGATAACTTGTTGCGTGCCTCGCTCTCACGGGCACGCAGGTCCTTCAGGGCCGCGCGTGCCGTCTCGGTGGCCTCACGCGCATCGACCTGAGCCTGGCGCGCTTCCTCAAGAGCGCCCTCAAGCTCCTCGGCGCGGTCGCGACGGCTCTCGAGCGAAGCCATGACCTCCTCGAGCTGCTCGTCGATCTGCTCCAGGCGCGAGGCATACATGTTGTCCTCGACCTCGGCATTGCTCAGCGAGTCCTTCACCTTGGCGAGCTCGAGCGCGGCGTTGTCGGTCACGCGCTGCACATCGCGTTGCTCACGCGTAAGCTGCGATATCTGATTGTCGAGCGCCACGCGCCGCTCGTGGAGCTCGGCGGCGGCAGGGCCAGCGGCGTCAACGTCCTCCTGGGCCTGCATGTGCGCACCGGTCACTTCCTCAAGCTGCGCACGCGCGTCCTCAAGCTCCTCGACCACGCGACGTCGCTGATGCTCGGAGCTCGAAATCTGCCCGCGCATGTCAGACAGGCGTGACACCATGTTGTGGCCCTTTTCCTCGAGCAGGCGCATGTCGGAGTTAATGCGACCGACCACATCTTGCATATGACGGCGCTGCTCGCCCAGATCGCCCACAAACAGGCCCTTTTCCTCGAGCATAACCTGGAGCTTCTCGAGCTCACGCTCCTTTTCGCCCATGCGGTACTGCGCAAGCTCCAGCTCGGCCGCGCCCTCCTTGGAGCGGCTCTCCAGGTCGTTCCACTGCGACTGCAGCGAACGCAGCTCATCGACGGCTAGCATCTGCGTAAGCTCGTTCGCGCGCGAGGACAGCTCTTTGTACTTGCGCGCGCGATCGACCTGACGCTCCAACGGTCGCAGCTGACGGGCGATTTCCTTATTGATGTCGCGAGCACGCGTCAGGTGCTCGTCCATCGACTTAATCTTTTTGAGCGCACGCTCCTTGCGGCGCTTGTGCTTGGAAATGCCGGCGGCCTCCTCGATAAGGGCGCGGCGCTCCTCGGGGCGGCTCTGCAAAATGGCGTCGAGCTTGCCCTGGCTGATGATGGAATGCGTATCCTTGCCCAGGCCCGAATCGTGCAGGATGTCCTGAATGTCCATCAGGCGGCACGGACTCGAGTTGATGAGGTACTCGCTTTCGCCCGAGCGATACATGCGACGGGTAATGGCGACCTCGTCAAAATCGACAGGCAACATATGGTCCGAGTTATCGAGCACCAGCGTGACCTCGGCGACACCCACAGGCTTGCGCGCTGACGAGCCCGAGAAGATGACATCCTCCATGGCCTGGCCGCGCAGCTGCTTGGCGCTCTGCTCGCCCAGGACCCACAGGATGGAGTCGGAGATGTTCGATTTTCCCGAGCCGTTTGGACCGACGATGACGGTCAGGCCCGGCTCAAACGTCATATGGGCACGGTCGGCAAACGACTTGAACCCTTTGAGCGTGAGGGACTTGAGATACACGGTTCCTCGCTTACACGTGCTTCTTATTCAGAATCACGCCGTTGGTGGTGTAACCCATGCGGTCGAGCGCTTCGAGCGCGGCGGCTCCCTCGGCTTCCTTCTTTGAGGAGCCGGAGCCGCGACCCTGACGAATACCATCGATCAAAACCACGGCGGTAAAGGTGGGCGCATGCGCCGGGCCCTCAGAGCCAACGAGCTTGTACGCCGGGGGCTCGTGACCGTCGGCTTGCACACACTCCTGCAAAAACGACTTGGGGTTCGCAGGATGCTCGGCACGCTCGGAAGCCAAATGCGGCTTAAGCGTACGGTGAATGAACTCCGCCGCGGCATCCCAGCCGGCATCCAGGTACAGCGCTCCCACGAGCGACTCGTAGACGTTCTCGAGGGCTGAATGCAGGCCGCGCGCACCGGTACCGGTCTCGGAGGCACCAAAGATGATGATGTCGTCGATGCCCAGCTCGTGAGAAACCTCGGACAGCGTAGCGCCCGAGACAAGCGACACCTTCAAGCGCGTGAGCTTGCCCTCGTCAAACTCCGGATAGGACTCAAACAGGGAGCGTGCGACCACAGCGCCCAAAATGGAATCGCCCAAGAACTCAAGGCGCTCATAGCTGGCAGAAACCGGCTGGCCCTCGACTGCCGAGGGATGCGTAAGCGCCGCGCGCAGCAGCACCTTATTGTTGAACTCGTGGCCCAGGATTTCCTGGGCGCGCGTAAGTCGGTCGGATAAAGCCAAGACTTAGGCCTCCTTGGCAGCTTCGATAGCGTCGACGGCGTCGGCGACAGAGTTGAGCGAGAGCAGGGTCTCGTCATCGATCTCGAGGTTGAACTCGTCCTCGATAGCCGTAACCAGCTGCAGGCGCTCGAGCGAGTTGGCATCGAGGTCGTCAAAGGTGGTCTCCTCGCTAATTTCGGCAACATCGACGCCCAGAACGTCAGCAGCGACCTCGGCGATCTTGTCGAAGATTTCGGAGCGGTCCATAGCGCTTCCTCTCATAGTGCATGAATACCAAAAGAATGGTACCGCCCGGGCGGTACCAAGACACGGTTCTGATTCTACCCCACGACGTGCGCCGCGAAGCACATAACAGCGCTCTAACTCGCTCTTATAAAACGATACCGTCCATAGAGTTGGCGACATTCTCGACCAGCCCGGCGCGCACGGCTTCGGCCGCCGCGAGCGTACCGTTTTTAACAGCCTCGACCGAGGTAGCGCCATGGCCGATCAGGACCACGCCGCGCAGGCCCAAAAGAATCGCGCCGCCCTTGGCGTCGCCAGAGAGCTTGGCCTTTATCTCGCGCATCTGCTTTTTGATGAGCAGCGCGGCAATCTTGGTGCCGAGCGAAGACATAAAGACACCCTTGAGCTCCTGCAGCAAAAACTTGGCAGCGCCCTCGGTGGCCTTGAGCGCAATATTGCCCGACATACCATCGGCAACGACGACATCGAAGTTGCCTGAGGTGAGGTCGGTGCCCTCGCAGTTACCAACAAAGCCGGGAACGGCGGCCTTCATAGCAGGGAAACAGGCCTTGGTAAAGTTAGAACCCTTCTCGTCCTCGGTGCCGTTGGCAAGCAGGCCCACGCGAGGATGCTCGATGCCCAGGACGACGCGGGCATAGGCGCTGCCCATCTGGGCAAAACGCACCATATCGTCAACCTCGACATCGGGGTTGGCACCCATGTCGCACAGCACCGTCAGACCGCCGGCGCGATTGGGCAGCGCATTGGTCAGACAGGGGCGCACCGGCTGCTTCTTGCCTTCGGCCTGATACCTAAACGGCGTCACGTAGGCGGTGGCAGCGGCGGTCATGGCACCGGTCGAGCCGGCGGAGAAGAACGCATCCGCGTTGCCCTTCTTAATGGCGCGGCAAGAAAGCACGATCGACGACTTACGCTTGGTCATCACGGCGCGAATGGGATCGTCATCCATGGCGATAACGTCAGGTGCCTCAAGGGCCTCAACACGTGCATGGGAAGCTGCAAAGGGATTGACGATTTCGGCCGGGCCAGCCGCCAAGACCTCGATATCGGGATCGGCGGCAAGCGCAGCCTCGATACCATCGAGAACAACCTGAGGTTTCTCGTCTCCGCCCACAACGTCTACACAAACGCGAACGTTACTCATATACATGCTCCTTATACAAAAATGGCCGACTCATTGAGCCGGCCATTGTGGTTCCATTTGGAACGGCATCGCATCCAGAGTATACCGTTACTCGGTAACGATAACCTCGCGGTCCTTGTAGAAACCGCAGCTGGGGCACACGTGGTGCGGAAGCTTGACAGCGCCGCAACGGGGGCACGTGGACTGAGCCGCAGCCGAGATCTTCATGTTGGCGGAACGACGGGTGTGAGTGCGGATACGACCCTGCTTTTGTTTAGGTACGGGCATAGTGACCTTCCTTATGAACTATCCAGTGTGGCGATTACGCGCAAGTAGCGATACTACCACAGTTTTACTCATCAAGCTTGAGATTCTTCAATGCTGCAAATGGATTTTCCGTGGCAGCGGCCCATTCCGCCTCTGCCTGGGCGGCGCAATCGCATTGCTCGACGTTGAGATTGCAGCCGCATGTGGGGCACAGACCACGGCAATCGGGCTTGCAGAGCACCACAAACGGCGTGTCCATAACGACCGCGTCATTGATGGGCTCGCCCAGATCGACGAGACGGTCCTCACCCAGGAGCTCGTAGCCGTCCTCGTAGGCCTCGGGATCCTCGGGCTCCTCAAAGAGGTAGAACTCCTCGATCTCGCCGGCGATATCAAACGAGGCGGGCTCCAGGCAACGGTCGCACTCGCCGGTGGCGTGCGTGCGGACCATGCCCGTGAGCAAGACACCGGTACCGGCATTGGTAAAGACAACGTCGTAGTCGATGCCGTCCTGTAGCTGGTACTCCTTCTCGCCCACCGTGTAGGTGGCGACATCTACCTTACCGGTCAGCGGATACGAATCTCCAGGAAACTCGAGCTGCTCGGAAAGATCGACGGTAACGCTCGGAAACTCAGCCATTACCACTGACCATTCTGTTGGGCAGCACCCTCGTTGAGCTGCTGACGGCAACGGGTAACGGTACCGGTCAGGCTCTTGAGGTTCTCCTCCAGGTGCGTAAAGACCTGCTCTGCGTAGTCCTCGGCAGCATAACGCGTCTCGCGCTCGTACTGCTGGGCACGATCGCGGATGTCGTCGGCCTGTTGCTGCGCTAAGCGGACGATCTCCTGCTCACCGGCAATGGTGAGGGCCTGCTGCTGAGCGTCGGCGATGATGGAATCGGCCTGAGCGGCGGCGGAAGCCATAAGCTCCTCGCGCTCCTTAAGGATACGGCGGGACTTCTGCCACTCCTCGGGATAGCTCATGCGGATCTCGTCGAGGATGTTAAAGAACACGTCGGCGTCGATGACCTTGAACTGAGCGTTCTTGCCGAAAGGCGGCTTGGCTTCCTCGATCAGCCCTTCGAGCTCATCGACCAAGCTGACGATCCTATCGCCAGGAAAATTCTCGCCCGGCATCCGGTCTCCTTTCATAGGTAACATATCATCGTGCTATTTTACCACATGCCACCAGGCAATAAGAAACGTCACGAAAAGCGATGTTTGAGCGCTTCGACCACGTTGGACGGGACAAACGTCGATACATCGCTGCCGAGCGAGGCAATCTGGCGAACGACCGAGCTCGAGATATAGCCGTACTGCGGCGCACTCATGACAAAGATGGACTCCAGCTCGCTATCCAGGCGATAGTTAAGGTCGGCCTGCTGCAGCTCATACTCAAAGTCGGTCATGGCGCGCAGGCCCTTGACCACGGCACCCGCCCCCTGCTCACGTGCGAAGTCGACCAGCAGGCCAGTGAAGGGCAGGACCTCGACGCCGTCGATATCGCCGACCGCCTCGCGGGCCAGCGCCACGCGCTCATCGAGCATAAACGTGGTGCCTACACCGTTTTTACCTTGCGACTCGGCAACAGCGACGATCACGCTGGGAAAGATGCGGCGGGCACGGCGGATCACATCGATATGGCCAAACGTGATGGGATCGAAGGTGCCCGGGACGATCACGCGGTTGATGGTGTCATTCATGGGCGTCCTCCTGAAACGTCGTGGCATCGTTGTTGTCGGCATCGGTGCCGGCGCTATCGCCCTCAACATCGTCATCGCCGACCCAACGAAGCAGGTCGACCGAGGTAATGCCGTAGCGCTTCTCACGTAAAGTCTCAAAGCCTGCCGGATGCGCGCCCGCATCGGCGGCGGCATGCTCAAACAGGGCGTAAGCGCCAGACGCAAGTAAACCCTGCTGAGCCAGGTCCTGCAGCAGTTCCTCGACCGGCTCGGCACCAAAAGCATAGGGCGGGTCGAGCAGGACCAGATCAAAGGGGCCGCCCGGTACACGACCGCGCGAGGCACTCGACAGCATGTCGCCCGTGACCACGCGCCAACGCGCACGGTCACGGCAGAGCGACTCGATATTCTTGGTAATGAGCCGCGCGGCGTTGCGATCGATCTCAAACGTCGTGAGCGAACGGGCCCCACGAGAGAGCATCTCTAACCCTAAGGCACCGGAGCCGCCAAAAGCGTCCAGCACACGAACCTCGTCCAAATCGAAATCGAATGCCGACATGACCATAGATGCGCACGCCTCGCGCACGCGATCAGTCGTGGGGCGGGTGACATCGCGACCACGGGGCTCCTCGATCTTACGACCGCGCCATTCGCCGCCGATGATTCTCATCCTCCGCTGACCTCCTTAAAGATATGTCGATAACGCATGGCGACCGCGTCGCGCAAGGGACGCGTCGCCACAGAGTCAAGGTTGCAAGCATACCGCAAGAGCTCGACCGCGTCCAAATGGGCCCATTCGATAAGGTCCTCATCGGCGTCCAGGTCCACAAAGCGCAAGGTCACGCCGCCATGCTGGCGGTACCCCAGGATTTCGCCCTCGTGGCGCAGACGCAGGTCCATCTGGGCGAGCGTAAAGCCATCCGAGGTTTTTTCGAGCGATTGCAGACGATCTTGCGCCGCCGACGCGCCGCCGTTGCCCTTGGAGTGCGTCATGACCAGGCACGTGCCCGACACGCCGCCACGGCCCACGCGACCGCGCAGCTGGTGCAGGGCAGCCAACCCAAAGCGCTCGCCGTTCTCGATGACCATGACGGTGGCGTTAGGCACGTCGACGCCCACCTCGACCACCGTAGTGGAGACGAGCACGTCGATCTCGCCACGCTTGAAGGCGTCGATCACACGATCCTTCTCCCCCGCCGGCATGCGGCCGTGAAGGCGCTCGATGGTAAGCCCCGGCAACGCCAGACGCAGTCGGTCGAGCTCGGTTGCCGTATCGTGCAGCGGCACGGGGACGGTTACGCGGCCCTCATCGTCGCGGGCAATACCGGGCACGTCTTCCAGCTCATCGGCCGAGTCACTCGGCTCCACGAGCGGGCAAATCACGTAGGCCTGCTGACCCTTTTCATGCGCCTCGCGGATGGCTCCATAGGCGAGGTCTCGACTCGACTCGGTGAGCACGCGTGTCGTCACGCCAGCGCCAGGGACTGGCCGATGGCGGATGATACTCGTGTCCAGATCGCCGTAGACCGAAAGCGCCAGCGTACGCGGGATGGGCGTTGCCGTCATAACGAGCAGATCGGCACCGGGGCCCTTCGCGCGTAGTGCGTTGCGTTGGCCTACGCCAAAGCGGTGCTGTTCGTCGATGACAACAAGCGACAAGTGCTTAAAGTTCACGTCTTCGGAAAGAACAGCATGGGTGCCAAAGAGGACATCGAGCTCGCCGGACTGCAGCTGCTCATGGATCCGCTCGCGCTCGGCCGCCGGAGTGGCACCCGTCAGAAGCGCCCAGGACATGCCGGTCTGCGAGAGCAGAGGGCCGGTCTTATCGGCATATTGGCGCGCCAGCACGCCCGTGGGCGCCATAACGCAGGCCTGCGTGCCGCTATCGGCAGCCACAGCCAGCGCGCAGGCGGCAACGGCGGTCTTACCGGTACCGACATCGCCCAGCAGCAGACGGTTCATCACGCGCCCGCCATCGCACATATCGTGCAGGATATCTTGGAACGCGGCCTCCTGCTCGTCGCTCAGCGAAAACGGCAGGGCTTGCTTGAGCACGGCCAGGTGCTCGCCCGCGGTGTGGGCATAGGGCACCACATCGACCAGGCCACCGTCGTTGCGCAGGCGCAGCGCTAGCTGCAGGTAGAGGCACTCCTCGTAGGCAAGCCGTGCGCGCGCGATATCGCGCTCGGCCATACTCGATGGAAAGTGGATCGATCGAAGCGCGCGGGCATTGCTCATCAAGCGACGCTTGACGCGCAAGCGTGCGGGAATCGGGTCGAAGGGATTGCCGACGACCTCGAGCGCGCCGCTTACAATGCGGCGCATCCACGCCTGGCTCACGCCATCACTCACGTAATGGACCGGCAGGATGGTGCCTGCGGCACGCCCTTCCTCGAGCTTTTCAAAGTGCGGCGAGGCCATCTGCTTAAAACCGTAGGCAAACTCGACCTTGCCCATCACGGCCAGGCGGTCGCCCTGCTTAAGCTGCTGGGCAATCCAGGGCTGGCGGAAAAAGGCGACCTGCAGCACACCCGTCTTATCCACCAGCGAGACCTCGGTCACCTGCATACGCGGGCGGGGCTGTTTTTGGACGATACGATCGACCGTGGCAACAATCGTGCACACGGTACCGATGGGCGCCATCTCGATAGACCAAGAACGGGTAAAGTCGAGGTATCGATGAGGGATATGGAGAAGGAGGTCCCCCACCGTCCGAATTCCCAGACGGCGAAGGGCCTCCTCACGTTTACCCGAAACATATTTGAGTCGCGCGATATCCTCGTCGAGCGCATTGCTCTGGGCAAAGCGCTCCGAGACGCGCGGCACGGAGCACAGCTCGGACATGGGCAGTTGCCTACTCGATCGAGAAGATCACGGGATAGAGCGGCTGCTCGCCACGATGGGCGTCGATCTCCAAGTCGGGCTGAGCCTCCTCGATAGCGTCGACGATCTCCTGGAAGGCCTCATCGGACAGCTCCTCGCCGGCCAGAATCGTCAGCGCGTCACCCTCCTCTTCCTCCTGCATGCGGTTGATGCAGTCGAGCGTGACCTGCTTCACGTCAGAGCCGACCACGTCGATGGAGCCGGCGATGATACCCATGACGTCACCGGAGTGAATCGGAGAGCCGTCAGAGGCACTGGAATCGCGCACGGCGCGGGTGACCTCGCCATCGCGGACCTCGCTGATGGCGTCGACCATGGCGGCGACGGCGTCCTCGAGCTCGGAATCGGGCAGGACCGCGAACAGCGCGGAGAACGCCTGCGGAACGGTCTTGGTAGGAACGACGGCGACCTTCTTGTCGGTGCAGGCAGAAGCGGCAGCCTCGGCAGCCATGCGGATGTTGCCGTTATTGGGCAGGATGATGACCGAGGTCGCGTTGACCTGGTCCACCGCGCCCAGCAGGTCGGCGGTCGAGGGATTCATAGTCTGGCCACCGGAGACGACCACGTCGACGCCAAGGGACTTGAGGATGTCGGCCTCGCCAGAACCGGCGGCAACGGCGACAAAGCCCAGCGCCTTGGCGGGCTCGGCGGCCTTTTCCTGGTCCTCGTGAATCTTAGCGGTACGGTCGTGGGCCTCCATCTCCATGTTGTGGATAAAGACCTCGTAAATCTGACCGAGCTGCAGCATGTGCTCGAGCACCAGGTTGGGGGTGTTGGAGTGCACATGGATCTTGTAATCGGGGTAGGCACCCACGAGCAGCTCGCAGTCGCCCATGGAACCCAGGAACTTAAGGCACTCGTCCTCGTCAAACGGGGCGTCGGCCTTAAAGAGGAACTCGTTGCAGTAGCGGAACTCCGAGCCCTCCCAGTCGTCGTTAGCCTCGATCTCAACACGACCAAGAGCGGCATCGCGGGCAGAGCCGGCGGAGTCAAACGTAGCGGAGAAATCCTCGACCACGGTGCTGCGACCAAGAGCGGCAGCCACAAAGTTCTCGAGGAAAATGGCAAATCCAAAAGCGCCGGAGTCGACCACGCCGTTCTCTTTGAGGACGGGCAGCAGGTCGGGCGTGCGGGCGACGGACTGGTACGCCTCGACGACAATGGCGTCGAGCGCATCCTCGGCCGAGAACTTCTTCTTCTCGCACTCGTCGGCCTTGGTCGAGACATCGCGCAGCACCGTGAGGATCGTGCCCTCGATGGGCTTGCGGACAGCCTGAAAGGCAACCTTGACGGCGCGACGGAAGGCGAAGGCAATGTTGGCAGACGTAATAGGCTCGTCGGCAGAGACAAGACCCTCGGCCACGCCGCGCAGAATCTGCGAGGTAATAACGCCGGAGTTACCGCGGGCGCCCATCAGGGAACCGTGGGTGATGGCGCCGGCGATGGCCTCCATGTCGGCATCGGCGGGAAGGGCGGAAAGCTCCTTGGTCACCGAGGCGAGCGTGAGCGACATGTTGGTGCCGGTGTCGCCGTCGGGTACGGGGAAGACGTTGAGCTTATTGATCTCCTCGGCCTTGTCGGAAACGGCAGCCGCAGCGATCGGAAAACAGGTGCGAATGGTCTTTGCAATCATGGGTATTTGAATCTCCGTTTTCGGATGCTAGTTCAGACGGCTCTTGAGCGCGTCGATATGGATGCCGATCTTAAGGCTGGCGGGATCAATCTGGGCGATCTCCTGCAGGGTGAAGGCAACGGAGCTCGAAAGATTGTGGCAGACGGACTTCATGTTGACGCCGTTCTCGAGCACGACGTGAAGATCGACCGTAAGGCCGTTCTCGTCGGCGGAGACAAGCACGCCCTTGCGGAGGCGCTGACCGGCAAGCAGACGCACGCTCTCGGCGCCCTGGAGCTGCTCAGCCATACCGACAACGCCATAGCACGTCATCGCGGCATAACCGGCAATATCGGCAATAACGTCGTTCGAGACGCTCAGGCTGCCGTTAATGGTCTCAGACACAAGAATCTCCTTTTCTTGGTGCTCGCGGCACCATGTCGTGGGAGCAATCATTGCAATATTCTACAACGACCGCGGCATGTTGAGGTGGCGGGCCTCGGGATTACATCCTCGACACGAAATGTTGATATGGTAACGTTCGCGAACGGCGATCGCGGCATGAAAAAACCCGCCGCATAAGCGACGGGTTTTACAACCTGGCTCCCCGGGTAGGACTCGAACCTACAACAGCGCGGTTAACAGCCGCGTGCTCTACCATTGAGCTACCGAGGAATTTAAAGCCCAACGGAAAGGGCTGGAAAATTCTGGCTCCCCGGGTAGGACTCGAACCTACAACAGCGCGGTTAACAGCCGCGTGCTCTACCATTGAGCTACCGAGGAATAGGTGCGTGCTCTCAAGCAACGAAGTTTATTATACGGACGAATCAGCTCAGGGCAAGAACTTTTTTAAGAAATTTTCCGACCTAATCATTGGGGACGTTCTTAAACGACTAGTCATTCAAGGACCTAGTCATTGGGTGTTCCTATAGTTTTGTCAACCGTCGGGGCTACTCCCGGTAG
>CABUKS010000011.1 GCA_902492235.1 uncultured Collinsella sp. | reverse complement strand
GGAGTACCGCAGGAAGCTTGGATACGCCTAGGCGCGGTCCAAGAAATCGTCCGCACCCCCATTCAGCCTTCTGGCTCTTAAACAAGAACTATTCCACCGCAACTATTTTGAGTGGTTTCATAGACCATAAGTCACGAAAATAGTCAAGCCATGTCTGTTTAAACAAAATAGCGGCAGTACAAGCGCATTCGCGCTTGCCTAAAATCAATATTAATGAACAGCCTGCTTGTATCTGTAAAATGCATGGCTTGATGAGCGACGCCTTGTCGTGTAATGAGTCAAAAAGCAGTAACGTAATCAACTTGTAACAAACCTAGACGTTTAAACAAATAATCCAACCTTTTGCGGATTTAGCTATAATTCCACAAACCAAACAGCTATACTCCTTTCATGTCGTGTAGGAAATACGTAGACAAAAAGGAGGTTATGTGATGGTAAGTATTGTTCTTGCTAGCCACGGGGACTTGGCAGCTGGAATCAAGCAGACGGGCTCGATGGTCTTTGGCGATCAGCCGTCTGTTGCCGTGGTCTCGCTCGAGCCGAGCATGGGCCCCGACGATTTCCGTGCCAAGGTCGAGGAAGCAGTCGCTTCCTTCGAGGACCAGGAGCAGGTGCTCTTCCTCGTTGATCTGTGGGGCGGCACGCCGTTCAACCAGATCAGCGGGCTCATCGAGGGCCACGATTCCTGGGCTATCGTCACCGGTGTCAACCTGCCTATGCTCATCGAGGCATATTCGCAGCGCTTTGACGCAAAGAACACTGCACATGCGATCGCAAAACATCTCGTGACTGAGGCTAAGGCTGGCGTGCGCGTCAAGCCCGAGTCTCTGGAGCCCGAGGAGAAGAAGCCGGCTGCGGCCGCCGCTGCTCCTGCAGGCGCCATCCCTCCGGGAACGGTCATCGGCGACGGGCACATCAAGATCGCCCACGTCCGTATCGACACCCGTCTGCTGCATGGTCAGGTGGCCACCACGTGGACCAAGCAGATCAACCCCAACCGCATCATCGTGGTTTCCGACGGCGTTGCTCACGACGAGCTCCGCAAGACCATGATCGAGCAGGCTGCCCCTCCGGGAGTCCATGCCAACGTCGTGCCTATCAAGAAGATGGCCGAGGTCGTCAAGGACACGCGTTTTGGTGACACCAAGGCCATGCTGCTCTTCGAGAACCCGCAGGATCTGCTCAAGGCCATCGAGGCCGGCGTCGACATCAAGGAAGTCAACATCGGTTCCATGGCTCACTCCAAGGGCAAGGTCGTCGTCACCAACGCCGTCGCTATGGGCGATGACGACGTTAAGACCCTCGAGGCCCTCAAGGCCAAGGGCGTCAAGTTCGAGGTCCGCAAGGTTCCTTCGGATGCTTCCGAGGATCTCGACGCCATGTTGAAGAAAGCTAAGGCCGAACTGGCCGCTCAAGCATAGTAAAGGAGGGTCCGATACATGTCTGCAATCACTATTCTGCTTGTTGCGATTGTCGCGTTGCTTGCCGGTATGGAAGGCGTTCTGGATGAGTTCCAGTTCCATCAGCCGCTCGTGGCATGCACGCTTATCGGTCTCGTAACCGGTCACCTTCAGGAGGGCATCCTCCTGGGCGGTTCGCTCCAGATGATGGCCCTTGGCTGGGCTAACGTCGGCGCCGCTGTCGCGCCTGACGCCGCTCTGGCCTCGGTCGCTTCTTCGATCATCATGGTGCTCGCCCTCAACGGCGGCGCCACTGATTCGGCCAAGGCCGTTACCGCGGCCATCGCCGTCGCTGTCCCGCTGTCGGTCGCTGGTCTGTTCCTGACCATGATCTGCCGTACCATTGCTACCGCTATCGCTCACGCCATGGACGGTTGCGCCGAGAAGGGCGACTTCTCTGGCATCGAGCGCTGGCAGTACGCTGCCATCCTCATGCAGGGCCTTCGTATCGCCATCCCGGCAGTACTTCTGTGCATCATCCCGGCCGAGGCCGTTACCAACGCGCTTAACGCTATGCCCGACTGGCTGTCCGGCGGCATGGCTGTCGGCGGCGGCATGGTCGCTTCCGTCGGTTACGCCATGGTCATCAACATGATGGCCACCAAGGAGACCTGGCCGTTCTTCATCCTCGGCTTTGTCCTTGCTGCCATCCCTCAGCTCACGCTGATCGCCCTTGGCCTCATCGGCATCTCCCTTGCCCTCATCTACCTTGGCCTTAAGGATCTGGCCAAGCAGGGTGGCGGCATGGGCGGTGGCTCCGGCGACCCGCTCGGCGACATTCTGAACGATTACGAGTAGGAGGGGAGTGATACATATGGCAGAGAACAAGATTCAGCTCACCAAGGCTGACCGCAAGAAGGTTTGCTTCCGTCATCAGTTCCTTCAGGGCTCGTGGAACTACGAGCGTATGCAGAACGGCGGCTGGTGCTTCGCAATGATCCCTGCGATCAAGAAGCTCTACACCAGCAAGGATGACCAGATTGCCGCTCTTAAGCGCCACCTGGAGTTCTATAACACCCACCCCTATGTTTCCGCCCCCGTCATTGGCGTTACCCTCGCTCTCGAGGAGGAGCGCGCCAACGGTGCCCCGATTGACGATGTCGCCATTCAGGGCGTCAAGGTCGGTATGATGGGCCCGCTCGCCGGCGTCGGCGACCCCGCCTTCTGGTTCACCCTTCGCCCGATTCTGGGCGCTCTGGGCGCTTCCCTGGCCCTGTCCGGCAGCATCGCCGGTCCGCTGCTGTTCTTCTTCGCGTGGAACATCATCCGTTACGCTTTCCTGTGGTACACGCAGGAGTTTGGCTACAAGGTCGGCTCCTCCATCGCCAAGGACCTCTCCGGCGGTCTGATGGGCAAGGTTACCGAGGGTGCTTCCATCCTGGGTATGTTCATCATCGGCGCCCTGGTCGAGCGCTGGGTGTCCATCTCCTTCACCCCGGTCGTCTCCAAGGTCACGCAGTCTGCTGGCGCCTTTATCGACTGGGCTAACCTGCCCTCCGGTTCTGAGGGTGTCAAGGAAGCACTGACGATGTATAACTCCATCGGTGCTAACGCCCTTGATCAGGTGAAGGTCACTACGCTTCAGGCCAACCTCGATCAGCTCATCCCCGGCCTTGCCGCCGTGTGCCTGACCCTGCTGGTCTGCAAGCTCCTCAAGAAGAAGGTCAGCCCGATCGTCATCATCCTGGCTCTCTTCGCCATCGGCATCATCGGTCGCGTCTGCGGCTTCATGTAAGCACGTTTCGGATTAAGACCGATAATTGCTAGGCAAGGGCTTTTGAGCCATTGAAACGGACCGCACCCGGTGGGTACACTGGATGCGGTCCGATTGTTTTATTTGGAGGGCGAGGCGCGCATGGCGCAATCTCAGAACAGCACGGTCGATTTGGCAACGCCGGCAACCTGCCTGATGGGGCTTACCAGCCACGGTAATGTGATGGTGGGCAATAAGGCGTTTGAGTACTATAACGAGCGCAATCCCGAGGATTTTATTCAAATCCCGTGGGACGAGGTCGACTATATTGCCGCCGAGGTTTTGCGCGGCACCAAGAAGATCACGCGTTTTGCCATCTTCACCAAGGACAACGGTCACTTTACGTTTTCGACGCGCGACGACAAAGAGACACTTCGTGCGGTCCGCAAGTACGTGGACGAGGACAAGCTCGTGCGCTCGCCTGACTTTATCGATGTGACGGCCAAGGGCGCCAAGAGCATTCCCTCCGTCATCAAAAGCCTCTTCCATAAAGGCAACTAGCTCCTTATAAGTTGCGGTGGAATAGTTCCTAAATGCGGCTTTAGATGCTTTAGGCAGGAACTATTCCACCGCAACTTCGAAGTCTAGTCATGCGACGTATGGCGATGCAGTAAATCTGCTACACTAGTACAGCATGCCTCCGTAGCTCAGGGGATAGAGCACCGCTCTCCTAAAGCGGGTGTCGACGGTTCGAATCCGCCCGGGGGCACCAGAAGAATATCGAGCCCGGTACCACCACGGTGCCGGGCTCTACTGGTCTAAGGGCAGGATTCGAGCCGTCGACACCCGCGTCACCAATTTCCCCGCGGGGGGAGTTTTCGAATCCGCCCGGGGGCACCAGAAGAATATCGAGCCCGGTACCGCTACGGTGCCGGGCTCTTCTGGTCTAAAAGCCGGATTCGGGCCGTCGACACCCGCGTCACCAATTTCCCTGCGGGGGGGTCGAATCCGCCCGGGGGCACCAGAGATTTACCGAGCCCGGTACCGCTATGGTGCCGGGCTCTTCTGGTTTAAAGAGATGCCGTAGTTTTCGCCGCTTCAGATAAAGAAAGCGCCCGTTTGCCGGGGGAGCAAACGGGCGCCATTGAGCGAACGTGTTTGCGGCATCAGCCGCTGTGGGCAACGTCTTGATGACTAGTTGGTCGTGCCGGAATCGTTGCCTGAATCAGTACCAGAGCCAGAAATCGAAACCGTCAGCGTGATCGTGCTGTCGGTGGACTGCTTGCCGGTGGGGGAGACGCCCGTAACGGTGGCATTTTCATTGCCACTCACGGGGTTGCCGTTCTGATCGCAGAATGCGATGTTGTAGAATCCGGCGTTGTTGAGCGCGGTGACGGCGGAGGAGATACTCTTGCCGTACAGGTTGCTCGGGACGTTTGCTTTGCCGGACTTCTTGGCGATGACGACGGTGATCGTGGCGCCGGGCTTCTGCTTACCGCTGGGGTTCCAGCTAATGACGGTGCCCTCGGCGACGGAATCGTTTTCCTGGTAGCTCACGTCGACGCCAAAGCCGGCCATGTCGAGGGCGTTGCGTGCCTGAGCCTCAGTCATGTCGGTCAGATCGGGGACGGAGGTGGTGTCGGGTCCGCTGGAGACTTTGTACGAGATGGTCGTGCCCTTTTCGACTTCCTTACCGGCATTAGTGCCCTGCTCAAAGACCTGGCCTTCTTCGGCCTCGTTGGCCTCCTCGGTTGCTTCGCCCTTGAGTCCCACGCTTGCCAGCGCGGCCTCAGCCTGGTCCTTGGTCAGGCCGACGAGCTGCGGAACCTCAACCTTCTCGGAGGGCTTGGGGCCCTTGGAGATCACCAGGTTCACCTTGGTACCCTTGGGCTTCTTGGTGTTGCCGTTGGGGGTCTGCTCGGCAACCTTGCCCTCATCGACATCGTCGTTGTAGCTTTGGTCGACGGTTCCGACCTCAAGGCCTGCCTCCTTGATCTGCTCGATAGCAGTCTGCTGGTCCTTGTTAAGCACATCGGGCACCGTAACCTGCTCGCCCCCAAAGAGTCCGGTGGCGAAGGCCACCACAACGCCAACCAAGGCGATTGCGGCGACTACGGCGGCGATAATCTTGTTCTTGTTGGACTTGGGCTGATCGACCTCGTAGGAGCCCGTGGAGCCCGAAACGGCGCTGCGGGCGTTGCTCTGGCCGCTTACGCCCGAGACGGGACGTACCATGGCGCGCGTCTGATCGGACAACTCGCGTGTCTTGGTTGCGCCCAGATCGCCGGCGGCGCCAATGATGCGCGTGGGCTCGGAGACGTTGACAGCGCGGCCGGACAGGTAGTTGTTGAGCACCTGGCGCAGCTCATCTGCCGTCTGGAAGCGATTCGCCGGATCCTTCTCCATGCACTTGAGGATGATGCGCTCCAGATCGGCATCGACGCCGGAGTTGATCTGGCTCGGCGGAACCGGCAGTTCGTTTACCTGCTTGAGTGCAACCGAGATGGCGTCGTCGCCGTCAAAGGGGACGCGACCGGTGGCGCACTCGTACATCACGACGCCCAAGGAGTAGATATCCGAGGTGGGACCGAGGTCCTGGCCGCGCGTCTGCTCGGGGCTTACGTAGTGGGCGGTGCCCAGTACATTGTTGTCCTGCGTGAGGTGGCTGTTCTTTGCACGTGCGATGCCAAAGTCCATGACCTTGATGTTGCCGTCGGGCAGCACCATGATGTTTTGCGGCTTAATGTCACGGTGGATGATCTCGTGCTTGTGGGCGACCGAAAGCGCGGAGCTGATCTGCGAGCCGATCTGCGCCACCTTTTTGGGATCGAGAGCGCCGTGGCTCTTGATGCCGCTCTTAAGGTCGGTACCGCGCAGGTACTCCATGACGATGTAATAGGTATCGCCGTCCTTGCCCCAATCGTAGACGCCCACGATATAGGGGGAGGAGAGGCCGGCTGCTGCCTGGGCCTCCTGCTTAAAGCGCGCGGCAAAGGTGGCGTCGCCGGCGTACTGCGGCAGCATGATCTTGACGGCAACCGTGCGGTCGAGAACCTGATCTTGCGCACGGAAGACGGTCGCCATGCCGCCCGTTCCCACCTTATCCTTGAGGAGGTATCTTCCCCCGAGGACCCTCTGTTCCATTCCTGCTCCTAACTAACTTATTCGCTCAACGATGTGTGTAGTACCAAATCTATGGCCGCTGGGGCCGCGTGGCGCCTTGCCGCTAGCTTGTTGGCTGCGGTACGCCACATACTCGTGCTTCGATCACGGGCATCACGCTCCTTGGGCGGCAAGTGCCGCGGTCAGGACGATGCCGGCAATCTTGGCCGCCTTGACGTCGTGTTTGTCGTAATCCTCCAAAGCCACCGAGATAGCGACCGTGGGTGAATCGTAAGGTGCGAAGCCGACGAACATCGAGTTGACGTTGGTGCCGCCGGTCTCGGCCGAACCGGTCTTGCCGGCGACCTTGACGCCCGGAATCTGGGCATCGGTGCCGGTGCCGGACTGGACAACAGCGAGCATGGCCTGCTTGACCTGCTCGGCCGTGGTGGCGCTGACGGCCTGGCCGAGCGAGCGGGACTGCGTGGTCTTGACCACGGTTCCGTCGGGGGCGAGCACCTGGGCCACGAAGAACGGGTCCATGACCACGCCGCTGTTGGCGATGGCCGCCGCTATCACGCAGTTTTGCATGACGGTGGTCTGCGGGCCTGGCGTGTGGTCCATGCCGACGGGCTGGCCGGCGCCTGCCCAGGCGGTCTCCCACTCGGTCATGAGCGAGGGGTCGGCCATGATGGAAGCCGCGGCGGTCAGGTCCTGGCCGAGCTTTTGGCCGTAACCAAAGGCGTTGGCAAACTGGACGAGAGAGTTGGCGCCAACCTCGTTGGCTACCTGGCCAAAGACGACGTTGGACGATACGGCAAAGGCCTGCTGGAGGCTGATGGTGCCGAAGCTCTCATTGGCGTAGTTGGTGACCGGTGCGTTGCCGATGTCCATGGAGCTGGGCGCCTTGTAAGTGCTCGAAAGGCTGGCGGTGCCGGTCTCGAGTGCCGCGGCAAGCGTGACGACCTTAAACGTGGAGCCCGGGGTGTAAAGCGCGTTCATGGCGCGGTCGTACATGGAGCCGTCCTCGCCACCACCCGATTGCATCAGGGCATCGATGTTGGTGTTGTCGTAGGTGGGCGAGCTGGCGCATGCGAGGACCGCGCCGGTGCGCGGATCCATAACCACCACGGCGCCCTTAAAGCCCTTGAGCGCCTGCTCGGCGGCCGTCTGGATGCGCGAGTCGATGGTGAGCTTGGCGGTGTTGCCCGGTTGGTTTTGGCCCGCGAGCGACGCGAGGGCGTTGTTCCAGCTGGAGTAATCCTTGGAGCCGGTGAGCGTGTCGTTCATGACGCTCTCGATACCCGCGGTGCCGTACTGCTGGCTTACATAGCCCACCACGTGAGCGGCCATGTTTCCGTTGGGGTAGGAGCGGGCGTAGGTGCCATCCTCCTGCTGCAGTGATTCGGCCAGCGTCACGCCGTCGGACGTGATGATAGAGCCGCGCTGGATGTACTTGGAGCGGGCGATGGTGTGGTTGTTGGTCGGCATGTCCTGATAGTCCTTGGCCTTGATGACCTGGACATAGGTGAGGTTGCCGATAAGGATGGCGAACAGTGCCGTAAAGGCGAACACGGCGCGGGTCAGCCGATTGGCGAGCGCCACGCGGCCGAGTACGCCGGATTCGGGCGTGTCGAGCAGACGGCGGCGCATGCGCGAGGCGGCGGAGTGGCTGCCGCGGGGATACGAAGACGAAGTGGCGAAGCGCGTGCCGGCCGGGGAGGCCACCGAGGCGACCTGGTCGTCGGTGATGGCGGCCATGGTGCCGGTGCCTGTGAGCTCGGCCTCGCGACCGGTTGCCTCGTCACCGGCGCGCAGCAAAAGTGCGACGATGATAAAGCTTGCCAACAGCGAGGAGCCGCCCTGGCTCATAAAGGGCAGGGTGACGCCGGTCAGCGGAATCAGGCGGGTAACGCCACCAACGATTAAGAAAGCCTGGAAGCTGATAGCGGCCGTAAGACCGGTAGCGCTAAAAGCGGCAAGGTCGGACTTGGCACGGGCTGCCGTGGTCAGGCCGCGCACGGCAAAGAGCATAAACAGGATAAGAACGGCGCCGCCGCCCAAAAGGCCCATCTCCTCGCCGATAGCCGAGAAGATAAAGTCGGACTCGACGACGGGGATGTTATTGGCCATACCGTTGCCAATGCCGACGCCAACAAGGCCGCCGTCGGCCAGCGAGAAGAGGGACTGGACAATCTGGTAGCCCTGGCCCTGCGCGTCCTTAAAGGGATCGGCCCAGATCTGGAAACGCACCTGGACGTGCGACAGGAACTTGTAGGCGCCCACGGCCCCCACGGCCAAGAGCGCAAGGCCGATGATGACATACGAGAAGCGACCCGTTGCAACGTAGAGCATCAGCAAGAAGATGGTGTAGAACAGCAAGGCCGAGCCCAGGTCACGTTCGAAGACAACGACGAGCAGGCATACGCCCCAGACTGCGAACAGCGGCAGCAGCAGGCGCAGGCGCGGAATCTTAAGACCCAAGATCTTGCGGTTGGAGATAGAGAGCAGTTCGCGGTTTTCGGCCAGATAGCCGGCTAGGAACAGCACGATAAAGACCTTGGCGAACTCGCCGGGCTGAATGGTAAAGCCGGCGATGCGAATCCACAGCTTGGAGCCCGAGATCGTGGTGCCGATAAAGATGGGCAGCATCAGCAAGATGATGCCGATGATGCCAAAGGTGTACTTGTAGCGCATGACCACGTCGAGGTTTTTGACCAGCGCAAGCGTACCTACCATCAGCGCCACCGAGATAAACAGGATGACGAGCTGCGAGATGGCGAGCGTGGGCGCCAAGCGTGTCACAAACGTGATGCCAATGCCCGAAAGCACAAAGACGATGGGCAGGATGGCCGGGTCGGCGCCGGGTGCCAGAATGCGCGCGGCGATATGCGCCGCGGCGAAGGCGGCAAAGAGACCGATCGGAACGGCAAGTGTCTCAAACGAGATGGCGGCGCCTGCGGTGAGCACGTACATCGCATACAGCAGGATGACGGGGAACGCCGAGGCGATGAGTAAAAGCAGTTCGGTATTACGGCGACTCATAAGCGGCACTCCCTTTCTAATTCTTATCGGAGGCTTCGGCCTCGGCGGACTGTTCGGCGGTTTTCTCGGAATCCGATTCGGAGGTCGAACTCTGATCGGTGTTATTGCGGATCGTTTGCGCGTCGATCACCTGACGGGTCTGCTCCTCGTCGATCTGATGGCGGTACTTGGAAATGGTGTCCTGCGCATCGTCGATGCCCGTCTGCTGAATACCCGCCTTCAGGCGATTTTGCGTGTCTTCGGGCAGGTCGGACAGCTCGATGGAGGTCGTGCTCTCGAGCCAGTGCAGCTTAAGGCCGAGCGGCTTGCCGGGAATGCCCCGGTAGACCGCGACGGTGTTCTTGTAGGTGCCCAGGTAGTACGAGCCGGTGATGCCCGCGTAGGCCCAGATAGCTGCCGCCAGCACAAAAGCGATGCCCAGGACGGCGGCAATGGTGATGTTGCGGCGGCGGACGCGCTTTGCCTCGCGCATGACGCCATCGTCGACCAGGTCAACGACAACTACGGTGACGTTGTCGTGCCCGCCGGCGACCAGTGCCGCGTCAACAAGGTTGTCGACGCAAATCTGCGCGGTCGCGGACTGTGTGGCGATGTTTTCGATATCGCTATCGGGAATCATGCTCGACAGGCCGTCCGAGCACAGGATCAGGCGGTCGCCTTCTTCGATATGCAGGGTAAAGTGGTCGGCATACATGGCGGGATCCGAGCCCAGCGCACGGGTGATGACCGAGCGGTTGGGGTGGACGCGCGCCTCGTCTGCCGTAATCTCGCCGGCGTCCACGAGCTCCTCCACATAGGAGTGGTCGCGGGTCACGCGGATGAGCGTGCCCTCGTGGAGCAGGTAGGCGCGCGAGTCGCCCACGTGGGCGATAGCGAGCATGTCGTTTTCGATATAGGCGCAGGTTGCCGTGCAGCCCATGCCGGGCTTGCCCAAACCGTTGAGCGCAGCCTCGATGACCGCGGCGTTTGCCGCCTCGACGGCGGCCGCCAGTCGTGCGGCGTCGGCTGCCTGCGGCGCTGTCTTGGCAATGGTCTCGACGGCGATGGAGGAGGCTACCTCGCCGGCGGCGTGGCCGCCCATGCCGTCGCATACGCAAAAGAGCGGCGATTGCACCAGATAGGAGTCTTCGTTATGCGGGCGCACGCAGCCAACATCGGAGCGGGCGCCCCACATGAGCTGCGTGGTCGTGCCGGCGTCGTAGGTCGAGTCGGTCTCGATGCGCTCGTCGGTCAGCGGCTCAAAACTCATGGTCGAGCCGGGGTCCTTAAGTTTGGCCTCCACGGCGGCAACGTCAATCTCGGCCGTATCGCCGGGCGAGACGGTGTCGGCATCGTTGCTTGGGTCGTCAGCGTTAGGCGTGGCGGGTTCTTCGGTTGTACGGTCGACAGGCTCGTCGTCTTGCGGGGCGACGGCTGCGGGCTCGGGCGTCGCGAGATGCGCGGGCGCGGGCGTGCTGCGGGGCTGAGAGACATCCTCCGTCGTTGCTGTGGGCACGTTTTCGGCCACAGGCTGCATGGCCTCGGGCGCCGATGCGACCGCGGGGGAGGGAGCCGCCGCAGGTTCCGGTGCAGATGCGGGTTCGGGCGCTGCGGCGGGTGCTGGAGCTACGGGAAACACCGGTGCTGCGGGCTCGGGAGCCGCAAATACCGCAGAGCTCTCGGTAATCGCCGTGGCGACGGGCTCGGCAAAGTGAGCCGGTGCGGGCGTGTCTTGCGGGACCGCGGGCTGCTCGGCAGCGGCGTGCGCGCCGATGGGGGCGTTACCGCCGTCGGCGTTGTCCTTGGCATCCTCGTCGTCGCTAAGCGTCGGATATTCTTGCGTTACATGCGAAAGAGGCAGGGAGAACACGGTGTCCTCGGGCTCCACGGGTGCGGAGCCCGCCGGAGCGGCGTGGGCCGGCGCAGCTGTGGCGGCAGCCGGTGCCTCGGTCATAGTTGCGGACTTGTTCTCCTCGTCGATCATCGACGGTTCACCTTCATGACCACATCGCCAATCTGGACTTCGTCGCCCTCGCGCAGCGTCGCGGGCTCCACGAGCTGGCGGCCGTTGACGAGCGTGCCGTTAAGCGAGTTGAGGTCCTCGATGATGAGCGCCGGGCCCTGCAGCGAAAAGCGCGCATGCGAGGCCGAGACGAACGGTTCATTGATGCAGATGTCCGAAGATGGCGAGCGACCGACGATGACGGGGCCGAGCATGTCTACGTGGATGCCGCGGATACCGCGCGGACCCTTGTCCACATCAATCGTCCAGATAGCCGAGTCGCGGCGCTGCCCGCGCACAAGTCCCACGCCGGTCTTCATGACGGCGAACAGGAAGATATAGAGCAGGGCGACCAGGACGATGCGGCCTGCAAAAAGGACGATATCGATGTTCATAAGCGACTATCCCCTAAATTCAAAGGTGCTCAGGCCAAACGTCAGCAGATCGCCGTTGCGCAGCGGGCAGCGCGTAATGCGGCGGTTGTTGACGAGCGTGCCGTTGGTGGAATTGAGGTCCTCGATCGACCAATCCGAGCCCGTAAAGGTGAGCTGGGCGTGGCGGCGCGACACGTTGGGGTCGCGCAGGGCAATGTCGGAAACTGAGCGCTCGCGACCGATGGTCACCTGTGCGGAGGTGATGCTATGGCTCTCGCCGCTCACGACGTCGACGAGCTGGGCGAGCGGGCGCTGCGGGGCGCGAGTGCTCGCCATGTTGGAGGCGATGCTGGCTGCGGCGCCAAGGCCAACGGCGGCGCCGGTCGCGGCGGCTCCGCCCATGCCGGCAAGCGCGTCGCGCGAGACGGTTTGGGGCACGGGGATGGGTGCGGCGGCGGGATCGGGCACATTGGGCGCAAAGGGGTCGGCCGCGGCAAGCGGGTCGGGAGCGGCAGCGCGGGGTGCCGGCTGCTGCTGCGGCATGGCAGCGGGGTGCTGCTGCGGGGCGGCAAACTGCTGCTGGCCGGCGCGCGGGGCACTGGCGGCACGGCTTGTGGCCGAGCTGTTCTGGCCTAGGCCGTTTTGGTAGGCGCGCTCTTCCTCGTACAGGCGACCGAGCGTGGGGGCATCGACGTTCTCGGCAAAGACCGAGAACTTGCCATCGCGCAGCTGCGGGTCGATCATAAAGCGAACGAGGGGCTCGCCGACAAAGACGTAACGGCGCTTTTCGGCCTGCGCTTTCACAAACTCGCGGACCTCGCGCGAAAGCTCGGGGTAGAACGGGGCGAGCATGGGGTCATCGTCGGCGGCAATCAGGATGGTATAGAGCGCCGGCGCGGTGTTGACGCCGTTGATCACCAGAGTCTGATCCTCCATGTCGCGAGCGGCCTGCTTGGCAAGCTTCTTAAAGGAGAACGGGGCACGGGTGGCACCGAAGATGCCGGCCACGTGGTCCTCGAAGATGTTCAGGAAGTTCACGAAAGATCACTCTCCGTATAGGTTCTTTGGTATCCGAGCAAATAAAGGCATATCCCAACGATTATAGAGGATAGGATTCCCGCAACCGCCGCCTTGGCGACGACCGGGCCCGCAAGGCTGGCAATTTCCATATGGTGTGCAAGACAAAACGACACGGCCGAGCCGATGCCGGCGACGGCAATTGCGACGATGGCGGCAAGGTCCGACCCCTGCTCGGCGCGTTTTGCATGAGCGTTGAGCAGCAGCGATGTTGCCGCGGCCGTTGCTGCAACCAGTGCGAAGGCGGCCCAGAGGAACGCGTCGCCCAGCGCTGCGGTGACATTGCCAAGCCCCAGTACGCCTCCCGCAGAGAGAGCCGCTGCAGCAAGGCGGGCAAAGAGCGCGCCCGTGCCCGTAGCCGCCGCGGCACTTGCCGGACCGAGCCAAAACGCCGCGAAGCCCGCGGTGGCTCCGGCGGCAAGGAGGGCGTCGCCGGTCAGGCAGCCCAGCGCGAGTACGCAGGTGAGTGCCGCGCTCGCGGCCGCCTCGGTGCGTCCCCAGGCAATCCACCAACCGGACATGGCGGCGGAAAACATGACCGCGACCGGCAGCATCGACAGGATGCCCTGCGCCTGCATGGTGGCGTTGGCCATGAGCACCAAAAAGCCCACGGCCGAGATGGCCGAGCCGATCTGCGGGGCCAGGCCGGCCGCCGCACCGATCGCGATGGCCGCGACGACCAAGCCGGGAAGCGCGGCGACGCCGGCTGTCTGCATAAGCAAGAAGCTAAAGGCTCCACACGAGAGAGCCGAGATGGCGCGCATGGTGTAGTTGCGCGCGCAGCCCCAGCGCGTGCCCGCCCAGCCAAGTGCGGGGTCGACCTCGATGGTGTCGTCCTCGTAGCTCGATGGCTCGATATCATCTGCCGCGCACTCGTCATCCGAAAGCTCGCCCACCATCTGCTCCAAGCTGCGACGGCCCTCGCGCACGCTCCCCAAGCCGGCGAGCAGCTGGTCGCAAAATGCCTCGATGCTGTTGGGGCGGTCTTGCGGCATGGGGGAGAGGGCGCTCATGAGCGCCGCCTCGGCCCCCGGGGGAAAGTGCGGGATCAGTTCGCTGGGATAGGTGGCGCCGCCGATGATGCGGTCGAGCGAGTCGGCAGGCGTGGCCGCCATAAAGGGGGCACTGCCGCACAGGCCCTCGTAGATCACGCAGGCAAGGGCAAAGACATCGGCGCGTTCGTCGACCGTGCCGGTCTCGATATCGAGCTGCTCGGGCGGCATGTAGCCGATGGTGCCGCCGCGCGATCCGCCAAAGCCGCCGGCGGACGACAGCCGCGCCATGCCAAAGTCGGTGAGCTTTACATTGCCCGAGTGGTCGATAAGCACATTGGCGGGCTTTATGTCCAGGTGAAGCACGCCGTTTGCATGGGCAAAGGCGAGTGCCTGACCCAGCGCGTCGGCAATGGCAGCGGCCTCGTCAAAGGTGAGCGAGTGGCCGTCCACGCGATGCAAAAACTCGGCCAGCGACATGCCGTCGACATACTCCATGACCAGGTAGGCATAGGCGGTATCGTGCGTAAAGTCGATAACCTGCACGATATTGGGGTGTTGAAGCATGGCGGCGGTATGCGCCTCGCGCAGCACATCCATGATGTCGCTGGCGGGCATGCCGGCGCCGTCTGTGAGGGGGATGCGCTTAATGGCCACGCGACGGCGCAGATGCGTGTCGCGGCAAATCTCGATGGAGCCAAAACCGCCGGTCGCAAGCGTCTCGAGCGGCTGGTACCGCTTGAGCAGCTCGCGAGAGCTAGTGCCCCCCAAGGGAACGTCCGGCGAGAACCGGGCGGTATGTTGCGAGAAAAGCGGCATGGCCAACCCTCGTGCGTTTAAAGTTCGTTTGCGAGCGGCGGGCGCGGGGCCGAGCCATTCGCGGTGGCATAGATGCTGCTAGTGTAGCACGCTCAGGTGCATGGGGAGGATGGCGGGATGCGAGGCTGCCTGTCTGGCTTGGCCTTAGCGCTTCTTCTTGCTCTTCTTCTGCTTGCGCTGCTTGCCCTTGCTGTCCTGGGGCTTGTCGGCCTTGTCGCCCTGCTTGGCCTCGGCTGCGGCCTTCTCGGCCTTCATTTTCTTCTTCTTGGTCTCGATGCGGAGCTTTTTGTTGATGCGCGCCTTAAGGAAGGGGCCAAACTGCTCGGCATCGCCGCGGACAAAGGTGTCCTTAGGGATAGTCACGCCCTGGTCGGCGAACATGGCCACAAAGATGCGCTCGCCGTCGAGTACGTGGTCGAGCTTCTCAAACGGGAAGAACTGCGACTTGCCGCTCTTGCCCCAAACCATCAGACCGTCCTCGTTGGCGGCGACGCGGCGATAGCGGCCACCCATGGACTCGTCGGCCTCGACGGCGTCGATAAAGTCACGGGCGAGGGTGTGGTGCAGGTTTTTGCTCCACCAGGCCAAAAAGGCGCCGAACACGATCAGCACGACGCCGAACTTGATCCAGCTGCCGCCGGCCACCAGCATGCCGATGCCGATGAGCGCGGCAATTGCCGCGGCGACATACAGCGAACCGCGACGCCTGGGTGAGGCGACCAGGCGGGCGAAGTCGGTGACCAGGTCGTTTTCGTACTGGTACTCGTTGAGGTACAGGATGCTGTCGTCGGCTGCGGCCTGCTTCTCGAGCGCGACCTCGACCTGGTCGGCTGCTTCGGAGGGAACGAGGTTGCTCTCTGCGTCTGCCATGCTCTTTGGACTCCTATCGCGGCGGGCTCGCCGTACGGGTTATTATGAATGCAGTATGCCGTGCGACCGCATGGCCGTCGCGGCAACAAGACTCAGTATACCCGGGGGAGCACCCATGGAATCGTTGTATCGAAAGTATCGCCCGCTCACCTTCGACTCCGTGGTGGGCCAGCAGCATATCGTCTCGACGCTCGAGCACGCCATCACCGAGGGGCGTCTGTCCCACGCGTACCTGTTCTGCGGACCGCGCGGCACGGGCAAGACCACCATGGCGCGCATTCTGGCCAAGGCGCTACTGTGTCGCAACGCCGAGGCGGCGCGCGCCGAGGGCGCAAGCGGCTGCATGCCCGACGGCACCTGTGAGGAGTGCGAGCTCATCGCCGAGGGCAATCATCCCGATGTTTACGAGCTCGACGCCGCAAGCCGCACGGGCGTGGACAACGTGCGCGAGGAGATCATCAACTCCGTCAACTTTGCCCCGGTGCGCGGCAAGTACAAGATCTATATCATCGACGAGGTCCACATGCTCACGACGGCAGCGTTCAACGCGCTGCTCAAGACGCTCGAGGAGCCGCCGGCGCACGTGATCTTTGTGCTGTGCACCACCGACCCGCAAAAGATTCTGGAGACCATCCTCTCGCGCTGCCAGCGCTTCGATTTCCACCGTATCGGCAACGAGGATATCGAGCATCGCCTGTCCTACGTGTGTGAGCAGGAGGGCTTCGATTACGACGACGAGGCGCTGGCCATCGTGGCACGCCATGCCAAGGGCGGTATGCGCGATGCGCTTTCCACGCTGGAGCAGCTGAGCGTTTTTGGCAACGGCGCCGTGCATGCAGACGATGCCCGCTCGCTTTTGGGCGAGGTTTCGGACCAGATCCTGGGCGAGTTTGCCCGCGCTATTGCCGAGCGTGATATTGCTGAACTCTATGGGCTCATTCGCGCACAGGTCGAGGAGGGCAATGATCTGCTTGAGCTGACGCGCGACCTGGTGGCGCATGTGCGCGACGTGTATGTGGCCTGCGTTGCCGGTGCCCGTGCCGAGCTGTTTGAGGGCGGGGCCGAGCAGGCCGAGGCGCTTGCTGCCGAGGCTGCTGCCTTTGGCGAGCATCCGGCCGACCGTCTGGCCCGCGTGCTGACGGTGCTCGACGATGCCGCGTTGGAGATGAGGGGCGCGAGCGACGTGCGCCTGGTGCTCGAGATCGCCTGTACGCGTCTGGCGCGTCCCGAGGCCGATTTGACGATTGAAGCCCTGGCCGAGCGCGTGGCACGCTTGGAGACCATGGTCGCCAACGGCGCCGTGCCGGCGAGCGTGGCTGCTGCTCAGGCCGCCGCGCCTACAGCTGTCGCGGCTGCACCTGCGACGACACAACAGCCGACGCTGATTTCGGGTGCCCGAGCTGCTGCTCCCACGGCGACCGCCGCCCCCGCTGCTACGTCCGCGCATCAGGGTGGCATGCCTTGGGACCGCGGCGCTGCTGTTCCGGCTGCCCAGTCTGCGTCCAAGTCTGCGGCTCCGGCTCCCGCGCCCAAACCTGTAACGCCTGCACCTCAACCCGTTGCGGCTCCGGCTCCCGAGCCTGCTGCATCGACCGTGCCGGTGTCCAAGCCCAACAACGCCGCCCAGGTTGCCGCCGCCGGTGCTGCCGAGACCCCCGCGGTCGAGGACGCCGGTGAGCTCCAGCGCAAATGGGCCGAGGTTGTCGAGCGTGTCAAGGCGCGTCAGGCTTCCTACGCAGGGCTTTTGCTCAACGCCCGCGCCACGGCCGACGACGGCTCCAAGCTTACCGTCTCGTTCCCCGCGGGCTCGACCTTTGCCATCAAGATGCTCGGTCGCGCCGACACGCAGTCGGTGGTCCTGCCGACGGTCTGCGCGGTCTTCGGTCGTCGCACCGTCGACTACGTCCTGGATGGAGGTGGCACGCCGGCTCCTCAACATGAGGAGCATTCTCCATCTGCACGGGCTGCGGTATCTGCGGACCCGCAACCCGTGTCCTCGGTGGCCCCTGCATCCTCGAGCGCCAGCGCGACGCAGCCAAAAGCGGCGCCGGTAGCGGCACCGACCCCGTCGGCGCCTGAACCCGCTGCGCCCAAACCGGCTGCTCCGACACCAGCGCCCAAGCCCGCCTCGCCCGCGCCCAAGCCGTCTGACCTGGGCAAAGCCCCCTGGCTACGCTCCGACAACCCTGCCGGCGCTCCTGCCACGGGTAAGCTCCCGACCGAGCCCGCGCCCCGTGCGCCCGAGTGCGCGTCCGCTCCCAAGGCTCAGCCGTCTGCGCAGTCCGCTCCGTGGGAATCCGAGCAGGTTCCCTACGACGATGCCATGGTCGGCGGTTTTGCTGCCGATGCCGGCGGGGACGATCTGCCCCCGTTCGACGTGCCGGGTGCGGCGTCCGCGCCCAAGCCCGCCGTAACTGCCCCCAAAGAGGAGGGCGCTCCTGCAGCTCCCTGGGAGTCCAACCCCGGCGCCGGCAGCCCCTTCGGCCACCAGGGCGCAGCCCCGAGCATCCCGCAGACCGAGAACGAGGCCAAAGCCCTCATCCGCAGTGTCTTCGGCCAAGCCACCATCTTCAAACCGGTGGAGTAGCTGCGCAGGCGGGTATACTGCTCAAGAAGAGAACTCTTTGTCCGGGCGCATCTGTATTTCGGACATGTGTAGTGTGGTGCCGCGTATCTCGCATTCGAGCAGGCAGGTACGTGACGGTCGGCCTAGGATGTTGAGGTCGATACGATACGTCGCATGGCTGTCTGTGTACTCGACTTGCTCGGCGTTGAGGGTTGCTCCGATTGTCAAGAAAGAGCCCGGTTCGGCATCGACAATCTTGGAGTCCTTTATCTTGACCTTGAACTCTTGGTAGAGGGACGGGCTGTTGTAGTAAATGGTTCGGGTTCCGTCGGTGCACTCATCGGTCGCTTCCCATTTGACGACGGGCTGGTCCGAGCCGGCTATCAGCAGTTCTGCTCCAAAGGCTATGGCATGGGTGGTGACAACCAGCAATGCCCAGCCGACAAAGAGGTAGAGAACCACATATGCAACGGGGTGTTTTGAGCGGATGTTTTGGAGCGCGTCGGGGGCATTCATGGGGCACCTCCAAATTGCTATTTATGGCAATCAGATTATACCCCGCCGTCATGCGCGCCACCTCGAGTAGTGGCTCGGCATTTAGCCATTTAGTTGGATGCAGAAAGAAAATACCGGATTCCGGCTCTACAAGATTTAGCTTTCAATATTATTCAGATGCGAATTATTCAACTTTGCATAATCTTTGGGCGCGGCTTGCACTCCAGGACATGTATATCGACTGAGGGAACACGTCCGCCCCGCTTGCTTGCCCCGCGCCGTGGTACGATTTTTGAGTTTGAAAGTCCCGCCGTGCTCCGGCTGCCCTTGCAGCTTGTCGCGCGGCCGCACGTAAAGGAGCCATCATGGCCGGTATGAACATGCAGCAGATGATGAAGCAGGCCCGCAAGATGCAGGAGCAGCTTGCCGCCGCGCAGGAGAACCTCAAGTCCCAGACCGTCGACGCCTCTGCCGGCGGCGGCATGGTCAAGGTGACCGTTAACGGCGAGATGGAGCTCGTCAACCTCACCATCGATCCCGATGCCCTCGATCCCGAGGACGTCGATATGCTGCAGGACATGATCATGGCTGCCGTCAACGAGGCCGTCCGCGGCGTCAACGAGCTCGCCAACAAGCAGATGGGCGCCATCACCGGCGGCCTCAACATCCCGGGCATGCCGTTCTAAGACACGCATATATATGAGCGCGAATCACAGTCTGCAAAAACTGCTCGATGAGCTGGGCCGTCTGCCGGGCATTGGTCCCAAGTCGGCCCAGCGCATCGCCTATTACCTGCTCGAGGCCGATGCCGAGGAGGCCCGCCGCCTGGCCGAGGCCATCCTGGAGGTCAAGCAGGAGGTCCACTTTTGCAGCCGTTGCTTTAACTACGCCACGGCCGACGAGTGCTCCATCTGCCGGGACCCGATGCGCGATACCACTCGTATTTGCGTGGTGGGCGAGCCGCGCGACGTCCAGGCAATCGAGCGCACGGGCAGCTACCATGGCCTGTACCATGTGCTGGGCGGCGTGATCAGCCCCATGGACAAGATTGGTCCCGAGCAGTTGCACATCCGTGAGCTGCTGGCGCGTCTAGGTCACGAGGATATCCATGAGGTCATCATCGCCACCAACCCCAACATCGAGGGCGAGACCACGGCGAGCTATCTGGCCCGTACCATCAAGCCGTTGGGCGTCGAGGTGTCGCGTCTGGCAAGCGGCCTTCCCGTGGGCGGCGACTTGGAGTATGCCGACGAGCTTACGCTTGGCCGCGCCATCGAGGCCCGTCGCGCGATTTAGGTGGCGAGCCTGCTCCTGCCGTATGTTTTCCTCGCGACGCACGGGGTAGTCATAATTTCCCCGTGCGACTGTGAGTTTGTTGTGCAACAAAGATGCTTCGTATCCGCTTATCGCATGGATGCTTCCGCTCGCATCCTTAATTTGCCCATTCGTTGCGCAACCTTTTGGGTTCGCTGATACACTCAAATATGGATTTGAATGAATGCGCCGCTCCCAAGCGGCGTGTTTTTGTTGGAGGAGAACGCATGCGGCCCGGTGGCACTCAGACAAAGCGCGGCGCCGCGGTGCGCATGCGGCGCCGACTGGGCTTGGCGCCGCGGGCGTACGCACTGCTGTCTTGCTCGCTGGTGCTGGTCATAGCTGGCGTTTCTGCCTATGGCATGACCGTGCCGTCCATGATGCAGGCGCATGCCGCACGCGAACCGCGCGTGGGGCATGAGGTCAAAAGTGATTTGGGTACCACGACTGGATATGCTTGGGCAAGTGTGGTCGCGCATATTGTGTTTGGCACCGACGATGCGGACGGCGCCGAGGCCCCGGACAACGAAGTCACGCTTGCCAATGGCAAAACCATCGTGCTCACCAACACCAAGATCATCGATCGGTTGTCCAACAATAGCGTGGCGGCAACGGTGAATAAGGTCGAGCAGCAGAAGGAGCAGGACGCCCAGCAGTCCGGAAAGCCCGGTAGCTCGGATACTTCTGGCTCCGGCTCGGATTCATCGAGTTCGGGCGGCGGCACTGGGTCGGGTTCCTCTACCGGAGGGTCTGGAAACGGCGGCTCGACGGGCGGCAACACTGACAACGATGCAAACTCCGGTGGCCTTTCCGCTGCTGAAGAAGAGAGCATTCACAGTTGGCTTGTGACCAAGTACAACATGCTCGACGGCTATGTTTCTCGTGCCAATGACGTGGTTTCGACCTATAACTCTACGGGAGATCCCAGACCGTGCGACAGCCTGGCGAATGACATGTTTGCCATCCGTGCTGAGTTCGGTCGACAAAGGTTCTCGACCGAATCTAAGTGGTATCAGCAGTATGCCAATCTGTGGGGCTGTTACACCAACCTATGTCAATGGGTCGGCCATTACGGCGATGATGACGTCGCGCTCGGTAACTTCAACAATAACGTGGCGGCGCTTGCCCTATGATGACCGATCTTGCATTCACCACACCACAATCGCTCAACCGCGACCCTATGGTCGGCCTGCGCCTGGCGCGTGTCGACGGGTTTGAGCCGGCCATTGCGCTCGGTCAGGACGAACTGCCTGCCTATCTGCGTCGTTTTACGATGCTATTTGCCGACGATGCCACCATGCGCCGTGGCGGTATCGGCCGCGTTACGCGTGCCGTCAACGCCCAAGGCGAGGCCGTGGCGCTCAAGCAGCTCATCTTGCCGATGCGCGATGAGTTCGACGACGATGCCGCTCACGAGGCGCTGGTCGCCAAGTTCAAGGCGGCGTTTCGCGAGGAATACGAATGCCATCGCGCCCTTTCGGGCCTTAAGGGCTTTCCCCGCCTCTATGGCTGGGGCGAGGTCGACGGTGTGCCTGCAATTGTCATGGAATGGGTCGAGGGCGAGACGCTTGCCCGCTTGCGTTCTCGACTTGCCGTGGACGATGCCGGACGCCTGTCGCCGCTTGTGGCGGCACGTCTGGGTCGCGACCTGTTCGATCTGCTCTGCCGTATGAGCCTGGTGGGTGAGGGCTTTGTCCATCGCGATATCTCGCCCGCTAATATTATGGTGCGTGCGGCGCGCCTGCCGCTTGACCGGCAGCTTGCCGAGGGCACCTTTGACCTGTGCCTGATCGACTTTGGCTCGTCGCTGGCGCTCGAGCCTGCGTCGGCCGTGGCCGGTACCGGCGGCAAGGCGTCGTTTACGGAGCGCTATGCCACGCTGCGTCGCGCGACGGTTGCCTATGCCCCGCCCGAGATGCTCACCGACGATATTCCCGATCTGCGCGCTTTGCGTATGTCGCCGGCGATCGACGTCTATGCCGCGGCAAGCACGGTTTACGAGCTCATTGCCGGCGTCGCGCCATACGAAGCCGCGCCGAGCACTTCGGGCACCTCGGGTTCGCGCAAAAAGACGCGCGACATCGCGAGCCCCTACCGTCTCAAGATGGACACGCGGCCCGACTATCCCATTGGTGCCCATGCGCCCGGTTGTGATTTGACTCAGCTGCTTCGTCGTGAGCCCGATGTGGCGCTCGCCGCGGCCGAGCAGGCCCAGCAGCTAGGGCTTGAGCCGGATTCCGAAGAGCTACGCGATGCGCTGGCGTTTGTCGATGCCCAGCTGTTCGACGTGGTGATGGCCTGTCTGTCCAGCCATCAAAAAGATCGTCCCGAGCCGGCGGCGGTCGAGGCGGCGCTCTCAGCGTTTTGTGACCACTATGCGCAAAATGTCGGCCGTTCGCTCCGCGGCGAGCCGCTCACGCCGTGCCCCATGGATGCGTCTGGCCGCGCGGTTCGTCGCGCGCTGATGGTCGGCGCGACGGCCGTCTGTGGCGTGGTTTGGGCTGTGATCGTGGTTTCGGCCGCGCTGCTGGCGTCGGGCGCTCGCGTGACGGCGACTTTGGGATCGCTCGTGTGGTCTGGGTCGCTACCGGGTATTATTGCCGCACTGGCGTTGGCGCTGCCAGGCATAGCCGGCGTTGCCGCGGGGGCGCTTGCGCGCGATCGGCGCTCGGGCTTCCTGCAGGGTGTGCTTGCGCTTTCTGCCTGCGAGGTTCCGGTGCTGGTTGTGGCTGCATGTAGCGTATTTTCCCAACGCGCCGTGATGGGCGGCCTTGTTGCCGCCCTGGTTGCAACCTATACGCTTACGTGGTTTTTGCTTGCGATGGGCTTTGCCTTTGAACTTCCCGTTTCGGCACCACGACGCACAAAAGCCCAGATGGCGACTCCGCTTGCCGGTGGAGCCGCAGCTGCCCGTACTTTTGGCGGACCTGTCGAAGTATCGTCCGATTCTATTTCTACGACTAAGGAGGCCTAGGTCATGGCATCTCAAGTTGAGCTCACCCCATGCGGGGCCATGTTTGACATCTTTAAGCGCGCGGCGCATCTGAGCCATATCGAGCTGTGCGGCTTGGTGCTTTCGTCCCGTCCGCTCGCCGACGGCCGCAGCCCGCAGAGCCGAGCCGCCGATCGCTCTTGGGTTTCCCGCTTTATCGTTCGCGCGCCGGTCGGCACGCTTCAGCAGCGCTACTTTGCCGAATACGGTACCTCGGCTGCGCGCATTATGTCGCAACTGGCCCTGCGCCAGCGAAATCCCATGGACTCCACGGCTGTGATCAATATGGTGTGCGGTCCTGCAGGTGAACCGATGGTACGCGCGCTCGAAGAGTGCCACCAGGACACGAATCTCTATCGCAACGCGCTCGATCGCCTGTCCCAGGCGGCGGAACTCATGCCCGCCGAGCGCGCCGAGGCCGTGCTGGTGCTGTTTGTCGCTGTCGGTTGTTCGGCGGATGTGCGGTCCTCGGTGAACTATGCCATCGACTACGCGCACGCGACCTGTGGCGGAGGCACCTCCACGCCGCGTTCGCTTGGCATGTCGATGACCGCGGGCGAACGCGAACCCGCCCCGGCGCACCCCTTGGGCTTGCTGCGCGTACAAAACAGTTTTGTCGTGAGCGCCCCGCGCTGGATTCAGCCGAGTGAGCGGGGTGTTGAGATTGGCGCGCTGGCCACTGGTGAGGGCGATATTACCGACGTCGGCGACGATGTCTCGGCCCGCCATGCCCATATCTGGTGCGATGCTCAAAATATCTGGCACGTCGAGGACTTGTCGTCCACCAACGGAACCGTGGTGGTAAACGGGGCCACGCGCGTCTGCATTCAGGTCGAGCCCGGCCGTTCCGCCCAACTCAATCCCGGCGACGAGCTCAAGCTCGGCGAATCCACTACCTACGCCATCCTCTTCGGTGCTCTCTAGCCGGCAGATAGGGACGTTTCTTTTCTGCCGGCACTTGGGGACACTCCTCGGCGCGCCAGAGCCAGTCGCCCGGGGATGGAGGGGCCATTTTGGCCCTTGGCGGTCAGTCGGGGCGAAACTAGAAGATCTTTCCGATTCGCGGCTGTTCATGCTTGTAGAGCATCTAAAACAATAGGATGTTATTCTGGAATATGCCGGGTGCGTGAACTTGCCTGTCTTAGCCTTAATAAGGTATAGGGGAGTTTGGCTCAGGGGTTCCGTCTTGTTCTTCAGCGCAGTATTGTGGGACAGATTTGCTGAGATTGGCGCCTTACACCGCAGAGCGCACGGAAGGCTCTCGATTTGTGTTCTGGCCCCAGAATACAGGGCCTGATACTTACCAACTGTGGCATGGATGTAACATCTGTAGAAATCAACCCTTTTGTTGTCGACCTTTGTAAGAAAAACACTGCCATCAACTCTTTGGATGACGAAACTGGGGTGCTTGAGGGGAGCCTTTACTCCCCTCTGAGAGATGACTCATGTTTTTCGCTTGTCGTTGTGAATCCTCCGTTACTGCCGATTCCGGATGAGATTCCTTATCCCTTCGTTTGAGATGGAGGACAATCGGGTCTGGATAAAACACTTCGTATTCTTAAGGGTGGCGATACGCATTTAGAGAAAAATGGTAAATACTGCTAATAGGGGTGACGACGATGGTGCAGGGGCGACCCGCGATGCTCTCATCAATACGTCGGATACTTGGGAAATCAGGTCTAGATGCATGTATGATGATGCTGTGTGGCTATTCAATTAATCCGCGTTCCGAATGGGTGCAGGGTATAGCTGCGACATCGTATGCTTTTGACCCGGCGCGATACTCAGATATTTCTGAGGCGGTTGACGAAGTTTATACGCACTATGCCGCGCAAGGCGTTTCGGAAGTTTGCACATCTACGTTACGGGCTTAGGTTTCTTCAAGCGAGCAGGCCGGTTGCGTTATTTCGAGCGATTTTTCTAGTCTAGACGACAAAAGGCAAAGGATTTGATGGGTATAAAACGCGGACGTTTGTGGGCGGATGCTCAAATCTATTGTGGCAATCGGGCGGTTGAAAAAGATATTTCAACCGCCCGATTGCCAGGTTCGTCGGAGGAGATGTCCGATTCCGACTCTCTTGTAGGAAGAGCTTGAGATCGTATTGGCCCAAGGCAATCTTAAAGCAGTCTCATTGGCAAATCTTCGCTCCTGTTGTGTTGAGGTGTAAGGTATCAGTGATTGATGTTTTGTGGCGGGTAGATTGGGGCCTTCCTTGATTCGATGCGTTCTCTCGAGGTTCATCAGAGCAAAAGGGGCTTTCGTCTTCATTGCTATCACGGTGATTGGAACCGCTCTCTCCTATGCCATGCCATACGTGAACGGGAAATTCTTAGATTTTCTTCTCGGTAACCGCAGCGAAAGAGACGCCGTACTCTTCGCGCTCCTGGTTGCGTCAATAGGAGTTTTCTCCACCCTCTTTACTTATTTTGCAGGAACACTTTCCATTCGCATAACCACGAGACTTTCCTTTGATCTTCTCAGGGAGGCCGTCTTGCGTTTTGAAAGAGACGATTACTTGGTGAGTCGGACCATCGATCCAGCCTATACAACGCAACGGATTATTTCCGACTCCAGCGTGGTCTCATCCTTCGTTTTGGCGAATTTTATCAGTGCGCCGCTGTCCATTGTAGCCATTCCCATCGTATTGCTTATCATATGGTCAATTGATTCAACTCTCGCGGTGTTTTCCATCATTCTCCTCATCGTGTATTTCTGTGTAATTACTGGGTTGAGGAAACTTTTGTATAGGGTCACGTATGAGAAGAAAGAGGCGGACAGCGCCTTTTACGCCGCAATTGCATCGCAGCTTAATCAGATTCTCAACATTCAACTGACATCTTCGTACGGCAAGAGCGAACAAGCGCTCGACGCTGGGTTTAAGAGCTATTTTCCCAAAGTTTTGCGCTCCGGAAAGCTATCATATTCTCTGACATCGCTCGATGGTCTTTTCGCAGCGTTGTTTCAAGCGGTGATACTTGTTGTTTCCGGAGTACGAATCATTAACGGAACTATGTCAATAGGCGAGTACACTATCATCGGTACATACTTCGCGGTTCTCTTTAAGACTTTGAAAAGTATGATGTCATTGTTCAAATCCTATCAAGATGCCAAAGCATCATGGGATAGGACGGCTATCGCGACGAGAGAAAAGGAGAGATCGGGGTGGAATCGGACCGATTTAGCTAAACTCGATGAAATAAATGACATTTCGGTATCTGATTTGGAATTCTCGGTTGCCCTTCCAGACGGATCTGTCCGAGAGGTCCTCGGCGGGTTTTCTTTCAAGTTTTCCGGTCCTGGTACATATTGCATAGTTGGGGAAAACGGAAGAGGCAAGACGTCACTTCTTTACTTGATGCTCGGGCTATACTCATCGAAAGGCAAAGTAAAATACAACGGCGTGCCAATCGAAGAATGCGACTTGGATTACATACGTGCGAGAGAGATATCGTGCTGCCCACAGTCGTGCTTCGCGCCGGACGAAACGGTGAAAGAGCTGTTAGAGTATTTCGACACGCCCTTTTCTTCCTATCACCGGGGTGTAGATGGCCTACTTTCGCTGGAAAACAGCGTGAAGGAGTTGCTCGGGAAACGTTGCTCCGCGCTTTCGGGCGGTGAGCTGCGCCGAGTGTACTTATGGTCGGCGATTTCACGCAAGTCGTCAGTTTTGGTACTCGACGAGCCCACGACTGGGTTAGACGCTGTAAGCCGCGCCGAGCTTGCGGCCTATGTTAAGCGCAACAAGCAAAGCCAGCTGATCATCGTTGTCTCTCACGATGACGAGATGGTCGGCGCGGTAGAAGGGGTAGTGGATTTAGGCAGCATGTACCAGGGTAAATGATGACAAGTGTAGTGCTACCCAACTGGCAGAGATAACAAAAAGGCGATGCAGATGCACGTAGCATTCAGGCGGTTCGGACTCGGTGCCTTCACGCCATCGCAACGCTTTCAGATATAGTTCTCGTTCTCTTACTAAAGGAAACTTTAGTCTACGTCATCTTGTCGAGACAGAGGTGAAGCGAAGTGTTGTCGCGACGTATCTTATTCCAGGTGGCTCAGTATCAGCGTGAGAATCGCACCAAAGTGTACTTACGATTCTCGTGTCCCACGGACAACATGAGCTGAGCATTGAGGTTCCACCCTTTGCTGCAACTACACGGGGTTGGACGGCAATGAATATGCCGGGCCGCATACCACGCGCAGCGGGGGTCCATGTCCCAGTATGTTGCCTACAGCAGCCTCGATGTCCACGCACACATCATCTCTGCCTTCGCGTTCAATCCATTTGCCGGAGAGTGCGAGGGTTGCCAGGCCGTAGAATTCGAGCCGAACAAATGAAATGCGGTATCAGCGCATAGGATTAAACTGACGATTGCTTTGCACTGAGAATACGCTTGGAAAGCCGCTATGGGTGGCGGCCCGGGTTAAATAGAGAAGCCCGTCCGATCACTTTCATGTGGCGAACGGTCGGGCTTCTTATTCCACTTGCCAATGCTCGGCTCATATTGGAAGAAAGCTACGCTAATGTTTGCGTGACACTCCTATTTTCTCCGAAGAAAGAGTCGGATAATGAAGAATAGAATTAAAAAAGGTGCCAGATATAACGCAAATATAAAGGCTAATCCAACGAGACCTTGCAATAATGGCATAACTCCTCCCAGACACGAGATTTTGGTATTTGTTCCCATCTTATTCTGAATTGGACCAAATAGTTCCTAGCCACAAAACTACTCGTCAACTGGATCGCACCAATCTGCTGGCAAAACACAGCTTGATTCTTTATCGACATAGCACCAATCCGCAACAGGGCACTCGGCGATGTCGTAAAAATTGCATATATCAACTCCAAGACAACAAGGCTCAACGGGAGGATGTTCATTTGAACCAACAGGATGGATATGCTTCATAACAGCTCCTCACCTTAATCCAATTAGAGACTACGTTTGATCAATGCCACAGTGATCTACAACGCAGATGCTGCCGCCATCCATGTCATAGTCGCAGTAATCGTATGCACCACAGCCATCTGCTTTATCATAAACAGTACAGATGTCAGTAATGCCCAAGAGGCAGTCAAAAGACATCGGCTTCACGCCTGCCTCGTCGCCACTTCCTGGATTAATCGGATGAATATGCTTCACGACTACCTCCCTTTGAGTGCAGAAAAACCTCAATATTGTGTATAACAAACCAAGATGTCTAGTTCACCATATTTCTAGAATGGTTTCGGCGAACGTAGCAATAAGCTTCGCAGACGGTAATCAGAAGAACGAACACCTCCACAATGGTGACAGCAATGCGCTGAACCGCTTATTCCGATACAGTAGCTTCTCGTTGATTTTTCTCCTGCGAAGATGAGTGGCGGGAAATAAGGTCAAAAGCCATCTCGTAGCACATTTTTCTATATTCACATGATGCAGGGTGTAGACTCTTGGGCAAGTAGCCGTGCTCGTCTGCAGCCTCCCAGCTACAGCCCCCACCACAGAAAGACCGAGCCCAACAGTCCGTACAGTCAATTCTTTTTTCGACACCCTGACTCCAGTTTTCAATATACCTAGTTTCGTCAATTCCGGTGACGATGTTGCCCATTTTGAATCGCATCATCCCGACAAACCTGTGACAGGGGTATACGTCCCCTTCGGGAGTCACGGAAATAAAACGCCTGCCAGCCCCGCATCCGACAAAGGCGATCCTGTTGCTCATAATCAAATCAACTGCAGTTTTCAATGTTCTAAACAAGGGCTTTTCCCCTTGATCAATCTGTTTGAGATATTGATCCGCCAAATCTATTAGGCCCGCCCTGATTTTGTTTAATGAGCGTTCGTCGAGTTTGATATTCTCATCGAATGAGCTCACGGGCGAGAAGTAAATCCTTCTGAAGCCCATCTCTTTAAACTGAAGATAGTCTTCAACAAGGTTACAGTTATTATTTGTTAAGGTCGCTCTTGCGCCGAAGGGGAACGACTCGGAAAAACGACGAACGTTTTTGTCGATATCGGAGAAAGAGCCGCCTCCCGTCTTGTACGGGCGCGATGCATCGTGCTTGCATCCTGTACCATCGAGACTAATCAGAACAGAAAACCCGTGCTCCTTGAAAGAATTCACAGCAGTGTCACTCAAAAGCGTTCCGTTGGTCGTAATAGAATAGGTAAAGTTTCTATTGGGGTATATTCTTTTTGAATAGTCGACCGTTTTCCATATCAGCGGCTCGTTAATCATGGGTTCCCCACCAAAAAAGACGATCGCAAGCGTTTCGTTTTCCGATGAACTTGCGACGAGGTAGTCGACCGCCTTGAAGGCTATCTCGTCTGTCATCAGCAGAGGAGACGTTCCATAATCTCCTTTACCGGCAAAACAGTAACTACAACCAAGGTTGCATGCATGTGAAACGTGGAGTTCGATGGATCTAAGTTTTCGAGGCGTGTCTTTTGTTAAGAAAGTCCGCTCAGACAATCGTTGATACTCATCAATGTCGTCTTCAAGTTCTGCTATGGTCGTTTGGTCGTAGCCTTTCGCAGCAAGTGACTTTGTTAGCAACTTCGAGTTGACCGTTCTTCCCGATGCTTCAAATATGCGAAGCGCATCTTCTGATGCTTGGTCAACCTGAAAGCAATTGCGAGTGACCTCATCGAAGCAGTAACGACGATCACTTACTGAGAAAAAATGCATACGTTCCTCAATTTCATGCTGGACTGGCACTAACCTTGTTTATTGTTGCGCAGCTATAAAAAACCACCAGCGGGGATTCGGTGTGCGGCCCAATCGGACTCCCAAAAGGTTCTATTTGAGACTGGCAAGCTTTGTGTTGTTGGCACTTCGACAGCGCTCTTTATTCCAACATGGAGCCTCGCAGTTTGAGTCGACTTGCCTCTGGAAGGTCCGATCTTAACTTGATTTAGGATGAAAACAGATTACAGGCGCGCTCCTCTAGAAAGAAAGGAAACCAATCGCCGCCTTTCACCAGGAAAGTTTTTATAGCCCACCTCGAGCAAAATGAAAGATGCGAGAGCGATTGGGGAACAACGCGAATCTCCCCTTTTGGGTGGGAGCGAGCCTTCAGCCACCGGCGAACGACTCGCCCTGGTCAGAATCTGGAAGTGGTGCCGGGCCGCTTGGGCCTCCCCGGTGACTTCGTGGGGCTTACCTGCCTGACGTCGAGGAGTACATCCGCAAGATTCGTTCCCTATGCCGTTTGCTCTCACGCCCGCCTTAGTTCCAAGTCGGGCGAGCCGCCGCGCTCATGCGACCCGTGGCGGCGACACGTCGACGCCGCGCTCGCTGAGCACATCTTCGGTCGCGGGCGAGCACGAGGTCGCGCCGGCGCATCCGCTGGGACTGCTGTGCGTGCAAAACGGCTACGTGGTGAGCGTCCCGCGCTGGATTCAGCCGAGTGAGGAAGGCGTTGAGATCGGCGCGCTGGCAACGGGGGAGGGCGGCATCACCGACGACGTCTCGGCCCGCCATGCCCATATCTGGTGCGACGATTCTGGCACATGGTTTGTCGAGGACCTGTCGTCCACGAACGGCACCGTGGTGGTAAACGGGGCCACGAGCGTGTGTATTCAAGTAGAGCCCGGCCGCTCCGCCCGGCTCAGCCCCGGTGACGAGCTCAAACTCGGCGAATCCACCACCTACGCCATCCTGCTCGGCGCCCTCTAGCCGGCAGTTAGGGACGTTCCTTTCCTGCCGGTACTTGGGGACACTCCTTGGCGCGTCAGAGCCAGTCGCCCGGGGATGGAGGGACCATTTTGGCCCTTGGCAGTCACCTAAGGTAAACCTCTACCGCCCACCTATATTTGCCGAAATATGGCCTGACGGCGGGGTACAATAAACCCGCATGCGGATTTCCGTTGCGGGCGCTTCCCATCGCCGGGGCGTGCCCGGGAGCATCCGGCATGCGGCCTTTGCGGCGCTCGGTCATGTGCAAGACGGGCGGTCGGGTCTGTGGGGCGCATCAGCTGCCCCTCGCCTCGGCATGTCTTCTCTCCACGCCACGTACCTGCTGCTGAGCCTGCCTGCCAGATGATTGGAAGCAACAGCGTAAATCCCATCACGCCAACATCCCGGCGATCGCCGGGGCCTGTATACCTATATGAGAGGAGAGGGGTATATGGCGCGTAAGTTTAAGTCTATGGACGGCAACGAGGCGGCCGCATATGTTTCGTATGCGTACACCGAGGTAGCGGGAATTTATCCCATTACGCCGTCCAGCCCGATGGCCGACCATGTCGACCAGTGGGCGGCCCAGGGTCGCAAGAACATCTTCGGCACCCCGGTCAAGGTCGTCGAGATGGAGTCCGAGGCAGGTGCAGCCGGTACCGTTCACGGTTCGCTGGGCGCCGGTGCTCTGACCACCACCTACACGGCTTCTCAGGGTCTGCTCCTGATGATCCCGAACATGTACAAGATCGCGGGCGAGCAGCTCCCGGGCGTTTTCCACGTCTCCGCGCGTTGCGTCGCTTCGCACGCCCTGAACATCTTCGGTGATCACTCCGACGTCATGGCCTGCCGCCAGACCGGCTTCGCCATGCTCGCCGAGGGCAACGTCCAGGAGGTCATGGACCTCTCGCCGGTGGCTCACCTTGCCGCCATCGAGGGCAAGACCCCGTTCCTTAACTTCTTCGACGGCTTCCGCACCAGCCACGAGATCCAGAAGGTCGCCATGTGGGACTACAAGGATCTGGCCGAGATGTGCGACATGGACGCCGTCCAGGCTTTCCGCGATCACGCGCTCAACCCTGAGCACCCGCATACCCGCGGCAGCCACGAGAATGGCGACATCTTCTTCCAGAACCGCGAGGCCTGCAACAAGGTCTACGACGAGCTTCCCGCCGTCGTCGAGGGCTACATGAAGAAGATCAACGAGAAGCTCGGCACCGATTACGGCCTGTTCAACTACTACGGCGCTCCCGATGCCGATCGCGTCGTCGTGTGCATGGGCTCCTTCTGCGACGTGCTCGAGGAAGTCATCGACTACCTCAACGCTCACGGCGAGAAGGTCGGCCTGGTCAAGGTTCGCCTGTTCCGTCCGTTCTCCATCAAGCACTTTGTCGACGTTCTCCCCGAGACCGTCCAGAAGATCGCCGTCATGGACCGTACCAAGGAGCCGGGTTCCATCGGCGAGCCGCTCTACCAGGACGTCGTCTCCGCTCTCTACGAGGCCGGCAAGACGGGCATCAAGGTCGTCGGCGGCCGTTATGGCCTGGGCAGCAAGGACACGCCTCCCGCGTCCGCGTTCGCTGTCTTCGAGGAGCTCAAGAAGGACGAGCCCAAGCGCGAGTTCACCATCGGCATTGTCGACGACGTGACCAACCTGAGCCTGCCCGAGGCCGAGGATGCGCCCAACACCGCAGCCCCCGGCACCATCGAGTGCAAGTTCTGGGGTCTGGGTGGCGACGGTACCGTCGGCGCCAACAAGAACTCGATCAAGATCATCGGCGATCACACCGACAAGTACGTTCAGGCCTACTTCCAGTACGACTCCAAGAAGACCGGCGGCGTCACCGTTTCGCACCTGCGCTTTGGTGATTCCCCGATCCGTTCGCCGTACTACGTGACCAAGGCCGACTTTGTCGCCTGCCACAACCCCAGCTACATCGTCAAGGGCTTCAAGATGGTCCGCGACGTCAAGCCGGGTGGCACCTTCCTGGTCAACTGCCAGTGGAGCGACGAGGAGTTCGCCGAGCACATGCCCGCCGTGGCCAAGCGCTACATCGCGAACAACAACGTCAACGTCTACCTGATCGACGCTATCGACCTGGCCGCCAAGGTCGGCATGGGCAAGCGCACCAACACGGTGCTCCAGTCCGCCTTCTTCGCGCTGGCCAAGGTCCTGCCCGCCGAGGACGCCCTGCAGTACATGAAGGACGCGGCTACCAAGTCCTACATGAAGAAGGGCCAGGCCATCGTCGACGCCAACCACAAGGCCATCGATGCCGGCGCTACCGCTTTCCGTAAGTTCGAGGTTCCGGCCGACTGGGCTACCGCCGAGGATGCCGCCCCCGTCGAGCTCTCCGAGGAGACCAAGTCCGCCATCGCCCAGCAGGTCAAGAACCTGCTCGAGCCCATCGATCGCATGGACGGCGACAGCCTGCCTGTTTCCGCCTTCGTCGATTGCGCCGACGGCCAGTTTGAGCTGGGCGCCTCCGCATACGAGAAGCGCGGCGTCGCTGTGGTCGTTCCCCACTGGGACGAGACCAAGTGCATCCAGTGCAACCAGTGCGCCTATGTGTGCCCGCATGCCACCATCCGTCCGTTCGCGATGACCGAGGACGAGGCTGCCGCCGCACCCGAGGGTACCCGCACGCTCGACGCCATGGGCCCCAAGGCCAAGGGCATGAAGTTCACCATGGCCGTGTCCCCGCTCGACTGCATGGGCTGCACCAACTGCGTCAAGGTCTGCCCCAAGGGCGCCCTCGAGATGGTTCCCACCGAGCAGGAGATGGACCAGCAGCCCGTTTGGGACTACATGGTCGAGAACGTCTCCGAGAAGAAGGAGCTCATCGCGGCCAACGTCAAGGGCAGCCAGTTTAAGCAGCCCTACCTGGAGTTCTCTGGCTCCTGCGCCGGTTGCGCCGAGACCGCCTATGCACGTCTGGTGACCCAGGTCGCCGGCGACCGCATGTTCATTTCCAACGCCACCGGCTGCTCCTCCATTTGGGGCAACCCCGCTGCCACCGCTCCTTACTGCAAGGACAAGGACGGTCACGGCCCGGCGTGGAACAACTCCCTGTTCGAGGACAATGCCGAGCACGGTCTGGGCATGGCCGTTGGCTATGAGGCCGTTCAGCACAAGCTGATCGCCGCTACCCAGGACATCATCGCTGCCGATGGTCCGTCCGATGAGCTCAAGGCCGCCGGCCAGGCTTGGATCGACTCCGTCAACGACGCCGAGGCCTCCAAGACCGCTGCCGCTGCCTACGTTGCCGAGCTCGAGAAGTGCGGCTGCGACGCTTCCAAGGCGATCCTCGCCGACAAGGCTTACCTCACCAAGAAGTCCTTCTGGATCTTCGGCGGCGACGGCTGGGCCTACGACATCGGCTTCGGTGGCCTGGACCACGTCCTGGCTTCCGGCCACAACGTCAACGTCTTCGTCTTCGACACCGAGGTCTACTCCAACACTGGCGGTCAGGCCTCCAAGGCTTCGAACCTGGGCCAGGTCGCTCAGTTCGCCGCTGCCGGTAAGGTGACCAAGAAGAAGTCTCTGGCCGAGATTGCCATGAGCTACGGCTACGTCTACGTGGCGCAGGTCGCCATGGGCGCCAACCCGGCTCAGACCCTCAAGGCCATCCACGAGGCCGAGGCCTACGACGGCCCGTCCCTCATCATCGGCTACAGCCCCTGCGAGATGCACTCCATCAAGAAGGGCGGCATGCAGAACTGCCAGGCCGAGATGAAGAAGGCCGTCGAGTGCGGTTACTGGAACCTCTTCCGCTTCAACCCCGAGGCTGCTGCCGGCAAGAAGTTCTCGCTCGATTCCAAGGAGCCCGCGGGCGGCTATCAGGAGTTCCTGATGAACGAGGCCCGTTACGCTTCGCTGACGCGTTCCTTCCCCGAGCGCGCCGAGGAGCTCTTCAAGGAGAATGAGCAGGCCGCTATGGACCGCTATCAGCACCTGCTGAAGCTCAAGACGGTGTATAACGAGGCCTAGGTCTCCCACCGCAGGATCTGAGGGCTGACCTTCGCGGACGTCCTCGGACATGAAAGAACCCCCGCTGCGCACTACGTGCGGCGGGGGTTCTTTCGTCCTGCGGAGTGTCCGCGAAGGTCAGCCCTCAGATCCTGCTACGACTATGTCCTCGGATTGTGTGGGCGGATGAAGGACGTAGTTGGCCGGGTATCCCGTTCCTTTCGCTGTTTCGCGGCTTTGCCGCGAAACCTCGCGCCACTTTGGGGATGGATGGGGGACTTGGCTGTTGCCGCCTTTTCGGAGCGCTTCTTTATTCCTTTTGCTGGATGAAAAGCCCCTTGTTTTTGCAGTGGTGCATACTTGACTTATAAGTGCATAGAATCTCGCATAGCGCGAGTAAGATATTGCGCTGTCCGTTTTGTGTTTAGCAGAGATGTAGTTTGCATAATCCGACATAATCCTCGCTTCATTTAAATAAAGTCGCACGTAAATTACGTAGATATGTCTGAGCTGGAGTTCTGTACGCTGAGCGGACAAAAACGACCGTTCACCGTTCCGCTATTTTCAAAATGAATAAAATGAGCGATAAAGAGAATATAAACCTTAATAAACTCGCGTATCGCACGGACGCGGGTTATTAATGGGTTGTAGGCCTTTTACAGAAAGGATTCCAGCAATGTCTAAGCCTCTTGGCAAGCCCGATCGTATTGTCGTCGCCCTTGGCGGCAACGCCCTCGGCAACAACCCCGTCGAGCAGATCGAGGCCGTGAGCAACACCGCCCACGCCCTCCTCGGCCTCATCGAGCAGGGCAACGAGATCATCATCACCCACGGCAACGGCCCGCAGGTCGGCATGATCCAGAACGCCTTCGCCGCCGCCCACGACGCCATCGGCACCCCCGAGATGCCGCTGCCCGAGTGCGGCGCAATGTCCCAGGGCTACATCGGCTATCACCTGCAGCAGGGCATCGGCCGCGAGATGCACAAGCGCTATAAGCGCTGGCACGCCGCCACCGTCGTCACCCAGATCGAGTGCGACCCCGACGACCCCGCGTTCAAGAACCCGACCAAGCCCATCGGCCCCTTCTATACCGAGGAGCAGGCCAAGGAGTTCATGGCCGAGGACCCCTCCAAGGTCTTCGTCGAGGATTCCGGCCGCGGCTGGCGTCGCGTCGTCGCTTCCCCCGATCCCAAGAAGATCGTCGAGGCCGACTCCATCCTCAACCTGCTCGACAACGAGTTCATCGTCATCGCCTGCGGTGGCGGCGGCATCCCCGTCGTCCGCGACTACGAGAACAAGGGCTGCTACAAGGGCGTCCCCGCCGTCATCGACAAGGACCTGGGCGGCGAGCTGCTGGCCGAGGACTGCGACGCCGACGTTCTGTTCCTGCTGACCGCCGTTGAGCATGTCGCCATCAACTTTGGCAAGCCCAACCAGGAGGAGCTCGAGGACCTCACCGCCGACGAGGCCGAGCGCCTGGCCGACGAGGGCCAGTTCGGCAAGGGTTCCATGGAGCCCAAGGTCCGCGCCGCCATCAAGTTCGCCCGTTCCCGCAAGGGCCGCACCTGTATCATCGGGGCCCTGGACAAGGCCGCCGAGACCATGGCCGGTCTCTCCGGTACCCGCATCCACGAGTAGCCTCTACTCCATTGCCTCTCTCGTGGGCGCCAGACAAGGCGCCCACAAACTAGCCTCTCTTCATGAGCCCCGCAGTCCGCTCCGACTGCGGGGCTTTTGTTTCAACCCGGCACTTAGGGACGCTCCTTTCCTGCCGGCAGCTTGGGACAGTCCTTAAAAGCTGCGCCGACCAACTGTGGAAAGCACATCCCGCAATGAGCGTCCAAAATGGGCATAGTTTCCCCGAGGCCTCAACCGGAAAATACATCCCGGAATTTGGCCGTAAAGTGGCCCCCGGTTTCCCAAACAGGCCGTGCGCGGAAAGTGCATCCCGTAATCGAGCTTCAAAGTGGGATGTACTTTCCGCGCCGGCAGTTTCTGGCAGTGTGGGGCAGCCGGCACGGCGACGTACGAGCGGCGTCCGCAAGGGCTGTCCCCAATGACCACTCATTTAAGTCTGTCCCCAATGACTAGTAGGCCCACATGGCTTCGATTTCGTTGAGGACCTCTACGATGCCCCAGAGGCGGGCGCTACGGCTGGGCGAATTGGGATCGTAGACACCGATCTGGTCGGCGTCGTCAATGCCGTAGAGCACGATGTAATGACCAACGCTGGTAAACGTGCCGGGACGCACGGCGGCGATTATGGGAGCACCCGAGTGCAAGGCCTGGGCCATCGAGCCTCGGTCGTTGTAGAGCTGCGTCCCGTTAAGGCCCAGCTGCCATGCGCCGCTGGTCATAAACGACCACTCGGTGGCACCGGTGGGAGCATAGTTGCCCGCCTCGGAAAGAGCGCACATATCGACCGGCGTCATATCGGTGTGCCCCGTTTTAAAGATGTAGACCATGGTGAGGCAGGTGGGTCCACAGCCGTTTTGGCGGATGGTGCCGCCGGCGTAGGGCAGCTCCGACCATGCGGGGTCGATCTGGTAGATATGCGGCATGGTGCCGGCACTCCACTGCGAACGCGGGGTCGAAAAGGCAAATGAGTAGCCGGGTGCGACCGGGGCTTTGAGGAGCTTTTCCTCGGCGGTGGGTTCCAGGCCGGCAGAGCCATGCGAGGCACACGACCCCAGATACACAAAGGCCAGACATGCCATGATGGAGCACAAGGCAAGACGGAGACGATGAATCTGCGGATTGGCGGCCCTGACACGTCCCATCGGCCGTGGCTGCTTTGCGCCGCGCCCGCCACGGGGCTTCGAAAAGAAACGGCTGATGTGATTGTCAGACTTTCGTCGATCGCTTTTCTGCCGCCGAGGCACTTCGGCCCGGCGTTGACGGGTGCCCGAGTATGGGCGATCCGCCTGACGCGCGCTGGCATTCTGAGGCATAGACGACGAGGGGCGATCCTGCGGACGCTGCGGGTTCTGCGGCCCGTCGCTGTCAGAAACACTCCTGGATGTTGGCGTGGTACGCCCGGCAAGGCGAACGTTTCGCTGCCGTTCGCCGTCGTTGTATCCGTATGCCATTTGTACCGCCTCGTCTCGTGTATAACTCGTTCATCCTACAAAAAAGACGTGCAGCAAATGAGTGCGCGCGACAAAAGTTCGATAAACGGCACGAACAGGGTGAGCTTGGTGCCATAAAACGACACCTTCCGCGAGCAATCGAATCGCGCCATCAAAACGGGCGCTCGCAACGAGTGGCGCCCCTCGCCGTTCGTCCCAAAAATGGCGCCGCTCGTTTTGCAGTTTTGCCTTCGGTCGAGCTACAGGCGGCGTTGCTGTGCCAAGGCCGTATCTTAAAGCCATGAAATAAAAGCGCGCGGCAAAACAGGCTGCGCAAGGGGTGACGCCAGGAGGCGTCAAAAAGGAAAGGAGGGGAACAATGGCGGACAAGAACGCAGAAGTTGCAGTCGAGGATAACGGCGGCATGAAGAAAACGCTTTCGCTCTGGAACTTCTTCACCATCGGTTTTGGTGCCATCATCGGTACCGGTTGGGTTCTGCAGGTCGGCGACTGGATGGTCGTGGGCGGCGGTCCCGTTCCCGCTATGATCGCATTCCTCTTGGGTGCGATCTTCCTCGTGCCCGTCGGAGCTGTTTTCGGTGAGCTCACGGCTGCTATCCCCATCTCGGGTGGCATCGTAGAGTATGTCGATCGTAGCTTTGGCCGTACGCTGAGCTACATCACCGGTTGGCTCTTGGCCCTGGGCAACGGTATCCTGTGCCCGTGGGAGGCCATCGCCATTTCGACCCTCGTGTCCGAGATGTTCGGTAGCCTGCCCGGTCTTGAGTGGCTGCGCGTCGTCAAGCTCTACACCATCCTGGGCGCCGACGTTTACCTGTTCCCGACGCTGATCGCGCTCGGCTTTGCGGCCTACGTCATCTTCCTCAACTTCCGCGGTGCCAGCTCGGCCGCCAAACTCCAGGCCTTCCTGACCAAGGCCCTGCTCTGCGGCATGCTGCTCGCCATGGGCGTCTCGCTGTTCACCGGCTCGCCGGACAACGCCATGCCCGTGTTCTCCCAGGTCGCCGGTGCTGGCGGCGGTAAGGCCGCTACCGAGAGCACCAGCCTGTTCGCCGGCATCGTGTCGGTCCTGGTCCTGACCCCGTTCTTCTACGCCGGTTTCGACACCATTCCTCAGCAGGCTGAGGAAGCGGCCGAGGGCCTCAACTGGAACAAGTTCGGCAAGATCATCTCCCTGGCCCTGCTGGCCGCCGGCGGCTTCTACATGGTTTGCATCTACTCGTTCGGCACCATCCTCGACTGGCATGAGTTTGTTAAGAGCCCGGTTCCCGCGCTTGCCTGCCTCAAGGGCATCAACATGCTCCTATACCTGGCCATGCTCGTCATTGCCACGCTTGGACCCATGGGCCCGATGAACTCCTTCTACGGCGCCACGAGCCGCATCATGCTCGCCATGGGTCGTAAAGGCCAGCTGCCCGAGAAATTCGCCGAGGTCGACCCCAAGTCCGGCGCTCCCAAGCTCGCCTGCGTCGTCTTGGGCGTCATCACTGTCATCGGTCCGTTCCTGGGCAAGAACATGCTCATCCCTCTGACCAACGTTTCGGCTCTCGCCTTCATCTTCTCCTGCGGCATGGTCGCCCTCGCCTGCCTGCGCATGCGCTTCACCGAGCCCGACCTGCCTCGTCCCTACGAGGTGCCCGGCGGCAAGTTTGGCATCGGCCTCGCTATCGCTGCCTGCGCCATCATCATCGGCCTGCTTGTGATTCCGTTCTCTCCCGCCTCCCTCAACATGGTGGAGTGGAGCATCGTGATCGGCTGGTTGGCTATTGGCCTGGCCCTCATGGCTTTCACCAATTCCCGCAAAAAGTAACGCCTAGCCGGGGCGGATCGGGTGCGCGGAATCCTCTCTCCCGCGCACCGAACCCGGCACCACTTGGGTAGCTTTGTGAGGCCTTAACCCAAAACGGCCTCGCCCACTATATGGATCCATAAGGAGGAACCATGTCCACTAAGTATGCAATCGTTGGCGGCAAGCTCATCGACGGTACCGGTGCCGAGCCGGTCGAGAACTCCCTCGTCCTCGTCGACGACAACGGCAAGATCGAGTACGCCGGCACTATGCAGGACCTTCCCGAGGGCGTTGAGGTTATCGACGCCGCCGGCAAGACCGTCCTTCCCGGCCTGATCGACACCCACCTGCACTTCTCGGGCAACCTGACCGACGATGATACCGATTGGGTCATGCAGCCGCTCCTCGAGAAGCAGGCCGTCGCCGTCAAGCAGGCCTACGACTGCCTCACCCACGGCCTCACCACCGTCTGCGAGATCGGCCGCTTTGGTATCCAGATTCGTGACTGCATCGACAAGGGCGTCTTTAAGGGCCCGCGCGTTCTGGCTACCGGCCTCGGCTTCTGCCGCGTTGCCGGCCACGGTGACTCCCACCACTGCACCCAGGAGCTCAACAAGGAATCCCACCCCTGGGGCGACCAGGTCGACGGTCCTTGGGATCTGCGCAAGGCCGTCCGTCGTCGCCTGCGCGAGAACCCCGATGCCATCAAGATCTGGGCTACCGGTGGCGGCATCTGGCGCTGGGACTCCGGTCGCGACCAGCACTATTGCTCCGAGGAGATTCAGGCCGTGGTCGAAGAGGCAAAGATGGTCGGCATCCCCGTGTGGAGCCACTGCTACAACAACCACGCCGCTGCCTACGATTCCGTTCGCTTTGGCTGCGAGCAGCTGATTCACGGTTTCGATATCGATGAGCGCACCATGGACCTCATGGCCGAGCAGGGCACCTTCTTCACCCCGACGATCGCCTTCCTGCCCACCTGGTACGCCACCTATCCGCCCGTCTACGTCCCCGAGCTGCACGACAAGTACGAGGGCACCCTGGTCGAGAAGGAGCTGCAGCGCAACTACGACTGCCTGCGCGAGGCCAAGAAGCGCGGCGTCGTCATGACGATCGGCTCCGACTCCTTCTCCTTCGTCACCCCGTACGGCACCTGCTCCATCGAGGAGATGTACGAGTTCGTCGACAAGATCGGCTTCACCCCGGTCGAGACCATCACCTGCGCCACCCTCAACGGTGCCAAGATGTGCCACATCGAGGACGAGACCGGTTCCATCGAGGCCGGCAAGTGCGCCGACCTGCTGGTCGTCAACGGTGACGTCGCCGCCGACATCCACGTGCTCAACACCGACAACATGGACGTCATCATGAAGGACGGCTGGATCGTCGAGGCCGGCACCTTTGGCGAGGCCAACAAATACAGCGCCTAAACTACCGTTCATCGACGACTGGATGTAAAACACAGTATTTGATTGCATAATGCAATGGAGAGGGTCGCTTGCGGCCCTCTTTATTGCTATGGGTGCGATAGATAAAAGGGGATGACGGTGGATTTAAACAGGCTGATTCTGGGCAAGAGCTACAACTCTACCAAGGTCTTTCGTACGGCCCAGCATGTGGTCCAGGCCATCCTGCTCGGCGTTGTCGTTCCGGCGCTTATCCTGCTGCTTATCTGGGATTTAACCGATAACCCCAATCCCGTTCCGGGCGTTGTCGTTATTGCCGGCATGGTCATGCTGTGCTTCTTTTTCTCGTATGTCTTTGTGGTCCCCGACGACCTCACATCGAGCGCAACCGACCGTACGCTCGCCATCGCATCAAAAATATTCGCCTACACGTCGCGCGGCCTTACGCCCGAAGCGGCCCTGGGCGCCTCTAAAATTATCCTGTCCGAGACCATCGCCTCTGCCATCTGCTTTACCGATGGCAAACAGGTGTTGGCAAGCTGGGGCGAGGACTCGGCAAAGTGCCCCGCCGGCACCCCGGTCGTGCTCAAGACCACGCTCAGTGTGATTGAGACGGGCGAGCAGAGCGTGTTTTCGCGTGACACCTCCAATGAGACGGGCGGCTATTTTCCCCGCCTGCGCGCCGGCATTGTTGCGCCGCTTACCGTGCGCGGGCATTGCGTGGGTACGCTCGAGCTGTATTACCCTCGCCTGAGCAGCATCGATATGCGACAGACGGCCCTTGCCTCGGGTTTTGCCGACCTCATTTCCACGCAGCTCGCCAGCTTTGAGCTCGAGCGCCAGGACGAGCTTACGGCCCGCGTGGAGCTGCGCGCCTTGCAATCGCAGGTCGACCCGCATTTTCTATTCAATACCATTAGCACGATCGTGTCGCTCGTTCGAACCGAGCCCGACAAGGCGCGATCGCTGCTGATCGACTTTTCCAACTACTATCGTCAGACGCTTTCTGATTCCGATACGCTCACCACGCTCGAGCACGAGGTGGAACAGGGCACTCGTTATATCAATCTTATGCAGGCCCGGTATGGCGACGGCCGTCTGCGCGTTTCGGTCGACATCGACTTTGAGGTGCGCGACAGCCTGGTACCGCCGTTTATCTTGCAGCCGCTGCTCGAAAACTGCATCAAGCATGCGCAGCGCGAGATCGAGCCGCTTTCTATTCGTGTTAGGGCTTTTGAGACCGATGACGGCTTGGAGATCATCGTCGAAGATGACGGCATCGGGATGAGCGAAGAAGTCTGCGCGCATCTGTTTGAGCAGCATCGCCGAGAGGAGCCCGAGAGCATTACCGCCGACGGATCCATCAAGCGAGGTTGCGGCCTGGCGCTCTTCAACGTGCTTCAGCGCATCCATTTCTTTTACGGAGAAGATTCTGGCATGCGCGTGAAGTCCCAGGAGGGCGTGGGAACGCAGGTCATCGTTGAGTTGAACGGCGAGCCACATGAGCCGGCACCGTTGACGGTGTAGCATGCGGTTGGATTGAGAGATAAAGAGGGGAAGCACATATGTCCGAAGGCTGGAACACCTTGGTGGTTGATGACGAGCCCCCAATTAGGGCTGAGCTACGCTATCTGTTGGAAAAGGATACGCGTGTGGGCCAGATTGCCGAGGCGGGTAATGTCACCGAAGCCGTGGAGTCGATTCTGTCGAATAAGCCCGACGTGCTGTTTTTAGACATTACCATGCCCGGTCGCTCGGGAATTGAACTTGCCGAGACGCTGCAGAACCTAAAGACGCCGCCGGTCGTAGTGTTTGTGACGGCATTTGCCGAGCATGCGGCCGATGCCTATAACCTCGATGCCGTCGATTACATCGTCAAGCCGGTCGAGGATGCCCGCCTGTCGAAGGCGCTCGACAAGATCGAGACCGCCCTGGGCGCTCGCCGTGTCGTCCATGCTCCGCGCCAGCCTTTGCGCCTGACGGTGGATCGTGGGGGTAAAAAGGTGTTCATTCCCGTGGCGGATGTCTGCTACTTTGAGGCGCGCGCCGATTTTTGCAACGCCGTCTGCGCCGAGGGAACATACCTGATCAATGAGTCGATTTCATCGCTCGAGCGGCGCTTGGCCTCCGAAGGCTTTATCCGTGTCCATCGCAGCTATCTGGTCAATTTGGAAGACGTGCACAATGTCGAGATCGGTTCTACGGGTCTTATGGAGCTCAGGCTCGATCGCGTAACCTCGACGGTGCCCGTGTCCCGTCGTCGCGCTGCCGAGGTTAAGGCGCACCTGGGGCTTGTGTAGACGGTCCGCATGCCATCGTTTGCCGACGCGGGTTTGGCATGGCCGCGCGGTGGGCATAATGGGTGACATCGAATGAAATCGAAAGGATTATTATGCCCGCGCTTATCACCCATCATCTATTTGGCGAGGAAAGCATCGAGCGCCTGCCGCGGGGCGTCATTACGTCCGACGAGGAACGCATTGCTTTTATCCTGGGCAACCAGGGTCCCGACCCGTTTTTCTTCCACATCCTGACGCCGCGCGTTTCCGACTGCACGCTGCTAGCGCAGGTCATGCATCGCTCGCGCATGTCGCGCCAGTTCTCGTGCCTGCGCGACGGCGTGTCCCATCTGCTCCCGCGCGATGCCAACTTGGGCCGCGCCTTTGCGCTGGGCCTGCTGTCGCACTACGTGCTCGACCGTAATGCCCACCCCTTTGTCTACGAGCAGCAGTTTGGCATTGTCGAGTCCGATCCCGAGCTGGAGGATTCGGGCAGCCAGGTCCATGCGGTGCTCGAAAGTGACCTGGACGTGTTGATGCTGCAGCTCAAGCGCGACGGGGCCACGGCCGAGGACTATCCGCCGGCGGGCGAGATCGTTACCACAGACCGCATCAATCGCGTGGCCGGCGTGCTGATGAGCTATGTTGCCGGGCGTGTGTACGGTATCGATATCCCGGCGGGGGAGTACGGAGCCGCCGTTGCCGACATGCAGCTGCTCTATCGCGCCATTGAGCCGGCGGGATCGGCCAAGACGCGTGCAATTGCCCTGGTCGAGGGTCTAGTACACGACTACTCCCTGCTCGATGGCCTTGCTCACCGCGTGACGACCGAGCCGCCCGAGCGCACCGGCAATCTGGGCCATCTGACGTGGAAGAATCCCTTTACCGATGAGGTCTCGAACGAGAGCTTCCCCGAGGTCTTTGACCGCGCGCTGGCCGATTACGAGTGCACGGTCGCCCGATTCATCGAAACAGGCGACATGGAGGCCGTGACCGGTCACGTCAACTACAGCGGCCGTGTGCTCGGCGCCGACGAGGAGTTCGACCGCGAGGAATAACAAGTCGCCTCGCCCATACTCTCCAATGAGTTGCGGTGGAGCGCGAGGAGTTTGTTCCGGGCAAAGGCCGCGGGTGCCGCTCTCGGCCCCTTTGCCGAATCCTTACCGGCGCCTCTGTGCAATTGGGGTACGATGAACTAACTGCATATCGGGCGAATACGAAGGGTCCCTGTCCATGAAATACACCAAGCTCGAGCGTAACTGGGTCATGTACGATGTGGGAAATTCGGCCCTCGTGCTGCTCAATACCTCGGTGGTGCCCATCTACTTTAACGCCATCAATACCGGTGCTTCCTCGGCAGACCTGGTGGTCGCTTGGGGCAACGCGCAGACGATTGCCTCGCTGGTCATTGCCATGCTCATGCCCATTCTGGGCGCGCTTGCCGATTACGCCGGCAACAAGATCAAGTTCTTCTTGGGCTTCTTCCTCACGGGCCTGGTTCTTTGCCTGGCGCAGGCTATCCCAATGTCCGCCATGGCATTTTTGACCGTGTACGTGCTGTGCACCATCGGCCTTAACTCTTCTATGACGTTCTACGACGCCATGCTGCCCGACATTACCACCGACGAGCGCATGGACGCCGTGTCCAGCTCGGGCTATGCCTGGGGCTACATCGGTTCCACCGTGCCGTTTATCATCTGCCTGGCGCTCATCATGGGTGGCCCCGCTCTTGGCGTCGACACCATGCTGACAACGCGTCTGTCGTTTGTCATCACTGGTGCCTGGTGGCTCATCTTTACCCTGCCGCTCATTCGCACCTATAAGCAAAAGTACGGTCGCGAGCGCGGTCCCGAGGACACCATCGGCCACATCGTGGGCGGTGTGTTCTCCGAGGTCGGACACACCATGCGTGAGATTGCCCACAACAAGACCGTGCTGGTCTACATGATCGCGTTCTTCTTCTACATCGACGGTGTGCATACGGTTATTTCCATGGCAACCAGCTACGGATCGGCTCTGGGCATCGACTCGACCCAGCTGGTACTGGCACTGCTCGTTACGCAGTTCGTCGCTTTCCCGTCCGCCATCATCTACGGCAAGCTCGCCGGTCGCGTGGGCACGCTCAACATGATCATGGTGGCCGTCGCCGCCTACATGGGCATCGTGCTCTTTGCCGCGTTTTTCTTAAAGACCGCCTTTGAGTTTTGGGTGCTCGCCATTTTGGTCGGCTTGTTCCAAGGTGGCGTGCAGGCGCTCAGCCGCAGCTATTTTGGCCGCATCATCCCCAAGGAAAAGTCCAACGAGTACTACGGCTTCTTTGATATCTTTGGCCGCTACGCAAGCGTGATGGGCACCTTCCTGGTGTCGGTCGTCACCTCGCTGACCGGCAACCCGTCGCTGGGTGTCCTTTCCATCGGCGTGCTGCTGGTGCTTGGCTTTGTGCTGCTGGTCCGTCTGTCCCGCATGGCTCAGACGGCGGCGTAAGGCAACTGGGCTCAGTACGGCAATTGTGCCTATCCGCAGCACTCTTTTGGAAGTAGCCGCATAAATCATTCTGACTTCCGAACAATGTTTAGCCCAAGTGGGTATGATGGAATCAGCTAGGTCGCGGGGCGTCGCCTGTGTTTGGCGGCGCCCCGTTTTTGTGTTGCAAGGAGGGTAAAGGTATGAACGCCACGGTTGTGATCCCAACATATTGGGCAGGCGATGATACCCAAGCAAACGCTCCCGGCACCTACGATCACTCGACGTCGCTCAATGCCGCCAACCCGGAACTCGATCGTTGCCTGACTTCGCTCGAACAGGTGCGCGACATTCCGCGCATCATTCTCTTGGTGGTCTGTCCGGTTTCTGCCACGGCCGACGTATCCCATCGCGTGCACGAAATCGTCAATGCGCATCCCACGCTTAAGGTCACCATCGTTACCAATACTCAGGCTTCGCGTGTTGCCGACCGCGTGGCGCAGATTGCGCCCAAAGGCTCGGGCGAGTGCGTGAGCCTGCGCGGCTACGGCGCCATCCGCAACATGGGTCTTGCCTGCGCGGCGGTGTTGGGGCACGACGCGGTTGTGTTTTTGGATGACGACGAGACCGTCATCGATGCCGACTTTATGAAGCGTGCGACCTATGCGCTGGGCCAACAGACGCGCCAGGGCCTGCCGATTCTGGTCAAGAGCGGTTATTTCTACGACCGCGATGGATCGCCGCTTGCCCCCACCGACAAAGTGGGCATTTGCCATCGGTGGTGGACCAAGCGCATCGAGTTCAACCGTTGGATGAAAAAGGCACTTTCGGGTACCCGCATCTCACGCTCCAATTACGTGTGCGGCGGCCTTATGGCCCTGCATGCCCGCGCGTTTACCCGCGTGGCATTCGACCCGTTTATTACCCGCGGCGAGGACCTGGATTATCTCTTTAACATGCGCATGTTTGGCTACGACGTGTGGTTCGACAACGAGTGGACCGTGCGCCATCTGCCGCCCGAGTCCGAGAAGCGCTCGCCGCGCTTTATGCAGGACGTGTACCGCTGGTACTACGAGCGGGCCAAGCTGACGTTTGCCGCGCACCAAAAGGAGCTCATTCCCGTTACGGCCGCATCGCTCATGCCCTATCCGGGTCCGTGGATTTCGCGCGAGCTCGACGATCGCGTGCGCAAGACCGCTATGGTGCGCAGCATGTTTACCCGCGAGCACGAAGGCTACCTGCGCATCTGGCGTCACGGTATTGCCGAGGCCCGAGCCTATGCGCGCCAAAACGCCGCGAGCTATCTGCGCTTCCAGAGCTTCTGGCCCAAGATTATGGACGGGCTTTGGCGTGACGCCCAACTGATTGACATTCTGGAGGGGGAGTAATGGCCGACCGCCGCGACGGGCGCGACAGCTCAATTTCGTTCTTCCGCATCGTTGCCGTGTTCTGTGCCATCTGCGTGATGGCCTACTTCATTTTTGCACTGGCGACCGGAATCGAACCCATTGCGACGGTTGTCGCCTGTGCTCTGCTCTGCATCTTTCTGTGCATCTTTATCTTTCTGACGCTTAATCCCGATTCGGTGCGCTCGCAGTACACCGAAGAGACACTCTCGGTTGCATCGGCCATGCTCGAGGACATCAAGGGCGGCCTGACGCAGGAGTCGGCGTTGCTGGTGTGCCGTCGCATTCTGCCCGAGACGCGCGCCATGACGGTGGCGATCACCGACGAGAAAAACGTGCTGGCCTGTGCGGGCGAGTTTGAGGAAAAGCTCCTGCCCGATGCGCCCATCCATACGCTTGCCACGCGCTACGTGATCGAACACGGTATCGTGCAGTCGTTCAATCGCGTGGTCGACGTGGTGGGTTCGGACGGCTCGCACAACCGGGTCCCCGCCGGCATCATCGCGCCTATTAAGGTGGGCGACCGTACCGTCGGCACGCTCAAGTTCTACTATCGCACGCCGCGCGCCGTCGACCGCACCCAGTACGCTCTGGCCTCCGGCTTTGCCGAGATCTTGTCCACACAGCTTGCCATCCACGAGCTCGAGGTGCAAAAGGAGCTTACGGCTCGCGCCGAGGTGCGCGCACTGCAGGCCCAGATCAATCCGCATTTTCTGTTCAACACGCTCAACACCATTGCGTCTTTTACGCGCACCGATCCGCTGCGCGCTCGTGAGCTGCTGCGCGAGTTCTCGTCGTTCTACCGCGCCACGCTCGACAACTCGGGTTCGCTGATTCCGGTTTCGCGTGAGGTCGCCCAGACCAAGCGCTACCTCACCTTTGAGAAGGCGCGCTTTGGCGAGGACCGCGTGCTGGCGACCTTCCATGTGTCGGAGGATGTCGAGGACACGCTGGTGCCGGCTTTTGTAATTCAGCCGATTGTCGAAAACGCCGTGCGCCACGGCATGGGTGACGATGGAGCGCTCAAGATTGACGTCACGGTGGACGAGGATGGTGACGACGCGATTCTAATCGCCGTTGTCGATAACGGCGTGGGCATGGACGAGGGGACCGCCGCCAGGCTGTTTGATGAGCGTTCTGCTCGCCCCGATGCCAGCTCCCCGCAGGGCGGCGGTGCCGGCGTGGCCATGCACAACATTTCGGAGCGCATCCATCGCTTTTATGGACCGCATTCCTATACGCGCGTCGAATCGGCACCGGGCAAGGGCGCAAAGGTGCTCCTGCATCTTGATTTGTCAGAGAGTATCTTTGACATTCAAGAGTAAAATGAAAGGCTACGGGTTCAACGCCTTGCGGCGGATGCCCGGCGTAGTTTGTTGACGAAAGGTTTTATCCCTATGCTGCGTGCGATGATTGTGGATGATGAGGCGCCGGCTCGTTCGGAGCTTCGATTCTTGCTCGAGCAGACGGGCAAGATCGGCACGATCACAGAGGCGTCGAGTGTTCGCTCCGCCATCGAGATGCTTATGGAAAGTCGGGTCGATGTCGTGTTTCTCGACATCTCGATGCCCGGCGCATCGGGTCTGCAGCTTGCAGAGGCGCTACATAAGCTCAAAAACCCGCCGGCGATTGTTTTTGTGACTGCCTATAGCGACCATGCGGTCGAGGCGTTTGATGTCGATGCTGTCGACTATCTGATGAAACCTGTCGAGGAGGCGCGTCTTGATCGCGCCATCGAGAAGGTTATACAGCGCAGCAAGCCCGTTACCGACAGCAAGGTGACCATCGAGCGCATCCCGGTGGAAAAGGGCGGCCGCAAGGTGCTCATCCCCGTGGACGATATCCGCTTTATCATGGCCAAGGACGATTACTCCTGTATTTACACCATCGACGATCGTTTTCTATCGACGACCTCGTTGGCACAGTTCGAGGCCAAGCTGTGCGATTTTGGCTTCTTCCGTGTGCATCGCCGCTATATCGTGAACTTGGCGTGCGTCACGGATGTGGAGACGGTGCCTTCGGGCGCCATCCAGCTGGGCATTACCGGCGTTGACGAGCGCGTGCCGGTTTCGCGCCGCCGCGTCGTGCCGCTCAAGAAGGCCCTGAGCCTGTAGAACTTTGGCCCCGCAGCCCTGTAGACCAAAAACGTCTGCGGAGCCGTGGGGCCTTTTTGTATGTAGATGTTGGATATCGAACCGGTTTTGCGAAAGGGATCCCATGAACAGTGCAGACGCCAAGCGCATCGACATCATCTCGGACACCCACGGCTATCTTTCTCCCGCGCTTTTGGACGAGCTAGAGGGCGCGGATCTAATCATTCACGCAGGAGACCTAACGTCCGAGATGGACTATGAGCACCTGCGCACTATCGCCCCCGTGCGAGCCGTGCTGGGCAACAACGACTACTACCGCGATTACGGCCTCGATGTGGATCGATTGGCCCTTTTCACCTACGAAGGACTCAAATTCGCCGTAGCCCACTACCGCGAAGATCTCCCCGTGGGATCCGTAGACGTAGCCATCAACGGCCACACCCACGTAACCAAAGAAGCTCAAGTAGGCCGCTGCCTAGTCCTCAATCCCGGCAGTGCTAGCTACCCCAGAGGCACCCGAGGCCCCACCATGGCCAGAATGCTCGTCAAGGACGGCAAGATCATAAGCACCAAATTTATTGACCTAGAGTAGACGCAACAAAAACGGGGGATGCAGATCGCATCTCCCGGTTTTTCTTTGAGCCAAAGGCCGAAGTTCAACAACAATCTTAGACAACCCCGCCGAGGAGAACGGGGACCTCGAGCCGCGGAAGCGGCGAGGAACAAGAACTAGTCGAACATAGTGACGGTAGGGAGGGTCTCCGGGGCCGGCTGGCGCGGGTTAAGTTTGTCGCGAGTTCCGCACGCAAAGGAAAGCACTTAATGTGCTTTCCGTCTTGCGCAGGACTGTAGAGCAGCAAACTTAACCCGCGCCAGCCGGCCCCGGAGACCCTCCCGGAGGGCCCAAAAAATATTTTCAAAAAAGTTGTTGCGCGCCAGACAGACTTCTGTGTATACTAATCCCCGCAGCGCACGCGAGCGGAAACAAACGCGAACGACTGCCTGGGGAGTTAGCTCAGTTTGGTTAGAGCGCCGGCCTGTCACGTCGGAGGTCGCGGGTTCGAGCCCCGTACTTCCCGCCAACGCAATTAAAGCCACGTCTTCGGACGTGGCTTTTTGCGTTTAATGGGACATTGATCTCTATCTCTTGTATTCAAAACCATTTCTCTCCCAGTTATATCTCCTATTCGCGAACAAGGCCCAACTGATATATATGTTCAAACAAGGCGTTTGTTGCACAACACCTGTTTAATGGGGCAGGGGGTTAGGTTATACTAAGTTTCGCTGTAGGCCGGTATTGATGCAATCAACTTCAGGCTCGGCATCCAGTGGACACCCGATTTGCTATTTGGCTGTCCTGGCATTCGTTTGGCGTCTCGACATAAGCTCGGCCCCGGAGCCCGTTCGAGCTGTTCCTATTCCTTGAAAGGGGAAAAATGGACATATCGAGGAAGACTGACTATGCCCTTCGCATGCTTGCGATGCTTGCCGAGGAGCCGGAGCGGCTGCTTTCTGTTCGCACTGCCGCCGAAGAGGTCAACGTGCCCTATTCGTTCGCGCGTTCGATTCAGCATGGCTTGGTTCAGGCTGGCATCGTGGAGAGCCTGCGCGGCGTCCGTGGCGGCATGCGTCTTAAGGTCAGCCCGGACGACGTCACCATTCGTCAGGTCGTCGAGGCCGTTCAGGGCCCTATGGTTATGAATGATTGCACCGCACCCGATGGCGACTGTGCACGCATGGGCACGTGCTGCTATCATCCCCTGTGGGCCGGAGCTCAAGCGTTGATGCGCGACTACCTCGATTCCGTTTCGCTGGGCGATATCGTCGCTCACCGCCAGTTCCCGGCCGTCGACCCCAAGTTTGCCGACCGCGATGCGTTTCCCGAGTACGCCGCCTGTGCGTGTGCTTGCCAGGAGGAATAACGCCGCATAAGGAGCATAGATATGATTCAGGACCCCTTTCGTTCGATGATTCGATCGGAAGGGGTCCTGCGCTATCGCGACCTTCCGTGGCGACGTACGCGTGACCCGTACATTATTTGGCTCTCCGAGGTCATGCTGCAGCAGACGCAGGTGCCGCGCGTGGAGACACGCATGCCGGCGTGGCTCGAGCGCTTTCCGACTGTGCAGGCACTTGCGCAGGCAGCACCCTCGGACGTTTTGGACGCTTGGCAGGGCATGGGCTACAACCGTCGTGCTCTGGCACTTCACAGGGCCGCACAGCAGCTTGTAGAGGACTGGGGCGGGGAGTTCCCGCGCGAGACACGCGATCTGGTCGCCCTGCCCGGTATTGGGCCGGCGACGGCGCAGGGCATTCGGTCGTTTGCGTTCGATCTTCCGGGCGTGTATCTGGAGACCAACGTGCGCACGGTCTTTCTGCACCATTTCTTTCCCGACGTGCCGGCTGTTCCCGATCGCGAGCTGGTGCCGCTGATTCAGGCGGCCTGCCCGGCGGCTCCCGGTGCGACGGCGGACGAGATTGCCCCCTTTGCCGCGCCTCAAGACGACGCCGACACACCGCGCGCGTGGTATTACGCGCTGCTGGATTATGGCGCGTATCTTAAGAAGGCGTTGCCCAATCCGTCTAGGCGATCGGCGGGCTATAGTCGCCAGTCCAAGTTTGAGGGTTCGCGTCGTCAAAAGCGCGCCCACATCGTGCGTATGCTGTTGGCTGCGCGCGATGGACAGCCTGCGGGCATCACACTCGATGCCGCCATGGCAGGCGTTAACGAGATGGAGGCGGCGGCGGGCCGAGAGCCGGTCGAGCGCGAGCTGGTCGCAAGTATTCTTGCCGACCTGGAACGCGAGGGATTCTGCCGCGTCGAGGGTAATCGCTGGCTGAGTGTCTAGCTCGCTTGAATTTGAAGAACGGGATTGTAAGGTTTAGATTCTCGGCATGGGGGCATCCTAAAGATAGGGCCGCTCGAAGCCTACGGGCGGCATGTGATGAAGGGAAGTACACCTATGGATTTTGAGAATTCCCAAACCAAGAAGAACCTCGAGGCCGCTTTTGCCGGCGAGTCGCAGGCGCATACCAAGTATCGCTACTATGCATCCAAGGCCAAGAAGGACGGCTACGTTCAGATCTCGAATATCTTTGCCGAGACCGCGGGCAACGAGTCCGAGCACGCTAAGCTGTGGTTTAAGTATCTGCACGACGGTGCCGTTCCGGGCACTCTGGACAACCTGCGTGATGCCGCGGCAGGTGAGAACTACGAGTGGACCACGATGTACGACGAGTTTGCCAAGACCGCCGAGGAAGAGGGCTTTGCCGAGATTGCCGCAAAGTTCCGTGGCGTCGGTGCCGTCGAGAAGGCCCATGAGGAGCGCTACAACAAACTCGTCGAGCGCATCGAGTCGGGCGAAGTGTTTGAGCGCGAGGGCGTGAAAGTGTGGAAGTGCCTGAACTGCGGGCATCTGCATGTGGGTGCCGAGGCGCCCGAGGTGTGCCCGGTGTGCAACCACCCGAAGGCGTACTTTGAGGAGCAGGTGGTGAATTACTAGCGCGTGGCGCTAGCGTGAGCTGGGCCGGGAGGGCCGGACTACCTTCCCTCCTCGCTCACGGCTCCGCAGGGCAACTGCTGGTTTCACCGCTCCGGGCGTCAGACCCGCGGCGTATCCCTTTCCCTCTCGCTCGCGGCTTCGCAGAGTCGCGCGAGGCAAAGGCATACGCCGCGGGTCTGACGGCGCGGGCTAGCCAACGAGTTTTGGCTAATAGATTGGTTTGTGTGCCGCCCCTTTAGGGGCGGCACGTTTTGTTTAGGGTCCCTGTCTTCACAATTTCCGTCAAGCTTTTGGTCAGCTTTTGGTTAGTTGGCGGGTTGGCGGAAGGGTAAAAGATCATTCGATAAAAAAGCTCAGAGAAAGTGCTGGTAGGGGAGTTGTTGAGGTTTTCGACAGCTTTTGTTAACAAGAAACTTTGCAGCTATTGCTACGGATTGCGTTGCCGTGGCCTTGGCGGTGCGGGATGCTGGGCGTAAGCGCCGAATGCTCCGATTGAGGAGGCCAGCATGGACCTGTTTCTTGAGACTCCGCAGCAACAAGCTGAGCGTATGTTGCGTCAGCAGCAACGGCTCATGGAGATGCAAATGCAAGGGGTAGCCGCCCAGCCCCCTGCGCAAAATGCCGCGACCGCGGTTTCGCCTGCGGGCGGATCGGCACCAGAGAACTATTCCGTACAACAAGATTCATATGCTCAGGAGCTTGCGTTCGACAAACGCCGCACGCGTCGCCGCCGCGTGGGTCAGCGCCTGCGCGCGTTAGCGATGATCGTGCTCATTCCGTTAGGACTTGCGGCGATTTTCTTGGTCTCGTATGCGCTCACCTGCATCCTCAACGGTGCCTCGCCCAGCGAAGTCCTCCAACATCTGTCAGCCCTCGGCCAGCGCCTAGGCGATGTCATAGCAACCATCCGCACCGGCTGGGAGAGTTAGCGTTTTGATGCCTGTGGCCCAAAATCCATTTGCCCGATTGCCGTGGAGCGCCCGGTGCGTGCGGCGGGGTAAGATTGATCGCGGTTTTGATTGGTGATCGATTGAGTTTGTTGGGCGAAGTCTATGTCTGCTATTGATATCGTGCTTGTTGTGATCGCCTTGATGGCGGTGGGGGTTGCTGTGGCTTGTGCCCTGCAGCTTAAGGGCCTTCGCGCCGAGCTGCGGGAGCGCGGCGATAGCGGGGCAGAGATGCTGGCTGCGCTCGAGCAGGCCAACAACGCGCTCGACACCCTGAACGTCGCTCTGTCCGAAACCCGCCGCACGGCAAATGCTATCGCGCAGCAGCAGACAACCGATGCGGCCGTGGAGCAGCAACGTTACCTGACCATCGCACGCGAGTTCTCGCAGGCCGGCGACCGCATGGACGACCTGCGCCGCGAGACGGCCCAGCAGCTGGGCGCCAACCGCGAAGGCATTGAACACCGTCTGGACAAGGTACGCGAGACGGTCGATGCCCAGCTGGGCGCCATCCGCAAGGACAACAACGTGCAGCTCGATCAAATGCGTGCGACGGTGGACGAGAAGCTCTCCCGCACGCTCAACGATCGCCTGTCGGCATCGTTTAAGCAGGTGAGCGACCAGCTCGAGGCTGTGTACAAGGGCTTGGGCGATATGCAGTCCATTGCCACCGGCGTAGGCGACCTCAAGCGCGTGCTGGGCAATGTAAAAGCGCGCGGCATTTTGGGCGAGGTGCAGCTGGGCGCGATTCTGGCGGATATCCTCACACCCGATCAGTATCTGGAAAACGTTGCCACCAAGCCTGGTGCCTCGGAGCGGGTTGAGTTTGCCGTCAAGCTGCCGGTGGACGAGGGCGACCCCGTGTTGCTGCCGATCGACTCCAAGTTCCCCGGCGATGCGTACGAGCACCTGCTCGACGCGCAAGAGTCGGGTGATGCCGAGGCTGTGGCCACCGCGCGCAAGACGCTCGACGCCATGGTGAAGCGCGAGGCCAAGGACATCTGCGAAAAGTACCTGAGCGTGCCCGCGACGACCAATTTTGGCATCATGTTCGTGCCGTTTGAGGGCCTGTATGCCGAGGTCGTCAGCCGCCCCGGGCTTATCGAGACCCTGGGCCGCGACTATCACGTCAATGTTGCCGGCCCCAGCACCATGGCGGCCATCCTCAACAGCCTGCAGATGAGCTACCAGACGTTTAAGTTGCAAAAACGTACCGATGACGTGCTGCGCGTGCTTTCCGCCGTCAAGGCCGAGCTGCCACGCTATCAGGCGGCGCTGCGCCGCGCCCAGCAGCAGATCGAGACCGCAGGAAAGACGGTCGAGGGCATCATCACCACGCGCACCAACGTTATGGAGCGCAAGCTCAAGGATATCGACGCGCTGGAAGACACGCGGGAGGCCGACGAGATCTTGGGGCTCACGTCTGCGAGCCTGCCCGCAGACCAAAAAGACGAGGACTAGCTGCATCTGACGGCGGGGCGCCGACGTAAACGCGGGGCGCGGGCGCTTTTCGCGCCGTGCTTGCCTGAAGTGCGCTTTAGTGTGCAACAATGGCGTTTCGTCCTATCAGACGCGAAAGGAAGACCATGTCTCAGAGAAGCACCAGTCCGCTCAAACGTTCCACCGTGTGCCGCACGCTGCAGCGTTTTTGGGACGTCACGCGCACGCAGCCGCTGATCGTCTTTCTCTCGGTGTTCTCGTCGGCGGGCTACATCTTTTTGCTCACGTTTGCCAACACCTACGTGATGGCCCTTATCGTTGACCGCGTTCAGGCCGGCCCCGTGGCGGGTGACCAGGTGTTTGAGGTCTTTGGCCCTTACATTCTGGCGCTGGTGCTCGTTAACCTAGTGGGCCAAATCCTCTCCAAGCTGCAGGACTACACCGTCTACAAGCTCGAGATTGCGGGCAACTATCACCTGGCGCGCCTGTGCTTTGACACGCTCTCCAATCAATCCATGACATTTCACACCAGCCGTTTTGGTGGATCGCTTGTGAGCCAGACGAGCCGTTTTATGAGCGGCTATACGGGTCTGGTGGACGTGACGGTGTATTCGCTCATTCCCACCATCACCTCGGTTGTCTGCACGGTGGCGGCGCTCGCTCCGGTGGTGCCGACGTTTACCGTGATCCTGGTGGGCATTATGGTCGTCTACATCGCGTTTGTCTGGCTTATGTACAAGCGCATCATGCCGCTTTCGGCCGCGACGTCTGCCGCGCAGAACAAATTGTCGGGCGTGCTGTCCGACGCGGTTACGAATATCCTGGCCGTCAAGACCTGTGGGCGCGAGGACTTTGAGCGCGACCTGTTCGATGCCGCCGACCGCGCCGCGCGCGACGCCGAGACGGTTTCGATGCACGCCATGATGCAACGCAACTTTACGACCTCGGGCCTTATCGTCATCACCATGGCCGTGGTGAGCGTGTTCGTCGCGGGCGGCAACGCGTGGTTTGGCATCTCGGCCGGCGCGCTCGTCATGATCTTTACCTATACGTACAACCTCACTATGCGTCTGAACTACGTGAGCTCCATGATGCAGCGCATCAACCGCGCGCTGGGCGACGCAGCCGAGATGACACGTGTGCTGGACGAGCCGCGTCTGGTGGCAGACGACGAGAACGCCCCCGAGCTCAAGGTGGGCGAGGGCGCGATTGATTTTGAGCACTTGAGCTTTGCATACCGTGACGCCGCGGCGGGCGAGAGCGTGTTCGACGACCTGACGCTTCATGTGGCGGCGGGCCAGCGCGTGGGCCTGGTGGGCAAATCGGGCTCGGGCAAGACGACGCTCACCAAACTGCTGCTGCGCCTGGACGACGTACAGGGCGGTCGCGTGCTCGTGGACGGCCAAGACGTTTCGCGCTGCACGCAGCAGAGCCTGCGCCGCCAGGTTGCCTACGTACCGCAGGAGGCGCTGCTGTTCCATCGCTCCATTCGCGAGAATATCGCCTACGGACGCCCCGACGCCACCGACGAGCAGATCCGCGAGGCCGCGCGTCTGGCCAATGCCCTGGAGTTTATCGACCGCCTGCCCCGTGGCTTTGACACCATGGTGGGCGAGCGCGGCGTTAAGCTTTCGGGCGGCCAACGCCAGCGCGTGGCCATTGCCCGCGCTATCCTGACCGACGCGCCGATTCTGGTGCTCGACGAGGCGACGTCTGCCCTGGACAGCGAGTCCGAGGCGCTGGTGCAGGAGGCGCTCGAGAACCTGATGCGCGGCCGCACCTCCATTGTGGTGGCGCATCGCCTGTCCACCGTGGCGGCGCTCGACCGCATCGTGGTACTGGCGGACGGCGAGATTGTCGAGGACGGTACGCATGCGCAGCTTGTCGAGGCGGGCGGCGAGTACGCAAGCCTGTGGGGCCGCCAGACCGGCGCATTTTTGGAGGCGTAAAGACCCCATACGTGGGACAATCGTGCCCATAAGTTTGTTATGCCGCTGAGCCGAGGAGTCGTTATGCCACGCGAGACCAATGCCGCCAAACGCGAGCGCGCCGTTGAGGTGTGCGAGCGCCTCAACCGTCGCTATGGCCCGGTCGAGTGCTTTTTGGACCACGAGAATCCCTTTAGGCTGCTCATCGCGGTGCTGCTCTCGGCGCAGACGACCGACGCGCAGGTCAACAAGGTGACGCCGAAGCTGTTTGCCCAGTGGCCCACGCCCGAGGCCATGGCGGGGGCGAGCGTGGCCGATGTGGCCGACACCATTAAGTCACTCGGCTTTTATAAGAGTAAGGCCAAGCACGCTGTGGAGGCCGTGCAGATGATCGTTGCCGATTATGGTGGCGAGGTGCCGGCCGACATGAAGGAGCTCGTCAAACTGCCGGGTGTGGGTCGCAAGACGGCGAACATCGTGCTCAACGTGGGGTTTGGCATTGTCGAGGGCATCGCGGTCGATACGCACGTCAACCGCATCGCGCACCGCCTGATGCTGAGTCCCAAGACGCATGCCAAGGAGCCGCTCAAGACCGAGCAAGACCTGCTCAAGATTTTGCCGCACGAGTATTGGGAGTCGGTTAACCATCAGTGGATCACCTTTGGCCGCGAGATCTGCGACGCCCGTAAACCTAAGTGCGACGAGTGCCCGCTGGCGGATTTGTGCCCCAGCGTACGCGTAGCGGGGTAGGGCGGAACGCATCTTCGTCTGGCGTTTTTTGCGGGGCTGGGTTTGCCCTTGAGCCGGAGTCCTCTCCATGCGCTACCATGACAGACAATGTATTTGACGTACGACCCGCCGAGCTTGCCCCGGCGGGCTTTTGGCGTTGCGATGCCGGAGGAACAGCATGCTCATTCACCGTATAGCCGCGCAGCTCTACACTGCCGAGGCGCTGCAGACCGTCGAGGCCGGACTCGATGCCGGCGAGGACGTGACGCTGGCCGTGTCGCAGTCGGGTCGCACGCTTATGGCGGCCGCCCAGTTTGCGCGTCGTCCGCGCCCGACGGTCTACATTGTGAGCGGCGAGGACGCGGCCGATCGCGCTGCGCGCAGCCTGGCCGCCTATGTGGGGCTGGCGCACGTGTGCCGCTTTCCCGAGCGCAAGGACTACCCTTGGCGCGAGCAGGCGCCCGACGACGCCGTGGTGGCGCAGCGCTGCGAGGCACTGGGACGCATCGTGCGCGGGGACAACTGCATCATGGTCGCCTCGGCTCGCGCGCTGCTGCGTTGCGTGCCGCCGGTCGAGAGCCACTATTGGGAGTCCACGACCTTTGCGGTGGGCGAGGAGATTCCTTTTGACGAGGTGCCGCAGCGCCTGGTGGGCATGGGCTACACCAATGCCGGTGCCGCCGACGCGCCCGGGCTGTTCCGCGTGCACGGCGACACCGTCGAGGTGTTCCCCGCACAGGAAAAGGCGCCCGTGCGCATCGAGTTCTTCGGCGACGAGATTGACCGCATCCGCCGCATGGTGAGCTCCACGGGGCAGACCATCGGCAACGAGGACAGTATCGAGATCTTCCCCTGCCGCGAGCTGGCGCTTACCGACGATGCCGTCCACAACATGCACGTGGCGCTCTACCGTGCCAGCCAGGACGACAGCAAGCTGGCGGCGCTGCTCGAGATGGTGGATGCGCGCATCGTCACGCCCGAGCTCGACCGCTTTTTGCCGGTGATGTACGGCCAGACCGTAAGCCCGTTGGCGCACGTGAGCGGCAAGGCACTCGTGGTTCTGTCCGAGCCGCGCTCGCTGTTCGACGACTGCCTGCGCGCCTACGAGGATATCGAGGCGCGTGCCGGCGAGGCAGGGATTGACCGCCTGGATGGTCTGTACGTGCGCGCCCAACAGCTCGATTTTGGTGCCCAGCAGCGCCTGAACTACGTGAGCCTCATCCGTGCCGGCGGTGCGGTGACGGCCGAGCTCAAGATTGAGCAGCCGGCCATCGCAGGCTCGGACAACCGTTTTATGACGCGCATCCAGGAGGTCGTGGGCAAGCGCTATGCCTGCGTGTTTGCCATCCCCGACCGCGGTGCGCGCGAGTCGATGGAGCTCACCTTTGGCGACGAGGGCATTACCTTTGAGGAATCGCTGACCGCGGCGCCCGAAAATGTCGGCGCTATCGGCGACCGCGTTCGCGTGGCAGCGGCGGATTCCGCCGACCGTACCGCACGCCAGGAGGCCCATGCTTCCATTCGCGAGCGTAAGGCCGACGCGCTCAACGCCCGCTCGCTCGAGGCGGGCGCCGCGCTGGCTGCCGCCGGCGCCGCCGTGCCCACTATTTCGCGCGGACGTGTGACCTTTGTCGATGCCGCCTTGCCGCAGGGCGTGGTGGTGCCCGATGCCAACCTGGCCGTGTTCTCGATCGCCGACCTCAACGCCCGCATGAACGCCAACCGCGCGCGCAGCCGCCGCAAGGTGGACATCACGCAGATCACGTTCCCGTTTAAGCCGGGCGATTACGTGGTGCACGCCACCCACGGCATCGCGCTCTTTAGCGAGATCGCGCGCCAGGAAGTGGGCGGCAAGGAGCGCGACTACTTTTTGCTGGAATATGCCGACGGCGACAAGCTCTACGTGCCGCTCGAGCAGGTCGACCGCATCACACGCTATGTTGGCCCCGACGGCGACAAGCCGCGCCTGACCAGGCTCAATACCGCCGACTGGACGCGTGCCACCAACAAGGCACGCAAGAACGCCAAAAAGCTGGCGTTTGACCTGGTCGACCTGTATACACGCCGCTCGTCGATTACCGGTATCGCCTGTCCGCCCGATACGCCCGAGCAGATCGAGATGGAGGAGAGCTTCCCCTACGACGAGACGCGTGACCAGCTGGAGGCTATCGCCGACATCAAGGCCGACATGGAGGCGCCCAAGCCTATGGACCGCCTGCTGTGCGGCGACGTGGGTTTCGGCAAGACCGAGGTTGCCCTGCGTGCGGCGTTTAAGTGTGTGGACTCCGGCCGTCAGGTCATGGTGCTCTGTCCCACGACCATTCTGGCCCAGCAGCACTACGAGACCTTCTTTGAGCGCTTTGCCCCGTTTGGCCTCGAGGTCGAGGTGCTCAGCCGCTTCCGCACGCCGGCGCAGCAGAAGCGCGCGCTCAAGGCGTTTGCCGAGGGCACGATCGATGTGCTCATCGGCACGCACCGCTTGCTTTCGGCCGATGTGAACCCCAAGAACTTGGGTCTGGTGATCATCGACGAGGAACAGCGCTTTGGCGTGCAGCACAAGGAGCAGCTCAAGAACCTGCGCGAGCAGATTGACGTGCTCACGCTTTCGGCCACGCCGATTCCGCGAACCATGCAGATGGCCACGAGCGGCGTGCGCGACATGAGCCTGATCACGACGCCGCCGACCGGGCGTCGTCCCGTGATCGTGCACGTGGGGGAGTACGACCCCGACGTGGTGAGTGCGGCGATTCGCCTGGAGGTGGGTCGCGGCGGTCAGGTGTACTACGTGTCCAACCGCGTCAAGACCATCGACGACGCCGTGGCGCGCGTGCACGAGGCCGCGCCCGAGGCGCGCGTGGGTGTGGCGCACGGCAAGATGAGCCCGCGCGAGGTCGAGGACGTGATGATCGAGTTCGCGACCAAAAAGATCGATGTACTCATCGCCACGACCATCGTGGAGAGCGGCATCGACAACGCGACCGCCAACACGCTCATCATCGAGGACTCGCAGCGCCTGGGTCTAGCACAGCTTTACCAGCTCAAGGGCCGTGTGGGCCGTTCTGCCACGCAGGCCTACGCGTACTTTATGTTCCCGGGCGAGCTGCCTCTCACCGAGGAGGCGACGGCGCGCCTGACCGCACTTTCCGAGTTCCAGGACCTGGGCAGCGGCATGCGCATCGCCATGCGCGACCTGGAGATCCGTGGTGCCGGCTCGCTTATGGGCGCCGAGCAGCACGGCAACCTGTCGAGCGTGGGCTTTGACCTGTTTACGCAGATGCTGGGCCAGGCGGTGGCCGAGGCGCGCGGCGACGACGATGCCGGCGTGGAGGCGGCGAGCGTGGGTATTAACCTGCCGGCCGATTACTTCTTGTCCGAGGAGTACCTGCCGGCGGTGGACCAGCGCGTGCTCGTGTACCGCAAGCTCGCGGCTGCAGAGGACCTGGAGAGTATTGACGAGGTGCAGGAAGAGACCGAGGCCGCGCATGGCGAGCTGCCGTTGGCGGGACTCAACCTGTTCAATCGCGCGCGCATCCGTATTCGCGGCGAGCGCCTGGGGCTCGAGAGCGTCACGCTCAGCGGCGGACGCATCACGTTTTTGGGTGTCGACGTGCCCAAGAAGGTGGCCTTTGAGCTTAAGACCCGCTATGGCGCGGTGAACTTCCCCAAGAGCCGCAAGCTGTCGGTGCCCTACAAGGCGGGCGCCGGCGCGGGCAGCGGCCTGGGTCGCGGCCTCGACGCCAACGACGACACCGGCCCCGTGGCCGCGGCACTCATGCTGCTGCAACAGCTGGGTGCTAGCGACGACGACTAGCGGGTCGACGCTGCAAACGCTCCATTTGGGCAATCTGACCCTCACTCGTCGGTCGCGTACGCAAGTACGCTTCCCTCCTCCTTCGGGCCACCTTGCCACAAATGGAACGTTTTCGCTCACTTATGCTCAACCTGTAAGGGTATTTATGGGACAAAGCTATCTTTGCCCCACCACGTTGCGGGTCGACCCTTCGCCCCATCGAAAGGAAAGCATGTTCGGATACATCTATAAGAAAGATGTCGCCATTATCGCGGTTGTCCTGTGTCTTTGTCTGGGCGTGGGCAGCTTCTTCGATTATCAGATCTCGAGCGCGCTGTTCAACATCGGTAGCATGTACGGTCGCCTTATCGAGGCCGCCGGCGAGCTGCCGTTCGAGCTGACGGCAAGCGTCGCGGGCGTTATGCTCGTGCGCGCGGTGCGTCCCGATTCCAGAGGGAGCAAATGGCTCGCCGTGCTCGGCATCCTTGTCAACGTTGGCCTGGCCGGCTACGAGATCGTCTCGTCCCTGAAAGTTGGCGGCAAACTCATCGCTGTTCAGTTGGTGCTGACGTTTGTGCTGGTGATCGCCGCCAACCTTATCGTCTATCGCCTCACGCGCACGACCGAGCCCGACGAGCTCACGCACTGGGCGTTGATGGTGCTTGCCGTGTGGGTCGCTCAGGCCATTATCCTCAACGTGATTGTCAAGCCGCTGTGGTCGCGCCCACGCATGCGCGTGATCGAGGTGACGCAGGGACTCGAGTTTCAGCCGTGGTGGGTGATCGGCAACCCCGACAAGTGGGCCTATATTGCCGCCGGTGTAGTCAAGGACGGCTTTAAATCGTTTGCGAGCGGACACACGGCGCACGCGGCAATCGGCCTCATGCTCGCTGGGCTTCCCGCGACGGCCTTTAAGGAAAAGCCGTCGCGCCGTCGTGTGGTCTTTTGGACGGCGGCTGTGGTCGCGGCGCTCGTCGCGTTTGGCCGCATCGTGATCGGAGCGCACTTTTTGAGTGACGTGAGCTGCGGTTTTGCTCTGGTACTGGCACTTGAGTGCCTTGCCGCGCGCATTGCCTATCCCGGCGGCGTACAATAGCTCCGTTTGAATCATCTGGCCGATACCCGGTAAGAGAGGATTGCCATGCTCGCGTTTAACAACGATTATTCCCACGGCGCACACCCGGCGGTGCTGCAGGCGCTCGTCGACACCAATATGGAGCCGCAGCCCGGCTACGGTACCGATGCACATACCGAGCGTGCCAAGCAACTTATTCGCGAGGCCTGCCAGGCGCCTGACGCCGACGTGTTTTTCCTGGTGGGCGGCACGCAGGCTAACGCGACGGTGATCGACATGCTGCTTGCGCCGTACGAGGGCGTCGTTGCTGCCGAGACTGGCCACGTTGCCTGCCACGAGGCGGGCGCCATCGAGTTTGGCGGCCACAAGGTGCTCACCATCCCCGGCTACGAGGGCAAGATGCACGCCGAGGACCTCGAGAACTATATCCAGGTGTTCTACGAAAACGAGAGCTACGAGCACACGGTGTTCCCGGGCGCCGTGTACGTGAGTCTGTCGACCGAGTACGGCACGCTGTACTCCAAGGCCGAGCTCGCGGCGATTCACGCGGTGTGCCAGAAGCGCGAGATTCCGCTGTTTGTGGACGGTGCTCGTCTGGCCTATGCGCTGGCGGCCGATGAGTGCGACATTACCCTGCCCGAGCTGGCGCAGCTGTGTGACGTGTTCTACATCGGCGGCACCAAGTGCGGTGCGCTCTGCGGCGAGGCTGTGGTGTTCTGCGGCATGCACGCCCCGGCGCATCCCATTCCGCGTATTAAGCAGCACGGCGCGCTGTTGGCCAAGGGCCGCCTGACGGGCGTGCAGTTTGAGGCGCTCTTTACTGACGGCCTGTATTTTGAGATTGGTCGCCAGGCGATTGAGACCGCTCAGGCGCTGCGTCGCGTGCTGCACGAGCGCGGCTACCAGTTCTTCTTGGAGACGCCCACAAACCAGCAGTTCGTGATTCTGCCCAACGAGGACATGGCCCGCATTCGCGAGCATGCGGCGATCGAGTACTGGGAAAAGTACGACGATACCCACACGGTGGTGCGCTTTTGCACCAGCTGGGCCACGACGCAGGAGGACATCGACGCGCTGGCGGCTGTCCTGTAAGTTGACATGATGACGGGGGGCCGCCTTGCGCTTGGGTTTGGCGCAAGGCGGCCTTTGTTTTTGAGGGAGAAGGGTTGTATGACCGAGATGTCCGAGCCGACGATTCGTCTTGCGACGCCCGATGATGCGCCGGCGTTGCTTGCCATCTATGAGCCGTATGTGCGCCAGACGGCGATTACCTGCGAATACGAGGTGCCGAGCGTTGAGGAGTTCGCCGGGCGCATCGAGCGTACACTCAAGCGCTATCCGTATCTGGTGATGGAGCTGGACGGGCGTCCGGTAGGCTATGCCTATGTGAGTTCGCTCAACAGCCGCGAGGCATACGACTGGTCGGTCGAGACGTCGATCTACCTGGCGCGCGACGTGCGCCACGGCGGGCTGGGCCGCAAGCTGCACGATGCGCTCAAGCAATGCCTGATCGCGATGGGCATCACCAACATGTGCGCGCTCATTGCCGTGCCGCACGATAAGGACGATGAGTACCTGACGCACAACAGCCAGGATTTCCATGCCCATATGGGATATCGCTTGGTGGGCGCCTTCGATCGCTGTGCCCAAAAGTTCGGTCGCTGGTACGACATGTGTTGGATGGAGTTGGTCCTAGCCGAGCGCGTTCCCAACCAACCCAAACCAATCTGGTTCCCCGACCTCCCCAAACCTACCATTTAGGGACAGGTTAATTTTGGCAGGTTAGCCGATGGGCTCGGTGTATTTGGCGCGGTCGGTGCGTTGGATGCGCTTGGAGACATGGAGCGGTCGGCCGTCGGTGTCGTAGACGTAGTCGGTGATCAGGATCAGCGCCTGCCCGCGCTCAACGTTGAGCAAAAACGCCTCGTTTTGCGAGGCATAGCACACCTCAAAGGTTTTATGTCCCTGTGCCGGCGCGCGATGGAATTCCTGGCGCAGCGTGGCGTAGAGCGAACCGTTGATATCGCGATTGATGAGTGCTTCAAAGCTCGGTGGTAGATAGGTGGTCTCCAGGCACAGCGGCGCATCGTCCAGATAACGCAGGCGGACAAGTTTGACGAGCTTGCTGCCCACGGTGGCGTCAAAGAACTTAGCTATGCTGCCGGCCGCCTTGGCAAAGCCCGAGTCCACGGTGCGCGTGGTGGGCTTCATGCCCTGACCCTGGACCTGCGCCGTATAGCTCGAAAACACCAGGTTGTTCTCGTGGAGCGCGGGCGTGTCGGCCACAAAGGCGCCACGCCCGCGCTCGGTGCGCACCAGGCCCTCATCAACGAGCACCTTAAGGGCGTGGCGCACGGTGCTGCGCGACAGCCCCGATTCGTCCATGAGTTCCATCTCGGACGGCAGCTTGTCTTCGCGCGCGTAGACGCCGGCGGCGATGCGGTCACGCAGCATGCCCGCCAAGCGCTCGTATTGGGCCAGTTTCTTTTTAGACGAAGCTTTCATGCGATCAACCTGTATCTAATTTGTATGCGAGTCTAATCAAGCATGTATTCAATACAACAACAAAACTGCTGGTAACGAAAAGTCGAAAACCTTACCAGCAGAATTTCTAAGTCAAATATAGCATACAACTAGTCGACATAACCAAAACATGTATGTAACTTGTATGCCATCGAGAGCATCAAACGAGAAGAAAGGCTGATGCACGATGACTACTCAGGAACAGGTTAAGGATGTTGTCTCCCAGGTTTTGGCTGACAAGGCAGACAAGGGCGGCATCAAGCGCGTCGTGTGGATTGGCGCCGGCGGATCCAACGGCGGCAACTATCCTGCCCAGTACTTTATGGAGCACGAGGCCACGCAGGTCGTGAGCTCCAGCTACACCAGCAACGAGTTCGTGCACGCCACCCCGGCCTACGTCAACGAGAACACCCTGGCCGTCGTCGTGTCCATGCGCGGCACCAAGGAGACCATCGTCGCCGCCCAGGTCGCCAAGGACCACGGCGCCAGCACCATCGCAATCTATGTTGACGAGTCCGGCCTCACCGAGGTCTGCGACTACAAGATCCAGTATGACAGCCTGGCCGTCGACGAGTCCTGCATGGGCCGTACCAACTCCGCCGTCGTGACCATGATTGCCATGGAGCTCACGCAGCAGACCGAGGGCTATGCCGAGTACGAGACCGCTATGGCCGCGTTCGACTTGGTCGACCCCATCTATCGCAAGGCCGTCGAGTACACTCGTCCGCTTGCTGCCAAGTGGGCCGAGCAGAACGCCGACAAGCCCTGCATCAACGTGATGGCTCAAGGTCCGCTCTTTGGTGCCGCCTACGTCTTTAGCATCTGCAACGTGCAGGAGATGCTGCAGATCGACTCCTGCACCATCAACACCTGCGACTTCTTCCACGGCCCCTTCGAGATCCTGGACAAGCGCACCTCGCTGTTCCAGCTCATCAGCGTCGGCCGCAGCCGCTGCAACGACGAGCGCGGCATCCGCTTCGTCAACCAGTACGGTGGCGAGCGCGTCTATCAGCTCGACGCCAAGGAGCTCGGCCTCAACGACATCAAGGACAGCGTGAGCGAGTACTTCAACCACCTGATCTTTGCGCCGATCCTCAACAACGTGTACATGCGCGCGCTCTCTGCCGTCACCCACAAGGACTACATGACGCGCCGCTACATGTGGAAGCTGGATTATTAGTTACGGCGTTTTGCCAAACGCCGTAACGGCTCGACGCTGCAAACCCACCTGAGCGGCAATCTGCCTTTCAGCTTCAGCGGCATGACCAGAAGGTCAATGCCGCCTCGTTTCAAGGCACCTTGCTCGCTCTGGCGGGCCTTCGCTCATATGACCCAATCCGCTGTCAAGAGCCACAATGGCCCCGCCGACCGCTT
>CABUKS010000010.1 GCA_902492235.1 uncultured Collinsella sp. | reverse complement strand
AGCGGGGGCTCCTATCTTTTTAGTGCCCTCGGATTGGGTCATAGTGTCTGTCGGTGCCAAAACATCGACATTGCCATGATCCAGACCTGCTAAAAGATAGTCGTTGGGGACGTTCTTGTTTGACTGGTCATTTAAGAACGTCCCCAACGACTACGTAGCATGAGAGTGGATAATCTCCCGGTATGAGCCCATATTCATGCTCAAGGTGGGAGATTATCCACTCTCGTTTCGTTTGTTGATTTCGATGCCTACATTTGTAGGAACAGTTCGTGGAGGCGGGTGTCTTCGTCGAGTTCGGGGTGGAAGGTTACGCCGAGCTGGTTGCCTTGGCGGGCGGCGACGATACGGCCGTCGACTTCTGCTAGAGCCTCAGCGTCGCCGTGGACCTCGACGATGCGGGGCGCGCGGATAAACGTCAGTGGCACTTCACCGTCGATGTCGGCTAGCTGCCCCTTGGTTCGAAAGCTGCCGAGCTGCCTGCCGTAGGCATTGCGCTCAACGAGCACACCCATGGTTGCCAGGCGCGGCGTGCCCTTATCGTCATGGGCGGCAAGGTCGTGAGCCAGCAGAATCAGGCCGGCGCAGGTGCCCAGGACGGGCATGCCTTCAACAATGCGGGTGCGAAGCTCCTCGAGCATGCCCAACTCATCAAGCAGCTTCCCTTGAACGGTAGACTCTCCGCCGGGAAGTACCAGACGGTCAAAGTCCTGCTTCAAATCAGCCGCCTGCCTCAGCTCAATACAGCGCGCGCCCAGCTCGGATAGTCTTGCCTCGTGCTCGGCAAATGCGCCTTGGACCGCCAGCACGGCGACCGTTTGGTCTGCATAATCGCTCATGTGCGATCCTTTCTGCCGGACTAGCGTCCGCGCTCCTCCATGATGATTTCGATCTCGTCGGCGTTGATGCCCACCATGGCCTCGCCCAGGTCCTCCGAAAGCTCGGCAATGAGTTTGGCATCGGTGAAGTTTGCCACGGCCTTGACGATGGCGGCTGCGCGCTTGGCGGGGTCGCCGCTCTTAAAGATGCCCGAGCCGACAAAGACGCCTTCGGCGCCCAGCTGCATCATCAGCGCGGCGTCGGCGGGGGTCGCTACGCCGCCGGCGGCAAAGTTCACGACGGGAAGCTTTCCCGTGGCATGGACCTCGCGCACCAGCTCGACCGGAACCTGCAGTTGCTTGGCTGCCTCAAAGAGCTCGTCGTCGCGCAGGGCAACAACGTCACGGATCTGCTTTTGGATCTTGCGCATGTGACGCACGGCCTGAACGACGTCGCCCGTACCCGGCTCACCCTTGGTGCGAATCATCGTGGCGCCTTCGGCAACACGGCGCAGCGCCTCGCCCAGATCACGGGCGCCGCAGACAAACGGCACGTCAAACTGGGTCTTGTCGATGTGATAGACGTCATCGGCAGGGGAGAGAACCTCGGACTCATCGATGTAGTCGATCTCGATGGCCTGCAGGACCTGCGCCTCGACGATGTGACCGATGCGGCACTTGGCCATGACGGGGATGGAGACGGCCTCCTGGATGCCCTTGATCATCTTGGGGTCGCTCATGCGCGAGACGCCGCCTGCGGCACGGATGTCGGCCGGGATGCGCTCGAGAGCCATGACGGCGCAGGCGCCTGCCTCCTCGGCGATGCGTGCCTGCTCGGGCGTGGTAACGTCCATGATGACGCCGCCCTTGAGCATCTGCGCGAGCTCGCGATTGAGTTTGACGCGATCGGCCTTGCTGGTCTGTTCTGCCATGGTTGCTCCCTTGGTTGGCATGTGCATTGCTTGACGGAACATCCTATCGGGGAGCTGGGTATGGCAAAATACTCAGTTTTCGAAATAATAATAAGGTCAGCTTAATACCAGATTGAACAGCTCGATAAGGTCAGGTGGCAAACTCATGCTTGACTACAATTTGGAAAAACGTGGCGAGGCATCGCTTTATGAGTATGTTTACCAGCAAATTCGAGATGATATTGTTGCTGGACGTATTGCGGCGGGGGAGCATCTTCCGTCTAAGCGCGCCTTTGCCAGTCATCTGGGAATCAGTGTCATTACCATCGAGAATGCATATAGCCAGTTACTTGCCGAGGGCTATATTTGCTCAATGCCGCGTCGTGGCTACTACGCTTGCGAGCTTCCGGATGCACCGGTTTTGGCTTCGGCTGCGGAGGGCATCGACCGAGATGCCGCCTCTGCGGGTCCCAGCGCGCATGATGTCAACGGACAGGTTGAGCTGTTCGATGCACTTTCTCCTTCCGCTTTGGAGGCGGCGCGGCTTTGGCAAAGCGCACTGCGGGCGACGCTGACATCCGAAGACGAGCGCGAGATCTTTTCGCCCGCACCGGCACAGGGCACCGTTCGGCTACGATGCGCAATTGCTCATCATCTGCGCGGGACGAGGGGTATGAATGTCGACCCCAATAACATTGTTATCGGCGCGGGCGCTCAGCTGCTCGATACCATGTTGGTTCAGTTGCTTGGCGCTGACAAGGTGTATGCCGTTGAGGACCCGGGCTATTTACGTCTGACGCGCATTTATCAGGCTATGGGCTGCAAAGTTCGACATATCCCGTTGGATGATGAGGGGGTGGACTTGAGCGCTCTGCAGAAAACCGGGACCGATATACTTCACCTGATGCCGTCTCACCAATATCCAACCGGCCTTGTGACGAGCATTGCGCGTCGCTATGCGCTTCTGAGCTGGGCCGCCGAGCGACCAGGTCGGTATCTCATCGAAGATGACTTTGATTGTGAGTTTCGCCTTGCCGGGAAGCCGATTCCCGCGCTCGCGTCGATCGATGCCGCCCAGTCGGTTATATACACCAACACGTTTTCGAAGAGCCTTTCATCGGCGTTGCGTTTGGCGTACATGGTGTTGCCCGATGAGTTAATGGAGCGGTTTAGGCGCAACCTTGGTTTCTACGCCTCGTCGGTGAGCTCTGTTGATCAGGTCGCTTTGGCGCGTTTGCTGGAATCGGGTGATTACGAGCGACATGTGAACCGCGTGCGCGTTCGTGCTCGCGAGGCGCGTGATGGCCTGATGGCGCTTGTGCGGAAGGTATTTCCGGCAGGAGAGGTCTCGATCGAGCATGCAGACGCGGGCCTTTACAGTATCGTGGTTGCGGAGCGTGGAACGGGCAGAAGCACTTTTGCACGGGCCCTCACGCGCTCGAGCATCCCTTTTATCGATATCGGTGACTGTTTTTGGTGTGCCGATGGCGCATCTGTCCCTGAAAACACAACTCAAATTCTTGTTCAGTATGACGATCTGAGTCCAAAAGTACTAACAACCTTGGAATTGCAGCTAATGGGGGGCACTCTGCAACCTAAGTGAGTAGACTTTTAGCACTTTGGCGACCAGGCAGTTTTGTAGCAAGCTATCTACCTGCGGTTTTGAAAAGCAGGATGACCGGCCTGCTCGGGATGTTCAAAAAAGTCTACTCACTTGCCGCGCAAAGCTCCTGCATGAGAAAAAATGGGGTTTTCAACAGGGCTTCGTCCAGCTCTCGGCAAGCTTTTGGCCAGTTGGGGAGTGCTGTTGAAAACTTGGCAGTCCGTTCGGCGCCATTTTTGGTGCGTTCGCGCCAATGCGCGACTGACTGGGTTGAAATTCGTGTTTTCCTGTGCCTATGAAGGATCTACTTTGTGACATATCGGCTTTTAGGTACTGGCGTTTGCCTCCTCAAGTCCGCGCTTTGTGTCCGCCGCTTCCACGACCGGAAGAAGACCGGCAGCGATATGATCTCGCCTGCAACCCGACGGCTGCGGTCGCGCTCGGTTTTCCGTTGTATACATTGGTTCGGACGAGAAACAAACGGACTTGTCCATCCAGCATTAGGCAGCGGCTGTTTCTTGGTGAGCTTCCCAGGGAATCCGTGCTGGAAACGGAGCATGGGTTTTTGATTACGTCTCCTCTACTGACGGCATTCATCATGTCGCGGCACCTGACGGATCTCCAGCTTCTTTTGGTATTGGCGGAGATGTGTGGCTTGTTTGCGGTGTGCGCTCTGCCGGCGGCACTTGAGGCGGAGCTTTCGCGTGCAATTGATTCGGGCGCGATTTCGACAACGTTCGGTTGGGTGCGCTGCCCGTCCGAGGACGGCACCGCCTCAAATTTATGGCGTCGAGACGCTTTGGTTTTGGGCGGAGACCTTGACCGTTTTTGTTCAGATGTTTGCGGGATGCGTTACGGCAATAGATTTATGGCGGTATCGCAACTCGTTCCATTGGGTGCCGCGTCGCCTTTTGAGGTCGAGGCGTATTTGCTACTTGCACTGCCGCGAGCCCTGGGAGGCGAAGGTTTTTGCGACATAGAGCTTAATGTTGAAGTGATGCTAGGCACAAGTGCTCGAGCGATTGTGGGAAAGTCCCGTGTATATATCGACCTACTTCTTTCTTCACCGGACGGTAGGCGACAGGTGGCCATTGAATGTCAGGGAAAGGCCTCGCACGGACGCGCAGGGGATGGCTTGCGTGACGCTGACCGCATGACGGCCCTTCAGGCCATGGGCTACGATGTGCTTCTCCTGACACACAGACAGATATCGGATGAGGATAGATTCCGCGCGATCGTTAAGGCCGTATGCAGGATGCTCGATGCTGAATATCGTGATAAAAGCTCGGATGAGCAAAGGGCCGAGACATTACTCCGGTCTGAACTATTCGTTGACTGGACAAAATTGGGAGTAATCGACGGAAAGATGCCCGTTAGACACAAAATGGCTCGATCGTGGACGGCTGCGAATCTAAGTGAGTAGACTTTTGGCACTTTGGCGACCAGGCCGTTTTGCAACAAGTCATTTACCTGCGGCTTTATAAAGCAATATGGGTGGTGTGCTCGGCAAGTTCCAAAAAGTCTACTCACTTAGTTTTTGACGAGAAGCCGATGCCGAAGGCGGTCCTATTTCAGGGCGTTAACAAGTTCGTGAGGCACGAAAAAGGCCCGAACCAATATGGTCCGGGCCTCATCAAGCTAGAGGTTATGTCTCAGGCGGTTGGCTTAGCCAAAGTAGCGCTTGAGCAGGCCGGCGAAAGCCTTGCCGTGGCGGGCCTCGTCGCGAGCCATCTCGTGCACGGTGTCGTGGATGGCATCGAGGCCAGCGGCCTTGGCGCGCTTGGCAAGATCAGTCTTGCCGGCGGTGGCGCCGTTCTCGGCCTCAACGCGCATCTCGAGGTTCTTCTTGGTGGAGTCGGTCACGACCTCGCCCAGGAGCTCAGCGAACTTGGCGGCGTGCTCGGCCTCCTCGTGGGCAGCCTTCTCCCAGTACAGGCCGATCTCGGGATAGCCCTCGCGATGAGCGACGCGAGCCATGGCCAGGTACATACCGACCTCGGAGCACTCACCCTCAAAGTTGGCGCGCAGGTCGGCAACGATGTCCTCGGAGACACCCTCCATCTTGGCGACGCCCACGACGTGCTCGGCAGCCCACTCGAGCTGACCCTCCTCCTGCTTCAGGAAACGAGAACCGGGAACGCCGCACTGGGGGCACTTGAAGTCCTCGGGCAGCTGGTCGCCGTCGAACTCTTCCACATAACCGCAAACGGGGCAAACAAACTTCATGATTCGATCCTTTCGATCGATGGCGATGGCGCGCTCGTCCGGTCCCGTAAGGGCCCTCTCCGGACGTGCGTCTTGACGGGTTCTATTATCCATAAATGCAACCAAATGTGAAGCCTATTAGGAATGATTTTTAATAAAACAATTTTGAGATATGAAGATGTTGATTGATTAACGATTGGCAGACCGTCTGCGATCTCTGCTGAGTACAATCGGTCGAGCAAATGTTGACCTATCAACAAATAAGGGAGTTTCCTTTATGCATCTAGCCCGTCGCGCCTGGTGCCGAACATATCAGACGGTTTTTCGCATCGCATTGCCGGTGCTGCCCTATACCGAGCCGCGCATTCTGGAGCACGCTGAGGATGTGCCCACAGTGCTTCAAAAGCGTTCGATACAGCGGGTTCTTATCGTGACGGATCCCGGCATTGCCCGTCTGGGGCTTACGGCACCACTCGAGTGCGCGCTCGCGTCCAAGGGAATTGGCGTTGCGGTCTATGCCAAAACATCAGCGAACCCTACGGTCTCAAACGTGGAGGAAGCGGCGTCCCTGTATCGAGAGAACGCCTGCCAGGCCATTATCGGCTTTGGCGGTGGTTCGGCCATGGACTGCGCCAAGGGCGTGGGAGCACGTATCGCGCAGCCAAACAAGCCCATCAACAAGATGCGCGGCCTGTTGCGCGTCCACCGTCTCCTGCCGCTGCTTATTGCGGTTCCCACTACCGCCGGTACGGGAAGCGAAGTCACGCTCGCGGCGGTTATCACCGATGACGAGACGCACTATAAATACCCCATTAACGACTTTGTGCTTATCCCGCGCCTTGCGGTGCGCGACCCCGAGTTTACGCGCGGCCTGCCCGCCTCCATTACGGGGCAGACGGGGATGGACGCCCTGACGCATGCCGTCGAGGCCTTTATCGGGCGAAGCACCACGCCCTATACGCGCAAGATGGCGCGACAGGCGGTTCAGCTCATCCACGACAATTTGCTCGAGGCCTATGAGCATGGCGACAACATGCATGCACGTCGCAATATGCTTGCGGCGGCGTATAAGGCGGGTGTTGCCTTTACGCGCTCCTATGTTGGATACGTTCATGCCATCGCACACAGCTTGGGCGGGCGTTACGGGATTCCGCACGGCTTGGCTAACGCCATTATCCTGCCGCATATGCTTCGCGCCTATGGCGAAGCTGCTGCTCCCAAGCTCGCCGATCTCGCCCGCATGGCCGGCATCGCGCCGGTTAACGCGCAGGACAGCCTGGCGGCCGAGGCCTTTATCGATTGGGTCGATCGAATGAACGCCGCCTTGGACATTCCCAAGTATGTGACGGGTATTCGCCGCTCCGATATTCCGCAAATGGCGGCACATGCCGATGCCGAGGCCAATCCGCTGTACCCCGTTCCGATTTTGATGGACCGCCTGGAGCTCGAGCATATGTACGAAGTTGTTGCAGGTGGTATGTTTGAGGACGAGAACTAGGAGGGTCCATGAACACCGAGGAAATTGCGCGCATCGTCGGCGATCAGCGCACCTACTTTAAGACGCACGCTACGTTTGATGTCGATGCTCGCCGCCGCGCACTGGTGCGCCTGCGCGATGCGGTGCGGGCCCACGAGGCCGATATTGCCCATGCGCTCAAGACCGATTTGGGAAAGTCGCATGACGAGGCCTATATGTGCGAGATCGGCACGTCGCTTTCCGAGATTCGTCATCACATCGCTCATGTGGCTCGATGGAGTCGTCCGCGCCTGCGTCCGTGTGACCTCGCTAACGCCGTGAGCGTGTGCAAAACGCAAGCCGTGCCCTATGGCGTCACGCTTATCATGGCGCCCTGGAACTATCCGTTTTTGCTGACGCTCGAGCCACTCGCCGGGGCTCTTGCCGCGGGCAATACCGTGGTCATCAAGCCGAGTGCCTATGCTCCGGCATCGAGTGCGGTGCTCAAGCAAATCTGTGAAGAGGCATTTGATCCGCGCCTGGTGACGGTTGTCGAGCGCGGGCGCGCCGAAAACCAAGCGCTGCTCGATGAGTGCTGGGACAAGATCTTCTTTACCGGTAGTGTTCCGGTTGGCAAGCTCGTCATGGAGCGCGCGAGTAAAAACCTTACGCCCGTGACGCTTGAGCTGGGCGGAAAGAGCCCCTGTGTCGTGGATGCGACGGCAAACCTGAAGGTCGCGGCGCGGCGTATCGCATTTGGTAAATGGCTCAACGTGGGCCAGACCTGCGTGGCGCCCGACTACCTGCTGGTCGACGTGCGCGTGCACGATGAGCTGTTGGGTCTCATCAAGGAGGAGGTCCGTCGCATGTTTGGCGAGCACCCGCTCGACAACGAGGACTACGGTCATATTGTCAACGCCAAGCATTTTGCGCGCGTGCGCGGGCTGATCGACCCCGATAAGGTTGTGCTGGGAGGAACGGCGCGCGAGTCGTCGCTCAAAATTGAGCCGACGATCCTAGACGGCGTGGCGCCTGAGGACGCCGTGATGCAGGAGGAGATTTTCGGCCCCATCTTGCCGGTGCTGACGTTTGAGAGCCTAGACGAGGCCGAAGCGTTTATTACGGATCGTCCGACGCCGCTGGCCCTGTATATCTTTAGTCAGGATCGCGCGGTTCAGCAGCGCTTTGTGCGCTACGTGCCCTTTGGCGGCGGCTGCGTCAACGACACGATCATGCATCTGGCTACGAGCCATATGGGCTTTGGCGGCATGGGCGCGAGCGGCATGGGGCAGTACCATGGCCGCGAGAGCTTCGATACGTTTAGCCATAAGAAGAGCATCGTGAACAAGGCAACGTGGCTGGACGTGCCGTTTCGGTATGCGCCCTACGCAAGCTGGAAGCACAAATTTGTGCGCATGTTTGTGCATTAGGAAATGGCAGGTAATACGAACAAGTGTTCCTATTACCTGTCATTTACGTTAGACTACTGCTATGGGGTACGGATGGGCCAACTCCCTTTAGAAGGGAATTGGTATGAACGTAAGCGATGTTATTTCGTTACTGGCGTTGTTAATCGCGGCTATCGAACTCGGCCTGTTTATCGGCCGAATGAAATAGCCGCCCCCGCGTAAGCGAAGACGGCCACTTCTCACGATGAAAACGTGTATCGGAGTTGGTAAGACCCGCTGCCACGGGTGCCATCCGTACCCCTATCTTATCTGCAAGCGCTCTGTCTCGCAAGCGTTGCGGCAACTGGGTGAAAGGCGCGAGCGGGTGAATTCGTGTCCGCACGGGCCCGTAAACTTCTCAGTGAGGTTAAGCGTTGGTTTATCCGGCCGTTAGAGGAGTTGCCATGTACGAGCCTTCACGTGTTCTTCTGTCATTTCATATCGCAGGATTTCAATATGCCGACGGCGCTTTGGTCCTAGGCGATCTTAAAGTGGGCGATAAACTGACGCTGTGCGCCGAGCGCGATAATCCCCATGATCCCGAGGCGGTTGCGATTTACTGTGGCAACACCAAGCTTGGCTATGTTCCGGGAAACGAGGTCGGCCCGCTGTCCTTGATGATGTATTACGGCCATGAGGACGTATTTGAGGCCCGCGTGCAACAGGTTGCTCCCGAGCGCAGCCCGTGGCATCAGGTGCGTGTTGGACTCTACGTGGTGGATGCACGCTAATCGGTAAGGGAGACTGCCATGTTTGATGACGACGACCAGTTCGATCTGACAGACGATCCGTTTGAGTGGGATATGCTACTCGATGACGATGAGTTGGAGCGGGATCGTAAGAAGCGGCAGGATAAGAATACCCAGGGTGACGCTTCGAAAAAGCAAGACAAGCGCCGCCGCGGACTGTTCGGCGGGTTCTTTGGATAACCGCCGCATCGCTGCGTCTGTATACTTAGCACGAGTTGAACACGTTGCGAAATGAGGACAGAGACGATGATGTGGTTTACCGCCGATCTGCACCTGGGCGATACGAATATCTTGCACGACATGGACCGGCCGTTTGGCTCGGTCGAGGAGATGAATCGCAAGGTCATCGATGCCATCAATGAGTGCGTGGCTGTGGATGACCGTCTCTACATTCTGGGTGACTTTACCTATCGTTTGCCCCTGGCGGAGGCGGTGCGCCTGCGCGAACGCATCGAATGCCAGAACGTAACACTCATCCGTGGTAACCATGACGGCGACTGGGAAGATCCAGCTGCGCCCCAAATCTGGGATGACGTGCGCGATTATCTGGAAGTCGCTCCCGGTTACGCCAAGGGCCATCGTCTGGTTATGAGCCACTACCCCATGCTCAGCTGGAACGGCAAGGCACGTGGCGCCATTATGCTGCATGGGCATATCCACAGCAGGGGTGACCGCGCCAACGCACGCAACCGCGATCGCGAGCGCCCTATCTTTCGCTACGATGTCGGTCTCGATGCCAACGAGTACAAGCCCGTAAGCCGCGATCAGATTCTTAGCTTCTTTGGGTTATAGGGCGCCAGAGCCACCACAAAGGGGACAGGCACCTTTGTGGTGGTTCTGGCGCCGTTGCCATTATGGCGGCGGCGCCTTTTTTGTCCGTGCGGCGCGGTAGAGTGTAGGCGGTTGAAATTTGCGTCCGTCGAGGAGCTGCTATGAATGAGATCAAGTGCCCGCATTGTGGCGAAGTCTTTAAGGTCGATGCGTCTGGCTATGCGGATATTGTCAAGCAAGTGCGCGATGCCGAGTTTTCGCGCGACCTGGATGAGCGTGTGAAGGCAGTCCAGCGCGAGGGCGAGCAGGCGCTGGAGCTTGAGCGCTCGCGTTCGACGGCTGCTTTGCAGGAGGCAGAGTCTCAGCGCAACACTCAGCTCGTTGAGCAGAAGAACGCTGCGGCTCAGCAGCTGGCACAAGAGGTCGCCAAGCGCGATGCCGAGCTTGCCGAGCTGCGCGCTAAGCTCGAGGGCGCTGCCGCAGAGCGCGAGAGTGCAAGCCAGCGCGCGGCGGTAGAGGCGCGAGCCAATGCTCAAAAGGAAAATGCCGAACTCCAGCGTGAGATTGATAGCCTGCGTGCACAGCTTGGGCGCAAAGATGACGAAGCAAAGCTTGCCGAGTCGGCGGCGCGCAACGCTGCTCAAAACGATTTAGCTGCACGTGATGCTCAGATTGCCGAGCTGCAGGCCAAGCTTGCCGCGGCGGACAAGGCCCAGGAGATGGCGCTTGCCGCCGCTGCGGCTGAGTCGCAGCGCGAACTCGATGCCGCTCGCAGCGAGGCCGAGCGCGCGCTTACTGACTATCGCGCGACGGTACAAGAGAAGTTTTCCGCCGCTAAGGCACAGTCCGAGCAAGAGGCCGAGGGTCTGCGTGCCCAGCTGCGCGAGCAGGAACTGATGGCAAAAATGAACCTGTCGGAGGCGGTTGCCGCGGCGGAGCGAGAGCGCGATGAGGCACGTGCCAAGCTGACGAGTGAGCTGGCGGTGCGCGATTCTCGCGAGGAACAGGCCAAGGCGGCGCATGAGCTCGAGCTCGCGCAGGCCAAGCGCGCGAGCGATGACCTGATTCGCTACAAGGATGAAGAGATTGAGCGCCTTAAGGACATGAAGGTCCGCCTGTCCACCAAGATGGTGGGCGAGTCACTCGAGCAGCACTGCGAGACCGAGTTTAACCGTCTGCGCATGACGGCGTTTCCTAACGCGTACTTCGAGAAAGATAACGATGCGTCCGAGGGCACCAAGGGCGACTTTATCTTCCGCGAGTGCGACGCGAGCGGCAACGAGGTTATTTCGATTATGTTCGAGATGAAAAACGAGAACGACGAGACCGCGACCAAGCATAAAAATGAGGACTTCTTTAAGAAACTCGATCACGATCGTCGCCAGAAAGGCTGTGAGTACGCGGTGCTCTGCACGTTGCTCGAACCCGAGAGCGAGCTTTACAACGCCGGCATCGTGGACGTGAGCTATCGCTACGAGAAGATGTACGTGATTCGCCCACAGTTCTTTATTCCCATGATCACGCTTCTTCGCAACGCCGCCATGGGTTCGCTGCGCTATAAGCAGGAACTGGCGGAGTACAAACAGCAGAATATCGACGTCACGAACTTCGAAGCCAAGATGGAAAAGTTCAAGAATGATTTCGGTCGCAACTACGAGATCGCGAGCCGCAAGTTCCAAACGGCGATCGATGAGATCGACAAGACGATTAGCCATCTGCAGAAAACCAAGGAAGCGTTGCTGTCCTCCGAGAACAATCTGCGCCTAGCCAACAAGAAAGCTGACGATCTTACCATTCGTAAGCTCACGTGGGGCAACAAGACCATGAAGGCGGCCTTTGACGAGGCATGCGGGGCTGCGCCGGAGACAAACGATGAGCCCACCGAGGCGGATTCGTATGAGGTCGAGGATGCCGAGTAGGGCATAGCGTATAGTGCAAAAGCGGGGCCGCTGGCGATATTGCCAACGGCCCCGTTTCGTTTCGTTTCAGTGTGTACGGCTAGTCCTCGAGCAGGTCCTCGATAAAGCCCACGCGGTAGTTTTTGAAGATGACCTCGCCACCGTCTTGCGTGGCGTCCAGATCGACATCGCCCATGATGCCAAAGTCGTGGTCGCCATCCTCGTCGGCAAAGATCTGGTGCACGTGCCATACGTGCGCGGTCTTCTCGTCGGACTCGTCGATGGAAAACATCGCGGCGCTGCGGGCATCTCCGTCGGTGAGGATTTCCTCGTGCTGCTCGTGATAGGCGTCGAGGGCCTTTTGCCAGCGGACCTCGCTCATGCCCCAGTCGTCGTCGAGCTCGCCCAGGTCGCGAACGTGCTCGCGGGCGGCAAGGGTCACGCGGCGGAAGAGCGCGTTGCGCACCAACAGCGTGCAGCCGCGGCGGTCCGCCACGACCTCGTCGATGCCCTGCGGCGGCGCGGCGTCGAGGGCTGCCGGGTTGCCGGCGTTCTCCCACTCGTCCACCAGGCTCGAGTCGACCGAGCGCACCACAAAGCCGAGCCACGAAATGATGTCGCGCAAGCGCTCATCGCGCTTCTCAATGGGCACGGTGCGATCGAGGGAGCGGTAGGCCTCGGCTAGGTAGCGCAGCAGAATGCCCTCGGAGCGGGCGATGCCGAGCTTTTGGATATAGCCCTTGAAGTCGCTCGCGCTCTCCAGCATGTCGCGCAGGACGCTCTTGGGCGAGAGCTGATAGTCGTTGGCCCAGGGCACTTCCTGGCAGTACTTGTCAAAAGCGGCGTCGAGCAAATCCTCGAGCGGCTTTTCATACGTGACGTCTTGGATGCGCTCCAAGCGCTCCTCATACTCGATGCCGTCGGCCTTCATCTCGGCCATAGCGCGATCGCGTGCGGTGCGCTCCTGTGCACGCAGCACCTGTTTGGGATCCTCGAGCGTTGCCTCGACCATCGAGATTAGATCCATGGTATAGGTCTCGCTCTCGGGATCGAGCAGTTCCAACGCGGCAAGCAAGAACGGCGAGAGCGGCTGATCGAGTGCGAAGTCCTCGGGTAGATCGACCGTCAGCGCATAGTCGATGTCTGGTGCGGCGTCAGTCGGGGCGTCGGGCGCGGGCGGCACCTCGGTACGAACGACGACACCGGAATCGATGAGTGTGGCGAAGATTTCGTCGGCGCGAACCTCGAGCTTGGCCTTTTCCTCGGGGGTCTGCAGGCTCGTCTCGATGAGGTCGTGTACGCGGGCACGGGCGTCGCCGCCCTGCTCGACCACGCTAATCACCATGGAGTGCGTGATGCGCAGGCGCGGCTTGAGCGTCTCGGGCTGCGTCTCGATCAGGCGCTCAAAGGTCTGCTTGTTCCAGGTGACAAAGCCCTCGGGGGCCTTTTTCTTTTTAATCTTACGGAGTTTTTTGGGGTCGTCGCCCGCTTTGGCCATAAGCTTGGCGTTCTCGATCTCGTGCTCGGGTGCCTCGGCAATTACCATGCCCTCGGTATCGAAGCCCGAGCGGCCGGCGCGACCGGCTATCTGATGGAACTCGCGGGCGCGCAGACGACGCATCTTGTAGCCATCGAACTTGGTGAGTGCGGTGAGGACCACGGTGTGGATGGGCACGTTGATGCCGACGCCGAGTGTGTCGGTGCCGCAGATGACGGGCAGCAGGCCCTGCTGTGCCAAGCGCTCGACCAGCAGGCGATAGCGCGGCAGCATACCGGCGTGGTGCACGCCGACGCCGCATCCAAGCAGGCGTTTGAGAATCTTACCAAAGGCCGTCGAGAAGCTCGTTCCCTTTGCCGCTTCTTTGATGGCCTCGCGCTGCTCCTTGCTGGCGATGCCAAAATTGGCGAGCGACTGTGCCGTCGCAAGGGCGGCATCCTGGCTAAAGTGCACGATATAGAGCGGGGCCTCGCCGCGGCGCATGGCGAGCTCGACCGTGCCCTCGAGGGAGGTCGTCACATAGTCGTAGCTCAACGGAACAGGACGAGGGGCGTCGACAACCAAGTCGCAAGCAGCGCCGGTGTGTTCCTCGAGTGAGGCGGCGATGGCGGTGACATCGCCGAGCGTGGCGCTCATGAGCATAAATTGCGTGTGGGGCAGGGTGAGCAGCGGTACCTGCCAGGCCCAGCCGCGGTCGGGGTCGGCAAAGTAGTGGAACTCGTCCATGGCCACGCAGCCCACGTCGGCGTCCTCGCCTTCGCGCAGCGCATCGTTGGCAAGGATTTCGGCCGTGCAGCAGATGACGGGCGCCTTGGTATTGATATGCGTATCGCCGGTGATCATGCCGACGTTATCGCGGCCGAGTACCTGTACCAGGTCGAAGAACTTTTCGCTGACCAGGGCCTTGATGGGGGCCGTGTAATAGCAGCGCTTGCCCTGTGCCATGCCCATAAAGAGCATGCCCAGCGCGACGAGCGATTTACCCGATCCGGTCGGTGTTCCCAAAATGACGTGGTCGCCGGCAGCCAGGTCCATGAGGGCCTCTTCTTGGTGATCCCACAGCTCAATGCCGCGATCGCTCGTCCATTCAAAGAAGCGTTCGAAGGCTTGGTCGGGCGTGAGCCACGGTTCGGGCTCACTGCCGTCCTCGGGCTCCCACCAGGTGGGGGAGAGCGCGCCGAGCGAGCCAAACTCGGCTTCGGTTCCCGTGCCGCCCGAGAATGAGCTGGCGGCGCCGGCGCCGGAGACGGTGCTGGCGGCGGTATCTGTCGTGGTCTGTGCCATGTGGTTGCTTTCTCTCGCGTTTGTCCGCCAACTATTATGGCGTAGCGGCGGCGCGGGGTGCCAGCGCGCGAGAAAATGCAGGAAATGGGCGTTCTGTCCAGCTGTTTGGTGCAGTTGCCAGCTAAGTGAGTAGACTTTTTGCGATATCGCGAGCACATGGCTTTTGCGCAAGGGCTCTACCTGCGGTTTTAGTTTTCGTTATGCGGGTTGTGCTTGGCTATTGCAAAAAAGTCTACTCACTTAGGTTTGAGGGCCGTTCGCTGGCGCCTCTTTGCGCTTGTTTGCCGACGCCGCGACCATCAGAAGCCCCTAGGACTCCTGCGGCAGGCGCTTCTTGCCTTTGCGGGCGCGGTTTCTGAAGTTCTCGACGGCCTCTTCCATGCCGAGGGGCACGTAGGTGAGCTCATCGAGATCGTCGGGCAGGTAACAGGCAAGACTTTGCTCCTGCGCGCGGCCCGCCGCGAGCTGTTCATCGCTGGGTTGCGCGCCGGGTATGGCGCAAATGCCATAGACAGTGGCACCCATCTCGCGCGTGCGGCACTCGTACTCGGTCTCGGGATGCTCGGGATGGTCGCGGCGAACGTCGTCACTTACCCAAAGCGTATCGTAGCCGGCCGTGGCAAACTGTCCCAGGGCGTAATCGCGCAATGGCTTGCTGTCGGTGCGCAGCGTGACGGTAGCGCCGGCTGCAAAGAGCGGGCGATAGAGCATCAGATGGTCGACATGGACGAGTCGTTTTTTAGCGTACTTGGCCTTGGGCTGCGGCGTGGGAAAGTTAATGGTGATGGCATCGAGCTCGCCTGCGGCAAATAGCTGTGGCAGCGATGCGGCGCCTCGGGGCAGGACGAGTGCGTTGGATAGCTCCTGCTCGCAGATTTTCTGCGCGGCATAGGCAATGCAGATGGGCTCCTGGTCCATGCCGATAAAGAGGGTGTTTGGCTCGTGGGCCGCGCGCTCTACAAGGTACGTTCCCTTGCCACAGCCAAGATCCAGGTGAAGGTGCTCGAAGGGCTTGCTGCCAACTGGCGCACAAGCCTCGCGCCAATCTCCGGCATAGGCCTCGGGGTTCGTCTCAATCGCATCGGCGTAGCGCTCCAGGCGCTTCTCGAGCACAAAGTTCTTAGGCGTGCGAACGTGGACGGCTCCCATGAGGCTCCTTGGTCATAAGTATGGAACGCATAACTGCGCGTTCCGTCAATGGGTTGAAAAAGGGCGGGCATAGCTTGCCCGAAAGATGCGGTGCGGCTCGGCGACGAGTCGTCGATGCCTACAGACGCTTGAGAATCACATAGCGGTTGAGCTCGCCGCTGCGACCGTCGGCATGGAAGCGCTCAAGCTCGCGCACGGGGACCTCGCCGCTCTTGTAGAACGTGCGGACGCCGCGCACCAGGTCGGTGATCTGCTGATCGTCAAAGTGATGGCAATAGCGGTAGGCGTGGCGGTCGTTTTGCCAGCCAATGAGGTGGTCACCGGCTTCAAATTGCGCGGAATCGTAACCATCAAACGGCGGGGTGAGCTCGGCGCGGGCCTCGGCGCGAACAGCCTTGCGCGCCATACGCTCGTCGTTCATAAACTCCCAAAAGCTGATGGCGATGATGCCGCCTGGGCGCGTCTGGCGCACCAGGGCGTCGAGCACGCGTACGCGGTACTCGCACGACGGCACGTGGTGCATAAAGCCAAAGCAGACCGAGATGTCGGCGAGCGGGGCGTCGAAAAGCGCGTCGGGTGTCTCGGCGGGGTTGAGCTTCATGAGGGCGTCGAGCACATCGAGTTCCTGGAAGTGCAGGTTGGGAATACGCAGCGCGTGGCCATGTGCATCGATGGCCAGGTCTTGGCACGAGTCGACGCCGTAGAACTCAAACGGACAGTTGGCATCTGCCGAGGGGTTTGCGCCGTCGACGCCCTTGGCGGCAAGTGCGCCGCCGGCGGCAAAGTTTTCGAATCGCATATTGCCGCAGGCGAGATCGAAGACGCGGACGGGATGCTCGATCGTGGCGACGTCGAGCTGTTCGAGCGCGATGTCCATGGTGCGCACCCAGCCGGGCCACGGGGCCTGGCGCGTATCGGAGAAGGAGGCGGAGTGCTCGCGATAGAACGTGTTGTTGAGCTGGATGAGCGATGAGGCGAAATCGCGGTTCACGGCGCGGAACTCCCTCCGTTGGCGGTGCGGAATTAACAGTACGACCATACTACCGTTAACGCCGCAACGGGGACAACCAAGCTACGGGTCATTGCTTTGTTTGGACACATTTCCGCAGCTCATATGCACCCGCAACCGCCGGTTGTCAAAAATCTCACTAGAATAGGTGGCATGCTTTTGGCGGTGGCGGATAGATTTTTAACTGTGCAAGGCGCCTTAAGAACAAAAACGGTCCGGCGGCACGGCTGGCATCACATAGGAGGAACCATGAATGTAGAAACTGCGCAGCGGCTCGCCGACCTTCGCCGCAGCAAAGGCTTTAGCCAAGAAGGGCTGGCGCGAAAGCTGGGGCTGTCGCGCCAGGCGGTCAGTAAATGGGAGCGCGCGGAGAGCTCACCCGATACCGAGAACCTGATCTCGCTCGCCAAGCTTTATGGCGTGAGCCTGGACGAGCTGCTCAATCCGAGCGACGAGATCGAGGACGATATCGAGTTTGAGAACGAGGACCGCGCTCGTCAGCGCGAGGCCGAGGCGGCAGAGCGCGCACGCACCCATGAGGCGGCGGCACGAGCTACCGAGGCGGCAACACAGGCGAGTGATGCTGCGGCCAAGGCAGCGCAAGCGGCAAGCTGGAGTGCGCAGGCTGCCAATGCGGCGACGGCTCAGGCGACGAGTGGCGGCGCAGTTGGCTCGACTCCGGTGAAGGGCCCGTTCCAGTCGTTCCCGTATTGGGCCGTGTGTTGGCTGCTGTTCTTTTTGCTGATGTTCCTGTTTGGCGCCGGCCCCTTTGCCGCGCTGATCTTCTTTACGATTCCCATCTATCACTGGGTTGCGCGTGCGCTCGATGGTGATTGGGCGCGCGGGGATATTCAGGTTGGTCCGGCACCGGTGGCGGTCAGGGCCCAGGGGAAGGATACTTCTGCGGAACCTGATGCTGACGTGGCTACCGCGGCCACCGCTGAGCCATGTGCCAAAGAAGGTGACGAATGATGAAGCTTTCGCATGAATCCAAGGTACGCTTGGGCGTTGGCGTCGGAGCGTTCGTGCTCATCATCGGACTTGTCTTTGGCATTTCGCGGACATTGATTCATTTTGATGGTCCGTGGGATCTCGACGATGTTGCATCCGGCTTGTCTGGTATGGACGATGCGGTTGACGAGGACGATCTCTTGGATGACGGCAGCTATTCCGCTCGGCCTCAGCAACTTTCGAGTGCGACCTTTGATGCCGATGAGTTCCGCTACCTCGATTTCGATATCAATGCGGCTTCGGTGGACGTCAAGGTTGTTGATGGCAACAAGGCTCGCGTTATCGAGCGGGGGCGCGTTGCCAAGGGTATGGATGCCTCCAAGGCCGCGACGCAAAACATCGCATCCGTCGAGGACTCGACGCTCAAGGTTTCCCAGTTTGGAAGTGATGATGGTAAGGCAATCGATCGCTCGGTTACGGTCGAGCTACCGCGCCGTGTTGCCGAACATCTGAAGGGAGTCAACGCGCACGTGGGCTCGGGTGATCTGCAGATTGCCGGTGTCATCTGTGATGGTTTCGACCTTTTCCTGGGTGCGGGAGATGTAGAGTTTACGGGCAGCGTGACTGATGCGCTCAGCGCTGAGGTCGGTTCGGGCGATGTGACGTTCGAGCTCTACCAGGCCCCCGCGAAGTCGATGGACGTGAGTGTGGGCTCGGGCGATGTGGAGATGACGGTTCCGAACTCTACGGGCTTTAAGGCGAGCCTCACCTTGGGCAGCGGCGACTTTGAGAGCGATTTTCTTCCGCTTGACTACGACGGCGAGACCATTTTGAATCTTGAATTCGATAACGGCGATAAGTCTGCTACGTATCGTTTTGAGGTCGGTTCGGGCGACATGTCGTTTGATTCGGAGTAGTGAGGCAGACGAAAGCCTAGGCGAAGATATAGACGCGCTGTTTGATGAAGGCGCCGAAGCCGAGATCGGCTCCGGCGCCTTTACCTTTACAATGGGGACATGGAACAGATTATCTTGAACATACTCGAGGCCCTGCGTCGCGGCGAGACCGTGGACGACAAGGCGCTCGTCAAACTGATACATGCCGAGGCGCGCCGTGAGGGCGCCGACAAACGTGACCTGGCCAAGCGCCGCCTGCTGCCATTCTGCCAGCGGGTTAAACGCGAGGAGCCGGCTCGGTGGGCTGCGTGGAATGTCGATTCCGATCTGGAACGTCAACTGCTGCAGGTCCTGCGCATGAAGCCTCGTCGCACGGCTTCGGGCGTGGCGACCATTACCGTTATCACCAAGCCCTGGCCGTGCTCGGGCGATTGCCTGTTTTGCCCCAACGATCTGCGCATGCCTAAAAGCTATCTGCATGCCGAGCCGGCGTGTGCCCGTGCGGAGCAAAACTGCTTCGACCCGTATCTGCAAGTGAGTGCCCGTTTGACGGCGCTTTCGCAGATGGGGCATGCGACCGATAAGATTGAGCTCATTGTGCTCGGCGGTACCTGGAGCGACTATCCGCAAGGGTATCAGGCGTGGTTTATGTCGGAGCTCTTCCGCGCGCTCAATGACGATGCCGTGGCTGGTGTGGCGGCTAACCCCATGTTGGCGCGTCCGGGCATCAGCCGTGCCGAGGCGGGGCGTCTGCTCGACGATGCGCCTGCCGATGCCCTGCCGCCGGTGGTAGCGGAGCGCCGCGAGCGCTATCGGGCTGCCGGCATTGCGACTGACGAGGCTGAGCTTGCTGCCGGCGTTGCCGACGAGCAGGGTCGTGTGGATGCTGCCGTGGGCGGCTATAACCGCGCGGTGCGTTGTCTGTACGGCCCTGGTACGCCGTGGGGCGAGGTTGCCGAGTGGCAAACGGCAACGATGGAGGAGCTTGAGCGTCAGCAGCGCATCAACGAGACGGCAAAGCATCGCGTGGTGGGACTCGTTATCGAGACGCGTCCCGATGCCGTAACGCCGCAGGCACTTACGCTCATCCGCCGCCTGGGCTGCACCAAGATCCAGATGGGTATCCAGAGCCTCGACCAGCACCTGCTCGATATCAACGAGCGTCGCATTTCGGTGGCGCAGATCGAGCGGGCGTTTTCGCTTGCGCGCCTGTTTGGCTTTAAGATCCACGCGCACTTTATGCTTAACTTGTTGGGTGCCACGCCCGAAGGGGACAAGCGCGACTACGAACGCTTTATGACCGAAGGGGCCTTTATGCCCGACGAGGTCAAGGTCTACCCGTGTGCGCTCATCGAGGGCTCGCGTCTGGTGGGCTGCTACGAGCGCGGCGAGTGGCGCCCCTATACCGAGGAAGAACTGCTCGATGTGTTGGCCGACGACATCGTGGTGACGCCGGCGTTCTGCCGCATCAGTCGCATGATCCGTGACTTTAGTTCCGACGACATCATGGTGGGCAACAAGAAACCCAACCTGCGTCAGCTCGTTGAGAACCGCCTAGCTGCTCGGGGTGACGGTGCGACGGTGCGCGAGATTCGCTATCGCGAGATCAGCACGGCGGGTGCCGACTTGCATGAGCTGACCCTTGACGAGGAAGTGGCGTACGAGACGCCGGTGACGCGCGAGCGTTTTTTGCAGTGGATGACGCCGCAGGGCAAAATCGCGGGCTTTTTGCGGTTGTCGCTGCCCGACCATTCGTTTGTTGCCGCGCATGCGGATGAGTTGCCGACGACGCCGGACGAGGCGATGATTCGCGAGGTGCACGTGTATGGCATGGCGGCGCGCGTGGGGGATCAAGGCCAGGCGGCGCAGCATCACGGGTTGGGGCGTTTGCTCGTTGAGCGTGCGTGCGAGATTGCCCGGGATGCGGGTTATGCGCGCATCAACGTGATTAGCGCGATCGGTACGCGCGAGTACTATCGCCATCTTGGATTTTATGACCATGGCCTTTATCTGCAAAAGGAGCTCTAGATGAACAAGCCGAGTGTTTCTGCCGGCGTCGTTGCCGGCGTTGCTCTGGGAGCCGCGGCGCTTGGTGCGGCCGCCGTCGCTGTTCGTGCTGCCTGTCTGCAGGTTGCGCGAACCCGCAATGGGTTGGCGCGTGTGAAACGCGTGCACGATGAGGGCGGCGATGAGATTCGCGTGTTGGTGCAAGGCGGCGTCTACCAAAGCGCAAGTTACGTTGGCGAGCGTTGGGCAGAGCCCGTCTTTGCGTACTATCGTGCGTTTGACGACGTGTTTGAGTCCGAGGATGCGATGCGCGACGCTTATGGTCACGGCATCGACCGTATGCTTATGCTGGGTGGCGGTGGGTTTGCCTATCCCAAGTTCGCGCTGATGTCGCACGAGAGCTTGCGCATGGACGTCATTGAGTACGATGCCGAGGTTACGCGCCTGGCGCGCCGCTGGTTCTACCTAGACGAGCTGGAGCGCGCGGCGGGCGATCGCCTGCGGGTGATAACCGCTGAGGCTCGCTCGTATTTGGGTGTGACGAGCGTGGGCCATCGTCGCTACGACGTGGTCGTGAGCGATTGCTTTGGCGGTGCCGAGCCCGTGCGCGGGCTGGCGACCGTTGAGGCGCTGCGCCTGGTGCGGGGCAGCCTGAACCCCGGGGGTATCTACGTGGCCAATATCGTGAGCGCAAACGAGGGGAGCGATGTGACGTTCCTGCGCGACTGTGCCGCCACGGCGCTTGAGGTGTTCGACCATGCTTGGGTGGTCCCCTGTGGCGATGCAGAGTTCGGCGGCGAGGAGAATTATCTGCTCATCGCCAGCGACGGCGACTACGCCTTTGCCGAAGCTGTACCCTTCGACACCGACTTCCTCGGCACCATCCTTCACGACAAGTAAGTCTCCCCGTCCCAAAAAGGACTGGCCTTAGGCGTGGTCGCGCCAGCTGAGGACGCGCTGTTTCATAACCTCGATGTCGAGCACGCCTTCGGCGAAGCCTTTGCGCACGAGCTCCTCGGGAACGTACTCGTCGTAGCGATTAAAATAAGGCACCTCGCCGGGATAGACGAGCTCGGTGGGATCGAAGTCCTTTTCGGCCTCGGCTGCGAGTACCTCAAAGAACGTCTCCTCGTCGGCCTTCATCTTAAACTGCATAAAGTACGGGCGTGAAGGGTCGAGTCCGCGAAGGCCCAGCTCCGCGGCACATTTAATCTTGAGCATACGTTCGAGCGCCAGAAAGGCGTAGCTGCCCAACCAGGGGAAAAGCACCCAGGTGTCGCCACCCAGGTTGATGAGCGGCTTAGTTCCCGCACCCGAAATCTCGGCCGTATGGCGAGCCTGCGCTAAGCGGGCCCGTGCGTTACCCATGAGGTACGGATATGCCGCGTGCTCGTTGAGCGCCTTGCGCATGCGCTCGAGTACGTGTGTATTGATGTCGCCGGGGCAGTCGCCAAAGTAGGCCGGCACCCGGCCCTTGACCTGCGTGGCAAAGACAGTGTGGCGCTTCCAGTCCACTTCCTCGACAATCCAGCAATGGCCTGCGATGGCGATGCGCTCACCGGGCGGTGGGGGATTGACGATTGTGCCCAGCTCGGCCGACTCGCTGCGGACGGTGAACTCCTCGTTTTCCTGGAACACGGCGTAGAACTTAAAGTTGTTAATGATGCGTTCGCCCGCGAGGCCCACAATGAGCCCACCGCCCTCGGTGACCTGGATATGGTCGATCTTGATTAGATGGCGCAGCAGCACGCGATAGTCATCGGCCGAGACGTGATGGAAATAACTGAGCGTGAGCACGCGCTGGGCAAGTTCGGCCGGCGTGAGCTCTCCGGTACTGGCAAGCGTCGACATGGTCTGGTGGTAGAGCAGACTGTAGGGGAGTCGATCGAGCTCGGGCGGCTCGACCCATTTTTCCTCGCGATAGAGTTGTACGAGCGCGATGCCTTGCAGGAGCTTCCACGGAATGGTCTCGGGCATCATCGTGCGCGGCTCGGGCTCTTCCTCGCGCATGACAAACCACATCTCGGGCGGAAGATCGCGGCGTCCCGTGCGGCCCATTCGCTGCAAAAAGGAGCTGACGGTAAATGGCGCATCGATCTGAAACGCACGCTCCAGGCGGCCGATATCGATACCGAGCTCCAGCGTAGAGGTGGTGACGGTCGTTTGTGCCTGTTCCTCGTCGCGCATGAGCTCTTCTGCCGTCTCGCGTAGCGATGCCGAAAGATTGCCATGGTGGATGAGAAAGCGGTCGGGCTCGTGTCGGCTCTCGCAGTAGCTGCGCAGCATGGAGCATACGGCCTCTGCCTCTTCGCGCGAGTTGGCAAAGACCAGGCACTTGCGGCCGCGGGTGTGTTCGAAGATATAGCCCATGCCGGGGTCGGCGTTGTCTGGTGCTGTGTCGGTGGGGTTGAGAAGCGCCTGCTCGGTCGCTCGTGGGATGTCGACTTCGCCCTCGGGGGCCGAGGAAGTTTGGCGGTCCTTGGGAGCGGCCTTGCCCCGTGCCCGCTCACGACGTTGACGGCGCTCCTCTTGTGTGAGCTGTCCGCTGTGACGCATGTCTTGGGCGCCGGCGGGCAGTGCCGCGGATGCCGCCGCCTCGATGCGCTCGCACGCAAGCACTTCGGCCTCTTGAGGACCCGTGCTCTCGAATCCCCGCTGCTGTGCCTGGGGACCCGAGTTGTAGAAGTGCTCCATGGAGATGCGCCACACGTGGCGCGGTTCTTCAAAGCGGGGAATAACGCAGTCGCGCCCCGTTCCCTGTGAGAGAAAAGCGCCCGTGCGCTCGGGGTCGCCGATGGTGGCAGAAAGGCCGATGCGGCGGGGCTGCACGCCCGCCATGCGCGAGAGGCGCTCAATAAGGCAGAGCGTCTGACCGCCGCGGTCGCCGCGCATGAGCGAGTGGACCTCATCGATGACCACGTAGCGCAGGTCGCAAAACATGCGCGGAATCGCCATGTGCTTATGGATTAAGAGCGCCTCGAGTGACTCGGGCGTAATCTGCAAGATGCCGCTCGGTTTTTTGATGAGCTTAGCCTTGTGCGACTGCGAGACATCGCCATGCCAGTGCCAGACAGGGATATCGGCCTCTTCGCAGAGGTCGTTGAGGCGGACGAACTGATCATTGATGAGCGCTTTGAGGGGGCCGATGTAGAGGGCGCCCACGCTCGCGGGCGGGTTCTCCCAAAACTCGGTCAGGATGGGAAAGAAGGCTGCCTCGGTTTTGCCGGAAGCCGTGGATGCCGTCAAGAGCACATTATCTTGTGTGTTAAAGATGGCATCAGCTGCTGCAACCTGGATAGAGCGTAGACTCTCCCAATCGTGGGAGTAGATGAAGTCTTGGATAAACGGAGCATATCGGTCAAAGGCGTTCACGGGACCTCCCCTCAAATATGAACTTCTCAACGCGGCTGGCAATGGTTTGCTGCATTACTGCCTCAGCGTTTGCCCAGATAAAACCTGCCAAAATAAACCTGTCCCTTTTTGGCAGGTTAGATGGTGAATTCGGCGAAGTTGCGGTCGCCGCCTGCGGTGCCGGCGTCGCCTGTTGCGGCCGCCGGCGCCAACGCGTCGCCGCCGACGCTTTGCAGCAGCTCGGCCACATTTGCATCGGGGTTCTGACACAGGATATCGAGCAGCTCGATAAAGTCACGGATGACCTCACGGGGCGTCAGGTGCGTATCGGCTCCCACGCGGCCGAACTCAATCTTGAGAAAGTCCACCAAGTCATTCTCGGTAAGCGTGGGCGTCCAGCCAAAGTATCCGGCATGGATCTGCATGAGTTTTTCGATCAGCACCAGCAACTCCTCGTAGGTGAGTGGCTGCAGGCGGATGATGGGCGCGAGCATGTCCTTAAGGTCCTCGCGCGCAAAGCGGCCTTGAGCGAGTCGGCTGCGCAGGGCTTCGTAGGAGAACACGCCGCGGCGGCGGTCTTCGATGGAGGTTGGCGTGCCGCCCATGATCATGCCCAGGTACTGCGCCTTGCCCTGGAGCGTGTCGTTGTACATGGTCAAGATCTTCTCGTAGTTGTATTGGCGCGTGATCGCGTTGGGAATCTTGTACAGATTCACGAGCTCGTCGATGAGCACCAGCATGCCCTTGTAGCCGCTGCAGACCAAAAAGCGCGCAATGAGCTTAACGTAGTCGTACCAGTCGTCATCGCTGATGATGGTCGAGGAGCCCAGCTCGGCGCGTGCCTCGTTCTTGGTGCGGTACTCGCCGCGAATCCATTTGGTCACGCGGCTCATGGCTTCTTCGTCGCCCTCGGATACTGCCGCGCGGTAGCGGCGGAGCATGCGGGCGAAGTCGAAGCCGTGGACCATTTCCTCGAGCGGGGCCAGTTGGGCATTGACGGCAGACTCATCGGCATCGGCACACGAGGCGACCCAGCGATCCAGGATAAGGTTGAGCGCACCGCCCTCGGGGCGCGTTTTAGTCGATATGTTGCGGATGAGCTCACGGTAGGTGGCAAGGCCCTGTCCCTGGCCGCCCTGCAGGCGGCGCTCAGGGGATAGGTCGGCATCGGCCACGACGAATCCCTCGCCCATGGCGTGCGTGCGGATGGTCTGGAGCAAAAAGCTCTTGCCGGCTCCGTAGCGACCGACCAGAAAGCGGAAGCTTGCGCCGCCGCCGGCGATGAGACTCAGGTCGGTGAGCAGGGCGCGGATCTCGACCTCGCGTCCTACGGTGATATAGGGAAGGCCGATGCGCGGGACCACGCCGCCCTTGAGCGAGTTGAGAATGACGGCAGCGACGCGCTTGGGCACGCGGGGTGCTGCGGATGCGGTATCACTCATAGTCTAGGTATCCTCTCACGTCTGCTTCGTAGTCCTCGATAATTTGCGGTCCTGCCGCGCCAAATTCAATTACGGTGTCACCCACCAGGTCAAAGAGCGCCTCATTGATGCTATCGACGAGCATGTCCTCACTCTGCCCCGACCTTTCCACCGCCAATGTGGCCTGCGCCGTGCTCTGCTCGAGGAGCGCGCGAAGGAAGGCATCTGCGGCAGGCGCGAGTTTGTTCGCAGCTTCGGCAGACGCGGGCGTTACGGGCGCGGACACAGACGCGAGGAGCGGTGCCACGACGCCAAACTCTTCGGTGGAGACAGTCGGCTCGTCGGGTTCGTCTTGCCGTGTGGCCATCTCGCCAGGTCCGGCGGTCATGCCGGGCGCAGACTCAGTGTTCGGTTGCTCGATTAGCGTCGCCTCGACTTCCATAGGCACATCGTCCTCACGCTCTTCATCGATCAAAAGCGCCTCACGCGTTTGTGCGGCGGCACTCCGGATATGCCCCAGCTGGCTCAGGTCGATATCGATCTTGACGGGCTGGTGCGTGGCATCCCATGAAAGCCATGCCACGATCTCGTCATCGATGATCTTGGCCAGATATTTGGGGACTTTCTCCTCCTTCAGGGGGTGGGTGGGGTCTAGGGCCAGGCGCAGGCGTTGGTCACAGGCGCGCATCATTTCACCAAGCTTGCTGCTCTTTTGCCTGCTGCCGTGAATTCGCATGCATTCCCAAAAGCCGTTTTGACAACGGTAAATATGGATGGGGTCCAGACGGTATTCGCAGTCCTCGTGGCGATTAGGCGCAAAGAACACAGCCGAGGCAAACATGGTATAGGGCATGGCCGTCTCCTCCCCAAACAAGCTCGCCACGATACCGGTCTTTCGGTGCGTGTCATAGTAGCGCGCCATACGGACATACACGGCACATGCCACGTGGCGTAGGTCGCGATGGTTGCTGCGATCGAGTCTTGAGTTATTGAGGTTGTACGTGGAGAGGGCATTGATGGCGGCCATGAGTCGCTCCTCGCCCGCTTCGTCGGGCGGAAGGGGGAGCGTGGGCTCGGAGGTCTTGCGGCGCTTAGGGACCAGGTCTGACGAGGCTGGCGTGGGCGCAAGGTCTCGAACCGCGCGCCGCAGCTCGATAAGGGCGTTATCGAACATGACGGTTTTAGAGTCGCGAAGCAGCTTGGGGTCGAGCCCATGGAATACGGCGTAATCCTGCAACCACACGCGTGCAAACCGATCGATGCCGGGCTCGAAGGTGCGATAGACATCCCAAAAGGCCTTGATTTTGTTAAAACCATCGAGTGGGTCATCTACGCCAATGCCGCAGATCAGCTCATAGAGATACAGGAAGGCAAAGGACGTAGACGTTTCCTCGACGGTTCCGCGTCGCACTTGGGCGCGCCAGGTAAAGTACCCGCGCAGCTGGCGATCGCTCATAGCGTTGTAGGTTGGGAAGTACGACTTGAACGTACCGTTATAGGGGCAATCGTCCTCAAAATCGGCCATCAGCAGGCCTTGGCGGTAGAAAAGCTCGGCTTCCGAAAGCCAACGGCCCGCGCCGCCCTTTGGGTCTTCTTGCCAACGCGATATCTCACGCATCTTGCGGTATTGGTCGGGGAGGAAGTTCTGCATCTGTCGGCCGGTCTTGAGAATCGGCTCGTCTGCGTAGACCTCATGTGAGAAACGGGCGGACTGATGGGTCCGGGCCTCGGCCATAATGCGCTCGATGAGCATCTTGATGTCCTGGTCGGCCACCGCCTCTCCTCTCCTAACGCAGCTTCGGTGACCTCATATCATAACACAGCATCAAACAGGTGTTCGAGATACCGCTATGTAGATAGATTTAGAACAGGAGGGCGTAGATGACGGCTATGACAACGGAGGGGAGCATATTGGCCGTGCGGAAGGTCTGAGGGCGGATGAGATTTACGCCGACGCAGAAGATGAGCATAGAGCCCACGAGCGACAGGCTGTCGAGGGCGGCGGCGGTCATGATGGGAGAGAGTGCGCCGGCAAACAGCGTGATCGTTCCCTGGAACACGGCGACGGGCAGGGCCGAGAAGATGCAACCGCGGCCGAGCGAGGCCGTCATGGTGCAGACGATGATGCAATCCAGCGCGCCCTTGAGAGCGAGCGTGGACCAGTCACCGAGCAGACCGTCTTGGATTGATCCCACGATAGCCATGGCGCCGATGCAGACGGTCAGCGATGCCGAGACAAAGGCATTGGTGAACTCGTTGTCCCCCTCGCTGCCGGTTTTGCGTTTGAGCCATTCGCCCAGGTTTTCGATGCCGGCTTCCAAGTTTATGGCCTCGCCGATGAGCGAGCCAAGGGCAAACGATACGATGAGCATGGTGGTGCCGGTGGTGGCCAACGTTTTCCCGTCAATGACGAGCATCTTTTGCATGGTGCCGCCCAGGCCGATAAACAGAACGCACAGCCCCGATGCCTTCATGAGCGTATCTTGGATGCGGGGTGTGATAAAGCGTCCGCCTATCAGACCCAGCAAGCCGCCCGCAACCAAAAGTGCGACGTTGATGATCGTTCCCAAACCCGGCATGAACCCTCCCATATTGATGCCAACCTGGCAATCGTAACAGAACGGGCTGCATGGTGCGCCACGACTCATCCTATACGTTATATAAGTGGTATTAATGACGGCATTTGGTGCCTAAGCCTCAGCCTCCCATCACGACATAGGGGCTGTAATCGAAGCACAGCGTCATGAGTCGCTGCGGGGACTCAATGGCCGCGGCGATGATATCGGCATCTCGAGCTCGGTCAAATCCCTCGAGCTCAATTTGATACGAGACGTCTTCCATTTTATGGAGTATCCGGTTATTCAGGAGGCTTTTACCGTCGAATTCCTCGGTTTTGTCTCCGTCCGAGGTTACGGCATACAGGTGCAGTTTTGCGGTGGTCGCAGGGTCGACGACCGTGAGGTTGTCGATTTGGTTGGCCGTGCCCTTTGCCCCAAGTAGGGTGAGCAGGGTAGGGGCTACGACCTCGCCCGATGGTAGAAAAACAACTTCGACGGTTTTAGGGAATGCGATAATGGCTGCTTTGCGGACGGGCTTATCGGCGGCGGCGACCTCAATGCTCGCGGCGTCGACGGTTCCCGCGCGGTCGAGCGCGACCATCATGCAACAATTGCCCTCGTCGATGTCTGCCGGCATGGGATACCCCAAGTTTTCGCCAGCTTGCGTGCCGTCGGCATCGGCGGCTGTTTCGCTTGGCTCGCTAAAAGTGGCTGAAGGACCGCTCGATGGCGGTGTTATGTCGCCTGGTGCGCCATTGTCCCCAGGCGCTATTTCACCGCTGTTCTCGTTGGAGTCGCTTGCGATGTCACCTGTCGAGGGGGCGAGTCCGACCGCTCCCGCTCCGCTCCATTCCATCTCGAGGAGCGCCGGATCGACAAGGACGTGATGCACATCTTGCGTTTGGGTACTGATATCGACAGGACCGGGATCTGTCCCTCGCGTTAGGCTGAGCGATCCGGTCCGCTGTTTGCCCCGAATCTCCTGGCTTTCTGTGCCGCTCGCGTAGAACATCAGAGGAATCTCGCCATTTGCTGTGGCGTCGGTGCCCGCCTTGGTCATTTTCAGCGATGCGGTGAATGAGATAGCGGGCTGCGTGCCATCGGCGCTCGAGGGGACGCAGCCCAGGCATACACCTCCTCCGTCTTCGAAAAACGTGCTGTCGAAGGCGACTGTTGCCCCGTCCGCCGAGTCATCGGACAGGGTGATGTCGAGGCACAGCTCCACGTCGCAGGAATCGCCATCGGCATCAGTTGCAGCTGCGCGCCATGTGCAGATAACGCATCCCGTTAGGGGGCCGTCCACTGTGCTCGAGTGCTCGGTATCCACGACTATCGAGCTGTTCGTGCAGCGACGGAGGCACCCCGAGGTCGAAATGCTTGCCTGCGCAAGCGAGAAGCGTTGGCGCGCGATGGTGCTCATCTGGTTTGTGGCGAGACAGTTGACGGCAGGTAAGGGGACGTCCACGGCGGGTGTCGCTAGGGCGGCGACGGGCATGCCGATGGCAAGCGCACTGCAAAGCGCGGCAACGGGCAAAAGGTTCTTTGGTGCCATGGGCTCTCCTTACCTGTTCTGGACGGTCTCGATTTGTGTGGCTACTGGTTGCGTTTGATGTGCAGGCCAAGGCCGATGGCGCTTGCGCCTGCCGCGGCGATTCCTGCTGCCAGGAATTGTCGCGTGTCGCCCGTTTGTGCTAGGGGCTCGTGTTGGCCACTGCGTTCGAGCTCCGATAGATCGACAGTCACCTGTGTGGCAGCCTGCGCCTGCTCTTGTTGGGCAAAGGCGGCGATCGGGGCAAACGTTACAACGCCGACGATAGCGGCAAGGACAATCGCCTTAGGCCGTGTGCGCACCGGGCTCGACCGTCCACGTAATGCTTGCGACCTGGTCGCCCTCGCCAGTCACATGGAAGATGTCTCGCGTGACGCGGGCGACATTGCCGCTCGTCTTGAGCTTAATCCTGTCCGTACCATCGGCGATGCCCTGATAACCCATGTCGAAGAATGCATTTTTGGAAAGGTCGACGCCCGCTTCCTGCGTCGCGGCATGAGCGTCTTGGAGTGCCTTGTCCGGGCCGACCTTAAAATCGATGGAGTTCTGGGCGGTTCCCGTCTTGGCGTCGGCGACGATGCTCCAGGAGTTCTTGGCGCCGATCTTCATGTTGGTAACGTGGATGCCATAGGCCGAAAGATTGTCGATGGTGGTTGTGTTCTCGGAAGGGCCCTGAAGCGTGCCATCGGCCTTGGCGACAAATGGGATGACAGTCGGAGCCTTAAACTTGATGTTGTCGATTTCGGTCCTGATGGTCACGTCGGTGGTTCCAACGCGTCCCTCCGCCAGGGCGGTGGTCGGCGCGGCTCCCATTGCGAGCGCGAGCGCCAGCCCTGCCCCCACGACGAGCGCCCTGGTCCCGCTCAAGTTCCTGGTGATGTCCATAATCGTTCCTTTCTATTCGTCACGGACCGTTTCCGTGATGGTTGGACGAAAGCGGCGTGGGTGCGCGTTTTCGCAACAGGCGGCAGATCTAGCCTTCGGCCTGCGCAACCCGCACCTTGACGCGCGTGGGATTGCCATGGGCGTCGTAGGTCTTGGCGTCGAGCGCCTGGATCTCGATATACGCTTCGCCTTCTTTGATGTCGCCTGCGGGGCAGGTCTCGATGGTCTTGCCAGTCTCGACCACGCCCGATTCATAGATGGTTTCGTCGTTTTGGATCACGCGGAAACGCTGGGGAAACTTGTTGTCCTGGGCGTTTTGTACGTTGACGCGCAGCTTGCCGCCTTTTTGCAGCTGGGCGACCGGTGCGACCGAGATCGTCATCATGTTGTCACGGACGATGGCATCGAGCTCGTCCTGGATTTCTTGGCGCGACTTACCCTCTGCCGTTGTGACCGAGGTGCCCGTCTCGGCGACAGGCTTTGACTGCCAGGCGTAAAGGCCGACGGCGATAAGGGCGCAGGCGATAGCCAAGCAGACAACGCCGAGCCTTTTTCGATGTTTTGACCCCAGGGGGCTCGACTGCTTTCTTACGCTCATGCGGCATCCTTAGTGGTATAGACGCGCGCGAACGTGGACGGATCGGCGCCAAAGAGCATGTGGAGCATGAGGCGTCGTGAGTAGATGAGCTCGTCGAAGTTTGGGTCGAGTTTGATGTCGTGGATGTGGGCGATGTGGTGAGCGAGCGCCGAAAACGATTCGGGATCGCAGATCACGTCGGTGGTGACGTGATAGACAGCCGCATCGGGAAATGCCTTTTCGTCGAACGGCAGAAGATACGGGTCATCGTCGACTTCGATGGCGACGCCGTACTGGGGCCAGTAATATGCCATGGGGACCTCCCTGCTTTTGGGCCAAACCTTCTATTGGTTTTGACTGTCGATGCCGACCGTATCAGGCGCAACTTGACCGATTTCTGACCAAATGCTTGACGGATTTGCATCGTCACAGGTGAGAGGCGGTAAAAAATATCTCAAGTTTTTTCGAGCGCCAATTGCATGCATGGCAGCGATGGGAAGGGGCACGTCAAATAGAGCGTCTGCCGAGAAATCGCCGCCGCTTGCCGAATTGCACAAACGTAAAATTCGCCAATTATGGAGACGGTCTCAGTCACGTCGACGAAACGATGCGGTAACATCTCCCTGCAAATACTGTAGTTAACTAAAGGGGGAGTTCGCGTGTCTGCAGCCATCAAACCCTTCGGCGACGAGTTCGAAGAATATGGTCGCGATGAATCTCGCATATCGGGCGAGGCGTCGAGCATCTCGTTTCCGACAACGGAGGACGAAGTCCGCGCCATTCTGCGAAAGCTCCATGCCGAGCATGTTCCGATAACGGTCCAAGGCGCTCGAACCGGTCTGGCTGCCGGTGCCGTGCCCCACGGCGGACATATCCTCAACACTTCTCGTATGAATCGCTACCTGGGTCTTCGCCGCGACGAGCAGGGCCGTTTTCTGCTGCGCGTGGAGCCGGGGGTCGTGCTTTCGGAGTTGCGCAAGCAGCTGGGTAAGAAGGCATTGCCGACCGCTGGCTGGGATCAGGTATCGCTTGAGGCCTATGAGGAGTTCCAGGCAGCTCCCGAGCAGTTCTTCCCCACCGATCCCACCGAGGCATCCGCCTGCCTGGGCGGTATGGCGGCGTGCAATGCCTCCGGTGCCCGCAGCTACGCCTATGGCCCCATGCGCCCGCACGTTACGGGGCTTCACGTGGCACTGGCGGACGGCGACCTGCTTGAGCTTCATCGAGGTCAGGCGCGCGCTGACGCACGCCACTTGTCGCTCGTGACGGCAGGGGGCCGCGCGCTCGAGCTGGATCTTCCCGGCTATACCATGCCCAAGACCAAAAACGCGTCGGGCTATTTCGTTTCGGACGATATGGACGCCATCGATCTTTTTATCGGTGCGTGCGGCACACTCGGCGTCATTACCGAGCTCGAGATCGCCCTGCAGGCGGCACCTTCGGTCGTATGGGGCGTGAGCTGCTTCTTCGATAGCGAGGACAAGGCGGTGTCCTTTACCGATTCCGTGCGCCCCGTGCTGTCCCATGCCGCCGCTATTGAGTATTTCGATGCCGGCGCCTTGGATATCCTTCGTCGCCAGCGTGAGCAGTCGACTGCGTTTGCCTCGCTGCCGGCGCTCGACGACGAGGCAAAGGTCTGTGTTTATGTGGAGCTCGACTGCGACGACGAGGCGCAGGCGACCGAGGAGCTGTACCACTTGGGATGGGTTTTGGAGCTTGCGGGCGGCCGCGACGACGCGACCTGGGTTGCGCGCACCGAGGTCGATCGCGAATGCCAGCGGTTCTTCCGCCACGCCGTTCCCGAGAGCGTCAACATGCTCATCGACGAGCGTCGCCGCACCGACCCCACCATTACCAAGCTGGGGTCGGATATGTCGGTGCCCAACGCGCGCCTGGCTGATGTCGTTGCCCTCTATCGCCGCACGTTGGCCGAAAGCGGGCTTGAGTCTGCCGCCTGGGGACATATTGGCAGCAACCATCTGCATGTGAATATCCTGCCGCGCGATGCGCAAGACTACCGTCGCGGTGGCGAGCTGTTTGCCCGGTGGGCTGCGGAGGTAACGGCTATGGGCGGCGCCGTTTCTGCCGAGCACGGCGTCGGCAAGATCAAAGCGGGCTTTTTGGAGACGATGTACGGCCACGAGGCCATGGTCGAATCGGCTCGACTCAAGCTGCAGCTCGATCCTGCCGGGCAGCTGGGCCGTGGCAACCTGTTTTCGGAGAAGCTCTTGGATGAACTCGTCCAGAAAGGGGGCGCGTGAAGATGAGCGATTTCCATATGGTGGTGTGTGTCAAAGCGGTGCCGGGAAGCACCGAGGTCAAGATGGACCCCAAAACCAATACCATCGTGCGTGATGGCAGACAGGCGGTCATTAATCCCTTCGATGCAAGTGCCCTCGAATGCGCGCTGGCGCTCAAGGACGACTTTATCGGCTTTGGCATGGACGTACGCGTGACGGTGGTGTCGATGGGTATACCTGCAACCGAATCGCTGTTGCGCGACTGCATTGCCCGCGGCGCCGATGACGCGCTGCTGCTGACCGATCGCGCCTTTGCGGGTGCGGACACGTTGGCGACCACCTATGCTCTCAAATGCGGCATCGAGGCGCTCGACGAGGACTTTGACCTGCTCATCTGCGGCAAGATGGCGGTGGATGGCGATACTGCCCAGATTGGCCCCGAGCTGGCCGGCGCCTTCGAGATTCCCTGCGTGACCGATGTGAGCTGCGTGCAGAGCGCGGGCTTTACGACGTGCGGTGCGTTTTCGCTCGTTCACGGTTGCGACGCCGGTGAGGAGACGGTCTATCTGGAGATGCCGTGCGCGATGACGACCGCCAAGGAGATCGGCCAGCTGCGCATGCCGAGCATCGCCGGCATTCGCGCGGCCGAAGATGCGGATGTGCGGGTGGTCTGTGCTGCCGATGTACATGCCGACCCCTTGCGTTGCGGCCTTGCCGGATCGCCGACGCAGGTCGTGCGCTCGTTTGTGCCCGACCGCGACCAAACGTGTGAGGCCATCGAGGGCACACCGGTCGAGCAAGCGGCAAAGCTTGCCAAGATTATCGAGGGGATGGCATAGATGAGCGGACTGATTATCGATAGCGAAGCCTGTATCGGCTGCGGTCGCTGCGTTCGCGCCTGTGCCTCGGGTGGCGTTGTGGTGGAGGGCGAGCGCCCCAACCGCTGCGCCCATGTGACCGACGGCTGCATCTTGTGCGGTGGGTGCGTCGACGCTTGCCCCGTCAATGCCATTTCGATCGAGCGCGACGAGGCCGCTGGCGCGGTGGACCTTGATGCATATCGAGACATTTGGGTCTTCGTGCAGACTGACGAGCACGACGCCGTGGCTCCCGTGGCCTACGAGCTCATGGGCAAGGGACGCGAGCTTGCCGATGCCCGTGGTTGCCGTCTGGTGGCACTGGTCGGTATGGGCCCCAAGGGTTCTCTCGGCGGCCTGGAGCATCTGGTTTGCGCCGGTGCAGACGAGGTCGTGGTCTGCCGCGACGAGCGACTGCGCCAAAACGATGCGGAGGTCTATGCTCGCCTCATCTGCGATTTGGTAGCCGAGCGCAGGCCCGAGGCCATTCTGTACGGCGCGACCGCCTTTGGCCGTGAACTGGCGCCAGGTGTGGCCGTACGCTTGCAGACGGGCCTTACGGCCGACTGCACGGTGCTTTCGATGGATACGGAGACGGGTCTGCTGCAGCAGACACGCCCGGCGTTTGGCGGCAACTTGATGGCCACCATTATCTGCCCCAATCATCGTCCCCAGATGGCAACGGTGCGTCCCGGCATCTTTGGAGCGCCCGAGTTTGATTACAGTCGCTCCGGAACGATTACCCAGGTATCGCTTGCGGATGATGTTAAGGCCCGCGTCGAGATTTCGATTCCCGCCGAGGAGTGGGGGCAGCAGGCTTCGATTGCCGATGCCGAGCGTCTGGTCGTGGTGGGCCGCGGCATTGGCTCCAAGAAGAATCTGCCTCTGATGCGAAAACTCGCCGATGCGCTGGGTGCCGAGCTTGGTTGCACGCGTCCCGTCGTGGAGGCGGGTTGGCTGGAGTACCGCCACCAGATCGGCCAGACCGGCGTGTCGGTTTCGCCCAAGCTCCTTGTGAGTATCGGCGTTTCGGGTGCTATCCAGCACCTAGCCGGCATCGGCGGCGCGGAGTGCATCATCGCCGTCAACGAGGACCCGGATGCTCCCATCTTTGGCGCTGCGCAGTACAAAGTTGTCGGTGACGCCGTCGAAGTCGTCGAGGAACTTCTGGCCCAGCTCGAGCGCTAGGCGCCGGCCAGCCAGGCTCGCATCTCTTTCTTTAGGCGTTCCCAGGTCGCTTGCGTGGCGGGATCGGTAAAGGGGCGCACAATGCCAAAAGGCGCGTCGAGCAGGCGGTAGATATCGCCCTGCTCGCGCGCCAGCGCGCGGCTTGCCGGATAGACGAGCTCAAACATAAAACAGATAAGCCCTGCCAGGTAGTCGGCGGCCTCATCGCGTTCGTCGCGTGCAACGCAGCGGCGCTCGTCAAAGGCGGTGAGCGCCGGTGTCGAGAACCGGCTGGCGAGAAATGTGTCCTCATCAACCTTGAGGATGGTGTCGACGGCGCTGTCGGCGATGGTGCGCATGATGTCGATCTTGTCGCCATCGCGCACGATATCGCAGAAGCTCCGCGTGCGCTCGTCGAGCTGCGCAGGTAGACGGAAATCGCTGTGATAGGCAATGCTCGATCGAATGAGTTCGTCTTCTACCGGATCGTCGATAAAGTCGCGGATACTTGTTGTCGCGGGCGCGCCTGCAGGGTTTTCGCCAAAGAGAACCTCGACGCCCAACGCCGCATGGCTCATGCTTTCGGCATCCTTAAACGTATCCCAGCGTCGCAGCTGCTCAAAGCGGCCCATATCGTGTAGCAGGCCGCAAAGCCACGCCAGGTCAATGCCCTGCGGTGACCAGCCCTGTTCGCGTGCCACGGCATCGCATGCCTCGGCAACGTGGTACGTATGCTCGATTTTGAGCGCGATACGCGGATTGGCGGCATCGTAGGCATCGGTGTAGGTCTTGAAGGCCGCGGCAGCCCGCGTTCGATCGATAGCTGTCATAATGACTTCCTAAAAAGTTGTGTCTTTCTGTGTCTTTCGATCCGGTGGCAATTGTAGGTGAACTCGGTTGCCACCGGGCGATGATTCTGCCGCGTCGTTGAATGCGGCTCGGAAAGCTTGTCGGGACGAGGAACGCTATGGTGCTCAAAATCGTTAAAACCATCTGGCCGGTGATGCTTACCTATGTTGCGATAGCCGCGCCGTACGGAATGATCATGGCGCAGACGGGAATGGAACCCTGGATGGTTTTTGCTCTGAGCAGCACGTTCGTGACGGGCAGCGGGCAGTTTATGATCTGCAATCTGTGGCTGGCAGGTGTGCCTGCGGCATCGATCGTCGCGAGCGTCGCCGCAATCTCCTCGCGCTTTGCGCTATATTCGGCATCGATCGCACCACATCTGAGGGGTGCCTCGAAGCGTCAGACGCTGGCTGTTGCCGCGACACTTACCGAGGAGGCATATGGCGTCTCGCTTGCCAAGTTGGTTAAAGGGGAGGATTGGGGTCCGCTCGAGTCCTTTGTGCTCAACGTGATCCTCATCGCGACATGGGGCGTTTCGTGTACGACGGGCGCCGCTGTCGGCGCCGTTGTTGATGTTCCCACCGCTATTGCGGGTTTTGTCTGCACATCGCTCTTTATCTGCCTGCTCTTTTCGCAGCGACTGTCGAGCGGCAATGTCGTAGCTGCCAGTTTGGCTGCGGTGTCCGTCGCCATATGCAAGTTCTTGGGGTGGACGAATGTCGCCGTGCCGGCAAGCGTGCTCGTCGGCGTTGTCGCGGCGCTTGCGTGCGATGCTCTCGCCGAAGGAAGGGGTGCTCGCGATGCCCGTTAATGAGTTTTTGGTCCTGTGGCTGTCATCGTGGGCGGCCATCGCATTTTTCCGCATTGCCCCGGCGTTTGCGTTGCGCGGGAGAACGCTGTCGCCCCGCGTTACCGAGGCCTTGGGTTATATTCCGCCCGCCGCCTTCGCGGCGCTGGTCGCCAACGATTTGATAAGCCCTGGCGCTTTTGACGCCGGCTTGTGGCAGGGCTTGATTCCTTGGATTGCGGCTGCCGGCGTCGTGGCGGTGGCAATTAAGACAAAGTCGATGTTGTGGTGCTGCGTCTCGGGCATCGTGTTCTATTTCGTTTTGAGCCTCGTATAAGAGCAGGATGCGTTATCGTCCCGGCCTAACGAATCAAATTTCCCACCGAGGCGGTCTGCTTCTTCTGGTACCATGGTCAAACTTTACTGTAGCAAAGCGTGACGTGGGCTTTTGTTCCGCGTCAGCGGAAATGGGGGTTTCATGGCACAGGGAGCGACCGCCAACGAGCAAAAGAAATTCAAAGTACCGCGCATTCCGGGTGACATCATGATCTACCCGATGATCGTCGGTCTTTTGCTTAATACCTTCTGCCCGCAGGTCTTCGAGATCGGCGGCTTCTTTACCGCCGCCTGCCGCGGCGGCTCCAACACCATCGTCGCCGCGATCTTGCTGTTTGTGGGCGCCGGCATCAGCTTTAAGTCCACGCCGGGTGCCATCAAGACCGGCATCGTCGTGCTGATTCCTAAGCTTGTGGTGGCAGCCGTGCTGGGCCTGAGCGTTGCGTATTTCTTTAACGACAACTTTTTGGGCCTGAGCTCGGTTTCCATCATCGGTGGCATTACGTTTTGCAACATGGCGCTCTACACGGGCATCATGGGCGAGTTCGGCGACGAGTCCGAGCAGGGCGCCGTGGGCATCCTATTCTTTACGGCCGGCCCTGCCGTCACCATGATCATCCTGGGTGTTTCGGGTCTTGCTAACATCCCACTGGGCGCCATCGTCGGCTCCATCCTGCCGCTTGTCATCGGTATGGTTCTGGGCAACCTCTTCCCGTTTATCAAGAACCTGCTGGTTCCCGGCGCCAATCCCGCGATCGCCGTCATTGGTTTTCAACTCGGTGCGTCCATGAGCCTGTCGAGCTTTATCACCGGCGGTATTTCCGGTATCTTGCTGGGCCTTGTCACGCTGTTTGTCGTCGGTCCCATCACCTTTGCGTTCGAGCGCCTGTGCGGCGGTAACGGCAAGGCTGCCGTGGCTTGCTCCACCATCGCCGGCACGGCTATGACCACGCCGGTCGCCCTCGCCGAGGTCGCGCCGCGCTATGCCGAGCTTGCACCCACCGCGTATGCGCAGATCGCCACCGCCGTTATCATCACGGCGATCATGGCTCCGATTCTGACCGGCTGGGTCGACAAGAAGTTCTGCCAAGGCAAGGAGGATCTGTCGCCTGCCGGTGTCGAGGCCATCGAGGAAGCCGTCGCGACCGACATCGATGGCGAGTAGCAATCGATACCCATCAATGATGCCGGCGTGCAACTCGCGCCGTTTGAGCGCCCGAACGAAAGCTGTCTTGCAGTGACGTTCGGGCGCTCTGCTATTATTCCCCTTACCCCTGCGGAGTAGGGGGCGTTTGTTGCCCAGATTCGAATTGGGCGATTCTGACCACTTGGATATTGAAGGGATGGCGCTAGTGGTTAAGGCACTCAAGATAGAGATATTCGTGCTATGCATGATTGTTCTTATCGGGCTTGCCGCACGAAGCCGCCGCTCCTTGTTCTCGAGCACCCAGCAGCTCTTGTTTAGCATGCTCGGCTACACCTCCGCTGCCTACATTTTCTTCGATATGATCTGGACGCTCTCGGACGGCGTGAGCACTCCTGTAGGCATCACGGCCAACTGGATTTCCAACGCGGTCTCGTTTTCGCTGTTCGCCATCGCGTGCCTCATTTGGTTTTTGTATTCCGAGACAGTGCAGGGCTCTCGCCTTTTGTCCGCGCGCTATAGGGTGGTGCTTGTAGCGTTACCTACGGCTCTGGTGGTCGTGCTGGCGTTTGCCAGTTACTGGACGCACGCCCTGTTCTATATCGATTCGCAGGGCGTGTATCGTCGCGGAGCGCTTTATATGATTCAACCTATCGTTAGCTACTGCTACGTTATATATACGTCCTTGCATGCCTTTATTCAGGCTCGAAAAGTCGAAAGTCTGCAAAAGAAGGCCATTTATCGCACCCTCGCCTTTTTTGCGGTTCCCGCTCTGGTGGGCGGTACCTTCCAGGTTTTGTTTTCGGTACCGGGCCTTTGTGTCGGTATAACGCTGAGCATCCTGCTGCTCTACATCATCTACCAGGAGCAGCTGATCTCGACCGACCCGTTGACTGGCCTTAACAATCGCAACCGTTTTGAGACCTATATGCTGCCGCTCTTTTCAAATGTGGATCAGGCCGAAGATGTATATCTGCTTATGATGGACGCCGACGGCTTTAAGCAGATTAACGATCGCTATGGGCATGTGGAGGGCGACCATGCTCTTCAGGTCATATCTGCTGCGCTCAAAGAGGTCTGCTCGGCGTCAGGTGGCTTTATCGCGCGTTATGGCGGCGATGAGTTCGTGGTGCTCCAGAAGGCTGCGGCGGAACAGGACATCATAGACCTGTGTTCGGCGATTAACGACGAGCTCGCTCGTGCCGAGGTGCCGTATGCATTGCGGATGTCCATCGGTTACGCGCGGGTCGGCGATAGTGTTGATACCTGGCAAGACTTACTTCGCGCTTCCGATGCGGAGCTCTACCGCGTCAAGGCCGAGAAAAAGAAAGCCGGCGTCCAGATACGCTAGAAAAAAAGGGGCGCACGCTTGCGTGCGTGGCGGCCCTCAGCTCACCGATGTGCTCCATTAAGCTAAAGTATATGAATCCCCTCTGCTAAATAAGGGCAGTTCGTTAGGCTTTTTTGGGTTTGTTGACGATGATGATGCCGCCGCAGACCAACAGCAGGGCAACGATGACGGTAACGGGGCTCGTGTCAGCGCCCTCGCCGAGCAGCAGCGCGCTCAGCAGCACACCAAAGACGGGGTTCATAAAACCAAAGACCGAGACGCGGCTGACGGGGTTGACGGCGAGCAGGCGGGACCACAGCGAGTACGCGACGGCGGAAATGAGTGCCATATAAATGATGAGCGCGATGGCGGGGGCGATTTCGGTGGGGGACAACGTGCCGCCCATCAAAAACCCGATGGCGGTAAGGACCACGCCACCGACTAAAAACTGCCAGCCGGCAAGCAAGACGCCGTCATGCTCGCGCGAGAAGATGCCAATGAGGCAGGTCGACAGGGCGCCCGCAACAGTGGAAGCCAAGATAAATCCCCCGCCGTCGAGCGTAAAGCCAAAGGTGCCATCCGCGCCCGAAAGGTTGACGAGCGCGACGCCTGCAAAGCCCAGCACACAGCCAAGCACCTTGGGCGTATTGAGCCTCTCGGTGTGAAATGCCAGGGCGGCAAAGAGGATTGCGAGAAAGTTGGCGCTGGCCTCGATGATGGAACTTGACATGGCGCTGGCGCGCGAGAGTCCAAGGTAGAAAAAGAAGTACTGCCCGATAGTCTGGAAGAGTGACAAGACAAAGATGGGCTTGATGTCGCGAGCCTGCGGAATGAGGGGGCGGCGTTGGGCCGCACTCATCCCAACGATAACCAGGGCGCCGGCAAGCGTGAAGCGCAAGCCCGCAAAGAGCAGCTGTGAGGCGCTATCGTGAGCGGGAATGCCAAAGAGCCCGTAACCGATCTTGATGCAGGGGAAAGCCGACCCCCAGAGCGCGCAGCAAATAAGACAGCCCAGGATGAGTCCGGGTAGGGTGGCGAGATACGGCTTGCGGCTTTCCATGATGTCCTTCCTGTATGCGCGAAGCAAAAAAGAACCCGCCACCGGGTGTGCCGGTGGCGGGCGTTGTTACCCGAGGGGATTGTACCCGATGGGACGCATTAAGCGAAGTAGGCCACGCCGCTCTCAAAGATCGGCATGAACTTATCGCCGGGGACATGCTCGGGCACGTTGCGGTACAGGTTGTCGCCGCGGCGCTCGGCATGGCCCATCTTGCCCAGGACGCGGCCGTCGGGGCTCGTGATGCCCTCGATGGCGAGTGCGGAACCGTTGGGGTTGACGGAAAGATCCATGCTGGGTTTGCCGTCCTCGCCCACGTACTGCGTGGCGACCTGGCCGTTGGCGATTAACTGGGCGAGCACTTCGTCGTTGGCGACAAAGCGGCCCTCGCCGTGGCTGATGGCGACGGTGTAGGGGTCGTCGAGGCTGCACTGCGACAGCCACGGGGACAGGTTGGACGAGATGCGGGTGCGCACCAGGCGGCTCTGATGGCGACCGATGGTGTTGAACGTCAGCGTGGGCGCATCGGGCGTGGCGTCGACGATGTCGCCGTAGGGCACCAGGCCGAGCTTGACCAGGGCCTGGAAGCCGTTGCAGATGCCCAGCATCAGGCCATCGCGGGCCTTGAGCAGGTCGCGGACTGCCTCGGTGACCTCGGGAGCGCGGAAGAACGCCGTGATGAACTTGGCAGAGCCGTCGGGCTCGTCGCCGCCCGAGAAGCCGCCGGGGATCATGACGATCTGGCTTGCACGGATGCGGCGGGCAAGCTCGTGGGTGCTCTCGGCGACCGCCTCGGGCGTGAGGTTGTTGATCACGAAGGTGTCGGCCTCGGCACCGGCGGCACGGAAGGCGCGGGCGCTGTCGTACTCGCAGTTGTTGCCGGGGAACACGGGGATGATCACGCGCGGGCGGGCGATCTTGGCGCCGCCGTACACGTGGATGTCCTTGGCGCGGAAGTCGATGGTCTCGACCTCGGGGGTCTCGCCGGCGCTGCGGTAGGCGAAGACGCCCTCGATGCCGCTCTCCCAGGCCTCCTGGAGCTCGGAGAGCTCGATGATCTCGGAGCCGGTGTCGATGACATAGCCCTCGACGGTGGTGCCCAGGGGCTCGACGACAACGCCGTCGGCGACCTCGGGCAGCTCGGCATCCTCGGCGAGCTCGACGATAAAGCTGCCGTAGAGCGGGGTGAAGAGGCTCTCCACGTCTACATCCTCGGCAAGCTCGATACCGATCTGGTTGCCGACGCACATCTTAAAGAGGCTCTCGGCGCCGCAGCCGTAGCCGGGCGTGGAGACGGCCAGGGCTGCGCCGGTGGCGGTGAGCGCCTCGACGGCGTCAAACGCGGCGAGCAGCTGATGGGCGTCGGGGCGGTAGTCCTCGCCATAGGTGGCGGGGGCGATGCGGACGACGCGGTGCGTGAGGCCCTTGAACTCAGGGGAGACGGCGCGGGCGGCCTTACCCACAGCGACAGCGAAGCTGATCAGGGTCGGCGGAACGTTGAGCTCGCCGGCTTCGTCCTCAAACGAGCCACTCATGGAGTCCTTGCCGCCGATGGCGCCGGCACCCAGGTCGACCTGGGCCATAAGGGCGCCCAGGACGGCAGCCATGGGCTTGCCCCAGCGCTCGGCCTCGGTGCGCAGGCGCTCGAAGTACTCCTGGAAGGAGAGGTAGGCGCGCTTGTGCTCAAAGCCAGCGGCTACGAGCTTGGCGATGGATTCGACCACGGACAGATAGGCGCCCGCAAACTGGTCGGCCTCCATCAGATAGGGGTTGAAGCCCCATGCCATGGCACTCGCCGTGGTGGTCTCGCCGTCCACGGGGAACTTGGCGACCATGGCCGAGCTGGGGGTGAGCTGCGTCTTGCCGCCAAAAGGCATGAGCACGGTCGCGGCACCGATGGTGGAGTCGAAGCGCTCGGAAAGGCCCTTATTGGAGGCAACGTTGAGGTCGGTGACAAGCGAGGTCATGCGCTCGGCAAGCGTGGAGCCGGCCCAGCTGGGCTGCCACACGCTGCGGGCGCACACATGGGCGACCTGGTGCTTGGGTGCACCGTTGGAGTTGAGGAACTCGCGGGACAGATCGACGATGGCGACGCCGTTCCATGCCATGCGCATGCGCGGCTCGGCGGTAACCTCGGCGATGACGGTTGCCTCCAGGTTCTCCTCGGCGGCGTAGCCCATGAACTCCTCGACGTCACCGTCGGCAACGGCGCAGGCCATACGCTCCTGGGACTCGGAGATGGCGAGCTCGGTGCCGTCCAGGCCGTCGTACTTCTTGGTTACGGTATCAAGGTCGACATACAGGCCGTCGGCAAGCTCGCCCACGGCGACCGAGACGCCGCCGGCGCCAAAGTCGTTGCAGCGTTTGATTAGACGGCAGGCGTCACCGCGGCGGAAGAGGCGCTGCAGCTTGCGCTCGACCGGGGCGTTGCCCTTCTGGACCTCGGCGCCCGAGGTCTCGATGGACTCGGTGTTCTGGGTCTTGGAGGAGCCGGTGGCACCACCGATGCCGTCACGGCCGGTGCGGCCGCCCAGCAGGATGATCTTGTCGGTGGGGGCGGGGCACTCGCGACGAACGTGGTTTGCCGGGGTAGCGCCCACGACGGCGCCAACCTCCATGCGCTTGGCCACGTAACCGGGGTGATAGAGTTCGTTGACCTGACCGGTGGCAAGGCCGATCTGGTTGCCGTAGCTGGAGTAGCCGGCGGCGGCAGTGGTCACGAGCTTGCGCTGCGGCAGCTTGCCCTCGAGCGTCTCGGAAACCGGGACGGTGGGGTCGCCGGCGCCGGTGACGCGCATGGCCTGGTACACGTAGCTGCGGCCCGAGAGCGGGTCGCGGATGGCGCCGCCCACGCAGGTGGCGGCACCGCCGAAGGGCTCGATCTCGGTCGGGTGGTTGTGGGTCTCGTTCTTAAAGAGGAACAGCCAGTCCTGGTCCTCGCCATCGACATCGACCTTTACCTTGACGGTGCAGGCGTTGATCTCCTCGGACTCGTCGACATCGGTCATGACGCCGGTCTTTTTGAGGTACTTGGCGCCGATGGTACCCATGTCCATGAGGCAGACGGGCTTGGCGTCGCGACCGAGCTCGTGGCGCATCTCCATGTAGCGGTCGAAGGCCTGCTGCACCACGGCGTCATCGATCGTCACGTCGTCCAGGACGGTGCCGAAGGTGGTGTGACGGCAGTGGTCGGACCAGTAGGTGTCGATCACGCGGATTTCGGTGATGGTGGGGTCGCGGTCCTCATCGCGGAAGTACTGCTGGCAGAAGGCGATGTCCGCCTCGTCCATGGCAAGGCCGCGCTCGGCGATAAAGGCGGCAAGGCCGGCCTCGTCGAGCTCGCGGAAACCGTCGAGCACTTCGACAGGCTGCGGCTCGGGTGTCTCCATGTACAGCGTTTCGGGCAGGTCGAGCGAGGCGATGCGCGCTTCGACGGGGTTCACCACGTAGTGCTTGATGGCTTCGATGGCGGCCTCGTCCAGGGCGCCCAAGATCATATAGACCTTGGCGGAGCGCACGGCAGGGCGCTCGCCCTGGCTGATGAGCTGCACGCACTCGCTGGCGGAGTCGGCGCGCTGGTCAAACTGGCCAGGCAGGAATTCGACGGCAAAGACGGCGCCATCGCTTGCGGGGAGCTCGTCGTAGGTCACATCGACCTGGGGCTCGCTAAAGACGGTCGGCACGCAGGAGCGGAAAAGCTCCTCGTCGATGCCCTCGACGTCGTAGCGGTTGATGATCCTCAGGGCCTCGATGCCCTTGATGCCGAGAATCTCGGTCAGCTCGCCCTTGAGCTGCTGAGCCTCGACGTCGAACCCGGGTTTCTTCTCCACGTAGATACGAGAGACCATTGGTTCCTGCCTTCCTGATCGGTTGGGCGTACGGTACGGTATGCGGCAGCGGTCGGTTTACGGGGCAAGCCTCGCGGTCGCCTTGAGCCACATGTTTGTAAACCTCACTATGATACGACAGCTCGCGGCGCGTTGAGGACGGCGAGGGTGCTACAGTGAAGCGCAAACAAGAGAAAGGCATCACATGGCATTCGTTTCGCTCGCCATCATCGCACTCGTGGCCTTCGCAAGCCCCTTCATCGCCTCGGCGATTCCCGGAAAACCCGTTCCCGAGACCGTCTTTTTGCTCGTGCTCGGCGCGGTGCTGGGACCCCATATGCTCGGCGTCATCCATGTAGATGCCGAGGTCTCGCTTGTGTCCGAGCTCGGCCTGGCCTTTTTGTTCCTGCTTGCCGGCTTTGAGATCGACCCCAAGAGCATTACGGGCGTCGAGGGGCGCTACGGCTTGGCGACGTGGGTCGTCACGTTTGGTATCGCCTGGCTTGCCGTGCGCTTTACCCCGTGGTTCTCGGTCAGTCATTTCGACGGCATCGCCGTGACGCTTGCCCTCACTTCTACGGCGCTCGGCACGCTCGTGCCCATCATGCGTGAGCGCTCGCTCATCGGCACGCGTGTGGGCGACTCGATTCTCGCGTATGGCACTTGGGGCGAGCTCGGTCCCGTGCTCGCCATGTCGGTGCTGCTGTCTGCTCGCACTGGCATCCAAACGCTCGTAATCCTTGGCTTGTTTGCGGTGGTTTGCGTGTTGCTGGCCGTGGTCTCAAGCCGCTCCAAGCGCGTCGGCAGCCGCTTCTTTGCGTTTGTCGAGGAGCGTGCCGATACCACGTCGCAGACCTTCGTGCGCCTGACGGTGCTCATCCTGGTCACGCTCGTGGCGTTCTCGGCCGTCTTTGATCTCGACATCGTGTTGGGTTCTTTTGCCGCCGGCTTTGTCCTGCGCTATATCATCCCCGAGGGCAACCATACGCTCGAGACCAAGCTCGACGGCCTGGCCTACGGCTTTTTGATTCCGGTGTTCTTTACCGTATCGGGCGCAAAGATCGACCTGACGGCCGTGGCCTCACGCCCCGGGCTGCTCGCGGGCTTTATCGTGGCGTTGCTTATCATTCGCGCCGTGCCCATTCTCATCTCTATGAGCATTTGTCCTGCGACGCGCGATGTGTCGGCGTATGGTCGCATTACCGTGGCCCTGTACTGCACCACGGCCCTGCCGATCATCGTTGCCGTGACGAGCGTTGCCGTCAACGCGGGCGCGCTGTCGCAAGATATTGCGTCGGTCATGGTTGCCGCCGGTGCCATCACGGTGTTCTTGATGCCATTGCTCGCGCAGCTCTTCTACCGCGTGGTCGATGCCGCGCCGGTCGCCGCCGTGGCAGAGGTTGCCGAGCATCCATCCGATGCGCTCGATATCCTGCGCGCTCATCACGATTTGGCGAGTCTGCTCGCACGAGAGCACGAGCTGCTGACCTCGCATGGACATGGTCGCGTATTCGAGGGCCTGCCTACGCTCGATACGATTGCCGAGCGTCTTTCCGCCGAGGCGGCGAGCGGCCACATCGATGCCCGCATTGTGGACGCGGCGCGCCTGCTTGCCGATAAGACCTATGGTGATGAGGTTGACCCGTCCGAGCTGACTCCGCGTGAGCGCCGCCGCCTGGAGCGCGCCAAGCTCGCCGTGCGCGAATACCGCCGCCGCATGCTGGAGCTCTATGCAAGAGAAGAAGCCGAGGACGACGACGGCAAGTAGCAAGGAATGTCGGGATACGGGTTCCGTCCAAATAATAGAAGGCGCGCTGTCTGCGGTTGATGCAGACAGCGCGTCTTTTGCGTTGGGCCTCGTTGAGGTTCGAAGTCGTGGCTTGCGACCTTTAGGAGCGGGCGGCTCCGTCGACGGGGAGCACGGCGCCCGTGATATGGAAGGACATATCGCTCGCTAGGAAAACATATATGCCGTATAGCGAAGAGCGAATTAGTTCGCCATGACGCCTTCGGTCCAAGCCTCAACGTCCTCGATGCGCAGGACGTTGGCGACCTCGGCCACGCAGTCGACGCTGGCAAGCTCGGTCGCGGCAGCCTGGACGTCCTTCTCGAGCGCGCGGTGCGTCAGGAAGATGACCGAGCAGGCATCGCTGACGCCCGACTTGCCGTCCTCGACCTGGTTGATGAGCGAGATCGAGATGTTGTGCTTGGCAAAGATGTCGACCGTCTCGGACAGGGCGCCTACGCGGTCGGCGACCTTCAGGCGCACATAGTACTTGGTCTGGAGCTCGTCCATGGGCTTAAAGGCGAGGTTGTGACCATAGGGCTCAATCTCGGGCAGCGGAGCCACGCCGCGGCTGATCTGCTCGGAGAGCGACAGGATGTCGCCCACGACGGCGCTTGCGGTGGGGAAGGAGCCTGCACCGGCACCGTAGAACATGGTCTCGCCCACGGCGTCGCCTACCACGTAGACAGCGTTCATGGCGCCGTTGACCTTGGCAAGCATGTGGTCGGCGGGGATCAGCGTGGGGTGCACACGAACGTCGACGCCGGCGTCGGTGTTGCGGGCGATGCCCAGCAGCTTAATGGTGTAGCCGAGCTCGCGGGCCTGGGCGATGTCCTCGGCACCGATGGTACGGATGCCCTGCTGGTACACATCGTCGGTGGTCACGCGGGTGCCAAAGCCGATGGAGGCGAGGATCGCCGTCTTGCTGGCGGCATCGAAGCCGTCGACGTCGGCGGACGGGTCGGCCTCGGCATAGCCCTTGGCCTGTGCGTCGGCGAGCACGTCAGCGTAATCGGCGCCCTCGGCGTCCATGCGCGACAGGATGTAGTTGGTGGTGCCGTTGAGGATGCCGGCGATGGTCAGGATCTTGTTGCCCACCAGGTCGTGCTCGAGCGTGCTCACGATGGGGATGCCGCCGCCGCAGCTGGCCTCGCACTTAATCTGCACGCCGCACGCGCGCGCCTTCTCGGCGAGCGTCTCGACGTGACGGCCCAGCAGGGCCTTGTTGGCAGAGACGACGTGCTTGCCGTGCTCAAAGGCAGTGGTGAAGATCTCGGTTGCAGGATGCTCACCACCGATCAGCTCGACGACGATGTCGACGGCGGGGTCGGTGACGACATCGTGCCAGTCGCCCGTAAAGGCCTCACGCTCAATGCCGGCTGCCTCGGCCTGCTCCCAGGCAAGCGCGCAGGCACGGGTCAGCTTAAGGTCGATGCCGTAGGCTGCCAGGTACTCATCGTGGTGGCTCTTGATCAGACGGGCCACGCCGCCGCCGACGGTTCCCAGACCGATCAGACCGACGTTCACGGTGCGCAGGGGTTCGCTCATAGATAGCTCCTTCGTGCATCTTATAGATGGATTAACCGCTTAAAGGTTGAGTGCATTCTAGCGTGAACCGAGGGCGCGTGCTCGCCAGGCAACAGGAGTCGCACAAAACGGCGCCCCCGAAACGCTGCGGAAACATTGGAAACATGCTCGCTACAAACGGAACTCCGTAACAAACTGTCAACGTTTGCACCATAAGGTTTGCTTCACCGACCCCACCATGGGCGCCAGCGCCGCGAAGTTCTTGGCTGAGAAGTATGCAGACGCCAAGATTGCCCTGTTCTACAACTCCGGCGATACGTATAGTTCGGGCGTTGCCGATGCCTTTGCCGAGCAGGCCAAGGCATCCAAGCTCGACATCGTCGATACCGAGACCTTTAAGGACGATTCTGCCACGAGCTTTACCAACCAGCTGACCAAGGCCATGCGCAAGATCAAGATCGAGGGCCTGACGGGCGAGTTGACGTGGAACGACGAAGGTCAGGTCGAGAAGCCCGCTACAGCCTATGTGATCCAGGACGGCAAGTACATCGCCGCCTAAGCGCGCATAAAGCGCGACCGGTGAGGCTGTTTTATTCAGGGCGGGGACGCCTGTAACAGAACGGAAACATTGCTTTCGCACAATAAAGTGTCTAAACTGCATAAACTGATAGAAATACGCATAATTATGGATAAATGGACAAAACAAAAGAAAAGTTGAAATAATCGCCACTTTTCTCAACTAAAGCGTCTACTATTTTGCGAACGCCGAACACGGCGAAGGATGGCCTGTCGGGTAACCGAAACCCGACGAGATTTGAGAGGAGAGCCGCATGTCGAGCCTCACCGGTAAGTCATTGAACCCTGTTATGAATCGCAGGAGCGTTATCGCGAGCGCAGCAGGTCTGGGGGCGATGTCCATTCTAGCTGGCTGCTCCTCCAACGGCGGCGACAGCGGTTCCGCTTCGGGCGACGCTTCGTTTAAGATCGGCACCATCGGCCCGCTGACCGGCGCCAACGCGTCCTACGGCAAGTCCGTTACCCAGGGTGTCGAGCTTGGCTGCAAGGACTTCTCCACCAAGGAGCTGCCGCTTGCCAGCAAGGCCGAGGATGACCAGGCCGACGGTGAGAAGGCCGTCAACGCCTTCAACACCCTGCTCGACTGGGGCATGCAGGCCCTCGTCGGTCCGACCACCACGGGTGCGTCGGTTGCCGTTGCCGCAGAGTGCGGTAACGACCCCAAGACGTTCATGATCACCCCGTCCGCGTCCTCCGAGGACGTCACCGACGGCAAGGATTGCGTCTTCCAGGTTTGCTTCACCGACCCCAACCAGGGTGTCAACGCTGCCAAGTTCCTGGCGCAGAAGTATGCGGACGAGAAGTTCGTGCTGTTCTATAACTCCGGCGACGCCTATTCTTCGGGCATCGCAGATTCCTTTAAGGCCCAGGCCGCTGAGTCCAAGCTCGAGATTGTCGACGAGGAGACCTTTAAGGACGACTCCGCCACGAGCTTTACCAACCAGCTGACCAAGGCCAAGCAGGCCGGTGCCACCATGATCTTTGCGCCGATCTACTACACGCCGGCGTCCGTCCTGCTCAAGAACGCCAAGGACATGGGCTACGACGTCAAGATGATGGGCTGCGACGGCATGGACGGCATCCTGGGCGTTGAGGGCTTCGACACCTCTCTTGCCGAGGGTCTGCTGCTCATGACCCCGTTCTCCGCCGACGACGAGAAGAACGCCGACTTCGTCAACGCTTACAAGGATAAGTACGGCGATACCCCCGACCAGTTTGCCGCCGACGCCTACGACGGCGTGCACGCGGTGGCCGAGGCCGTCAAGGAGGCCGGTCTTGGTGTCGACGCCGATCCGACCGAGGTCGCCGAGAAACTGTCCAAGGCTATGCTCAAGATTACCGTTGACGGTCTGACAGGCAAGCTCACCTGGAACGATAAGGGTCAGGTCCAGAAGGAGCCCACGGCGTACGTCATCACCGACGGCAAGTACGTACAGGCCTAATTGGCCGCCTTACATAGAGCGGTTTTGATCCCAAGCAGGGGAGGTTTTGGCCTTCCCTGCTTGCTTGGTATCTAGGGACGATGTAACGTCCCTGTTTCATACATTAACTGGAAACCTATTCGAAAGGGGGATGTGGAACATGACGGTCTTTATCCAATACCTGGTCAACGGCCTGTCCATGGGCAGCGTCTACGCCATCATCGCGTTGGGCTACACCATGGTCTACGGTATCGCCAAGATGCTCAACTTCGCTCACGGCGATGTCATCATGGTCGGTGCCTATGTCTCGTTCTGCGCCACGTCGTATCTCGGCCTCCCGGGCTGGGCATCTGTAGTTCTCTCTTGTGTGGTCTGTACCGTTCTCGGTGTTCTCATCGAGGGTCTGGCCTATAAGCCGCTGCGTCAGGCAGGCCCGCTGGCCGTTCTGATCACGGCTATCGGCGTGTCTTACTTCCTGCAGAACGCCGCGCAGCTTCTGTGGGGCGCTACGCCCAAGAACTTCACTTCGCTCGTCATCTTCCAGGTGCCGGAGTTCTTGGCTAAGTTCAACGTAAGCGCCGTCTCGCTCGTGACCATCGTCGCCTGCCTGGTTATCATGGCCGGCCTGATGTTCTTTACAGGTAAGACCAAGATGGGCAAGGCCATGCGCGCCGTGTCCGAGGACAAGGCCGCCGCTCAGCTCATGGGCATCAACGTCAACCGCACCATCTCGATGACGTTCGCCATCGGCTCCGCCCTTGCCGCCATCGCCGGCGTGCTCTTGTGCTCCTACTCGCCGGTGCTGCAGCCCACGACGGGCGCCATGCCTGGCATCAAAGCCTTCGACGCCGCCGTCTTCGGTGGCATCGGTTCCATCCCCGGTGCCTTTGTCGGTGGCATTCTCATCGGCATCATCGAGGCGATGGCGCAGGCCTACATTTCCACGAGTCTTGCCAACTCCATCGTCTTTGGTGTTTTGATCATCGTCCTGCTCGTCAAGCCTGCCGGCCTCTTGGGCAAGTACGTCCCCGAGAAGGTGTAGGTGAGCGCTATGAAGTTTCTTAAAGATAAACAGACGCGTCACGACTTTGTTACGTACGCCATGTGCATCGTGGCCTTCGCCATCGTGTTCTTTATGCAGTCGAACCACATGATTCCGCGCATGATCGCCGGTCAGTTGGTTCCTATTACGGCCTACATCGTCATGGCCATTTCCCTCAACCTTGTCGTCGGCATCGCGGGCGACCTGTCGCTGGGCCATGCGGGCTTTATGAGTGTCGGTGCCTACACGGGCATCGTCACCGCGGTCGCCCTCGAGAGTGCCGTTCCCTCCGATCCGGTGCGCCTTATCATCAGCATCGTGGTCGGCGCTATCGCCGCTGCCGTCTTGGGCTTCTTGATCGGTATCCCGGTCCTGCGCCTGAGCGGCGACTATCTGGCCATCGTGACGCTGGCTTTTGGCGAGATCATCAAAGAGATCGTCACTTGCCTTATCGTGGGCGTCGACTCGCGCGGCCTGCATGTGATCTTTAACATCACGGGCAACTCTACGATCGACGACCTGCACCTGCTCGAGGACGGCACCGCCATCATCAAGGGTGCCCAGGGCGCCTCGGGCGTGTCGACGTACTCGACCTTCCTCGCCGGTGCCATCCTAGTCATGGTCGCACTCGTGATCGTGCTCAACCTGGTTCGCAGCCGTACCGGCCGTGCCATCATGGCCGTGCGCGATAACAAGATTGCAGCCGAGTCCGTAGGCATCTCCGTCACCGAGTACCGCATGATCGCCTTCGTGGTTTCCGCTGCCCTCGCCGGTGCTGCCGGAGCCCTGTTCGGCGGTAACTTCTCGCAGCTCTCCGCCACCAAGTTCGACTTCAACACGTCCATCCTCATCCTGGTGTTCGTGGTCCTGGGCGGCCTGGGCAACATGCGCGGCTCCGTTATCGCCGCGGCGCTGCTCACGGTGCTCCCCGAGCTGCTCCGTCAGTTCTCGGACTACCGCATGCTCATCTACGCCATCGTGCTGATCCTGGTCATGGTCTTTACTAATAACCCGCAGCTCAAGGCGTTCTTCGGTCGCGTCAAGGACCGCTTTGCTTCCAAGAAGGAGGTGGCAGCCGATGTCCAGTAAATTTGAGTTCAACAAGGGCAAGATGGTCCCGTATCCTTCTGGCGCCATCGTTCCCGATCGTGACCTGGGCGAGCGCCCGGCACTCGAGTGCATCCACCTGGGCATTGAGTTTGGCGGCCTTAAGGCAGTCGACGACTTTAGCCTGACTATCGGCAAGACCGAGATCGCCGGTCTGATCGGCCCCAACGGTGCCGGCAAGACCACGGTCTTCAACCTGCTCACCAAGGTGTACCAGCCCACGCACGGCACCATCCTGCTCGACGGCGAGGACACCTCGGGTAAGTCGGTCTATCAGGTCAACCGTATGGGTATTGCTCGTACCTTCCAGAACATTCGTCTGTTCAACACCATGACGGTGGAGGATAACGTTAAGGTCGGCCTGCATAACCAGGAGCGTTACTCCGGCTTTGAGGGCGTGCTGCGCCTGCCGACGTATTGGAAGCACGAGAAGGCCGCCCACGAGCGTGCCATGGAGCTGCTGTCCATCTTTGATATGGAGCATCTGGCAAACGAGCAGGCTGGCTCGCTGCCTTACGGCGCCCAGCGTCGTCTGGAGATCGTCCGCGCGCTTGCCACCAACCCCAAACTGCTGCTGCTCGACGAGCCTGCCGCCGGCATGAACCCGTCCGAGACCGCGGAACTCATGGAGAACATCGTTAAGATTCGCGACACCTTCGGCATTGCCATCATGCTTATCGAGCACGACATGTCGCTCGTCATGAATATTTGCGAGGGCATCTGTGTGCTCAACTTTGGTAAGGTCATCGCCAAGGGCACGGCCGAGGAAATCCAGAACAACGACGCCGTTATCGAGGCGTATCTGGGCAAGCAGGATAAGGGGGAGAACTAAATGGCAGAGCCGATGCTTTCCGTCTACAACATCAACGTCTGGTACGGCGCTATCCACGCCATCAAGGACATCTCCTTTAACGTCAACGAGGGCGAGATCGTGGCTCTGATCGGTGCCAACGGCGCCGGTAAGTCCACGACGCTTAAGACCGTCTCGGGCCTGCTGCGTTCCAAGACCGGCTCCATCAAGTTTATGGGCGAGGACATTACCCATACGCCTGCCGACAAGCTGGTTGGTAAGGGCCTGGCTCAGGTCCCCGAGGGCCGTCGCGCCTTTTTGCAGATGACGGTCGAGGAGAACCTGGAGATGGGCGCTTATACACAGCCCAAGTCCACGGTGGCTCCGGGCCTGGAGCGCGTCTATGAGCAGTTCCCGCGCCTGAAGGAGCGCCGTCGCCAGGTCGCCGGCACCCTTTCGGGCGGCGAGCAGCAGATGCTCGTTATGGGCCGTGCCCTTATGAGTAACCCCAAGCTGCTCATGCTCGACGAGCCTTCCATGGGCCTGGCGCCGATTCTGATCGAACAGATCTTCCAGATTGTTGAGGACCTGCACAAGGCCGGCACCACTGTGCTTCTGGTCGAGCAAAATGCGCAGATGGCTCTTTCCATCGCCACACGCGGCTACGTGCTCGAGACCGGCAAGATCACCATGACCGGCACGGGCCAAGAGCTGCTGCACGACGACAACGTGCGTAAAGCCTACCTGGGCGGTTAGGCGGTTCCGCCGTTCTACCGAACGGCGGACCAGTCGACGCTGCGCGGGCGCCAGAGCGACAACTTGTCATTCAAAGAGGGCAGCATGACCAGAAGGTCTATGCCGCCCTCTTTTCATGCCAATTTGTTCGCTCTGGCGCCCGCTCGCTGTCGGTCCTCTGCCTGCGGCGTTACTTTGGTTCTGCCCCCTTTATGTTGCGGTGGAATAGGGACTAAATGGGAGCCTCAGAGGCCAAAACAGTCCCTATTCCACCGCAACTTCATGGGGGCGTGCGACAATGCCCATCGGAAAACGTTTGTCATCTGGGGGTCTATCTATGCTGTACGAGTTTTGTGCCGAGAACTATGAGCGGGTGCCGGCGGCTATCGATGCCGGTGCAAGGCGTATCGAGCTGTGCGACAACCTTGCCGTTGGTGGCACCACGCCTTCGGCCGGCGTTATCAGCGCTACGACCAACTATGCCCATGAGCACGATGCACGGGTGATGTGCATGATCCGTCCGCGTGGCGGCGACTTTCACTACAACCAGGACGAGCTGCGCATGATGGAGATGGACTTGGGCCTTGTCGTGAGTGCGGGCGTTGACGGCTTGGTCTTTGGCTGCTGCAAACCCTGCGCTGGCGGATGGGCGCTCGACGAACTTACGTTGGGCGCCCTCGTGATGGCCGCGGGCTGCGCGACCGAGGAATGTAAGCGTGAGCCCATCGACATCACCTTCCACATGGCATTTGACCAGCTCTCGCCCGAGGCTCAGCTCGATGCGATTGATACACTTGCCGACTGCGGCATCACACGCATCCTCACGCATGGCGGCGCTGCCGGTACGTCGATCGAGGATAATTTCGATCACCTGGCTCGTTTAATCGAGTATGCGGGCGATCGTTTGACCATCCTTCCCGGCGGCGGCATCACTACGGCAAATCGCGACGCGGTCGCGGCGGCGCTAGGCGTCTCCGAGCTCCATGGCACCAAGATCGTGCCGCTGGAGGTATAACCCGTGGCGCTGGTATTTGACGTTCAGCAGGCGAGCGGTAAGCCCGACGATAATCGTCGCCCTGGCACCGCGTGCCCCTTTTGCGACACGGAGGGGCTTGCCAACATCATCCAGCGTGATGGTGACTGCATCTGGCTCGAGAATAAGTTCAAGACATTGCGGGCCACACGTCAGACCGTATTGATCGAGTCTGCCGATCACGATGCCGACCTGGTGACCTATAAGCCGGATGAACTCCACCATGTGATGAGGTTTGCTCTGGATTGCTGGCAGCAGATGATCGATTCGCAGCAGTATCGAAGCGTGCTCATGTACAAGAACAAGGGTCCGCTTTCGGGCGGCAGCCTCGTCCATCCACACATGCAGATTGTGGGCTTGGAACAGGAGGACGGCTATGCGGCGCTGACCTCAGCCAACTTTGAAGGCATCGATGTTTGGCAGAGGGGAAGGGTTGCGGTCAACATCTCAACCGAACCGATCATGGGGTTCTTTGAGATCAACGTTTCAGCCCCGCAGGGAATCGCCGCCAGCGATGACACGAGAGACCAAGCCGAGACGGATCTCTTCGCCGACGCAATCCAGGTAGCTCTGCGCTATATCTTGCACGAGCACCATGGCGGTCGTGCAGAGTCGTACAACCTGTTCTTCTATCACATGAGCGGCCGGACCATTGCCAAAGCGCTGCCGCGTTGGGTGGTTTCGCCCTACTTTGTCGGCTATCGTTTGGCCCAGGTCAATGCCGAGACAACGCTCGATATCGATGCTGAGCGCCTGCGTGCGCATCTGGAAACGCTCGAATAGCAGGACTAACACCCGCGTAATGCGGACGGTTTAGCGCGCCATTGCATCGCGGCCGGCCTCGACGCGCTTGCGCTGGGCGGCGCGCTCCTCGCCGGTCAGACGCTCAAAGAAGTGCCCGATAAGCGAGGCGAGCACCTGCTGAAACAACGTTCCACACATGACGGGAAACACAACTTCGCCCGGAAAGTATTGCGTGGCGATGACGGCGCCCGAAGAGATATTGCGCATGCCGCAGGTAAAGCACATGGTGGTCGTTTCGCTATATGGCAGATGCAGCGCGCGGGCGACCAGAATGCCCACGACAAAACCGCTGATGGCGAACACCAGAATAAAGAGGGCGACTTCCAGGCGCACCGCGTTCATGTGTAGCACGTACTCGCTCATGGCGGTGGAGTTGGACGCGATGACGCCCATCATCATAAATTTGCAGGCGGGCGAGAGCGCGGGGGAGAGTTTCTCGTGTCCCCAGCCGTGCGTGAGCTCGTTGATCACGATGCCGAGCACGGCGGGGATGGCAATCATAAAGGCCATGTTCTGCATCATGCTCGGAACATCGATTGCGACGGTGGCGCCCAACAGGAGCTTGAGCGTGAGCGGAATCGTCACGGGCGATATAACCGAGGACGTCAGGATGATGGTGAGCGCGAGCGGGCCGTTGCCGCCGAACATGCTGATCCACATAAAGGCAGTGACTGCCACGGGTACGCTGTACTCGAGCACGATGCCGCAGACAAGGTTGGGGTTGGAGCCAAAGAAGAGTGACCCTATGGCATACGCCGCGATGGGAATAAGCACTGCCGAGACCAGCAGCGCCAAAATCAGATGCAGGGGACGGTGGAACACCTCAGCCACCTGGTGGAAGGTGTTGCTGAGCGCGCCTTGGAACGTCATAAAGGCAAACAGGGTGGGAACGATGGGCTTGAGAACGCCGATCTGCTGAGGAAAGAGCACGCCGAGCGCCACGCAAATCGGAACGATGATTTGCATGTGCCCCGCGAGAAACTTGCCCAGTCCAACCCATTGCTTCATATGCTCTTGTGACTCCCTTTGCTCGTGAATCCGTTTTGAATGGATATGCTAGACGCTTGCATGTGTCCGTGCGTCAGAAACGCTCGATTATTTCGAGGCTATTACCGGCATCGTTTACCGAAACCGCGGCGTGCTGCGGCGATTTGCGTCCGCGCCGCACGGTATAATAAATCCGTTCAACAGATCTGCCTGCCGAAGCGGGCATACACAGAGGACTCATCGCTATGAACCGTGAGAGGTATCGCGGCGACCTGCCCCTATCGGGGGTGGGTGCCTATGTCATCGCTTAAGACGACGCATCGCTGGGCGGTCGCTCAGCAAAACCCCGAGCTCGAAAAGGAGCTTTCGGCTGGTCTGGGCATTCCCGGGCTGGTGGCGCGCATTATGGTCGCGCACGGCATTGGCTCCATCAAAGAGGGCCAATTGTTTTTGACGCCTTCGCTCGATCGCGACTGGGCCGACCCACTCATTATCCCGGGCATGTCGGTCGTTGCCGACCGCGTCGAGCGTGCTATTCGCAACCACGAGCACATTGCAGTCTTTGGCGATTTTGACGTTGACGGTATTACGTCGACCTGCCTGTTGACCGAGGCGCTGCGCACGTTTGGCGCCGATGTCACGCCGTTTATTCCGCATCGCTTTGATGAGGGCTACGGTCTTTCGCGCGCGGCGCTCGACCGCGTTAACGAGCTCGCTCGCCCCCAGCTGATCGTGACCGTCGATAACGGCATTGCCGCCAAGGAAGAGGTTTCCTACCTGGAGAGCCTGGGGATCGATTTGGTGGTCACGGACCATCACGAGCCCTCCGACCAGGTGCCGCAGGGTGTGCCCCTGACTGACCCCAAGCTCGAGGACGAGGGCCCCTCGCGTGAGCTTGCCGGTGCTGGTGTGGCGCTCAAGCTGGTGCAAGTCCTGGGTGAGCGCCTGGGCAAGCCGTCGTATTGGCGTTCGCTAATCGAGGTCGCGGCGCTGGGCACCGTGTCCGACATGATGCCGCTCACGCCCGAGAACCGCGCGCTGGTTGCCGAGGGCATCCAGCAGATGCGCGTAACCGCTCGCCCCGGCTATATCGCGCTTGCCGCGCTCGCCAAGGCGGACCTTTCGAGCATTACGGCGGATGGCCTGTCATTCTCGCTCATTCCCCGCTTAAACGCTGCCGGTCGCATGGCTGATCCCAAGCTGGCGCTCGACCTGCTGCTTGCCCGCGATCCCATCGAAGCAAGCGCACTGGCGGCTGAGCTCGAGGAAATCAACCGCCAGCGCCGTGAGATCGAGGCGGAGCTCACGCGCGATGCCATGGCAAAGGTCGAGGAGACCTATGACGGCGGACGCGCGATCGTCGTGGGCGGCGAAGGCTGGCACGAGGGCGTCAAGGGCATCGTGGCAAGCCGTCTGACCAACCGCTACCACGTGCCGGCGCTGCTGTTCTCGATCGAGGACGGTATCGCGCGCGGCTCTGGTCGCTCGGTGGGCAAAGTTAACCTGTTTGACGCCATCGAGCGCTGTTCCGACCTGATGATTCGTCGCGGCGGACATGCCGGTGCGGTGGGTGTGACCATCGAGGCATCCAAGCTCGATGAGTTCCGCCGTCGCCTTTCCGCCGTGTTGTCCGAGCTTCCCGCCGAGGACTTTGAGGACACCGACGAGGTTGCCGCCACGGTCGACCTTTCCGAATTGAATATCGAGACCATCGAGCAGATTTCCCGCCTTGAGCCGTTTGGCCAGGGTAATAAGGTGCCGCTGCTGGCTGCCGAGGGCGTGACGATGTGTGATCGCGCCGTGGTGGGTAAGACCGGCGAGCACATGCGCTTCGTGGCGACGGATGGCGCCGCGAGTGTGCCGGCCATCATGTTTCGTGTGCCGCAGATCGACAAGCTTATCAATTGCGACAGCGCCGTCGACTTGGTGTTCGAGGCTGTTGCCGAGCATTGGCAGGGTCGTGTGAAGCCCAAGCTCATGGTCAAGGATGTTCTGGTCCGCGATACCACGCTGCCCAGCGTCGACGATCCGGCATGCGAGCTTCGTCGTGGCGTGCAGCCGGTGGACTCCGATCTGCGCCTGGAGTCGCGCAAGCGCGAGACGCTTGCCCAGCTTTCTTATACCGAGCTGACGCGCTCGCTTATCCATAGCTTTATCGGCTCGAACCAGCCGCACCGCGCTCAGGTTGAGGCGCTCGACGCCTTGGCCGATCACCAGAGTGTCTTGGCGGTTATGGGAACGGGCCGCGGCAAGTCGCTCATCTTCCATGTGCATGCCGCGCGTGAGGCGGTGCTTCGCGGACGTGCGAGCATCTTTGTCTATCCGCTGCGTGCGCTTGTTGCCGACCAGGCCTATCACCTCTCGTCGACGATGGCAGCGCTCGGTATTGGCGTTGGCGTGCTGACCGGCGAGACCGTGGAGGCCGCACGCGATGACGTGTTCGCCGGCCTAGCTTCGGGCCGCACCGGTATCGTGCTCACGACACCCGAGTTCCTATCTATCCACCGTGACCGCTTCGCACGTTCGGGCCGCATCGGCTTTGTCGTTATCGACGAGGCGCACCACGCTGGCCTTGCCAAGGGCGGCGACCGCAGCGCCTATCTCGACATGCCCGATATCCTCAAAGCCCTGGGCGACCCGGTCGTTATGGCTGCGACGGCCACCGCGACGGCTCCGGTCGTGGCCGAGCTTGCCCGCATGCTGCCGATCACTCGCACGGTGGTCGACGAGACGGTGCGCGAGAACTTGCAGCTCGAGGATGACCGAGATCTTGCGAGCCGCGAGAACCGCCTGGTGTCAATCGTGGCGACGGGGGAAAAGACCGTCATCTACGTCAATTCGCGCGACCAGTCCGTGGCGCTCGCCAAGACGTTGCGCAAGCGTGTGCCCGATTGCGCAACCCATATCGCGTTCTATAACGCGGGGCTTGCGCGTTCCGATCGCCGTCGCGTGGAGGAAGCATTCCGAGACGGAAGCCTCAGCTGCATCGTCTCGACATCTGCCTTTGGCGAGGGCGTCAACCTTCCCGATATTCGCCATGTCGTGCTCTATCACATGCCGTTTGGCGGCATTGAGTTTAACCAGATGAGCGGCCGCGCCGGTCGCGATGGCCAGCCCGCCGTGATCCATCTGCTCTATTCGTCGCGCGACGCCCGCATTAACGAGCGCCTGCTCGACTGCTATGCGCCCGAGCGCGACGAGCTCGTCACGCTCTATCGCGCGCTGCAGACCATGTGGCGCTCCAACCGCGGCAAGACGGGGGACGATTCCTTTAGTGCGAGCGATATCGACATCGCGCAGATGTGCCTTGCCATCGATGCCCGCACCCCGGTCGACGAGCGTTCGGTGGCAAGTGGCCTGGGAATCTTCGAAGAGCTTGGTTTCTGTCGCGTTTCGGGGTTTGACGACACCCGTCGCATCGCGATGGCCGAAAACCCCGGCCGCGTGCAATTGAGCAGGTCAATTCGCTATTTGGAGGGCTTGCGCTCGCGCATGGAGTTCTCGGCTTTCCGGAGCTGGGCGCTCGATTCGTGCGCTTCTGATATGCTAGCCAAAGTTAACCGCCCGATCGTACCGCGGGCCTAGGGGAAGGGGACCTCGATGGATGCCGCAGCCCGTACCGCCCATGATTCCACCCTCCAGCCGTTTTCGGAGATGGAGCACTATAAGCATGCCGATGAGCTGCCGCCCGAGATTATGGCGGACAGCTACGACAAGCTGGAGCGTCTGTGCCTCAAATATATGAATGAGGACGACTTTTCTAAGGTTGAGCAGGCCTACTGCTTTGCTGCCGAGAAGCATTGCAACCAAAAGCGGCGCTCGGGTGAGATGTACATCAACCATCCCGTCGAGGTGGCCATCATTCTGGCCGATCTCAAGATGGACTGTGACGTGGTGTGCGCCGCGCTGCTGCACGATACCGTCGAGGATACCGAGACTTCGCTTGCCGATGTTTCCGGCCTGTTTGGCGATACGGTGGCCGAGCTCGTCGATGGCGTGACCAAGCTCACCAACATCGAAGTCGACAGCATGGACGAGAAGCAGGCGCTCACGCTGCGCAAGATGTTCCTCGCCATGTCCAAGGACATTCGCGTCATCATCGTTAAGCTTGCCGACCGTCTGCACAACATGCGCACCCTTGCAGCCCTGCGTGAGGACCGTCGCCTGTTTAAGGCTCGCGAGACCATGGACGTGTATGCGCCTCTGGCCGATCGTCTGGGCATGAGCTCCATTAAATGGGAGCTCGAGGACCTGTCCTTCTTCTACCTTGAGCCCGACGCCTACCAGCGCATCGCGCGCATGGTGGCTGAGTCGCGCGAGGTTCGCGAGCGCTATCTGGCCGAGACCATCAAGACGCTCACCGATGAGCTCAACCGCATTGGCCTGGAGGGCTTCCAGATCAACGGCCGCTCCAAGCACTATTGGTCCATCTACCAAAAGATGAAGCGCAAGGGCAAGGAGTTCTCCGAGATCTACGATTTGGTGGCGCTGCGCGTTATTACCCATTCGGTGCGCGATTGCTACTCCACGCTCGGCGCAGTGCATACGCTGTGGCACCCCATGCCCGGTCGCTTTAAAGACTATATCGCCATGCCCAAGGTCAATAACTACCAGTCGCTCCATACGACGGTTATCGGCCCCACGGCCCGCCCGCTCGAGATTCAGATTCGAACCTACGAGATGCATGAGCAGGCCGAGTACGGCATTGCCGCCCACTGGCTATATAAGAAGTCGGGCGGATCGTCTGCTTCCAAGACCAATGACGCTCAACGTTTGGACGACCAGATCAACTGGCTCAAGCATTCGCTCGATTGGGCTGCGTCTGATGAGATCACCGACGCCAAGGAATACCTGCATTCGCTGAAGGTCGACCTCTTCGATCAGGAGATCTTCGTCTTTACGCCCAAGGGCGAGGTCATGGCGCTTCGTGCCGGCTCCACGCCGCTCGACTTTGCCTACGCCGTTCACACCGAGGTGGGAAACCACTGCGTCGGCGCTAAGATCAACGGTGCTGTGGCCCCGCTCACGCACGAGATCAAGACGGGCGACCGCGTTGAAATCCTGACTAACAAGAGTTCCAAACCGTCGCGTGATTGGCTCAAGATCGTCAAGACGCCTTCGGCCAAGTCCAAGATCCGTCGCTACTTTGCCGCCGCGACTAAGGACGACGACGCTGCCGCCGGCCGCGATATGCTGGCCAAGGACCTGCGCAAGCGCGGGTATGGCATCTCCACGCCGCGCTCCACGCGTGCGCTCAACGCCGTGGCGGAGCAGTTTAACTTCAAGCAGCTCGAGGACCTGTTTGCTGCCGTCGGCGCCGGCAAGGTTGCCCCGCGCGCTGTGGGCAATAAGGTCGAGCAAATCTTGGACCCCAAGCCCGAGGAACAGCTCACCAAGGCCGAGGCTATCGCCGAGGTCGTGAAACAGCCGGCCCGCGGCTCCAACCGCAAGCCGCAAAAGCGTGGCAAGAGCGCAAGTAACGGCATTATCGTTAAGGGCGAGAGCAACAGTGGCCTGCTGGTCCGTCTGGCTCATTGCTGCAACCCCGTGACGGGCGACGATATCGTCGGCTTCATCACGCGTGGCCGAGGTGTCTCAGTGCATCGCGCCAACTGCCCCAACGTCAAGGGCCTCATGGAGCACCCCGAGCGCATGATTGACGTAGAGTGGGATGGTGCTGCCGACACCCTCTTCCAGGTCGAGATCGTGGTCGAGTGCCTGGACCGCATGGGCCTGCTCAAGGACGTCACCATTGCCATTGGCGATGCAGGCGGCAATATCCTTTCCGCCGCCACCTCGACCAACCGCGAGGGTATTGCGACCCTGCGCTTTATGGTCGAGATTTCGGATGCGAGCGGCCTGGATCCGCTGCTGGCTTCCATCAGCAGTGTCGATTCGGTCTACGACGCTCGCCGTCTTATGCCCGGCGAGGGCGGAGCGCAACTCAAGCGCCGTGTGTAGGTGCGAGAGCCTCTCAGCATCATAGATATTGGTTACGCTCGAGGCATCGTTTGGTGCCTCGAGCGTATTTTAGAAGGAGGGTATGCGCATGGACGATATGACTTTGGACCTGACACCCCGAGGCACGGCTTCGATTGAGGCGCTCGTCAACGGCCCGATTCAGACCAACAGCTACGCCGTGATTTCGAATGACGAGTGCTTAATCGTCGATCCGGCGTGGGAGGGCGAGCGTCTTGTGGAGCATATCCGCACCGCGCATCCCGAGGTGCGCGTACTCGGCTCTGTCTGCACGCACGGTCATGCCGACCATGTTGGCGGGGTTGCCGGGGTTCGAGCTGTCGTTGGCGACAGTGCGCTATATGAGTTGTGCGCTAAGGACGTGACGGTACCTCGCGCAAATATCGAGGAGCAGCGTGTCATGTGGGGTATCGAGACGCCCGATCCGGGTGAGCCGACGCGCTTGCTTGCCGAGGGCGATACAATCGAGGTGGGCGACGTCTGCCTGCAGGTGATCGAGACGCCGGGGCATACGCCGGGCGGCATCGTCCTGTTCGCCGCGACCGAGCAGGGAAACATCGCCTTTGTGGGCGACACGCTTTTCCCGGGCAGCCACGGTCGTACCGATCTTTCCGGCGGTGACGAGGCGGCGATTATGCGCTCGCTCTCCAAACTTGCCAAGATGCTTCCGCCCGATACCGTTTGCTTGACGGGCCATGGCGATTCGACCACGATGGCGCGCGAACTTATGCAGAACCCGTTTATGCAGATGTAGGCTCGAAGCCGTCTTTCGAACCACGAAGACCGCTCAATCGTCAAGCTATTTTCCCCAGTGGGTCGATTCTGTGGGGCAAACGGTCAAAATTTGTCCAATCGGATGGTATTCGTGAACAAACGAACGTTTATGCTCGGGTATGTCGTGGTAAAATCTCAGGCGTTATCGGAGCAACCTTACAGGAGGTTTCTTTTATGCTCGTCAACGCAGCAGACATGCTCAAGAAGGCCGAGGCCGGCAAGTACGGTCTCGGTGCCTTCAACACCAACAACCTCGAGTGGACCCTGGCTATTCTCCAGGCCGCCGAGGAGGCCAAGTCCCCGCTGATCCTTCAGTGCACCGCTGGTGCCGCTAAGTGGATGGGCGGTTTCAAGGTCTGCGCCGACATGGTCAAGGCTGCCGTCGAGGCCACGGGCGTTACCGTTCCCGTCGCCCTTCACCTCGATCACGGTTCTTACGAGGACTGCTTCAAGTGCATCGAGGCCGGCTTCACGTCCATCATGTATGACGGCTCTCATGAGGAGACCTTCCAGCTTAACCTCGACCGCACCAAGGAGCTCGTTGAGCTTGCCCACTCCAAGGGCATGTCCATCGAGGCCGAGGTCGGCGGCATCGGCGGCACCGAGGACGGCGTGACCTCCAGCGGCGAGCTCGCTGATCCTGCTGAGTGCAAGCAGATTGCTGACCTGGGCGTCGACTTCCTCGCCTGCGGTATCGGCAACATCCACGGCGTGTACCCTGCCGACTGGGCTGGCCTTTCCTTCGAGCGCCTGGGCGAGATCAAGGCTCAGACCGGCGACCTGCCCCTCGTCCTGCACGGTGGCACCGGCATCCCCGAGGATCAGATCAAGAAGGCCATCTCCCTGGGTATCTCCAAGATCAACGTCAACACCGATCTGCAGCTCGTCTTCGCCAAGGGTGTTCGCGAGTACATCGAGGCCGGCAAGGATCAGCAGGGCAAGGGCTTTGACCCCCGCAAGCTCCTCAAGCCTGGTCGTGACAACATCGTTGCCCGCACCAAGGAGCTCATGGAGGAGTTTGGCTCCGTCAACAAGGCGTAAGCGTCGCTAAACTACCCGCCGGAAGCCCCGTCCCCCTACACTGTTTCCTTTGCGCTCACCTGGCTTCGCCAGAAGTCGCGCCAAGGAAACAGTTCCGGGGGACGGGGCTTCCTTTGTTTAACGCCGCAGGGTTACTGGGCTGAATTATTTATTTGACTACCGTTCGGCGGTGTTGATGGCTCCTTTGTTGGGGCTTTCTTTTTATCTCGGTACAATGGACTTCAAGGGTTCTAGTGACTTGGAGTTTTGGTATGGCTGTAATTAACGTGTCGCCTGCTGATGGGAAGGTTATTGCCGAGGGGCCGGTTGGGTGCTTGGTTGATGTTTGCTGTGATGACTTTCGCCATCTCGATATTGGACTGCCGCCCGAGATCCTGCGTTTAAAGGATGCAGGGTATCTTTCGCAGGCTATTGAGGCTTGCGATCGCCTGCTTGCCCAAGATCTTGATTCCTCGCTTGCTGCCTGCGTTCGCGCCGAGCGGTATCGTATGATCGAGACGCCGCTTCATTTTTCGGTGTCGCGTGATCGGGCTATCGAGATGATCCGCGAGGAGTGGCCTGAGTTTACCGATGAGCAGTTTGACGACCTGATTGAGCGCAAACGTATCGATTGGCGCTTTATCGATGGCGAACTGTTCGTTCTTGACAACTTCCTTGATTCTTTGCGCGTGTATCCCAAGGAGGTTCCGGGCCTGCGTCCCGATTCTGCGGATGGAATTGCACTGCGCAACCAGATGCTCGAGGAGATGGAGTCGCAGGGCGGGCTGTCTCGCACTATTACGCTTAAGGCATCCGTGTCTGTCCCCGGGGCTCTGGAGGGAGAGGCTGTTCGCGCGTGGCTACCCGTTGCCGCCATCTGTCGTCAACAGTCTCATATCGAGGTTCTCGATATGACGTCGGAGGGTACCGTTGCCTCTGAAGACGCTTCGGCTCGTACTGCCTCTTGGACATCTTCGACTAAACATTCATTCTCGGTGACCTATCGCTATCAAATCGATGCCGCTTATCGCGATATCTATGGGGGTGCGCTTCCGGCGCATCCGTGTATGGACGCGCCCCTGCCCGAGGACACCTCCGAGGACCGTCCGCACATTGCGTTTACGCCGTACCTGCGACAGCTGACGGAGCGTGTTATTGACGGGCTCGAGGATCCGCTCGATTGCGCTCGTGCTATCTATGATTACCTGACACAGCATATCGACTATCGCTATCAGCCACCGTACCTGCTTTTGGGATCTATTGCCGATGACTGTGCACACTCGCTCCGCGGCGATTGCGGTGTTATGGCGCTCACGTTTATCACCATGTGCCGCATTGCGGGCGTTCCTGCCCGTTGGCAGAGCGGCCTGTACGTTGCGCCCGATTCGGTGGGGTCGCACGACTGGGCAGAGTTCTATACGCCGCAGACCGGTTGGCTCAACGCCGACGTGTCATTTGGATCTTCTGCTCGCAGGATGGGGGAGGAGTGGCGCCGCCGTCACTACTTTGGCAATCTCGACCCGTGGCGTATGGTGGCCAACAATCGATTCCAGGCAGGGTTTGACCCCTCTTTCGACGGCATGCGCGAGGACCCTTACGATAACCAGATGGGCGAGGCTTCGGTCGACGGTCGCGGATGCCGTCAGCGCGAGATGCTCCGCACGGTCGAACTCATCGAAATGCTCGAAGTTCCATTTTCGAACTAATCGGTAGAAAGCTGTGATAAACTAACTCACGCATTGCGTGCCCGAGTGGCGGAATTGGCAGACGCAGTGGACTCAAAATCCACCGTTGGCAACAACGTGCGAGTTCGAGTCTCGCCTCGGGCACCATACATGCAAGCGAGCGTTCAAGGGGGTTGCGGCCCCCTTTTTCGTGCCGGACTCGCGTGAGCGCGCGAAGCGTTAAGCAAACAGGCCTGCGGCCTGTTTGTAGCGGAGCGTGGCGAGGGCACCGCGCGTCCGAAGCCCGGGGCTTCGCGAAGCGAAGGCCCTTCGAGTCTCGCCTCGGGCACCATACATGCAAGCGAGCGTTCAAGGGGGTCAAGGCCCCTTTTTCGTGTACGTAATGTGATAACGCGCTGTACGTGTTATTATTCGCAAGGCGTTGTTCCCGCAATGCCCTAAAGAGGAACCCGAGGGTTCCCACCTTTTGGCGCCAATGAGCAGCTGACTGGTCATACAACTTAGATTCCCTTCCTCAAATCGAGGAAGTCTATGTGTACGACCTGGTTGCTGAGAAGCGCCGGGTTATTTTTTTTATGAATGGAGGTAGGGAAAATAGCTAAGTCTGATGACACCCGCATCAACGACGAGATCACTGCATCTTCGTGCCGTTTGATTGGCGTCGATGGCTCTCAGCTCGGCCTGTTCGCCATCCGCGATGCCCAGCGCGTCGCCGACGATCAGGGTCTCGACCTGGTCGAGATCGCTCCCAACGCGGAGCCGCCGGTCTGCAAGGTCATGGACTACGGTAAGTTCAAGTACCAGCAGGCCATGAAGGCCAAGGCTGCTCGTAAGAACCAGTCCAAGGTCGAGGTCAAGGAAATGAAGTTCCGACCCAAGATCGACGTTGGCGACTACGAGACCAAGAAGGGCCACGTTCTGCGTTTCCTCAAGAAGGGCGCACGCGTTAAGATCACCATCATGTTTCGCGGCCGTGAGATGGCTCACCCGGAGCAGGGCTTTAACGTTCTCGAGCGTCTCGCCGAGGATCTCAAGCCTTACGCTACGGTCGAGTCCAAGCCTAAGATGGAAGGCCGTAACATGCTTATGCTGCTCGCCCCGATTAAGGGCGCCTTCGATGAGGATAAAGCGGCAAGCGATACTAAGTAACTAGTGTTCTGTAACCGATTAAGGAGTATTTCATGCCTAAGATGAAGTCCCACAGCGGCACCAAGAAGCGTTTCCGCAAGACTGGTACCGGCAAGCTTATGCGCGCCAAGGCTTTCAAGAGCCACATCCTGAGCAAGAAGTCCACCAAGCGTAAGCGTGGCTTCCGTCAGGAGACCGAGATTGCCGCTGCCGACCGCAAGGTCATCAAGTCGCGTCTCGCCTAAGTTCGCGTTCCCGTTTTTCGTTTTACCGTCTAGGAGTTGATAGAACATGGCACGTATTAAGCGCGCTGTTGCCGCCAAGAAGAAGCGCCGTACCGTTATGCACCGTGCGAAGGGTTACTACGGTGCCGCTTCGCGTACTTACAAGCATGCTAAAGAGCAGGTCCAGCACTCCCTGCAGTATCAGTATCGTGATCGCCGCAACAAGAAGCGCGAGATCCGTTCTCTTTGGATCACTCGTATCAACGCTGCTGCTCGCCTGAACGACATCTCTTACTCTCAGTTCATGCACGGCCTGAAGGTTGCCGGCATCGAGCTCGACCGCAAGGTCCTGGCTCAGATGGCTTACGAGGACATCGAGTCCTTCAACGAGCTGGCTACCATCGCCAAGAAGGCTCTCGAGGCCTAATAGATTCTCTTGAATCGCTAGGGGAGTGTCGCGTTGTGCGCGGCGCTCCCTCTTTTTATCTGAAGCGCGGTTTACATTGCTAAAAGCGCGGGTAGATAAACACATACAGGTGACCGATCTCTATATATTCCTGAACCAAAGGGTCATCATCTGATACGTGCGGAAGATCCGCACCAGTCTTTCTATTACCTATAGAAAGCAATATGTTGTGTAGGACTTGTGAAGAGTGGAATTGACGTCCCACAGAGCTTCGCGGTCTGGCAATATATCTCCTTGCCGCGCGGCCCGGTGGAACCGGGAACCAGCGC
>CABUKS010000009.1 GCA_902492235.1 uncultured Collinsella sp. | reverse complement strand
GCGCTGGTTCCCGGTTCCACCGGGCCGCGCGGCAAGGAGATATATTGCCAGACCGGAGGGCCCCCCGCGGGCGGGAATCTGGGCGTACACATTTCCTACACAGTTTGGGATCCGACTAACGTTTGCCAGCCGTTACCTACCGCTCGCCGAGCATCTCTTTATATAAGGCAGTCTCATGGTTAAAGCGGATACGTCCCCCTAGCTAAAGCACAGCCAGCATCGAGCAACTCATCACGTTCTTCCACCGAGAACCCCTCGGCGTAGACGCGCACCACTGGTTCGGTCCCGCTAGGACGGACCAGCAGCCACGTGTCATCCTCGAATGACAGACGCAAGCCGTCCATATGACTAACGTTTTGCGGCACCTTGCCACAAATCGACTTGGGGTTTACGCCCGGCAGCAGGGTTCGTAACGTTTCGGCATCTTCGGCCTCAAGGCGCAAGTCGCGTCGACCGTAACTCGTCTTACCAAAACTGTCCTCGAGTTGGTCGACCAGAACGCCCAAAGGCGCGTCCGTCTTTGCCATAAGCTCACACAGAATCAGACAGGCGAGGATTCCATCGCGCTCGGGCATATGCGCGGCGATGCCGATACCACCGGCTTCTTCGCCGCCCATGAGGACGCCGCCCTTCTTCATCTCCGCCGCTATATATTTGAAACCGACTGGTTTGACGGTCACGCGGCAGCCAAGCGCCTCGGCAATGCGACGCACGAGCGTCGAGCATGAAAGATTGACGACGACGCGCCCCTCCAAATTACGAAATTGAACCAAGTCGCCCAAAACGAGCGCCATGATCTGATGCGGATGTATATATCTGCCGCGCTCGTCAACCGCGCCGATACGGTCGGCGTCGCCGTCGGTCACCAGGCCAGCGCAAGCTCCGTCCTCGATAACCGTGCGCTCGCAAGCGTCCACCCACGGTTCAACGGGGTCGGGGCAGATATCTTCTTGGTCAGACGCCTGCCCGGCGTGAATCTCGTGCACCTCAACGCCAAGCTCGCGCAGCAAGTCGGCTAGATAGCCCTGGGCTGCGCCGCCCATGGGATCGACAACCACGCGCAAGTGCGCGGCGCGGATGGCTTCGGCATCGACAAACGATGCCACCGCCTGCATATAGTCAGGAATGATATCCGCGGTGCGATATTGCCCCTCGATCCCCATTGGCTCGGGAGCCATAGTCTCTTCGAGCTCTTCGATGACATCCTGGTTGGCGGTCGAGCCGTCACCCATGCGAATCTTGAGGCACAGATAGCCCTGCGGATGATGGGACCCCGTCACCATGAGCGCGCCGCACGCTTCACCGTCATAAGCCGCCGGCCACGTAAGGGCAGGGGTCGGGACAGGTCGCGAAGCGAGCACGGCGTCTAGCCCGTGCGCTGCTAGCACGCCCGCCGCAAGCTCAGCGAACTCGCGCGCCAGGGGCCGGGTGTCGAACCCTATATATACCGTTTTGCCCGGATTGGTCTTTTGCCACAACTCGCCGACGGCATCGGCGATACGGGCAACGTTATCGGCAGTGAAGTCCTCATCGACGCGAGCGCGCCAACCGTCAGTTCCAAAATGAATTATCGCGCACACGCGCAGACACCTCACAGTGTTTGGATCATGGTACGCATGGGGTATACCCGCAACATGCACTCGGCAACCTGCCGGCACCAGCATTCACCATTTGGGCAAATGCTGCCGAGGACATGCAAGCAATAAAAAAACCGCCCCGTATGGAGCGGTTTGCCCTTTATATATCGAGCGTCTCGGCCATCGCGGCCGTAGTGATTGCCGTGGTTCCACAGCAACTGCCCACCATTGCGGCACCGGCATGTCTCCATTCGATGCATGCGCGCGCGAAAGCTTCGGGGTTCTCGTGCCATACGGGGCCATCCTGAGTCTGGACCGGATCGCCTACGTTGGGACGCACCGTGACGGGAGTAGTCGCCGATGCAACCATCCTGGGCACCGCCGCGTTCGCGGCCGCAAGCGAACAGCAATTAACACCAACCGAATTTGCGCCGTGTTTTTCGGCGTACAAAACGGCTGCCTCGATGTTGAGGCCATCGCCCAACAGGTCGCCTTTATCGTCAACGACAAAACTCACCAGAACAGGCATGCCGTTGGCGGCATCTAGGGCGCCGGCAAGCATGGGCTGCAGATTACGGATAGACGTCACCGTCTCGATCAGCAGACCGTCAACACCAGCATTGAGCAAGGCGTGCGCCTGTTCGCGCGCAATGCCGCGGATTTCACGATACTCGGCAGAGTCCTCGGCAAACCACTCAATACCGATCGGGCCCATCGAGCCTAGCAGCAGCTGAGGGTGCGCCTGGCGGGCATCGTCGACGGCCCCGCGATTGACCTCCGCCACGGACGGCGCAATCTGGTCGTGCTTGAGGGCATAGCTCGATGCCTGAAAGGTGTTGGTAATGAGCACCTGCGCGCCGGCGGCGACATACAAGCGATGGATACGAGAAACGGTCTGCGGCTCTGCCAGATTCCAAAACGCCGGTGGAATGTCGGCGGCATCGTACTCACTCAACAGAACACTGCCCATGGGGCCCTGCGCCAACAAGGTCTCGCTCGACAAGCGGCGCGTAAGTTCCTCGGCACCAAAGCGGTTGTAATAACTCGTATCCATATATATCCCGCTATTCCTCGACGCTGATTCCCTGCTTTTCGAGATAGGCGAGCCAGCGGCTCATCGTGTCCTCGGATAGCGCATGCTCCATCATGCAGGCCTCGGAATCGGCTCGCTCAAATTCGACACCGAGCTCCTGAACCAAAAACGTGCGGATGAGGCGATGACGGTACCAGATAGCCGTGCCAACCTCGCGACCGCGATCGGTCAGGATTACCTTGCCGTAGTGCGATTGCTCGACAAGCTCGGATGCCTTGAGCGCCGAAACCGCTTTATTGACCGATGCCTTGGAGACGCCAAGGCGCTGCGCGATGTCGACCGATCGCACGCCGTTGGTTTCCCCCTCTTCGCTTTCAATGCGAACCATGCACTCCAAGTAGTCTTCGTTCGCCACCGTCAGATGTAGTTCGCGCGAGCTATTTGTCGTATCCATGATCTTCCGTCCCTTCTGCATTCAATGGCTGATTCTACCCCATCCAAGCGTCGTGGTATGCCGTGGCATACCGTGCTAGAGTTCTTGTTGCACACGACGACCAAGATTGGAGCGGTCTTTATGGAAAACACCACCACGAGCCCCGATGTCCTCGAACGCTTTTTGCGCTACGTCCAGATCAACACGCAGTCCGAGGATGCAAACTGCGACCAGGTACCCTCGAGCGCCGTTCAGTTTGACCTTGCCAACGTGCTGGCTGAAGAGCTGCGCAAGCTTGGTGCGGAAGATGCCCACGTGACCGAGCACGCCTATGTCTGCGCGCATATCCCCGCAAGTGCGGGCGCTGAGGACAAGCCCGCCCTGGGCCTGATCGCCCATCTCGACACCACCGAAGTTGCACCGGGCGCCGGCGTGAAGCCGCACATCGTGCACTACGAAGGCGGCGATCTGGTCTGCGGCACGGTTGACGGTAAACCCGTTGCCATGAGTACCGCCAAGCTTCCCGCCCTGAATGACCTCGCGGATGAGGACCTGGTCTGCAGCGATGGCACCACGCTGCTGGGCGCAGACGACAAGGCAGGCGTCGCCGAGATCATGTCGCTTGTCGCGCGCATCGCTCAGGACCCTTCTCTGCCCCATCCCGCACTCGGCATTTGCTTCTGCCCTGACGAGGAGATCGGCCACGGAGCCGAGCTGTTGGATATCGATACCTTTGGCTGCAAGTACGCCTACACGGTCGACGGCGGCCCCATCGGCGAGCTGGAGTGGGAGTGCTTTAACGCCGCCGAGGCGACCGTCCGCTTTGAGGGCCAGTCCATCCACCCGGGCGACGCTAAGGGCCGTATGGTCAACGCAGGCAATCTGTTCTGCGACTTCAACGCGTTGCTCCCCTACGTGCAGCGCCCGGAGTATACGGAAGGCTACGAGGGCTTTTATCACCTTGAGGGTGTATCTGCGACCGTCGATCACGCCACAGCGCGCTATATCATCCGCGACCATGACGCCGCCAAGTTCCAGCAGAAACTCGACCTTATTGATGCCGCCGCCTCGATGCTCAACCAGCGTCTGGGTGAGGAGCGCGTGACAGTCGAGATTAAGCAGCAGTATCGAAATATGGCCGAGATCGTTCGTGACTATCCCGAGCTTATTGATGTTGCCAAGGAAGCCTACCTTGCCTGCGGCGTTGAGCCCCAAGTGCTGCCGATTCGTGGCGGCACCGACGGCGCTCAGCTGTCGTTCCGCGGTCTGCCCTGCCCCAACCTTTCCACCGGCGGCTATTGCTACCACGGCGTCAACGAGTTCGTCCCGGTCAGTTCGCTCGTCAAGATGACCGACGTGCTCCAGGAGCTCGTCGCCCGCTTTGCATAAGCCTGGCTGCACAAGTCCAAAAGACGAATTGCCCCGTCCTCAACCAAGAACGGGGCGATTTTTTACTGCAACGAGAATAGGTTAACGCACGCCAGCCTCTTAACGCAAGGAGTGTCCCAAACTGCCGGCACAAAAGGAACGTCCCCAAGTGCCAAGTGTTCCGGCAACGCCGATGTTTTGGCACCGACAGCGAAATCCCGCCAGAGCGAGCAAGGTGCCTTGAAACGAGGTGGCATTGATCTTTTGATCATGCCGCCGAAGTTGAAAGGCAGATTGCCGCTCTGGCGGGTTTGCAGCGTCAACTGATTACGCGGTTTGGTAAAACCGCGTAACTCTAGTAGTTGGCTTCGTAACCGTTGCCGTCGCCGGTGGGCTCTTCGTAGTAGTCCGAATCGCTTGAATCGCTTGAATCGCTTGAGTCATCGGAATCGTCAGAGCTGACCGATGAGGTTGCGGTACCGTTTGCGTAGTCGTCAGACGTGTTGTTGTTCAGGTCGCCGATCGTAGAGCTGGAACCGTCGGAAAGACCCATGGTGTTGGGACCCTTGGGATCCTTGCCGGCATCGACGCGCTCCATCATTTCCTTGAGCTCGTCCTCGTAGACAAAGACGTAGCTCACTCCGTCGATCATGGTGCTGTCGTCGGCGTACGAGGGCAGGTTGGCCGAGTAGATACCGTCGACATCCATACCGCGCATGGCATTGACCGTAGCCACGATATCCTGAACGCTCATATCGGTTACGAGCATATCGGACAGCGAATTAACCAGGCCAAAGATCTTCGTGGCATCGAAGTTATTGAGAATCTGGTTGGCAAGGGCGCCAAGCACCTGACGCTGGTGGCGCATGCGCGTGTAATCGCCGTCGGCATAGGTGTAGCGGCAGCGGGCATAGGTAAGGGCGGTGGCACCGTCCATATGCTGCTGGCCAGCGGTAATCTTAATATCCAGGTGCTCGGGGTCGTCAACATCATCGGTTGCGTTAATGTCGATACCGCCAACCGAATCAATCAGCGCCTGCATACCGTCGAAGCTGACCTCGGCATAGTGGGAAATCTGAACACCGCACAGCTCGTTGACCGCCTCGACCATGGCCTCGGCGCCGCCAACGGTATGGCAGGCGTTGATCTTCATGGTCTCGCCCTTGTACTCGACCTTGGTGTCGCGCGGAACGGAAATGAGCGTCGCCTGCTTTTGCGTGGGGTCGATGCGTGCCAGGATAATCGAGTCGGCACGATACGTATCCTCGCCCGGACGGCCGTCGTTGCCAAGAAGCAGCACGTAGAACGGATCCTTTGCCTCATCGGTGTCAACCAGAACCCGACGCAGATTGTCGGTAATGACATTAGAATCGCCGAGCTTGCCCATAATGGTGGCAAACCACAGGCCGGCAGCGGTAGTGGCACTCAGCAGCACACCAAGCACGACAATGAGCGCGACGTGACGAATCGTGTGGCTACGACGACGTTGACGAGCGCGCTCGGAATAGCGAGCCACGTTATCGCGACTGTAGATCTTGGCCTGCGCACCAGTTGAGGGTCTTCGGGCGGTGGTATCCGCGAGGGGCTTTTTATTAAACATAGGCAACCTGTATTAGTAGATGACGGGATCGGGGACGGTAGCATGCTCGACATGCGCGCCAAGCGCCTGCAGCTTTTCGACAAACTGCTCGTAGCCACGCTTGATGTGATGGATGGCCGAAACCTCGGTCGTCCCGTCGGCAATCAAGCCCGCTACGACGAGGGCCGCTCCACCACGCAGGTCGGGCGAGGTAACCTGTGCACCCGAGAAGCCCTTGACGCCATGAATCATGGCATGATGGCTCTCGATACGAATGTCGGCACCCATGCGCACCAGCTCAGAGGCAAACATAAAGCGATTCTCGAAGATGTTTTCGGTAATAACGGAACTGCCGTCGGCAAGGGCGGAGAGCACCATAATCTGCGCCTGCATGTCCGTCGGGAAGCCGGGGAACGGAAGCGTCTGGATGTCGACCGGCTTGATACGCTCGGCACGGCTCACATGGACGCCGTCGTCGGTACGCTCGCAATCGATGCCCATAAGCTCCATCTTCTTGAGCACCATGCCCAAGTGAATGGGGCAAAAGCCCGTGACATCGACACCGCGATCGTCGGCCATCAACGCACCGGCGACGATAAAGGTGCCGGCCTCGATGCGGTCGCCCACTACGCGATGGGTAACGGGATGCAGCTCTTCCACGCCCTCGATGGTCACGACAGGCGTACCGGCGCCGACAATCTTAGCGCCCATCTCGTTGAGCATGTTGGCGAGATCGACGATCTCGGGCTCGCGGGCGGCATTGTCGATAACCGTGGTACCCTTCGCGCGCACAGAGGCCATGATGAGGTTCTCGGTCGCACCGACACTGGCGAACTCGAGCGTGACGGTGGTACCGCGCAGACCTTGGGGCGCATTAGCGTTGATGTAACCGTGGGCGGTATCGAACTCAACGCCCAGGGCCTCGAGACCAAGAATGTGCATATCGATCTTGCGAGCACCCAGGTTGCAGCCGCCCGGCATGGCGATCTTGGCGCGATGGAAGCGACCCAGCAGGGGTCCCATCACGGCTGTGGAAGCACGCATCTTGGCAACGAGCTCGTAGGGGGCCTCCCAAGAATCGACCTGAGAGGTATCAATCTCGAGCGTGTGCTCGTCGAGAACATCGATCGTAGCGCCCATGCCCTTGAGCACCTTGCCCATCACGTGGACATCGGAAATATCGGGCACGTTCTGCAGCGTCGTCTTGCCCGGCGCCAAAAGCGTTGCCGCCATGAGTTTGAGCGCGGAGTTCTTGGCGCCCGAGACGGGCACGGAGCCTCCGATGGCGTGGCCACCCTCAACGCGGATAATATCCAAGGTCTACCCTTTCAAAAAGCATGCCCGGGGTGGCTGGGCCATCCCGGGCATGATGTGTTCGCAAATGGTCGAACGCTAAATCGTTTGACTATTGGGCAAGCTTGAGCTTACACCATGCGATTTCATTATAGAGGTAGGCGCGGCGTGCATCATCCTCCGACAAATTACCCAGCTTCTCTTCAAAACCTTGAATATCAGCTTTAAGCTTGTCGGCATCGACGGTCGCCAAATCGCAAGCGCGCTCGGCGAGAACGGTCACGACATCGTCCGCAACCTGGGCATAGCCGCCGGCCACGGCAAACGTGTGGTCGACAGTGCCCATGGCCTTATCGGAAACGCGAACGTAACCGCGGTCGATCGTGCAGATCTCGCTGGAGTGAGCAGGCAGAACGCCAAACTCGCCATCCGTGGACGGAATCGACACAAACGCAGCGTCGCCCTCATAGGCGCAGCTCACGGGGCACACGATGCGGATACGCATAACCTACTTCTCCCCCATCTTGCGGGCGCGCTCGCGCACGTCCTCAATCGTGGAAGCATAGCGGAAAGCCTGCTCGGGCAGGTCATCGGCCTTGCCGTCGACAATCTCGGCGAAAGAGCGGACGGTATCCTCGACGCGGACGTAGACACCGGGGTTGCCGGTGAACTTCTCGGCGACGTGGAAGGACTGCGAGAGGAACTGCTGAATCTTACGGGCACGGTTGACCGTAAGGCGCTGCTCCTCGGACAGCTCGTCCATACCCAGAATGGCGATGATGTCCTGAAGGTCGGAGTACTCCTGCAGGAGCTCCTGGACCTTGACGGCGACACGGTAGTGCTCCTCGCCGACGATCGAGGGATCGAGAGCGTCGGAGGAAGATGCGAGCGGGTCGATAGCCGGGAACAGGCCGAGCGACGAAATGCTACGCGAAAGAACCGTGGTGGCGTCGAGGTGCGTAAACGTCGTGGCAGGCGCCGGGTCGGTCAGGTCGTCTGCGGGGACGTAGACAGCCTGGACGGAGGTAATGGAGCCCGTCTTGGTCGAGGTAATGCGCTCCTGGAGGTCGCCCATCTCGGTTGCCAGCGTGGGCTGGTAACCAACGGCGGACGGCATACGGCCCAGCAGTGCGGAAACCTCGGAACCTGCCTGGGAGAAGCGGAAGATGTTGTCGATGAACAGCAGAACGTCCTGGCCGCGATCGCGGAAGTACTCAGCGGTGGTAAGGCCGGCCAGACCGATGCGCAGACGCGCTCCGGGCGGCTCGTTCATCTGACCATAGACCAAGCAGGTCTTGTCGATAACGCCAGACTCGCTCATCTCGAGGAACAGGTCGGTGCCCTCGCGGGTACGCTCGCCGACGCCGGTGAACACCGAGGTGCCGCCGTGCTCCTGGGCGAGGTTGTTGATGAGCTCCTGGATCAGAACGGTCTTGCCGACGCCGGCGCCGCCGAACAGACCTGTCTTGCCGCCGCGGATGTAGGGCTCGAGCAGGTCGACGGCCTTGATGCCGGTCTCGAAGATCTCGGTCTTGGTGGTGAGCTCGTCGAAACGGGGCGCTGCATGGTGGATGGGGTAGAACTCCTCCACCTCGGGCATGGGCTTGCCGTCGACGGGCTTGCCCATGACGTTCCAAATGCGGCCGAGCGTCTTGGGACCAACGGGCATCTTCATGGGCTCACCGGTATCGGTGGCGATGAGGCCGCGCTGCAGGCCGTCGGTCGAGGACATGGCGACCGTGCGGACGACGCCGCCCGGAAGCTGGCTCTCGACCTCGAGGATCGTGCTCAGATGACCGATCGGGGTCTCGGCCTCGACCGTGAGCGCGTTGTAGATCGGGGGCACCGCGCCGTCAAACTTGACGTCGACGACAGGGCCGATGATTCGCACGATGCGACCATCACCGGCAGTCGTCTTCTTGGTGGCTTCCTCGACCGCAAGCTTTACGGTGTTATTAGCCATTACTGTTCCTCCAATGCTGAGGCTCCGCCGACGATCTCGTTAATCTCGGTCGTGATCGAAGCCTGGCGCACGCGACTATACGTGCGGGTAAGGGTCGAGATGATCGCGGTGGCGTTTTCCGTCGCGGAGTGCATGGCCTTGCGGCGTGCACCCTGCTCGGCAGCCGCCGAATCGATCAGGGCCTGGTAGATGACCGTCAGGATATAAGACGGCACAAGCTTGCCGAGAACATGCTCGGGAGAGGGCACGAACTCGAACGTGGACGAGATGCGCTTAGGGGCGTCGGTCTCGTTCTTACGCGGACCGTGGGCCATAGCGATCATCTCGGGGTCGAGCGGCAACAGATGCTCGACGCGAAGCTCCTGATCCACGCGGTTCTTGGCGTGGTGGTAGACAAGCTCGACACGGTCAAGCTCACCGGCACGATACGCATCGCAGATATGAGAGGAGATCATGCGGGCCTGATTGAAATCGGGCTCAGAGGAGTTGCCCTCAAAGTGCATGACAACGTTTGCGCGGTCACGGAAATACGTGGCCGGCTTACGCCCGCACGCGATGATCTCGCATTCGATGCCGTCGTTCGCCCAAGAAGCGGCGAGCTTTTCGGCCGTGCGCTCCACCGTCGTATTGAAACCGCCGGCAAGGCCGCGGTCCGAGGCAATAACGACAATCAGGCCATGCTTGACGCTCTCATGCTTCTGCAGCATGGGATCGGTGCCCGAACAGGAGGCGTCGCCGGCGACCGTCAACATGACGTCGGTCAGCGCCTCCTTATAGGGCTCGGCCTGCTTGGAGCGATCGAGGGCACGACGAATCTTGGCCGTAGAGACCATCTCCATCGTGCGCGTGATCTGCTTGGTCGTGGTAACCGAGGAGATTCGCTTCTTAATGTCGCGAAGGTTGGCCATGGGGCTTAGTTCTCCTCTGATCCAGAAACATCCGAATGGTGCTTGGCCATGAACTGCTGCTTGAAGTCGCCGATGACGCGCAAGAGCTCAGCCTTGGTGTCATCATCGATCTTCTTGGCGCGAACCTTGTCGAGCAGCGAACCAAAGCCATTGTCCATGTACTCGATGAGCTCGGCACGGAAGGGCAGCACGTCGGCGATCTCCAGGTCATCCAGGAAGCCCTCGTTGCCAGCGAACAGCGTAACGATCTGCTCGCCAACCTCAAACGGCTTGTAACGCGGCTGCTTCAGGAGCTCGGTCATGCGAGCACCGTGGGTCAGCTGCTTCTGAGTAGCCTCGTCGAGGTCGGAGCCGAACTGCGTAAAGCCAGCGAGCTCCTGATAGGAAGCGAGGTCCAGACGGAGGTTGCCGGCGACCTGCTTCATGGCCTTGGTCTGCGCATCGCCACCGACGCGGGACACGGAGATACCCACGTCGACTGCCGGGCGCTGACCCTGGAAGAAGAGCTCGGACTGCAGGTAGATCTGACCATCGGTAATGGAAATGACGTTGGTCGGAATGTAGGCCGAGACGTCGCCGTCCTGGGTCTCGATGATCGGCAGTGCCGTCATGGAGCCGTAACCGTTCTTCTTGGACATCTTGACGGCACGCTCGAGCAGACGAGAGTGCAGGTAGAAGATGTCGCCAGGATAGGCCTCGCGTCCGGGCGGACGATGCAGCGTCAGCGACATCTGACGGTAGGCCACAGCCTGCTTGGACAGGTCATCGTAGATGACGAGCACGTGGCCGCCGGGGTTGGTCTCGCTGGCGGGCTTGCCGTCCTCGCCGTTGTACATAAAGAACTCGCCAATAGCGGCACCGGCCATAGGCGCGATGTACTGCATAGGGGCGGAATCGGCAGCGGTGGCCGAAACGATGATGGTGTAGTCGAGCGCACCGTGCTGAGCGAGGGTCTCGCGGATGTTGGCAACCGTGGAGGCCTTCTGGCCGATGGCGACATAGATGCAGACCATGCCCTTGCCGCGCTGGTTGAGGATAGCGTCGATGGCGATGGCGGTCTTACCGGTCTTACGGTCACCGATGATGAGCTCACGCTGACCGCGGCCAATAGGCACCATGGAGTCGATAGCGAGCAGACCGGTCTGAACCGGCTCGCACACCGGGGTACGATCGATGACGCCGGGAGCCTTGAACTCGATGGGGCGACGGTGCGTAGCGACGATGTCGCCCAGGCCGTCGATGGGCTGGCCGAGCGGATTGACGACGCGGCCGAGCATGGCACGGCTCACGGGGATATCCATAACGCGGCCAGTGGTGCGGCACTCGTCGCCTTCCTTGATGGAGTCGACGGCACCGAACAGAACGGCGCCGACCTCGTCACGGTCAAGGTTCTGGGCAAGGCCGAAGACGGTCTCACCGGTATCGGAGCTCTTGAACTCCAGAAGCTCGCCTGCCATGGCGCTCTTGAGGCCGGAGACGCGCGCGATGCCGTCGCCTACCTCATCGACCGTTGAAACCTCATGCGTATCGACCGTCGCGGAGAGGCTCGTGAGCTGCTCCTGCAGTTTCTTGGCGATATCCTGGGCATTGAGGGTTTCGGACATTAGGCTTCACCTCCGTACGAATTAGCAGAGTTTGCGAGGGTCTCCTGCGCGATGCGCAGCTGCGTCTTGACGGAAATGTCACGACGCTCGCCGCGGGCCTCGAGCACCAGGCCGCCCACGATAGACGGGTCGACCTGCTCGATAAGGAATACCTTGCGGCCGAAGTCCTGCTCGCATTTCTTAGTGATGGTTTGACGCAGCTCGTCGTCGAGCGGGATCGCCGTGGTGACGGTCACGCCCACTACATCCTCGTCTTCCTCGGCAACATACTTAAAGGCAGCTGCCACCTTGGGAAGAAGGTCGAGCTGGTCGCGCTTGGACATGGTGTCGAGCACGGCGATGATCTCGGGGCTGGCAGAAGCCAGGCGCTCGATCATCTCGAGGTCCTCAAACACATGGTCCTCGGCCTTAGCGGCTTCCAGAAGGGAGCGCGCGTAGGTCTCGAGCACCTTGTCCTGATAGCGGCTAGTCGGCATTCAGGCTACCTGCTTCCTGGATGTAGCGCTCGATGAGCTTCTTCTGCTCGGCATCGTCCTCGAGTGCCTCGCCCACGATCTTGGTGGCGACGGCAACGGACAGGTCGGCGATGGAGCTCGCGGCACCGGCGTAAATGGACTTGCGCTCGTCCTCGACGGTCGTATGGGCCTTGGCGATGATCTCCTCGGCCTCCTTGTGAGCAGCCTCGATGATACGGGCGCGCTCGGACTCGGCGTCCTTACGGGCCTCGAGAACGATGTCGGCAGCCTGACGACGGGCGTCGGTGACGATCGAGTCGGACTCAGCGCGCTTGGCGATAGCCTCCTGCTTGGTCTTCTCGGCCTCGTCGAGGCTCTCCTCGATCTTCTTGCCGCGCTCCTCCATGGTTTTCATGATGCCCGGCAGGGCGACCTTGGCCAGCACGATCCAGATGATCAGGAAGGCGATAAGCGCCGGGATGAACTCCGCCATCTTAGGGATGAGGATGTCCGCACCGGCAGCGCCGTCCTCGGCGAACGCGGAAACCGGCATAAGCAGCGCGGCCGCGGACGCGGAGAGTGCGATCGCGCTCTTCTGGGATGAAAGATTCATACTTGACGCTCCGTGCTATTTAACGATCAGCGCGACAACGAAGCCGATCAGAGCCAGAGCCTCGCCGAAGGCGGAGCCCATGATGAAGACGGTGAACACGCGGCCCTGGACCTCAGGCTGACGGGCCATAGCACCCGTAGCACCCAGAGCAGACAGGCCGATAGCAAGACCAGCGCCGATAACACCGAGACCGTAACCGATAACTCCCACGATTCCTCCTTTGTCGTGCGTGTCTTATTTCACGCAGGATAACCTTTTTATAACTGCCGGGCTCCATGGGTACGGGCACCGGCGGTTTAACGAATTGCCTTACCTTTAAGGCGCGAACGGAAGATTACTCCTCCTCCGCGACCTCCTCTGCCTCGGAGACATACACGGCGGTAAGGACCGTGAAGACGTAAGCCTGGATGGCGCCGACCACAAGCTCGATCGCATAGATCAGGATGAGGATGGCAAGCCAGGCCAGCGAAGGCAGGGCGCCGACGGCGTGGGCCGCGGAAACCTGCTGAAGCAGCGGCTGCATGAACATGCTCGCCATGATGGCGAACGAGCCCATGACCACGTGTCCTGCGAACATGTTGCAGAACAGACGGACGGCGAGCGTGATGAGGCGCAGGAAGGTCGAGAAAAGCTCGACGACCCACACGAGCACGTTCATCGGGAAGCTCACGCCCTGCGGGGCGAGGCTCTTGATGTAGCCGATCACGCCGTGAGCCTTGCATCCGTAGTAGATGAAGTACACGAAGGCGAAAATGGCGAGTGCGGCGGTGGAGCCGATTGCGCCGGTGCCGGGCTTCATTCCCGGGATCAGGCCGATCATGTTATTGATCAGGATGAACAGGAAAAGCGAGCACAGGAACGGGAAGTGCTTCTTCCAGTTCTCACCCACGACACCCTTGCCGATATCGTTCTCGACGTACTCGATGATGTACTCGAAACCGTTGACGAAGAAGCCCTTGGGAACCAGGGTCTGCTTCTTCTTGAACACGGCCAGGACGATCAGGAGCACGATCGTGGAGACGATCAGCCAAAACGAGTACTGCGTGATGCCGCAGCTCAGATCGCCCACGACAGGGGTGGAGCTGAACTCGCTGACCAGATGATTAATCTCATCAGGCAGCTTTTCAAAAATTTCCACGACTTACCTTTCGACCTCATGAGGATCTCGCAGCGCCTTGGCGACGCGAACCGCGCAGGCGGCCATAAAGGCCACGAAGCCGATCGCCTCGCCCAGGAGGAACATGCGAAATGCCTCTCCGAACAACACAAACACAACCAAGGTAAAGACAAGCAACGCGATTGCCGAGACCGCGAGACTCACCATACCCTTGAGCATGTCCGCATTCTGCTTATCGTCAAGAACCGGCTTGAGCGTAAAGACAAAGGGAAGGAAGGCAATCGCGCCCGCGATGGCACCTGCAACGATAGCGAGCAGATCGGCTATCTGAAACACTGGCGTCCTCACTTTCCTTTTTAACGCCTTACAGAACAGTTCCCGCCAAACATTGGTGACTATTGTACGAGCCAATCGCTAAAGTACAACCGAAAAAGCATCGGTTAATACGCACCTGTTCGTTTTCTTAAGACCTTCTTTATGCCGCAGGTACGGTAATACGTTTTTCTCGAACCCTGCAGGGCAAAACGTCCGTTAACAGGAGTGCGCGTGGTCGTCTTTTGCTCGCCCGCGCGCACCATTTCTTCGTATTTTCGACGTTAGCCGGTATGGCCCAGAGATTACAGCGTGCCGTAGATGCGGTCGCCGGCGTCGCCCAGGCCGGGAACGATGTAGGCAGCTTCGTTGAGATGGTCGTCGATGGCGCAGGTATAGATATGCACATCGGGGTCCTTCTCAGTCAGCGACTTGAGGCCCTCGGGGGCCGCGACGATGCACAGCATGCGGATGTCCTTGACACCGCGCTCGCGCAGGTAGCTGATGGCCATCTCGGCCGAACCGCCCGTGGCGAGCATGGGGTCGACGACCAGGCAGATGCGCTGGTCGATATCCTTGGGCATCTTGCAGTAATACTCATGCGGCTCGTGGGTAACCTCGTCGCGCTCCATACCGATGTGGCCCACGCGAGCGGAGGGTACCAAGTCGAGGATGCCATCGACCATGCCAAGGCCTGCACGCAGAATGGGAACGATGGCGAGCTTTTTGCCGGCGAGCTGCTTAAACGTTGCGGTGGTGATGGGGGTCTCGACTTCGACGTCTTCCATGGGCAGGTCGCGCATGGCCTCGTAGCCGTCAAAAAGTGCGAGTTCGCGCACGAGCTGGCGGAACTGGTTGGTGCCGGTGTTTTTGTCGCGCAGAATCGACAGCTTATGCTGGACGAGCGGGTGATCGACAAGGGTCACACGGGACGTATCGTAGGTGACGGTCATGGGTTGATTGCCCCTTTCGTTGCGGCCGGAAGATGGCCTTGCTGGCAAGGCGCATGGCGATGTTGTTGCCGCGCGCCGTGCATTAGTTTAGCGGTTTGTTGTATCGAGCAGCCCATCGCAGCCCTACTGTGCGGTACTGAGCGAGCGCTTGACTGCATCACACCAGCCCGCAAGGTTTTGTTCGCGGCGCTCGGCGGACATGTGGGGAAGGAAGGTCCTAACGATCTGGGCATTTTGCTCCAGTTCTTCCAGGTCTTCCCAATAGCCGACGGCAAGACCCGCCAAGTACGCGGCACCGATCGCCGTGGTCTCCACCGTCTCGCACTGCAACACGGGGATATCCAGCAGATCGGCCTGGAATTGCATGATGAACTCGTTGCACGAGGCACCGCCATCGACGGACAGGCGCTCAATCGAAAGTCCCACGTCCTGCTCCATGGCGCGCAGCACGTCGTAGCTCTGATATGCCATGGATTCGCAGGCGGCACGTACGATGGTCGCACGGCTCGAGGCGCCGGTCAGACCGCACACGATACCGCGGGCATGCGGGTCCCACCAGGGAGCGCCCAGACCCGCAAAGGCGGGGACGAAGTAGCAGCCCTCATTGTCGTTGATCGAAGCGGCGAGTTGTGCCGACTCGCTCACACTCGAGATGATGCCCATGTTGTTGCGCAGCCAGTTCATGGTGGAACCGGCAGCAAAGATGGAGCCCTCGAGTGCATAGCTGATCTTGCCGTCCGCGGCGATACCGATCGTGGAGACCAGACCGTTCTTGGATTCGACGACCTCGTCGCCGGTGTTCATGAGCATAAAGCAACCCGTGCCATAGGTGTTTTTGGTCTGGCCGGGATGGAAGCAGCAGTGGCCGAACAGCGACGCCTGCTGGTCGCCCGCCACGCCCATGATGGGCGGCATGTTGGTCATGATGTCGCTCGCGACGCGGCCGTAGTCGCCCGAGCTCCAACGAACCTCGGGCATCATGGAACGTGGAACGTCAAAGAGCGCCAGCAGGTCGTCGTCCCAATCGAGCGTATGGATATTAAAGAGTGCCGTGCGGCTGGCATTGGTGTAGTCGGTGGCAAAGACCTGACTGCCGGTGAGGTTGTAGATGAGCCAGGTGTCGATGGTGCCGAACATGAGGTCGCCCGCCGCCGCGCTCTCACGCGCACCGTCGACGTTGTCGAGGATCCACTGCACCTTGGAAGCCGAGAAATACGGATCGAGCGTGAGTCCCGTGCGGGAGCGCACCAGCTCTTCTGCGCCCCGCTCGACCAGCTCGTCGATCAGAGGTGCGGTGCGACGGCATTGCCACACGATGGCGTTATAGATGGGTTGGCCGCTTATGCGGTCCCACACCACCGTGGTCTCGCGCTGGTTGGAGATACCGATGGCGGCGATGCGGTCAGAATGGATGCCGCTCTTAAACTGGACCTCCATCATCACGCCGATCTGGCTGGCAAGCACCTCCATGGGGTCTTGCTCTATCCAACCGGGACGCGGGAAGCTGGTTTTGACGCTACGACGTGCCTGCGCGACGATGCAGCCGTACTCGTCGACGATGGTCGCAAGTACCGAGGTGGTGCCGCAGTCGAGCGCCATGATGTAGGAACCGCCAAAGTTAAACGAGGCATCTTCCATGCCCAGGCTGCCCAGATTCAACGACATCGCTTACACCTTTCTATTGCATCGGGTCGGACAGGACCCGTTCGATCTCTGATGCGGGAAGTGCGCCTTGGCGCAGGATCTGGAGCCCGCCGTGCTGGAACGACACGATGGTCGAGGCGTCGCGACACGGGGTCTCGCCGGCGTCGACGGCAACATCGACCCCCTCCAGGATGCGACCCTCGACGGCGGCAAAGCTTGCCGGCGAGGGCGCGCCGTGCGTGTTGGCGCTCGTACAGGCAAGGGGACTGCCGCAGGCGCGGATGAGCGCTTGGACCACAGGCGAGGCCGACGCGCGAAGAGCCACCGTGTCGTCGGCGGCACGCATAAAGGTCGGCACGCAGGGGGCCGCCTTGACCACGATAGTCAGGGCTCCCGGCCAGCATCGTCGCGCGAGTACGCGAGCCTCTTCGGGGATATCCACGCCATAGCGGTCGAGTGCTTCGGCATTATCAACCAGCCAGGCGACCGTTTGGGTGAGCTTGCGCCGCTTGAGGGTAAAGATGCGGCGGTAGCCGGTACCGAGCGCGGGGACCGCGGCGCCATTGACGACAGCCTGCGGATCGCGCGGCCACGATGGGAATTCGCTTGTATCTTGGGGCACGGCGTCCGAGAAGGCGTTGACTGCCACGGCGACACCGTAGACGGTCTCGGTCGGGATCAAGGCCAGGCCGCCGCGGCCGAGCACCTCGGCCGTGCGCTCGACGGCGAGCCGATGCGGCTCGCGCGTTCCCTCGTATACCCGATAGACCGTCTGCATGTGTATGCCAGCCCCTTACGCTCTGGTGCAAGTTTGTTTACTGAGGGGCATTCTCGCACGAAACGTTCAACCTATTTGGCCAGAGTGCATGTTGGTTTGGTGAGCGGCTCTAGTAGTCGGTGAAAGTCAGGGGGTTATTGGAAGGCTACAGACTTCTTTGGTCTTCCGGCGTGACGTTCTTGGGCGGCGTAGCGCTCGATGCTGTCTATCGTTATCATCCGACGGCCATCGACGAGTTCAACATCGAGCTTTCCGGCTTTGACCAGCGCGGTAATCCGCGGAGCGGAGACTTTGAGGTCCAGCGCTGCGCCTTTAAATGTTCGGCACGCCGCTTCCCGAGCGTCCTCGTGGTCGATTTCGACTGAAAGGGCCACGACCTCGGCCGAGTGTTCGTACCCTGCCGGAGTCAAACCGTTGTTGAGGTCGTCGGCCAAAAACGCCATCAGCGCCTCGGTGGCATGGGCAATCGCTTCTTCGCGTGTATCGCCATCGGCAAAGGCGCCGGGAATCTGCGGGAAGCTGGCGCAGTAACCGTCGTCTTCTTTTATGAGAACGCAGTCATAGGTAAATCGCTGCCTCATTTTGCCTCCAACTACCATCCAGCTTGGCGACGAATACTTGCCCACGTGCCCTTCTTTGGTCGATCACCACCAGAGCCGTTCACGGTGACAACACGGTCACCAGAAACATACTTAGCACGACTACCGACTTGCGCGACCTTCACGAATCCATCGTGCTTGGGTAGGGCAATGATTTCCCGAAAGATAGGAGGTTGCATGGGCCGACCTCTTTCAGCCGTCCTAATTATAAACTACTTTATAATTTTTGCTAACCAGTTAATAAATATTACTGGCGCTGCTTAGGCTCGGTGACGATGGCTCGGACGATGCGGGGGCGATCGGTAAGGTCATGGACGATACGCACGTCCGAAAGGCCTGCCTGGCGACAGAGCTCGGCCGCGGCATCGAGGGCACCCTCGTAGAGCTCGCAGGCAAACAGGCCGCCGGCGCGCAGCATGTAAGGCGCCGCATTGAGCAGGCGGCGGAAGATATCGAGGCCGTCGGCGCCGCCCTCGAGCGCCAGGTCGGGCTCAAAATCCTTGACCTCGTGCGGCAGCGAGCGCATAACGTCGGTCGGAATGTAAGGCGGGTTGGAGACGAGCACGTCAAAGGTGCCCCACTCCTCGCGGGGGATGGAGCTCACCAGGTTCGTGAGGCTGAAGGCGACCTCGTCGGACGTGAGGCCAAGCGCATCGCGGTTTTTGGTAGCAAGGTCGATGGCGCGCGGCTCGATATCGGTAGCAGTGCAGGTAACGTGCCCGCGGCGCTCCCAGGCAAGGGAGAGCGAAATGCAGCCCGTGCCGCAGCCGACCTCGAGAACGCGGGCAGTGCGGGGCTCGGCTGGGGCAGATACGTTGGCCTCGGCGGCATCTTGCGCGGGAGTCGCCTGTTGGTCGTTGTCCTCAATGGCGATGCCGTATTCGTCGAGCTCGGGCTCGGGGGTTTCCATGGCCTCTGCTTCTGCCGCTTCGGCTTCTGCTGCCTGCGCGGCGGCTTCCTCGGCCTCGCGGTCGGCCAGTTCCTCGGCATAGGCGCGGCTGCCGAGCACGTCGCTACCCAGCGCAGCCTCATCGGCGGCCGTCAGGTTGGCGGCACGGCGCTCGGCGGCCGCGCGTTCGTCTGCCAGCGCGGCCTCAGCCTTGCGTGCCTCCTCGACCTCATCGTTCCAAGGCAGCTCAACACGCTGACGGGCAGCAGCCTCGGGGCTCAGCACCTCGGCATCCAGATAATTGAGGACTTCCTCGACGAGCATCTCGGTCTCGGGACGCGGAATGAGCACGCCGGGGGCGCACGTGACGTCGATCATGCGAAACTGCGTGCTGCCGGTGATGTACTGCAGCGGTTCACCTTTAGCGCGACGAACAACGGCCGCGTGCATGGTCTCGAGCTGAGCCGCGTTAAGCGTCTCGTCCATGCGCATATATAAGTCGATGCGTGCCAAACCCGTGGCAGCGCAGAGCAGCCACTCGGCAGAAAGACGGGGGTGCTCCTCGCCGCGCTCGGCCAGGTACTCCTTGGTCCACTCGAGACAACGCTTGATGGTCCAAATCTCGTTTGCCATGGGGCCCTCCCCTCTTAAGCGCCGGACGGCGCGCGAATGTCGGAGCAGATTGTACGCGAGGGCGGCACGCGGCAAGGAACGATTGGAAGCGATTATCGAGAATCAGCCCAGAATTTTGCTTGAATCGCAATCGAAGTGTTCATTCGTCGACGTCTAAATCTGCATCCGTCAAGCTTTTGGCAAGGTTGCCCCAAAACTGACCAATATCTAACCAAGAACTTGCCACATCGCTTGACGCGCGACCCATCAAAAATCGCCCCGCGACTTCTTGAACGATTTTTCGAGCAATATTTTCAATATCAGATGAAGACTGTTAATTACTTTGAGCAGGTAGACAGCTTAATTTCTAACAAAGCAGATTAAATAAACTCGAAAAGTATTTTACTCAACCCAGTCATTTAAGAACGTCCCCAATGACTACATCTAAGGCGCCACAGGTTGAGCATACCGCATCCGGAGCAAGGCAACGCCGCAGGCAGAGGACGGACAGCGAGCGACGTCCAGAGCGAACAAGTTGGCATGAAAAAGGCAAGGCATAGACCTTCTGGTCATGCCTTGCCTTTTGAATGACAAATTGTCGCTCTGGGCGGCGCGCAGCGTCAAGCCGTTACGCGGTTTGGCAAAACCGCGTAACCCACTACACAGCCTGCGCCAGCTTCTCGGCTCGCTCGGCGGCGGCGAGTGCCTCGATCACGGTGCCGAGCTGATCGCCCAGAAGGACGCCGTTGTAGGTGGAGTTGAAGCCGATACGGTGATCGGTCACGCGGTCCTGGGGCTGGTTGTAAGTACGAATCTTCTCGGAACGGTTGCCGTGGCCGATCTGGCTCTGGCGCTCGGCGCCGAGCTCGGCCTGCTGCTTCTCGAGTTCCATCTCGTACAGACGGGCACGCAGCATCTGCATGCAGACCTCGCGGTTCTGAATCTGGGAACGCTGCTCCTGCGACTGCACCACGGTGTTGGTGGGCAGGTGGGTGATGCGCACGGCGGAGTAGGTGGTGTTAACGCACTGACCGCCAGGACCGGAGGCGCAGTAGGTATCGATGCGCAGGTCGGACTGGTTGATCTGAACGTCGATCTCCTCGGCCTCGGGAAGCACGGCGACGGTTGCCGTAGAGGTCTGGATGCGACCCTGGGACTCGGTCTTGGGGACGCGCTGGACGCGATGCACGCCGGACTCGTACTTCATGACGGAGTAGACGCGGTCGCCCTCGACCTTGAACTCGATGGACTTAAAGCCGCCGGCCTCGCTGGGGCTGGAGTCGAGCACGGTGGTCTTCCAGCCGCGCGACTCGCAGAAGCGCTGGTACATCTTGTACAGATCGCCGGCAAAGATGGCCGCCTCGTCGCCACCGGCGGCAGAGCGAATCTCGACGATGGTGTTCTTGTCGTCGTTGGGGTCGCTCGGGATGAGCATGTACTTGATGTCTTCCTCGAGCTGGGGAAGCTTTGCCTCGTTTTCGGAGATGTCCATCTGGAGCATCTCCTTCTCGTCCGCGTCGGTGGTATCGTGGAGCATTTCCTTGGCGGCATCGATGTCATCGAGCGCGCCGATGTACTCGCGCGAGGCGGCGATGAGGTCGGACTGGTGCGCGTACTCCTTGTTGAGACGCGTGAACTCCTTAATATCGGAGGCGACGGCCGGGTCGGAGAGCTTCTTCTCGAGCTCCTCGTAGGCCTTGATAATCTTTTCGAGCTTGTCGCGCATGGCGGGACTCCTTTATATGCGTGAAGGTGAAAATCGGCAGAGTTGATGGGGCGCACGGCGCCGCTGCGGGGGTAAGCCCGGCTAGAACATGTCGATCTTCAGATACATGCGCATCCCTTCGCGTATGGGGTACATAGTTGCGGTCTAACCCATACATGATAGCGTGCGCAGGCAAACCTGCATATAACCCGCACGGAATGAGTGAACGTAGCCGTTGGGGACGTTCCTTAACGACTAGTCGTTTAAGAACGTCCCCAACGGCTAGCAAAGGGACTGTCGCTTTGTCACATTCTAGAGCGTCTGAAGCAGAGCGATGAGGAAGCGGATGCCCTGGAGGTAGGCGCGGCGGGTGATGCGCTCGTTGGTGCCGTGGACGCCGCGATCACACTCGTCGTCATCAACCACAAAGGCCGAGAAGCGAATGCACTCAGGGCAAATGTGCTGGTAGTTGGCAGCGTCGGTAGCACCGATCACGGTCGAGGGCACAATTGCCACTGGCTCGAATGATCCGTTTTCCTCCGTCCCCTTTGGATCACGGAAATAGCGGGCGGCGATGGAGCGAACCGCCTCGAGGCCGGGACCACCGATGCGCGGGGACGGCGAGGGTTCGGAGCTGCCGGGGCCCAGCTCCACTTCGACACGACTGGCAAGGTCCGCCCCGGCAACCGCCTCACGGCAGCGCGCCACAACGTCGACCACGCTCGTGCCCTCGAGCATGCGGAAGTTGATGTTGGCCCACATATCCTGCGGCATTACGTTGGCGCCGGTGCTGCCACCCTCGATCTGCGTGGGTGCGCAGGTGGTCGTCACCAGCGGATAGAGCTTCTTGCTGGCAAGGCAATCGCGGACAATGACACCCCCGTTGGCGGCAATTTCATCGGCCGTGTAGAGCCCCAACTCGACGAGCTGGGCGGCAAGTAGATCGGTCACGCGCGTCGGCCACTCGATATCGCAGATTGCGGTGATGGCACGGCTGAGCACCTCGAGCGATGTGCCACCGTAGGGGTTGGAGGAATGCCCGCCCTCGCTCTTCGTCTTGAGCACGATATCGGCATAGCCCTTCTCCGCGAGGTCGGCATGCATAAGCCAGCCCTCGCCCGCGCTGTACTCGGCAGCCGGAACGATGCGGTAGTCGCCCTCGTCGATCAGGTACTCAAGCTCAATGCCGCGCTCCTCGAGCGCGCGGCCGATGGCGCCTGCACCGTGCTGCGTCGTCTCCTCGTCCTGGCCAAAGGCCAGGAGCAGCGTGCGCTCGTGCTGCCAGCCGTGCGCCAGCGCATACTCGACAGCCTCGAGAATGCCTGCGACCTGGTCCTTCATGTCGATCGCGCCGCGGCCCCAGATGTAGGTGTCGTCCACGTGTCCGCTAAAGGGGGCGTGCGTCCAGTCGGCCTCGGTACCCGGCACCACGGGAACCACATCCATGTGGCCCATGAGCATAACGGGCTTAAGAGCCGGATCGCTGCCGCCAAGCATCACCAACAGCGAGTGGTCGATCAGCTCGACCTCGCCCGCCGCAAACACGCGCGGCCAGGCCTGCTGCATATAGGCGCACAGGTCGTCGAAGGGCTGCCAGTCCACCGCCCCGGCATCCATGCTCGAGATGGTCGGAAACGACAGCACACGGCCCAAGCGCTCGCACGCGCCTGCCTCGTCTATATCGGCAAAATCGTCCTCATGCGCAAAGAAGCGCCAAACCTCGGCCATGACATCCTTTCGATTGTGACGACAAAGGCCGCCCCACGGGAGCGGCCCTGCAACGCAAGCGTTTGCGGTCGGTTATTTGTCCTCGAGATAACGAGAGAGAAACTCGCGGGTGCGCTGGTGCTTGGGGTTGCCGAAGAGCTCGGCCGGCGCGGCGTCCTCGAGGACCACGCCCTTGTCCATAAAGACCACGCGATCGGACACGGTGCGGGCAAAGGCCATCTCGTGCGTGACGACGACCATGGTCATGCCGTCGGCAGCGAGCTTGCGCATGACCTCGAGCACCTCTCCCACGATCTCGGGGTCGAGCGCGGAGGTCGGCTCGTCGAACAGCATGATCTGCGGATTCATGCATAGGGCACGAGCGATGGCCACGCGCTGCTTTTGGCCGCCGGACAGGCGACCCACGGCGGCGTGCGCGAACTTTTCGAGTCCCACACTCGTCAGATGCTCCAGCGCGACCTTTTCGGCCTCGGCCTTGCTCATCTTTTTGAGCGTGACGGGCGCGAGCGTGCAGTTGTCGAGCACATCCATGTTGTTGAACAGGTTAAAGCCCTGGAACACCATGCCGATGTCCTCGCGGAGTTTATTGATATTGCAGCGCTCGGCCGTAAGGTCCTGGCCGTGGAACCAGATGTGGCCCGCGTCCGGGGTCTCGAGCAGGTTGAGGCAACGCAGCAGCGTCGACTTGCCCGAGCCCGAGGCGCCGATAATGGTGACGACCTCGCCTGATTTAACGGACAGGTCGATGCCCTTGAGCACCTCGAGCGAGCCGAAGCTTTTGCGCAGGCCCTCGACGCGGATGAGCGGCTCATTGGTCTGTGCGGCGGCCGCAACGCCGGTAGTGGCGGTATCTGCCATGATGATTCTCCTCGTCTTGAGCCTAGTTGGAGCTGGGCAGCGTGGCCGGAGCCTCGGCACCAAGTTTTTTGCCAAAGGCTTCGAGCAGGCGGCTCGCCACGAGCGTCAGGATCAGGTAGACCACGAGCGCCACGCAGTAGACCTCCATCTGGCGGTAGTACACGCCGGCGACGGTGGTGGTGGCGTACATGAGGTCGAACACGCCGATGACCGAGAGCACCGACGAGTCCTTGATGTTGATGATGAGCTCGTTGGTGAGCGCCGGAATCGCGTTTTTAATGCCCTGGGGGAACACGACCTTGCGCATAGCCTGCCACTGCGACAGACCCAGCGAACGCGCCGCCTCGGCCTGGCCGGGGTCGATGGACTCGATGCCGCCGCGCAGGACCTCCATCATGTAGGCGGTGGAGTTGAGCGAGATGGTGACGAGGCCGGCGGTGAAGGTACTCCAGATCTGGTTGGCCTGGGCGGTCTCGAAGCCCATGCCGCGCAAAACGGTGAAACCCGCGTAATAGATGAGCAGACCCTGGACCATCATGGGCGTGCCGCGCACGATGGTGGAGTAGATGGTCGCAAAGCCGCGGCCAATGCTCTTAAAGAAGCGCACCAGGTCGTTGTCCACGCGATCGAAGGTCTGAATACGCAGGAACACAAAGAGCAACGCCAGGAAGAATGCGATGACGGTGCCGAAGGTGGCAAGCGCGATGGTAATCTCGATACCGCGGATAAAGAAGTCCCCGCTCTTGTAGGTCATGTAGACCAGGCTCGACAAAAAGTCGCTGGGGTTGGAGTCCGAGACGATGCTCACCTGTACCAGGTCGATAAACGACATGACGCAGCGGTCCACGAAAAAGATCGCCGCGATGGCAACCACGACATAGCTGCCCAAGCGTGCGCCACGACGGAAGCGCTCGGATGCGAACGGCGACGTTTCTCGATAGTCATTCCAGTGCATGAGTTTGGTGACGAGCGCCGCCGCCGACACGACGAGCCAGGCCCAAAGAATCGCCCAAAGGCAATCCTGGAAGATACCGGTGGGGGCTAAGAAGCTCAGCGGCGTGGGGTTGCGCTGGCTAAACGCCAGGCCGAGCGCCGCGATAACGCTCGTGCCCAGGTACACATAACGGTGGTCGGCCTTGATAAAGGAGGCCAGACGATTGATGGTTTTCATGCTACCTCCCTACGCCGGCTGACGATCGAGGCACGCGTCCCACATTTGGTCGCGTTCCTCTTGGCTAATGCCCTTGAGTGTCTTGTCGATGAGCTTAAGGAGCTTGTCCGAGCCCTTGCGGCAGCCGACGTTTGCCGCGACCTCCTGCTTAAAGCCCTCGCCCTCGGCAAAATGGATGGGGACGATACCGGGGTTTTGGGCCATATAGCCCTTCTCGTTCTCGGTGTTGTAGGTCACGGCGTCGCACGTGCCCTGCAGCAGGTTCGAAAATACCGTGGGGACCGAATCGACCGGATTTTTGTGCACAACGCCCGGAATCTCGTCGATGACGGTATCGAGCATAGTGTCCTTTTGGCCGAGGACCGTAGCGCCGCTAAAGTCGCTGAGCTTGGTGGCGTTTTGGTAGGGCGAGCCCTCTTTTACGAACAGACCAAAGTAGCCAATGAAATACGGGTCGGAGAAGCCGACCGACTCCTCGCGCTCGGGCGTGGCGCTCATGCCGGCGATGATGAGGTCGATCTGGCCGTTGTTGAGCGAATCGATGAGACCCGAGAAGCTCTGCTTGACGGCAACGGGCTCGCCGCCGAGGGCCTTGCAGACGATCTTGGCGATCTGTACATCGTAGCCGTCGGCATAGGCGCCCTGCACGTTGTCGATGGGGATGGTGTACTCGCTGGCCTCGGAAACCTGCCAGTTGTACGGGGCGTAGGCCGCCTCCATGCCGATGCGGATCTTATCCTTGCCGATCACGGAATCGGACAGGTCGTCGCGACCGCCGCCCGTCGTGGGCTGAACCACCTTGAGCGTGGACGGGCGCTGACAGCCGGCGAGCGCGCCGGCGACGACGGAAGCGCTCGCAGCGAGAGCGCTACCCAAGAAGATGCGGCGGCTGCATACCGGCTGTGGATGCGTGTCGCGTTGATGGGGAGAATGCATAATCTGCCTTCCCTGTTGAATCGTATGCTGACGACTTAACAGGATATACGCCAGCGACCAGCAGTGCAGTACAAGCTCGAAAAATTAATAGACACATGGTAGTCGTTGGGGACGTCGATGTTTTGGCAATGCCGGCGAACGACGTCCAGAGCGAACAAGTGGCATGAAAAAGACAAGGCATGACCAGAAGGTCTATGCCTTGCCTTTTGAATGACAAATTATCGCTCTGGACGGCACGCAGCATCGACCGAACGGCGGAACCTCTAGAGCAAGGTGACGCTAAAGCTGCGGACGTCCGTCTCGCCCGGCGCCAGCGTGATGGTGTTGACCTTGTGCTCAAAGACGTCGTCCTCGGTGTCCATGGTGGTGTGGCCGGTCCAGGGCTCGAGCGCCACAAACGGAGCGTCGTTGGCGGCAGACCACACGCCGATGTACTTAAAGCCTTCAAAGTCGATCTTGACGCCGTGGCCCGACTTGCGGCCGCGCAGCGTGAGCGTGGAGCCCGGGGTATCGGTGAACATGATGGCGTCGTTATCGAAGCTGCGGTGCGTGATGGGCAGCACGTCCGAGTTATCGGGGGCCTTGTAGCTACCCTCGAACGTCATAAGGCCATCGGGCGTGATGACGGGGGCCTCGTTAGTCCAAGCCTCGGTAAACGCCAGCTCGTAATCCTCGAACGCCTCGTCCTCGGCGCCGGGGGCGGGCACGTTAAATGCGGGGTGGCCGCCCACCGAGAACGGCAGGTCCACGTCGCCGGTGTTGGTGACGGCAAAGGTCTGCGTAAGGGTGGCGTCGCCGGTCAGGGCATAGGTCATGTTGAGCTTAAAGTGGAATGGGAACGCCTTGAGCGACTCGGGCGTGTCGGTGAGCTCGTAGGTAACGGACGAACTGTCCTCCGACACCTCGACGATCTTGTGCTCGACAATGCGTGCGATGCCGTGGCGCGCCATCTCGCAGGTGCCGGCGGCAGACGTCGCCGTGTTGTTGCGCAGCGATCCCACGATGGGGAACAGGATGGGCGCGTGCTTGCCCCAAAAGGCCGGGTCGCCCTGCCACAGATACTCATTGCCGTTGAGGGCAAGGCTCGTGAGCTGGGCGCCCATGGAATCGATGGCCGCGGTGAGGCCGCCGCGCTTGATGGTAGTGACGGTGGACATGCTACTTCCTCCAAAAGTAAACAACAGTGTCGAGGGTTATTGTCCCACTCTTGGCAGCAGGGCTGAGCGGCAGGCGCAGTTATTGAGCAATAGCATAAAGGTCAAACCCACCCTGCGGCGCGCTATCGACCGTATCGGGTGCTTGCGAATTAAAACTCACCGGGACCATGCGCTTTGAGGCGCGGTAACGCGTGCCGTCGGTGGCGACGGGCGGCTCATCGACCGTGAGCTCGTAGTCGCCGGGCTTGAGCTCGATACCGTCACCTTCGGAATTGACGTATTGGTACTCGTCGATTGCTTGTCCCCTGAGCGTGCGGCCCACGATATGGACGAGCATTTGGCTGTCGCCGCGCGCGGTATCCCACGTCGCGCCGTCCTTAACCTCGACCGACACATGCACCGAGCGCGTGCGGCTGAGCGATTGCTCGACGGACATCTCGACCTTGGCGGCGTCTTGGCGCTGCCGCTCGACATGACCCCAGATGCTGCCGATTGCCGAGCAGGCGATAACGCCGGCCATGAAGGCGATGAGGATGGGGCCGAGCGGAGAACGGCGGCCCGCGTCTTCCTCACGAGCCAGGTCGGGGCGATGCGTGGGCGTAGGCGCCTGGGCGCCTTGCGCGGGCACGTCGAGAATGCTGAAAGATGCCGTACTGCCGGGGTCGATGGTGTGGCGCGGTTGCGGGGTCTTTGCCGGCGAAATGGACATGTCGGCTGGCTCACCCAGCGTGGCCGTGGCATCGGCCTTTGCCTCGTCGGCCTCGGCCTGGGCCCAAGCCTGTTCAAAGGTCAGGGGCTCGACGGGGTCGGAGGCGGCGTCCATCTCGACGGCATCGTTGCCGGTCTCGTCCTCGTCGCTCGACGCGTCACGCGGCACGGGCTCGTCCCACTCCTCGTCCGGAGCCTCGCCCTCGCTATACCACCATTCAAAGTTATCGATATCCATACGGGGCGCCCCTTAGGCCTCGCAAATAAACACTTGCTAGCCTTATACCCCCAGACGGCACTGGAGCTCGCCGGCACAGACAGGAAAACCGTCACAACATTCGACGCTTTTCCTCGATTTCGAGATTTTCGCCGAATGTTGTGACGGTTTGGGCGACTGGCTGGCAGCGCAATGCGACAAAGGGACTGTCTCTTTGTCACATTCTGTTAGAGTTGCAGGGATTGAATCCCGCTTATTCATGCGACATTGGAGTGACAGCCTTGACCGCCGCAACCACGCCTAAAAGCAAGTCAACCGCCGCCGCGCTTTCACCTGCGCGCACCAATCTTTGCCTGGCGCTGCTCGTGCTGTTGGGATTCTCGCTCGGCTGCTCCGAGTTCGTGGTCATCGGCATCGAGAGCGACCTGGCGACGGAGCTCGGCATATCGCTTGCCACCGCGGGCCAGCTCATCAGCGTGTTTGCGCTTGTATACGCCATCGCCACGCCGGTGCTTGCGCTCAGCACGGGGCGTTTTCGCCGCTACCAGCTGCTCGTGTGCTACGGCATCGTCTTTGTGCTGGGCAATCTTGTCATGGCTCTGGCGCCCAACTTCCAGGTGCTGTTCATCTCGCGCATCATCCTGGGCTCCGTCTCTGGCGCACTGCTCGCCGTGGGTGTGACGTACATCCCCGAGCTGCTGTCCCCGCAGCAAACTTCGCTTGCCATCTCGGTAGTATATGGTGCGTTTTCCGTGGCAATGGTCTTTGTCACTTCGATCGGCAAGTTTGTGGCCGACACGCTCGATTGGCACGTGGCCATGTACGGCACGCTGGCCTTTGCCGTTCTAATCTGCGGAGCGCTCGTGGCGTTTATGCCGCGCGCCGGACAGACCGACGAGCCCGCCACTTTTCGCGAGCAGGCGGGTCTGCTACGCGAACCGAGCATCATCACCGGCATGCTCATCTTTTTGTTTGGCGTGGGGTCGGTCTATGTGTTCTACGGCTACGTGACGCCTTATCTTGAGCAGGTGCTGGGCATGGGCACGGTCGAAGCCAGCACCACGCTCATGGCCTATGGCGTGTTCTGCCTGATCTCGAACATCCTGGGCGGATGGATCGATGCGCGCTTTGGCATGAAGGCGCTGCTTGTGACGTTTGTGCTGCAGGCTGCGGCATTACTCGGGCTGTTTGCTGTGGGCGGCACCATGCCGCTCGCGCTGGTCTTTGTCTTTAGCTTGGCGCTGCTCATGTACCTGTTCTCGGTGTCGTGCATCACGCACTTTATGGATGTGGCACGCAGCCGCCATCCCAAGTCGATGGTACTCGCAAGTTCGGTTGAGCCCATGGCGTTTAACGTCGGCATTTCGTTTGGCACCGCGGTGGGCGGCGCCGTGGTAAGCAGCGTTGGCATTTCGTACGTGGGCGCAGTGGGTGCCGCGTTCTCGCTTGTGGCCTGGACGCTCACGCTGGTGACGATTAAGCTGGCTCGCTGGGAGCGTCGCCGCGGGTAGCGCAATTGCAGCCAAAAGACGCAGCACCGCCCACCATCTTTTGACCGCCTGGCGTTCGCTCCCGCAGCCATGCAACACGTCGCCTGCCGCCCAAGTCAGTATCTTTCCCGGCGCTATTTAACCACGCAAAACGCATCCTGTTAAGATTATCGCTATCGTTTTTCGCAATCTGAAAATCGATAGAATCGCAGGTAGAGCTTTCGTAGTCTGAAATGGTCAATCCACACGAAAGGGGTTTACCACATGGACAAGAAAGCAGTTGTAATCGCCGGGGCCGGCAGCACCCACACCCCTGGCATCATCCAGAGCCTGTTGCAGAAGAAAAACGAATTACCGCTGCGCAAACTCGCCCTGTACGACATCGACGAAAAGCGCATGCATCTCGTCTACGACATCATGAAGCAGTTCATCGAGCAGGAAGCTCCTGACATCGAAGTTGTCGTGACGACCGATCCCGAAAAGGCATTCACCGATGTCGACTTCGTCTTCGCGCAAATCCGCCAGGGTGGCCTTCAGATGCGTCGCCAGGACGAGCGCATCCCTCTCAAGTACGGTTGCGTGGGACAGGAAACCTGCGGCGCCGGCGGTTCGATCTCCTATGGCATCAGGTCCATCCCCGGCGTCTTCGACCTCGTACGCTACGCCAAGAAATACAGTCCAGACGCCTGGATCCTCAACTATTCCAACCCCGCCGCAGTTGTCGCCGAGGCCACGCGTCGCGAGTTTGGCAACGACCATATCCTTAACATCTGCGATATGCCCACGGCTATCTTGCTCTCGTACTCTAAGATGCTCGGACTTCCCAGCTGGCGCGATATCGACCCCATGTATTTTGGACTCAATCACTTTGGCTGGTTTACCAAAATCTACGACAAGCAGGGGCGCGATCGTCTGCCGGAGCTTCGTCAGATGATTCTCGAGCACGGCATGGCCGTGAGCGACAAGCATCACAAGGACAAGGACTGGATGCACACCTGGGGTCAATACGTCAAGATTGTGAAGGACTATCCCGAGTATCTGCCCAACAGCTACCTGCAGTACTACCTGTACTCCAAAGACATGGCAGATGACATGGACCCCAACTGGACGCGCGCCGACAACGTCATCAACGGACGCGAGAAGGAGATGTTTGCCGAGCACGACAAGTACCTGGCAGATCCCGCCAATTACAAGAGCCCCGTACAGAGCTTCACGGTCTTTGGCGACTTTATCGTCGACGCAGCCGCCTCTATCGCCTACAACAAGTGCGAACGTTATCTCGTAATCGTCGAGAATAACGGCGCCATCCCCAATCTGCCCGACGACGCCATGGTCGAGGTTCCCGCCTACCTGCGCTCTTGGGGCCCCGAGCCCATCAGCCAGCCTGCTATCCCCACCTTTTACAAGGGGCTTATCGAAGAGCAGAATGCCAGCGAAAAGCTCGCCGTCGACGCATATTACGAGCATTCCTACCAGAAGGCGCTCGAAGCCATCGCAATCAACAAGACCGTCCCTTCGACTACCGTCGCGCGCCAAATCCTCGACGACCTGATCGAAGCGAACGGCGATTATTGGCCGACCCTGTCCTAACTCCCCGCGCATCGAAGGAACATCATGAAAGAAAGCAAGCTCTACAGCGAGTTCCAGAGACTCGGCAAGGTGCTCATGGCGCCGGTCCTCCTCCTTCCCGTTTCCGGCATTTTGGTCGGTCTGGGCTCCGCCCTTTCCAATGCTAACCTCATCTCGCTCTGCCCGTTTTTGGGCACCGAGCCGATGGTGATCTTTAGCACGCTCATCAAAGCAGCCGGCAACGTTATCAATGGTAACATCTCGGTTCTCTTTGCGATCTGCATCGCCTACGGTTACGCCAAGGCCGAGAAGGCGACCGCCGCACTCTCAGGCTTCATCGGCTACATGACCATGAACACGATCATGGGTCAGCTGCTTATCCTGCTGGGCATCATCGATCCCGCCAACCTGCAGACCGGTCAGAACGCCATCCTGGGCGTAACCACACTCGACACCGGCGTATTCGGCGGCATCATCATCGGCTTGGTAGTCGCGTGGATCCACAACCGATTCTATAAGGTGCAGCTTCCGCCGGTGCTCGGCATCTTCAACGGCACACGCTGCGTCCCCGCCCTCACCGTCGTTTTCGCGAGCCTGGTGGGCGTTGCGCTCGCCTTCGTGTTTCCGTTTGTGCAAACCGGCCTAAAGGCCGCCTCGACACTCATCGATTCCACCGGGGTGTTTGGCGCGTTCATCTATGGCTTCTCCGAGCGCATGCTTCTGCCCTTCGGCCTGCATCATTTCATCTACCTGCCGTTTTTCTTCACTTCTCTGGGCGGTAGCATCCAGGTTGACGGCCAGACCGTCGAGGGTGCTGTCAACATCTACAACGCCATGCTCAACACGCCCGGCATGATGTACGACATCGACATCTCAAAATACGTCATGAACGGCAAGGTGCTGTTCGCCATGTGCGGCCTGCCCGCGGCGGCGCTCGCCATCTACCACTGTGCCCGTCCCGAGAATAAAAAGAAGGTCGGCTCCCTCATGATCGCCGCCGTCATTCCGGCCGCCATCATGGGCATAACCGAACCGCTCGAGTACTCCTTCCTCTTTGTAGCGCCCGTACTCTATGTGGTCCACGCCCTGCTGTGCGGCATCGCGTATGTACTCACCTACCTGGTACAGTTCAATGTGCCCGGGCCTTCCGCCTTCGGCGGACCGCTCCTCTCGTGGATCTTCAACGGCATCATGAACGCCGACAAAGGCTCCAACTGGTTCTGGCTTATTCCGCTCGGCATCGCTTGCTTCGGGATCTATTACGTGCTGTTCCGCACCTTTATCAAGAAATTTGACCTCAAAACCCCGGGCCGCGAGGATGATGACACGCAAGCAGCGGATGACACGTCGGCCATCGACTCCAAGGCACCTGTCCAGGTAAGCGACCTCATCCCGCAGATCGTGGATGCCGTGGGCGGCGCCGATAACATCTCGGGCGTCAACGCCTGCTTCACCCGCCTGAGGCTCAGCCTCAAAGACACCGCCCTAGTCAAGGACGATAGCGTCTTCACCAAAAACCTCGGCGCCAGTGCCATCGTGCACGTTGGCGGCGGCGTTCAGATCGTTTACGGCAATAAGGCTTCTGTCTACAAAGTCGAAATGAGAGAATACTTGGGCATGGAATAAATCCGTCCCATAGCTTCACCACAATGCTCCGGAGATGGCATATCCGCTCCGGGGCATTATTGTTTGGAGTGATTTGAATGTCGATGTACGAGGTCTATTCGAACCTCAGGTCTTGTATCGAAGACGTCGAGAAGGGCGGCAGCCTTGACGCCCACATCGCACTCTACGCCCTTTCCCATCACGACGAGGTCCCAGAGCTCTCAATAGAAGAACTTGCCCGCGCATGCAATACATCGCCCGCGACCATCTCGCGCTTCTGCAGGCGCGTAAACGGCTCGAGCTTTCGATCGTTCAAAGAGCAAGTTGACGACTTCAACGCTTGGCTCCAGCGTGAGACAACCGAGACAAGGGCTCATAAGCAAATCGATATACCCTGGTATTTCGATATCGTAGAGACCTCTTTGCTTGAAACAAAACGCCTGCTCACTGAGGATCGACTCGAGCGGGCCGTTGACTGGCTTCTCGATGCGCAAAATGTCTACGTATACGGAAGCTCATTCTCCAATCTCGTCGCCCGCTCACTCTGCGAAAAGCTGAGCCGCGTAAACCGACTGTGCTTCTCATTTGGCTCCGTCAAGGGACAGGAGACGTCGCTCTGTCTGCTCCAACCCGACGATCTAACCGTCTTTGTATCGTTCTCAGGGAAGACGAGCCATATCTTCAATCTTTACGTTGAGGCCAAGCGGCGAGGTTGCCGCGTTATTTGGATATCGAGCAACATGGCATTCGATAACAACGGGGCACGTGAGCTCTTGCTACCCGTAAGCGCGGAGTCACTCAGCGAGTACTCGACCGCCCTGGTAGAGGGCATGAGCCTACAAAGCGCGGTTAACGCTCTGTATATCAGCTGTGCAAATCGACTTCGGGCGCAGCGCTAGCCGCAAACACGCTAGGACCGAAAAGAACGCACCTCACCATCGCAAGGCTTCCGAATACACGATAGGCAGCGCCAAAAGAGAGCAGCAAGCGCATCATGTACTTGCCCATTCGCCCCAAAACAGCACAGGTCGGCGCCCGATTGAAGAATCGGACGCCGACCTGTATTAATCTTGATCGTGTGTTTGGGGCGTTTATTCCATACCCAGCAGCTCGCGCATCTGAGTTGCGTAGTTAGAAGCCATATTACCGTAGACAATCTGCACGCCACCGTTAACATGCACGATGCCGCGCGCTTCGAGCTTTTCGGTAAACTCGGCGTCATCAACCACCTTGTCACAGTCATTGAGCTGGATGCGCAGACGGGTGAAGCAGGCCTCGACAGACTTAATATTGTTGTCGCCGCCCACCGCCTCAACGATGGCGGGAATGAGGTCGCTGATCACGGTCTTGGGAGCCTTTTCGGCCTCATCGTCAGACTCTTCCTCGCGGCCAGGGGTCTTAAGGCCCTTCTTAAGAATGATGAACTTGAAGACGAAGTAGTACACCACGAAGTAGATGGGGCCGAGGAACAGGATAACCTGCCAGTTGGAACCCTTTGCGGCGCCCATGATGCCATTAAAGATCAACGACAGGAGCGGGCCGCCGAAGGACGCGGAACCGGCCACGTTGAACTGCAGGATATAGGTCAGCGCATAAGCAAGACCAGCCATGAGAGCGTGGAACACGTAGAGGATGGGTGCGATAAACAGGAAGGAGTACTCGAGCGGCTCGGTAATGCCGGAGAGGATGCAAGGCACCACGATGGCGATCATGAGCGCTGCGGTCTTCTTCTTGTTCTTGGGAAGTGCCGTCTTGTAGAAGGCGAGTGCAGCGCCGGGCAGGCCGAACATGGCGAAGATAACCTTGCCGTTCATGACAAAACGGCTGACCTCGATGTTAAACGGCGTGCTGGGAGAGCCCAGGATCGCGTTGTAGATATTGATAGCGCCCTGAACAGTCTGGCCGTCGATGGTCTCGACGCCACCGAGCGACGTGAAGAAGAACGGCAAATAGACAAAGTGATGCAGGCCAAAAGGCAGAAGCATGCGCTCGCCGGCGCCGTAGACAAATGCACCAAAGGCACCCGTAGTCTTGATGAACTCGGACAGCGCACCGAGAGCGTTCTGAATAAACGGGAAAACAAAGGACATGACCAATGCGAGGATGCTGCATGAGAGCAGCGTTACCGCCGGGATAAAGCGCGTGCCGTTGAAGATGGAGAACACGGCAGGCAGCTCAATCTTGTAGTAACGGTTATGCAACCATGCGACGATTGCACCCACCAGAAGACCGCCGATAACGCCAGTGTCGAGCGTGGTGATACCGAGAATCGTGCTCTGGCCCGTCGTAAGATTCGCGGGATCGATAACGCCAGTCGCCGTAAGGAACGTGCCCATCACGGAGTTCATGCACATGTAGCCCAAAAAGCCACAAAGCGCCGCGGTAGCCTTCTCGGACTTGGCGAAGCCATAGGCGAGACAAATCGAGAAGATAACCGGGATGTTGTTCATAACGATGCCGGCTGCGGCCTTAAGAATCGAAAAGAAAATCGCAAAGCCCGGAGCAGCAAGCCAGGGAACAGCTGCCGTAAGGGTGGGGCTGGTAAAGGCATTACCAAAGCCCTGAAGGATACCGGCGATTGGCAGGATCAGGACAGGCGTCATGAGGACTTTGCCCAGGCGCTGGAACTTTGCCAGCAGCTCATCTTTGTTCATGGGATACCCCTCTTAAAGAAACGGGGCGTGCAGCTCTACAATCCACACGCCCCATAACAGTTATCATGCACTGTAGAACTAGCTACTTAAGCTCCGGCCAGTAATCCTTATTGGCCTCGATGAGCTTATCGAGCACCTTACGCGCCTTCTTTGCGTCACCGACCAGACGATTAAGCGTGAGTGCCTGCAGGGCCTTCTCGTAGGAGCCCTCCATCCAAGCCTCAACAGTCAGACGCTCATAGGCGTACTGGTTCTCCATAAGGCCGCGATAGAAGGTGCCAATCTTACCGACAGCGTAGGGATGCGGGCCATTGGAGCCAACGCTCGCCGCAACCTCGACCATGGCGTCATCGGGCATGCCCTCGATAATCCCGTTGTTGGGAACCATGACAATGAAGGTCTTGTTGGTGTTGCGATAAATGGCCGAGGTGATTTCCACGATCATATCGCCATGAGCATCGTTCTGCACAACCGAGGAGTTCTTTGCGGTGCCGACTTTGGCAACACGCTCGCACTCGGCGAACACGCGCTTCTCACGACCGTTGATGACCTCGTCGGAACGAGTGTAGTCGGGGTCGAGGTGAGCGACCTTGTACTCGGGATACAGATAGTACTGCAGATAAGTGTTGGGCAGATAGTCGGGGAAGTCCTCGAGCATGTCCTTGACCATGGCGTAGGTATCAAGCCAGGACTGGTCACGCTGCTCGGCATCGGCAGGAAGGAAGCCGTTCTTCTCCGTGTACTCCTTAATCTGCGGGACGAGGTCATGGCCCTCTTCATCGTAGATGTGCTTGAACCAACCGAAGTGATTGAGACCAAAGTACACGGGCTCCGTCTTGCTCATATCGCGACCGAGCAGGCGACCGTAAGAGCGCATGAGGTTGACGGGCTGATCGCAGATGTTGAGGACGCGATGCTCATCGGGCAGGACGCGCTCGAGACCATATGCCACAATAGCAGCCGGGTTGGTGTAGTTGATAATCCACGCCTCCGGGCTATGAGCGCGAACGTCGTTGACGATCTCAACCATGTCATGCATGGAGCGCATACCGTAAGCCATGCCGCCAGGGCCCACCGTTTCCTGACCGATGATTCCCATATGCAGCGGAATCTTCTCGTCCTTGCTACGCATCTCGTAGCCGCCGGTACGAATCTGGCAGAGCACAAAGTCGACGTCGGTGTAAGCCTCGTCCTTATCGGTGGTGTAACCAAACTCCACACCGGGCTCCTCCTCAGCGAAGAGGATCTTGCCAAACTCGCCGATCGGACGCTGACGCTCGGCATCGATGTCATAGAGCATCACGCGGTTCAGCGGCAGAATGTCCATGTGCTTGGTCAGGGCTTTAAGAATGCCAGGGCACCACGTGGAGCCGCCGCCAACGATCACAATATTGAGCTTATCCTTCATGTTCCGTCCCTCCAGGGTTGGCTGATCGGTGTTCTCGAAGACCTTGGGCTCCGCGGTTGTCCTCGGCTTGCTTCGTTTCGATTGATATTTTGCGACATAAGGTCATTTGAGAGTCCCCGTGTGGGCCAATGCGAAACGGGAACACATGATTTCGCTCACGACACAGATATGTGTAGGCAGACACGCGCGTTTGCCCAGTTCATGGGCAATAGGCAATCTTGACCGATTACCGATTTCTCACCTGGCAACACAAAGCGGTACCATATATACGACGAGGTGCGAGGGGCTGAAACATCTTATGAAAGATCAAGAATCTTTTTATGATCATGTGCGAGCTGGCGAGAGCAAGCTCAACGATCTCGAAAGCGAGATCATGCGCTACATCATCGAGCTGCGTGATGATATTGACGATGTCACGCTTAAGAGCGTTGCTGAACGGTTCTTCGTCGCTCCCAATACAATCGTCAGGCTTGCTCACAAGCTTGGCTTCTCGGGGTTTACAGAGCTCAAACAATCGTATTCCGCCTCGCTCGACCGCAATCGATTCACTATCGAGGCGCTTCCTCTTGATACCCAGCTCGTACAGACCAAAGATCTGCTTAACGACCGGGTCATCGATTCGGTCGTGAGTCTTATCCAGGACGCCTCGCATATCGTGTTCTTCTGCTCGGGCTTTTCGAAGTACCCGTGCCTCGAAATGGCTGAAAAGCTCAAAATAATGGGCAAGAACACCGATACGCTCAGTGAACGCCATGTCATGAGGCATTACGCAGAACTCCTCGGCAAAAACGACCTGGTCTTCAGCGTTTCCGTAAGCGGCGAGACGCAGGTGTCTATTGACGCCACATCGATAGCCAAAACGCGCGGATGCAAGGTCGTCACGCTCACCGGCTTTTCTCGAAATTCTCTCTCGAAACTAGCCGACTACCCTATCTACACCGTGCAAAAAGAAATCCGCTTGGGCAGCATGGACCTCGACAGTCGATTGATGTTCTATTACGTTTTCGAATTGATATTTGAGCGCTACTTCAAACTGGCCAAGAAATAAAACTTGGCATGCGCCCGGCTTCGACTCTTTAGCAGCCTTCTATATGAAAGGTATCGCCCTATGCAACGCGTACTGTTTATCTGTCATGGGAACATCTGTCGCTCGACGATGGCTGAGTCGGTGTTTACCGAGCTGGTGCGGCGCGCCGGGCGCGCGGGCGAATTTGTCATCGATTCCGCGGCGACTTCAACTGAGGAGATTGGCAACCCGCCGCATCATGGCACGGTCGCCAAGCTGCGCGAAGTCGGGATTCCCGTCGTCGCACATCGCGCGCGTCAGGTGCGTCGCGCGGAGTATGGCGACTGGGACCACATTGTCTATATGGATGCTGAGAACGCGCGGGGCCTGCGTCGCATCTTTGGCGACGCAGGCCCCGACGGAAAGATTACGCGCTTGCTCGATTGGACCGAGTGTCCCGGCGACGTGGCCGATCCCTGGTACACCGACAATTTCGATGCCACGTACCGCGACGTACTCGCCGGCTGCACGTCCATGCTCGAGCAGCTGTAGGCAAGCGAGGCCGCGGGCCACGCCTTCGGCGCGAAACGAGCGTGGATAATCTCCCACATGAAAAACGAGCGTGGAAAATCTCCCACTTTGAGCGTTCAAGTGCGCCCTAAACGGGAGAAAATCCACGCTCATTATCTCGGTGGGAGAAAATCCACGCTCGACTACTTGTCGACGATCTCGGCAAGCCAGACGTTCAGCGTATCGACTTCGGGGCAGCAGAACTTTGCCGTGCCGGGCTCGTTTCCAGGCACGGTCCCGCCATAGCGCAGGATATCGATATAGGGAAAGCCCACGTGGCAGGCCATGGCGCACATCTTGCCGCGATCTCGGTCAAAGTCAAAGACGTCGCCCGGCTTGTGACCGTGGTGGCAGCGGCACGCACCCAGCTGGTCCACGCAGCTCACGCGGATGCGCGGACGCTTGCCACGCGGCGCGCCGAGCGGCTTGTTCTCGCCCGCAGGCTTGATGCCGCCCTCGCCGGCGTTACTCATGGTCAATCACATCCAGGCAGGCCTCGATGGGAAGGCCAGCCGACTTGTCCTCTTGGCCGGCATTGCGCTCGATAAGCTCAGCCACCACACGCATGGCATCGGACGTCGCGCGCTGCAGACTCCAACCTGCCATAACGCGGCCGACGAGCACCGCCGAGAACGTGTCGCCCGTGCCCGGGAAGTAGACCGGAATGAGCTCAAAGGGAATCGTAAAGTACTCCCCCGCCACATGGTCGTAACCGATAACCGCGTTCGTGCCATTGACTACGGCGCTCGTAATGACCACAGACTTGGCACCCAGCTCACGCACGGCGTCCACAAGGGCGCGGGCCTCATCGGGCGTAATTTGCTCGGCGATAGGCCTATCGGCAAGCAGGCACGCCTCGGTATAGTTGGGCACCGCGTAGTCTGCGCACTCCAGCAGATGCCGCATAAGGCCAATCGTGGACTCGGGCACGCCCGCATAGAGCTTGCCGTTGTCGCCCATGATGGGGTCGACGAACACCTTGGTGCCCTTTTGCGCACGGCGGTGGCAAAAGTCCGAGATGATGCGCGTCTCTTCCTCGGTCACGATAAAGCCGGTCGAGATGGCGTCGAACTCAAAGCCGAGCTCCTCCCAGATGGCGAGGCTTTGGCGCACGTACTCGGTGGTGTCGTGGATGTAGAACTTGGGGTAGTTGAGCGTGTCGGAAACGAGCGCCGTCGGCAGATTATGGATACGGTAGCCCATGTGCGACAGCACCGGCAGCATGGCGGAAAGTGCGACCTTGCCGTAGCCGCACATATCGTTGATCAGCAGCAGCTGAGTGTTCTTCATGAGGGTCTCCCTTGGTTCGGGCGCGGCGCAGCAGCGCCACAGTGCGACTAAGTGTAGCGCAGGGGACGTTGCGAGCGGAGTCGAGCGGCACGAAGGGCAAATTGTTGCGGAAAGGTTACGGAAAGAAGGAAGCTAGTCGTTTAAGAACGTCCCCAATGACTACTCATAACAACGCCGATGTTTTGGCAGCGACAGCGAGCGGGTCGCATTTGTGACAAGGTGACGTGAAACGAAAGGGCGCTGACCTTCTGGTCGCGCCCTTGAAGTTGAACGTCAGATTGTCCAAATGCGGCCCGCGCAGCGTCGAGCCGTTGCGCGGTTTGGTAAAACCGCGCAACAACTACTTTGGTACCTTGACATTGATTTCTCACGCTCCTAAATTGGTTAGGCACAAAACAATTCCTCTACCTAACTAAAGAAAGGAGCAGCACTAATTCATGTGCGATGAACCTCTTAGCCTTTGTTCGCATGAGCCCGGCGGTGACCCGTCGCAACCGGTAGACATACCCGAAGCGGTCAGCGCCGAAGACAAACTCGCCAAGCGCATCCTGAGCGGTCTGGGCTTTTGCGGCCATTACATGCACTTTCATGGCGGAGGCGTATCCGGCAAGGCGCCCATCATCTGCCTGCTGGCCAAGCAGCCCGGCAGCGAGATGTCGCAGCAGGAACTCGGCATGCACTTTGACCTCAAGCCGGGGTCGCTTTCCGAGATCCTGTCCAAGCTCGAGGTCAACGGCCTCATTGAGCGCAGCCGTAACCCCAAGGATCGACGGCAACTCACCATTCGCCTGACCGAAACCGGCCGGGAAAACGCCCGCATCGACCAGGCCGCCCGCATTCGCTTTAGAGAGCAGGCCTTTAGCGCCCTCACCCACGACGAGCGTGAGCAGCTCGCCGAAATGCTCGAGAAAATCCGCAAAACTTGGGAGGAACTGGATGATTAAAACCCTCATGGGCAGCATCCGCGACTATATGAAAGTCACCGTTGCCACGCCGTTGCTCGTACTTGGCGAGGTGCTCTGCGAGATGCTGATTCCATTTATCACCGCCAACCTGATCGACGCCATCAAAGACGGCGCCACCGTAGCCGAGATGCTTCCCACCGCAGGCTTTTTGGTGCTCATCGCGCTGACGTCGCTTGCTTTCGGTGCCGCTGCCGGCGTCACCTGCAGCAATGCGAGTTGCGGCTTCGCCAAGAACCTGCGTCACGACCTGTTCTACAAGATCCAGACGTTCAGCTTTGCCAACATCGATGAGTTCTCGAGCTCCTCGCTCGTCACGCGCCTGACCACCGACATCAACAACGTGCAGCAGGCCTTTATGATGATCATCCGCATCGCCGTGCGCGCGCCGCTGGTATTGATCTTCGCCTTTACCATGGCATTTATCATGGGCGGCAGCGTTGCCATGGTCTACCTGGTCATCATTCCGCTGCTGGGCTTTGGACTGTTCTTTATCATCTTTAAGGTGCGCCCCATCTTCTCGCGCGTGTTCCACAAGTACGATGCCCTTAACGAGTCCGTCGAGGAAAACGTCACCGGCATGCGCGTGGTTAAGAGCTACGTGCGCGAAGACTTTGAGAAGGAGAAGTTCGCGACCGCCGCGCGCGACGTCCAGATGGACTTCACCCGCGCCGAGAAGCTGCTCGCCTTTAACAACCCCATGATGAATATCTGCGTCAACGGCGCGTTTGTCGTCATCATCTACCTGGGCTCCAAGCTCATCATCACGAGCCAGGGCACGCTGTTCGACGTGGGCCAGCTCTCCTCGATCTTTACCTATGGCTTCCAGATCCTCATGAGCCTGATGCAGCTGTCGATGATCTTTGTCATGGTGACCATGGCCGACGAATCGGCGCACCGCATTACCGAGGTGCTGGCCGCCGAGCCCACGATCGCCGATCCCGCTGAGCCCGTGCTCGAGGTTGCCGACGGCTCCATCGACTTTGACCACGTGAGCTTTAAGTATTCCGCGCATGCAAAGCGCCAGGCGCTCGACGATATCGACCTGCACATTAAGAGCGGCGAGACCATCGGCATCATCGGCGGCACCGGCTCGGCCAAGTCCACGCTTGTAAACCTCATCGCCCGTCTGTACGACACCACCGAGGGTACCGTGCGCGTGGGCGGCGTGGATGTGCGCGACTACGACTTGGACGCCCTGCGCCACCAGGTGGCCATGGTGCTGCAGAAAAACGTGCTGTTTAGCGGCACGATTGCCGAGAACCTGCGTTGGGGCGACCCGAACGCCACCGACGAGGAAGTCCGCGAGGCGGCACATCTGGCCTGCGCCGACGAGTTTGTCGACGGCTTCCCCAAGGGCTATGACACCTGGATCGAACAGGGCGGCTCCAATGTCTCCGGCGGTCAGAAGCAGCGTCTGTGCATTGCGCGTGCCCTGCTGCGTCGCCCCAAGATCTTGATCCTGGACGACTCCACCAGCGCCGTCGACACCAAGACCGACGCCAAGATCCGCGCGGGGCTGGCAAGCTATCTGCCCAACACGACCAAGCTCATCATCGCCCAGCGCATCAGCTCCGTGCAGGACGCCGATCGCATCATCGTCATGGAGGGTGGCCGCATCGCGCAGATCGGCAACCACGATGAGCTGCTTAAGACGAGCGAGATCTACCGCGAGACCTTTACCTCGCAAAGCAAGATGTCTGCCGAGGGCGAAGGGGCCGTCGAGGCCGACACCGAGGCATCTGCAACGCAAGCTCAGACCCAGGAAGGAGGCGAGGCACATGAGTAAGGCAACGACCGCCGAGCGCGCGCTCAACCGCAAGGGCGGCACCATGTCGCGCCTCATCAAGACGCTCTTTGGCTTCTACCCCGTGCTTTTGCCCCTCGTCGTCGTCGGCGTGGTGCTCTGCGCCATCATCAACTCCATCGGCGCGACCTTCCTTCAGAGCGCCCTGCAGATTATTAGCGAGTCGTGGCAGTCGGGCGATTGGACGACCGCGCAGCCCAAAATTCTGAAGCTTGTGACCACCCTCGCCTGCATCTACGGCGTCGGCATCCTGTCCTCACTCTTCTGGAACCGCGCCATGGCCATCGTTACGCAGGGCTCGCTCGAGAAGCTGCGCGAGAAGATGTTCAACCGCATGCAGGACCTGCCGATTCGCTACTTCGACACGCACCAGCGCGGCGACATCATGAGCCACTACACCAACGACATCGACACGCTGCGCCAGATGATCAGCCAGTCGCTGCCCAACCTGCTCATGACGACCATCGTCATCGTCACGGTGTTCTTTATCATGCTGTACTACAGCGTGTGGATGTGCCTGGTCATTGTGGCCGGCGTCGCCTTTATGACCTTTATGACCAAGCTGCTCGGCTCCAACTCCGCGCGCTTCTTCATTGCGCAGCAGACCGAACTCGGCGTGGTCGAGGGCCATATCGAGGAAGTCATGAACGGCCAGAAGGTCGTCAAGGCATTCTGCCACGAGTCTGCCGCCGAAGCCGATTTTGACGAGCGCAACGAAAAGCTCTTCGAGGTCTCGCAGAAGGCCAACATGTACGCCAACATCCTCATGCCTATCCTTATGAACCTGGGCAACCTGCTCTACGTGCTGGTCGCACTGGCGGGCGGCATTTTCCTGGCGCTGGGCGTGCCTAACCTGAGCATCTCGGGCATGACGCTGTCCATCGCCGTCGTAGTGCCGTTCCTCAACATGACCAAGCAGTTCTGCGGGCAGATCGGCCAAATCTCGCAGCAGATCAACGCCGTGGTCATGGGCCTCGCCGGCGCCGACCGCATCTTTGAACTCATCGACGAGAAGCCCGAAGCCGACGAAGGCTATGTGACGCTCGTCAACGCGCAGGTGAACCCCGATACCTGGCAGCTCGAGGAGGCCGACCACCACACCGGCATGTGGGCATGGAAGCATCCGCACCGCGCGACCGGCGAGATCGAGTACGTGCCGCTGCGCGGCGACCTGGTCATGGACAACGTGGACTTTGGCTACACGCCCGACCACGAGGTGCTGCACGGCGTGTCCGTGTTTGCCAAGCCGGGCCAGAAGGTCGCGTTTGTCGGCGCCACCGGTGCCGGTAAGACGACCATCACCAACCTCATCAACCGCTTCTACGACATCGCCGACGGCAAGATCCGCTACGACGGCATCAACGTCAACAAGATCCGCAAGGCCGATCTGCGCCGCTCGCTGGGCGTGGTGCTGCAGGACGTGAACCTGTTCACCGGCACCGTGATGGACAACATCCGCTACGGCAACTTGGACGCCACCGACGAGGAGTGCATCGCGGCGGCCAAGCTCGCGGGCGCGGACGACTTTATCACCCGCCTGCCCGACGGCTACGACACCATGCTCACCGGCAACGGCGCACAGCTGTCGCAGGGCCAGCGTCAGCTGATTTCGATCGCACGCGCCGCCGTTGCCGATCCGCCGGCGATGATCCTGGACGAGGCCACGAGCTCCATCGACACCCGCACCGAGGCCATCGTGCAAGCGGGCATGGACAAGCTCATGGAGGGCCGCACGACGTTTGTCATCGCGCACCGCCTGTCCACCGTGCGCAACTCCGATGCGATTATCTGTCTGGACCACGGCCGCATTATCGAGCGCGGCAACCACAACGAGCTGATCGCCAAGCGCGGGTATTACTACCAGCTCTATACCGGAGCGTTTGAGCTGGAGTAGCTCAAAACAGCCCCTACGCTCCCAACGGAGCTCCAGTCTTTTCTCGCAGCCTGAAAAGAAGTGGTGAGGCCCTGGCCGTTTGGCCAGGGCCTCGTTTTGTAAGGATGATTTTTCTGGAACGGGCAAGGCGGCAAAGGTAGTCAAAAAAGCCCCATCCCAAATGAGCTATTTGAGAAATTGAGCCATGGCGTTGACGAATTTTTGTACTTGGAGGGTTGGCTCGAGCGGATAGTGCAAAAAGACCGGCACCTCGCGTCCGCATAGGAACGGCACGCCCACAAAGGCAGGGTGCACGCCCGACCATGCACCGCAGGTGAGTACCGCATCGCCCTTTTCCTCCGCCTCGTTAAAGAGCGCAAAGTCAAAGCTATCCACATCGATCACGTCCACGCCGCCGTCGGCCAAAAGGTCGATGCGTAGGCTGTCCATCGCATCGTTGCCGTGACGGAGCACGCGCAGGCGCATGCCCTCTAGGTCGGCAACCGTAATGCGATTCTTGCGCGCCAGCGGGCTCGCGCGCGGCAGGTCGATATAAAACGGTACGTTAACGATGTGGAGCTTTTGGCAGGCGTCACCCCAGCGCGGGGTCGAAAAACTCGACTGCACCACATCGACCTCGCGGCCCAAGCTGCGCATGACGGATTCGCGCTCGTCATAGAGGTCGCTCACCGGCACGATCTCAAATCGCAACGACGGTTCCAGATCGTGGATGCCCGTCCACATCGACAGCGTCTGGCGTCCTGGGCACATCATCGATACGCCCAGGCGCACGGCACCGCCATCGCCCGCCGCGCGTCGAGCACGGCGCAGCGCGTCCTCGGACTGCCGCATGATCGAGCGCGCGTCGTCCACCAGCAGTGCGCCGGCCGGCGTCACCTTGACGCCCGAGTGCGAGCGCTCGAACAACGTGATGCCGAACTCGGCCTCGAAGCCCGACACCTGCTTGACGAGGGCCGGGGTCGACACGCGCAATCTTGCCGCCGCACGCGAGAAGCTCCCCAGCTCCGCGGCGGCCGATATGGCCTCAAGTCGTCGATCGTACACGTCAATCTCCCGTTTTCGCGCCCGTGACCACATGGTGCCACAGGGGGTTGTTTTCGCAGGTCACACGCTCAATTGAGAATGAGCTACATCGCACAGTGTAAACCTACGGTTAACGCCATTCTAACAAATATGCAATTCACCTGCGCAAATGCAAAGCATACGATAACCTGCGAAAACCACGTGGGTCGATTAATGGGAACGACCCACAGGGAGGCACAAGAAGGGAAGTTCCTATGAGCAACTGGCTTAAGCTCGAGGGCGATGTCTGCGCCGTAACCGGCGCACTCGGCGGTATGGGCGTCGCGATTTGCCGCGAGTTCGCCCGCAACGGCGCCAACGTCGTCCTGCTCGACCTGGACGAGGAAAAGGTCAAGGCCGCAGCCGCCGACCTCGCCGCCGAGTTTGGAATCCACGCCGAGGGCTACAAGATGAACGCCACCGACGAGGCCGAGGTTCAGGCCGCCGTCGATGCCACCATCGCCGACTTCGGCCGTGTCGACGTCCTCGTCAACACCGCCGGTATCCTGCGCTTCGCCGCCATGGAGGACCTGCCGCTCTCCGACTGGAACGAGGTCATCAACGTCAACCTCACTGGCTACTTCATCACCTCGCAGCGCTTTGGTCGCGAAATGATCAAGGCCGGCCAGGGTCGCCTGGTGCACATCTCGACCGTCGCCAGCCACTCTCCCGAGACGTTCTCGGGCGTGTACAGCTCCACCAAGGCCGGCGTCAACATGATGTCCAAGATGCTCGCCGCCGAATGGGGCCCCTACGGCGTGCGCTCCAACTGCGTCGAGCCCTGCTTCGTTAAGACCCCCATGTCGGCAAGCTTTTACGCCGACCCCGAGGTCGAAAAGAGCCGCAGCCGTCTGATCGCCACGCGCCGCATCGGCGAGGTTAGCGATATCGCCAACGCCGTCATGTTCCTGGCGTCCACGCGCTCGGACTTTACCACCGGCGACGCCATCAAGGTCGACGGCGGCTTCTCCAACATGATGGGCGACCTCACCGCCAAGCCCGGCGGCCGTCGCGCCTATGCCGACAACTACCTTAAGAACAAGGGTGTCGAGCTCTGGTCCGATGAGTCCGGCGTCGCAAAGCCGACTGACCAGTAAACCAACCTGGCAGGGAGGCCCGCAGACACGCCCGCTCCTCCCCCGTATCGATTAGAAAGAGTCCAATGGCTTCCACCAACTCCAACAAGGGTCGCGCCGTCGTGCTTTCCGCCGCGTGCGTCACCATGTTCTTCATCAGCTCCATCGCGCTGTATTCCGTCGTGAGCAAGAACCTGCTCGCCGCCTACCCCGAGTGGTCCAGCGCCCTTACCTGGGCCTTCCCGGTCTTTCAGACCATCATGGCCGTGACGGGCATCTTCGCCGGCCGTATCTCCGACAAGATCGGCCCGCGCAACGTCGTGATCGCCGCCGCCGTGTGCTACGGCGTGGGCTGGTTCATGTCCGGCACCGTCACCGAGCCGTGGCAGTTCTACCTGTGGTTCTCGCTCGTCGCCGCCGTCGGCAACGGTCTGGGCTACAACCCGGCACTCACCACCGGCCAAAAGTGGTTCATCGACAAGAAGGGTCTCGCCTCCGGCATCACCCTGGCCGCTTCGACCGCCGGCCCCGCCGTGCTGTCCCCGGTGCTCGCCTCGCTGCTCATCCCGAGCTTGGGCATCTTTGGCGCCCTTAAGGCGCTCGGCGTCATCTTCTTTGTGACGATTGCCGCCTCCGCCCTGTTCCTGAAGGCCCCCGAGGCCGGCTGGCTGCCTGAGGGCTTCGAGGCCCCTAAGGGCGGCGCACATGCCGGTACCTTCGGTGACCTCACCCCAGGCGAGATGGTCAAGACCCCGCGCTTCTGGGTCCTCATCGTCACCTTCGCCTTTGCCGCCACCGCGGGCACCCTGCTCGTGGGCAAGGTTGCCTCCATCGCCGCCGTTCAGCTCTTCTCCGACCCCACGAGCGCCGCGGCCGTCGCCCTCGGCGGTGTGGTGGTCTCCGTCAACACCTGCGCCAACCTGGTTGGCCGTCTGTCCTTTGGCCAGATCATCGACAAGCTCGGCGCCTACAAGTCGCTGCTCATCAGCCTTGTCGTCACCATCGTCGCCCTCGTTATCATGTCGATGAGCTTTACGCAGTGCATGTTCTTCGTGGCGCTCGCCCTGCTCGGCTTTAGCTTTGGCGCTCTGCTCGTCATCTACCCGCCGCTCACCGGTGGCGCCTTTGGCACCAGCAACATCGGCGTCAACTACGGCATCATGTTTTTGGGCTACGCCGCTTCCACCTGGATCAGCCAGCCCATCACCGCCGTGCTGTATCACGCCGAGGCCGGCAGCGCCGCCTACCAGCAGTCCTTCTACGGTGCCATTGTGATCGCCGCCATCGCCGTCGTGCTCACCGTCTACATGATGGTCTCCGACAGCAAGAAGAAGTCTGCCTAGTTTTACCGATGCGACAAAGGGACAGCCCCTTTGTCGCATTCCACCGGTCACCAGTATTAAGGAGTCGAAATGTCTGAGCTCAACCCCGTCCGCATTGCCGTTATCGGCGCCGGCGCCATGGGCCGCAACCACATCCGCTTTGTCACCGAGGAGCCCGAGGCCGAGCTCGTCGCCATCACCGACGCCTTTGAGGGCGCCCGCGCCACGGCCGAGGCCGCCGGCGTGCCGTTTTATACCGATCCCGCCCAGATGATGGACGAGGTCAAGCCCGAGGCCGTCATTATCGCCACCCCCAACGACCTGCACCTGGGCGTTGCTCGCGAGGCCATCAAGCGCAACATCGTGCCGCTGGTCGAAAAGCCGATCTCCAACGACCTTGAGGATGCCCAGGCCTTCGCCGCCGAGGCCGAGACCGCCGGCGTGCCCGTGCTCGTGGGTCAGCACCGTCGCCACAACCCCTTCGTTAACAAGGCTAAGGAGATCATCGAGTCCGGCGAGCTGGGCAAGCTCACCGTGTCGAGCTTCCACTACATGATCTATAAGAATGACGAGTACTTCGATGTCGAGTGGCGCCGCAAGAAGGGTGCCGGCCCGATCCTGGTCAACCTGGTGCACGACGTCGACCTGCTCCGCTACCTGCTGGGCGAGCCCGTTGCCGTCCAGGGTATGCAGTCCAGCGCCGCCCGCGGTTTTGAGACCGAGGACTCCGCCGTGGTCAACGTTCGTTTTGCCGATGGCGCGCTCGCGAGCATGACCATCTCCGACGCCACCGCCAGCCCCTGGAACTGGGAGGCAACCGCTCGCGAGGATCCGCAGTACCGTCCCTTCGACGCCGACGCCTACTTTATCGGCGGAACCTTGGGCGCCCTGTCGCTGCCCCGCCTGCACCAGTTCTCCTACGACGGCGCCTCCAACTGGCACAAGCCGCTGCAGATGGAGATTCCGGCCGTGGACCCGGCACTACCGCACAAGATGCAGCTCAAGCACTTTGTGAAGGTCGTCCGCCGCGAGGTTGAGCCCGTCGTGACCCCCGCCGATAACGTCAAGACGCTCACACTTCTCAACGCCATCAAGGAGGCCGCCGAGACCGGCCAGCTCGTCGAGCTGTAATGCCTTAGGGTGGGCCACGATAAAACTCCACGCCGAGCACCTCGGACCGCCGCAAATAAGCCCCTCTTCTTTGCCCCGCGAGCAGCCTCCTACCCGCGGGGCATTTTGCTACCTTGCCGATGATTTTTCTAGGACGGGGGCTATTTTGTACCTTGGCTTGGTTCGTTCGCCACGAAATGCGCCTATCTACTACGTTTAACCGATCGCCCTCAACCATGCCAAATATCGCGAAATAAAAACCGCAGGTAGACGGCTTGCCGATTTTCGGTAAAACCAGGCATGGTCGACCCATACGGTTCAAACGTAGTAGATAGGTCGTTTTCGTGGCGCGGCTCCAAAACAGTCATTTGAGACGGGTGGTATCCTTGGTAGCCCTGTGCTGCAAACGCACCTTAAACGCAAGGAGTCCCATGGATCTTATCGCCCAGCTCGCCCGCGAGCTCAACCTTAAGGCCGCCAACATCGAAGCGGCCGTCAAGCTCATCGACGAGGGCAACACCATTCCCTTTATCTCGCGCTACCGCAAGGAGGCCACGGGCGGCATGGACGACGTCGCCCTGCGCGCCCTCGACGAGCGCCTGTCCTACCTGCGCAATCTTGAGCAGCGTAAAGAGGACGTCATCCTGCTTATCGATGCCCAGGGCAAACTCACGCCCGAACTCGAGCAGCAGATTCGCGAGGCCACGCAGCTCCAGCGTGTCGAGGACCTCTACAAGCCCTACCGCAAAAAGCGCATGACCCGCGCGCAGAAGGCCCGCGAGGCAGGCCTGGAGCCGCTTGCCAACATGATCATCATGCAGGCCTCGGCCAAGGGCAGCGCACTCGACGCCGCCGCGGCATACGTCAACGAGGAAGCCGGCTTCGACACGCCCGAGAAGGCGCTCGCCGGCGCCGCCGACATCGTGGCCGAGACGGTGGCCGAAGACCCCGAGAACGTCGCCGACCTGCGCGCCTTTACGCAAAACACCGCCGATATCGTCGTCGAGGCCACCGACCCCGCCGAGAAGACCCCCTACGAGCCGTACTACAGCTATGACGAGCCACTGCGCCGTATACCCAACCACCGCGTGCTGGCTATCGACCGCGGTGAGCGCGAGGGCAAGCTCCGCGTGCGCGTGAACGTCGACGGCGCTGCCGCCACGGCACGCCTCGGCAGCCGTTGGCCCCGACGCCAGGGCGTCTTCGCGCCTGTTTTTGATGCCGCCATCGCCGACGGCTACAAGCGCCTGATGGCCCCCTCGCTGGAGCGCGAGGCCCGCGCCAAACTCACCGTTCGCGCCCAGACCGAGGCCATCAACGTCTTTGCCAAGAATCTCGAGGGGCTGCTCTCGGCACGCCCCGTGCGCGGTGCCCGCGTGCTCGCGCTCGATCCGGGCTACCGTACCGGCTGCAAGATCGCCGTCATGGACGAGACCGGCAAGCTACTCGACCACGGCGTGGTCTACCCCACCAAGCCGCGCCACGACGTCGCCGGCACCAAGCGCGAGCTCGCCCGCCTCGTCAAGAAGGACGGCGTCAACACCATCGTCATCGGCAACGGCACTGCCAGCCGCGAGACCGAGGAAGTCGTCTCGGAGTTCATCGCCGAGCAGACGCCCAGCCTTCGCTACACCATCGTCAACGAAGCCGGCGCGTCGGTGTACTCCGCCTCCGAGCTCGCCAGTCAGGAATACCCCGACCTGGACGTCACCGTTCGTGGCGCCATGAGCCTGGGTCGCCGCCTGCAGGACCCGCTGGCAGAGCTCGTTAAGATTCCGCCCCAGTCCATCGGCGTGGGCCAGTACCAGCACGACCTTGACCAGACCGAGCTTTCGCGCACCCTGGGCCACGTGGTGGAAGACGTCGTCAACCGTGTGGGCGTCGACGTCAACACCGCGAGCGCGAGCCTGCTGGGATACGTATCGGGCATCACGCCAAGCGTGGCCAAGAACATCGTGGCCTACCGCGAGGAAAACGGTGCCTTTACCGATCGCCGCCAGCTTAAGAAGGTCCCCAAACTGGGACCCAAGGCATATCTCAACGCCGCGGGCTTCCTGCGCATCAGCGGCGGCAAGAACCCACTCGACGCGACGAGCGTCCACCCCGAGAGCTACGAGGTGGCCACGTCCGTCCTGGAACGCGCAGGCGTTAAAGCCAGCGAGCTCAGCCGCGGCGGCGTGCCCGACATTGAGCGCCGTCTGGGCAGCATCTCGGCGCTGGCAAGCGACCTGGACTGCGGCACCCTGACACTCATCGACATTGTCAACGAGCTCAAGAAGCCCGGTCGCGACCCGCGCGACGACGCGCCCGAGGTGGTCTTTAGCCGCTCGGCGCTTTCCATCGACGACCTGGAGCCCGGCATGGAGCTCAAGGGCACGGTGCGCAACGTCGTGGACTTTGGCGCCTTCGTCGACGTGGGTGTGCACCAGGACGGCCTCGTGCACATCTCCAAGCTGGCCAACCGCTTCGTCAAGCACCCCAGCGACGTGGTACGCGTCGGCGACACGGTCAAGGTGTGGGTCGAGAAGGTCAATCGCGACCGCAAAAAGATCTCCCTCACCATGGTGCAGGGAAAATAATCCGGCATGAAAATCGGACAAACAAGCCCACGCCCGTTTGTCCGATTAACAGGCACATCTCCGTACACACCACAACAAAAAGGTGCCGCCCATCAAAGAGGCGGCACCAACAAAGTCTCATTCAGCTCAGAACCTACTGGCAAGCTCGTGCCGGCAGCCCCGGCCTTCCCTTTCCCTAGCGCGACTCTCGCAAAGCGCGTGAGCGATAGGGAGAGGGAAGGCCGGGGCGAGCAGCCCACGGCGCAGCCAGTGTTCGCGTTACGGCAGAATATGGAAGCCCAAAGCGGCGATATCCTTAGCGAAACCGCGCACGGTATCGAGCGAGACCTCGTACGGGTCGCGGCCGATGTTCTTGCGCTTGGCCAGGATGCTGTTGGGCACCGTGATGATCTGGCAACCGCAGGCCTCGGCCTGGTAAATGTTGATGAGCTCGCGCGTGGACGCCCACAGGACCTCGCAGTTGGGCTTGGCGGCGGCCTTCTTGACCGACTCCGTCATAAACGGAATGGGATCGACGCCAGTGTCGGCGATACGGCCGGCAAAGAGCGAGATGATGGACGGCGTCTCGGCGTCAACGGCCTCGACCATCTCGTCGACCTGCTCAGGCGTAAAGATGGTAGTGACGTTGACCTTGATGCCGTCGGCCGAAAGCTTGCGGACCAGCTCGGCGGTGGACTCGCCCTTGGTGGTCACGCACGGGATCTTAACGTAGACGTTCTCGGCCCAGGTAGCGATCTCGCGCGCCTCGACCTCCATGGTCTCGACGTCGTCGGCAAAGACCTCAAACGACACGGATACATCGGTGATGTGGGCCAGGACCTCCTTGGCAAACGCGCGGTAATCCGTCACGCCGCCCTTCTTCATAAGGGACGGGTTGGTCGTGAAACCCTGAACGTTGCCGTTCTCGTACATGTCGAGCATGCCCTCGAGGTTTGCGCCGTCAGCGAACACCTTGATTGCCATCTGCCTGATTCCTTTCGTCTGCATACGGCCGGTAAGCTGCTAAACACTTTACCTACGTTTATCAAGGCGTGAGCTGCGGGTTTTTATCTTCTCGGCGAACGGTATAAACACCTCAGTGTTTGGATTAATAAATCGATTGAGCATGCAAACGCAAAGAGTCACAGTTTGAGCAAACGCCAGAACGCGGGATTCATTAGATGAGGCCGAAATGCTGCATCGCTGTGACGGTGCCGTCGTGTGCGACATCGTCAGTCACGTAGTCGGCGACCGCTTTGACCTCGGACATGGCGTTGCCCATGGCGACAGCCGTCTCGACGGCAGCGAGCATGCCCAGGTCGTTGCCCGAATCGCCAAAGCCAAAGGTGCGCGCATTTCCCTCGCGGCCCAGATACGTCAGCGCTCGCGCCACGCCCACGCCCTTGTTGATGCCCTTGGGGCTCAGCTCGCGATTCTGGCCACCGGTGTTACAGGCCTCAAAATAGCGCTCGATAAAGCCGTCATCGTTGACTACGCGAGCCAAACTGGGCACATTGAGGCATACCTTGCCCACGCGCAGACTGCCGTCGACGCGCATTTCCTCGGCGCTGTGCACCACAGAAGTGCCGATCAGAGACGACTGCTCAACACCCGCGGGTTCCAGGGCAAAAGTAGCCACGTTGGTCTCGAAAAAGGCCTCAATCCCTGCCACGGCCATACGGCGTGCAAGCTCCTCGATAACGTCCTCGCCAAAGCAGTCCTCGTGTACCACGCGGCCCTCGACCTCGAGCGTGGCTCCCGCCATGGCAACGACACCCGCAGGCTCCAAAGCACGCAGGCCATCGGCAATCAGCCACAAGGGACGCCCCGTGCAGATAAATGCTTGGTGGCCCGCACTGCGCAGACGACCAAATGCATCGACAACGGCCTTCGACGGGTGGACCGCATTGAAGTCCTTATCGGTCATATCGTCGGGATCGAACGACGTCAGTGTGCCGTCTACATCAAAAAAGAGCACAGCGGATTCGGGGCACGCATCAATCATATGGGTTCCTTTCGAGGATAAGGGCAAACGAAGCATCCATCATATAATGGAGCGACGCAACCAGAGAGGTCACCCATGGAATTTTACGCAAGCTGCCCCGAGGGCTTTGAGTCCGCACTCGCCGATGAGCTTAAACGCCTCGGGCTTTCGCATGTTCGCCGGCTGAAGGGCCGCGCTACATTTGAGGGCGAGCTCGAGCAAGGCTACCGAGCATGCCTGTGGTCGCGCCTGGCGAGCCGCGTGTTCGTGGTGCTCGGGCGCTTTGAGGCGCAGGATGCCGATGAACTGTACGATAGCGTTTACGACATCGCCTGGGAGAGCATCGTCCGCCCCGGCGCTACCATCGCCATCACCGCCCGCGGCGTGACCGAGCAGCTGCGCAACACGCGCTTCTCGGCCCTGCGCGCCAAGGACGCGCTGTGCGACCGCCTGGCCGAGACCACGGGCCGTCGCGCCGACGTCGATGCCGCCGACCCCGATGTTCACCTACTGCTTTCGCTGCGCCAGCGCCGCGCGAGCATCAGCCTGGACCTTTCGGGCGACCCGCTGTTCAAGCGCCTGCCGCCCGCGGCGACCCGTGCCGGCGAGGGCGCGCACGTGTTGCGCCCCGACTACGCCGCCCTGGTGCTGGCGCAGGTCGGCTGGACCGCACTGTGCGAGCGCGAGCTGACGGCCGACGATTACGAGAACGAAGCCCTGCCTACGCTGGTCGACGCCTCGTGCGCCGGCGGCGGTCTGCTGCTGGAAGCCGTGAACATTCTGACTGACCGCGCCCCGGGTTTTGCACGCGAGCACTGGGGTTTTGAGGGCTGGCAGCTGCATGATGCCGCCCTGTGGGAGCAGCTGCTTGCCGAGGCGCGCGAGCGCGAGGCGGCAGCGCGCGAGCGGCAGGCGCGCATCGTGGCCGTAGACATCGACCCCGCCGCCCGCAAGACTGCCGAGCGCATGGTCAAGTGTGCCGGCTACAAGCGTTTTGTCGACTTTTGCGCCGCCAAGTCCGCCACCGTACTGGACCACGCGGGCGCCGTCGCCGGTGCCGCCGTGGTCGCAGACACCACCGAGACCCCGCTTTCGCTCATGCACGACGCCATGACACTCATCGGCGAGCTGCGCCGCGCGCCCGAGCTTACCGCCGCGCCGGTCGCCGCGCTCACCCGCGATGGACTTATGGCCCGCGCGCTCCATGCCGAGCCCGCGCGCTCGATCGCCGTCATGCCCAATAACGAGGAGGCGGCTATTGAGGTTTGGCCCTCGCTCGACCACGCCGCCGCCGCATTTGAAGCTGCGACCAGCACAGATGCCGAGGAGCAGACCGCAGACGCTCAAGACGAAGCCGCCAACACCCCCATGCCCGAACCTGCCGCCACACTCGACCTGGGCGACGGCAAGCCGCTGCCCGTGCTCATCCCGGAGTCCGAGCAGTTCGCCAACCGCCTGCGCAAGAACGCCCGCCTGCGTCGCAAGTGGGCCAAGCGCGAGGGCGTGAGCTGCTATCGCGTCTACGATGCCGACCTGCCCGACTACTCCGCCGCCATCGACCTGTACGAGGGCTGCCCGCAGACGCCGGGCCGCTGGCTCGTCATCGCCGAATACGCTGCGCCCAAGACCATCGACCCCGCACTGGCCCAGGCCCGCATGCTCGACATTCTGGCCATCGCACCGCGCATCCTAGATGTTCCCGCCGAGCATGTGCACGCCAAGGCCCGCATGCGCTCACGTGGCGGCTCGCAGTACGGCAAGCAGGGCGCCGGCAAGGGCGCATCGGGCGAGCGCGCCAACATCGCTCGCCGTCGCCTGCCACTCATCGAAGAGGGCGGGCTCACCTTTGCCGTCAACTTTGACGACTACCTGGATGTGGGCATCTTCCTGGACCACCGCGTCACCCGCAACCTGGTGCGCGAGCATGCCAAGCAGGCGCGGCGCTTCCTCAACCTGTTCGCCTACACCGGCACCGCCACCTGCTACGCGGCCGATGGCGGCGTCGAGGAGACCGTGACGGTCGACCTCTCCAACACTTATCTGGACTGGGCCGAGCGCAATATGCGCCAGAACGGCTTTGTGGGTCCGCAGCATCATTTTGTGCGCGACGACGTACTCGCTTGGATTCGCGATCAGCGCCAGACGCGCAACCGCTGGGACCTGATCTTTGTCGACCCGCCCACGTTCTCGAACTCGTCCAAGATGGGCCGCCGCACCTGGGATGTCCAGCGCGACCATGTTGAGCTTTTGGCCGGCGTATCTCGCCTGCTCGCACAGGGCGGCCATGCCATCTTTAGCTGCAACCTGCGCGGCTTCCGCCCCGAGACGCGCAAGCTCGCACGCGCGGGCGTCGTGCTGGAGGACATTACGGCGCAGACCATCCCCGAGGATTTCGCGCGCAACCAGAAGGTGCATCATTGCTATATCGTGCGCCGCCTACCCATCGAGGACGCCATGGCCGAGGTCGGCTTTAGCGCTGAGGAGATTGCCGAGCGAACCGAAGAGCTGCGCAACCCCGAGGCCCGCAAGCCCCGTGCAACGGCGCCCGCGCACGCGCAGACCGGCGACCGAGGGCCGCGCGGCGACGGCAAGCCTGCCTGCGCCGGCAAGCCCAAAAAGAAGAAGTTCTACGCCAGCAAGCCCAAGGGCAAATAACAAAGTTGTGGTGGAATAGTTCCTAAAAAGCCTGGTAAAGGCCCAAACAGGAACTATTTCACCGCAACTCATAGTGGGATGGCGGATGCCGGCCTATCCTTGGGTGACCAGTCGGTAACCGATGCCCACGTGCGTTTGGATATAGCGCGGATGCGCAGGGTCGGACTCGATCTTCTTGCGCAGCGTGCCCATAAAGACACGCAGGCTCGCCAGGTCGCTCTTGGTTGCCGTGCCCCAAATCTCGTGCAGGATAAACTGGTGCGTCAGCACCTTGTCGGCGTTATGCGCTAGCAGGCACAGGAGCTTGTACTCGATCGGCGTCAGATGCAGCTCCTCGCCATCCATCGCGGCGATGCCGGCATCAAAATCGATATGCAGCTCACCGGTATCGAACGAGCCCTCGGAGGCAACGCCGCCCGTTTGCGCATACGAAAGGCGCCTGAGCGTCGTGCGAATGCGCGCGAGCAGCTCCTCGACCGAAAACGGCTTGGTCAGGTAGTCGTCGGCGCCGGCATCGAGCGCGCGAATCTTGTCCGCATCCTCGCTGCGCGCCGAAACCACAATAATCGGCATACCCGACCATGCGCGCACCGACTCCACCACCTTGACACCATCCATATCGGGCAGGCCCAGATCGAGCAGCACAATACTCGGTGCCTGCGATGAGGCGGCGGCGATGGCGGCATGGGCGGTCTCCACGGCCATATGGCGCAAGCCGTGCGCCTCGAGCGCAGCAACGATAAGGTTGCGAACAGCTGGGTCGTCCTCAACGACCAAGATGAGCGGTTTTACGGCAGAGTTCGACACGGCGCTACTCCTTATCAAACGAAACGTCGGCGGCGGGAAGTTCAATCGTAAAGACCGAACCGTGCGGGTCCGCCGCGGCAACCTCTATGCTACCGCCATGCGCCAACGCAATGGAACGGCAGAGCGAAAGACCCAAGCCCACGCTGCGGTGGCTGTCGGCCAGACCATGGTTGGCGGTATAGAACGACTCAAAAATTCGCTCGCGGTCCTCGGGCGCAATGCCCGGGCCGTCATCGGCTACCGAGCACGTCACGTGCCCATCGTCGACGCCAATCGAAATCACGATATGCGAGCCTGTGGGCGTATAGGTGATGGCATTGTTCACCAGGTTCACCACGAGCTGTACCATCAGGCGCGCGTCGACGTTGACGAGCGCCGGCTCATCGCACGCCACCACCTTAAGATCGTGCTCGCGCACGGCCGGACTTACGTGGCGCAGCGCCTCCTCGACGATATCGTCCATGAGCTCGAGCGTGGCCGACAGATGCATGCCGCCGCCCTCGAGCTTGGTGATAGCGAGCAGATTCTCGACGGTGGCGTTGAGCCACAGCGCATCCGAGCGAATGGATAGAAGCAGGCAGCGGCGCGTCTGGGCATCGAGCACCGCGGTGCCGGTCGAACCCTGGTCGAGCAGCACGTCGGCATTGCCCGAAATGCTGGTAAGCGGCGTGCGCAGATCATGCGAGATGGAGCGCAGCAGGTTGGCGCGCAGCTGCTCGTTTTTGGCGAGCACCGCCGCCTCCTCGCGGGCCTCCATGGCGCGGGCGCGATCGAGTGCCAGCTCGCCTTCGCTCACGATGGCATCGGCAAGTGTCCGCTCCTCGTGCGTCAGCACGTCGGGCTCGGCAACGATAGCCAGCACGCCCACCACCGAGGCGGGGTCGCCCGAGTGCACGAAGCCGTCGCCCGTGCGAACCGTCAGGTAGATGCCATAAAACGCCGAGCCGCCAAACGTGGCGTCGAGCGGCGTTCCCACATAGGCGGACGCCGAGAGCCGCGGCGGCATCTGCGGCGCCAGCTCGTGTACCGGGGCGGCATCGCCCACGGCTGTGTACGTCGCACGCGGCAGCAGGTCATCGCCCTCGGCGTCGGCGCTGTACCACACGACCGGACAGCCCGAAAGACGCGCCAGCTGCGTGGCCATGGCGTGAACGATCTGATGCTGATCGGCGCACCGCTGCAGCATGCGGTTGGTCTCGAGCACCATATGCGTGCGGCGGTCGCTGGCGGCAGCCTGTGCCAAGGCGCGGCGCAGGGCCAACGCAATCGAGCTCGACACGAGCGAGACCACGAACATGATGAAGAACATGCCGGGATAGCCGCGGTCGATAAGCGACAGCGAGTAGCGCGGGTCGACAAACAAGAAGTTGTAGAGCGCCACGGCGGCAGCCGAGCTCAGCAAGCAATACAGGCGACTCCAGGTAAAGAATGCGCACAGCTGAACGGCGAACACATAGACGATCATGATGCTCGGCGCGAGACCCGGATGGTCGAGCAGCGCGCCCACAATCGTCGCCGCGACCAGCAGCCCCACCGATACGCAGGCGTCATACAGAGGAGTGCGGCGCGTCAGCGTTGTGCGCCGCCACCAAAAGCTATCGGCAATATCGCCGTCCGTACGGACGTCCATCAGCGCCCCGCCCCTCTCTCAAAAACAAAAACCACCACAAAGGGACAGGCACCTTTGTGGTGGTTTCCCTTGTGGTGGTTCCAAGTGTATAGCCTTTGCAGCCTGCGGTCGTTAGACAAACAGCACGTGCGCGAGCAGTGCGCACACGCACGCCGCGACAAGCAGCGTCACCACGATCGAGATCACACGGTCGGCCATGTCCATGTTGGCACGATTCGTAAAGAACCGATCTTCGGCGGCGTCGACGCGCGCCTCACGCACCAGCTCGGTCGCAAAATCGCAACCGTCAAGCACCTTTGCATCCATGGTTTCCTCCCAGGACTCAATCCCCGTCAATACAAACCCGCCCGTTCGCAGGCAAACCTCAAGCGTCGACTACGGCCGCTCGTTGGGGGCCAGGCGCTGCATCTTATTCACAGCCTTGAACTTGGTGAACAGCGGCACGTACTCAAAGCTCACGTTGGAGTTCTCCAGGCCGTACCAGCGTGCAGGCGTGCCGGCGGCACGGCGGATGATGTACTTGAGCGTGATGGCCGTACGCTCGCTGGGCTCCACATCGCTTTCGGGCGCCAGAAGCTTACGGATCAGGACGAACTTGAACGTACCGATGTTACCCGGATCCTTGTAGACCGAGTAGTCATGCGTCTGCGGCGGCAGCTCGCCGGTGGCAGCCAGGTCCTGAACAACCTGACGCAGGTAGGCATTGACGCGCTGGTTGATCTTGTAGCCCAGGTACAGATGCACGCGGAACACGTAGTCGGTGCCGAACGTCTCGACCGAATAGGCAAAGGTGTGCGGTTCGTCCATAGTCTCAACATTCACAAACCACCAGGCGCGGGCGCGCTTGGGATGCTTGTCCAAGATCGAATAGACGATATCGCGGTCGATGTAGTCGGTATGGGTGTCCTTGGTCAGGTACACGACGTTGTCGCTCATGCGCTCGTAACGGTCGTCGTCGCGCAGGCGCTTGAGCTGCGGCAGGTAGCTGCGCAGCGGCAGCAGCGTAAACTGGCGCTGCTCGACCGCCGTGCCGTTGTACCAGCACACCATAATGCCCATGATGAGTGCAGCCATGAGGATGGTGAAGTAGCCGCCGTGGAAGAACTTGGTGAGCGAACTCACAAAGAAGAAGCCCTCGAGCATAAGGAAGAACGCAACGAAGATATACGGGGCGACCTTAAGGCCGCGATCGACATGCAAGTAGAAGAAGAGCAGCAGCGTCGTGCACATCATGGTCAGGGTGATCGCCAAGCCGTAAGCGGCCTCCATGTGCGCCGAGCTCTGGAACAGCAGCACCACGATGACGCAGCCCACAAGCATGACGTTGTTGACCATGGGAATATAGAGCTGGCCCTTGGTCTCGGCAGGATAGAAAACCTGCATGTGCGGCATGAGGTCCAGGCGGCTGGCCTCAGACACCAGCGAGAATGCGCCGGTGATGAGCGCCTGCGAGGCAATGATGGCCGCGACGGTGGAAAGGCCGACGGCAAACGGGCGCAGGCCCGGGGCGAGCATCTGGTAGAACGGGTTGAGGTCGGCAATGCCCATGAGCTCGGGGTTGGCAGCGTTGTTCATAAGCCAAGCGCCCTGCCCCATATAGGACAGCAGCAGGCAGCACTTAACGAACGGCCAGGTAGCGTAGATGTTGCCGCGGCCGACGTGGCCCATGTCGGAGTAGAGCGCCTCGGCACCGGTGGTGGCAAGGAAGCAGCTGCCCAGAATCATGATGCCCGCATGGTTGTTGGGGCTCAGCAAAAAGGCGATGCCGCGCAGCGGGTTGAGGCACAGCAGCACCGCGGGGTGCTGGAAGACAAAGAACAGACCCGTACCGCCCAGGAACAGAAACCACAGCGTCATGATGGGGCCAAAGGCACGGCCGATCTTGGCCGTGCCGATGCGCTGCACCAAGAAGAGCACAATGATGATGGCAAGCGTGATGGCCACGACGCGGCCCTGATCGTCGCCCAGCACGGCATGGACTGCCGGGATGGTGCGCAGGCCCTCGATGGCCGTGGTAACGGTAACGGCAGGTGTCAGGATGCCGTCGGCGAGCAGCGCGGCGCCACCCAGCATGGCGGGGATGATGAGCCACTTGCCGCAACGCTTGACCAGGCTGTACAGGGCAAAGATACCGCCCTCGCCGTGGTTGTCGGCGCGCAGCGAGATCAGCACGTACTTGACGGTCGTCAGCAGCGTGACCGTCCACACGACAAGGGAGAGCGCACCGAGCACGAACTCCTCCGTGACACTTCCGATGCCGCCGTTGCCGGCAACGAGCGCCTTGGTTACATACATGGGGCTGGTGCCGATATCGCCGTACACCACGCCCAGCGTGACGAGCATCGCCGAGATGCTCACAGGAATCGCAGCGTGCGAGGCTGCCTCCTTGGCCTTCTGTTCCATAAGCCGGTTTCCTCCCAACTTTAATGTTCGAAGGAATTATAGGTAATCGGCCCATGTTTGAATGGCACTGTTTTCCCAGCTAGATAAACATTTATACGGCCTTTAGGCCACCGCCGCGATATGGAATGTGACAAAGGGACTGTCTCTTTGTCACATTCGTCATTTTCCAAGCCAGTTTTTGAACCACCATTCCATGGATCGGCTCATCTCGGCCATAAAGGGACTCGTGTGCTTGCGGGTGTAGATATCCACCACGCGCTCGCCCACCTCGCGGGCGTGCGGACGGAACATCGCATCCATCTCGGCCACCTGAGCATCCATAGTCGCGGCATCGGCGCGGCAGTAGCGCTCCTCGTGCACCAGGTTCACCACGGGATGCGCAATGGCCGGACGCTCCTTACGGGGCGTGCCGATGATGAGCATCGACAGCGGCATGGTATAGGGCGGCAGATCGAGCAGCTCGGCAACTTCCTCGGCATTCTCGACGATATCACCGATATAGCAGCTCCCCAGCCCCAGGGCCTCGGCGGCAACCACGGCGTTTTGCGCGGCGATCACGGCGTCCTGCGCCGCAATGGCAAAGTCGCCCAGACCCGGTGCACGACGGGGCGACTTGCCCGTACGCTCTACAAACTCTGGCTCAAAGCAGCCCACGTGCTCAAACAGATCGATCCACTTGGCATAATCGACCACAAATATTAGTGCCCAGGGCGCCTTAGCGATCATGGGCTGGTGGTCGCACAGGTCGGCCAGGCGGTCGAGCGTAGCCTGCTCACGGATGCTCACGATGGAATACATCATCATGGCACCCGCCGACGGCGCGCGGCTCGCCGCATGCAGAATCGCCGCACGCTGCTCGTCGGTCACCGCCACGGGACGGTCGTCGTCATCGCGCGCGAAGGCACGCGTAGACGAGCGATGCTCCAAAATGTCCAGCACCGCATTGCCCGTGGTCTCGACCGGGTAGCCGTTCGTATCCACGCCCGCAGCTCCGCCGCAGCACTCGACGCCCGTCATACAAACCTGCTCACCCATAGCTCTATCCTCGCCAATTCTTTAAGAAGCCTTTACGTTTCCGTGTAATTCCCGTCCATTATCGCGCAGGTCGCCACCACATTGCGCCACACCGCCGCACATGCGCGTTAATATGGCTGGTTGTTGTGCGCAGCCCGCAAATGCAGCGCATATTTAGGTAACAATCGGGTAAACCCCCGCTTTCGTAGGTTTTAAGTTTGTGAGGAGTCTCAGCATGTTCGCTGCCGCCATCTCGCTCGTCGGTCTTGCGGCGACCGTCTACCTTGTTTTGCGCGAGGCCAAGGCCATTCGCGCTCAGTCGGGCACCGTTGCCAAAAGCGCTCTTGGGTGGAGCGTCGCCTTCGGCCTGTTCCAGCTCTTTTTGACCATTTGGGGCGCCATTGGCCTCGTCGCCCAAAACGAGCCGCTCGCCTTTGTGATGCTCATCCTGACCAATGCTATCCTCACCGGCTGCGCCTGGGCCAGTATCGCCCGCGACCGCATCGCCCCGCGCGTCTTTGCGTTCGCCTCGGCCGATGCGCCCGCCCCCACCGGCAAGCTCGCTCGTTTGCGCGGCGCCTTTGTGGGCAAACCGCTCGTCGCCGCCGTCCTGTGCCTGCTGCTCGCCGGCGTCTTTGCGCTGCTGGGCATGGAGGTCTCGTCCAACCACGACTTTACCTGGGTCTACCCCCTGTGTATCCTGCTCGAGTGGGCCATCATCACCACGCTCATGGTCGGCCTGTTCTTCCTGTTCCAGCGCCACGGTGCAGCTCCCGCGGTCCTGGCCTTTGCCCTCTTTGTCCTGGGCATTGCCGAGTTCTTCGTCATCACGTTTAAATCCATGCCCATCCAGCCGGGCGACCTTTCGGCCATCTCCACCGCCGCCGCGGTCGCCGGCACCGGCTACACCTTCTCCATCTCGCTGTTCTGCGTGCTGTCCATGGGCTTTACCGCCATCGCTATGCTGCTGTGCGAGTACGCCGGCCTGGTGGCACCGCACCGTCAGAAGGGCGCCGCCAACGCAAAGCGCATGCTGCTCACCAATCTGCTCGTCGCCGTGCTGTGCCTGGGCGGTGTGACCGCACACGTCACGCTCATCGACTACTACAACACCCTCGGCATCACCGTCTACACCTGGCGCCCGCTCGAGAGCTACTGGCGCGAGGGCTACCTGCCCGCTTTCATTAGCGCAGCGCAGTCCATCAAGCCGCCCAAACCCGCCGACTACTCCGTCGACGATGCCAAGGCCACGCTCAAAAAGTACGCCAAGGCCTACGACAAGTCCGACGCTGCCAAGAGTGACGAGCGCACCGCCGCAAAGGAGCAGTTCGACAGCGAGAAGCCCACGGTCATCGCCATCATGAACGAGACCTTCTCGGATCTGTCGATCTATCAGAACATGCGCGCCGGCTACGAGGGCCCGCAGTACTTTAAGAACCTGTCCAACTGCCTCAGCCGCGGCAAGCTCTACGTGAGCGCCTACGGCGGCGGCACCGCCAATACCGAGTTTGAGTTTATGACCGGCAACTCCATGGCCAACCTGGGCTCGGGCGTGTACCCCTACACCATCTACAACATGGAAACGACCGGGAACCTGGCAGAGCAGTTCAAATCGCTCGGCTACACCACCACGGCCATGCACCCCAACCACGCAACCAACTGGAACCGCGAGAACGTCTACAAGGACTTTGGCTTTGATCAGTTCCTGTCCATCAACGACTTCCAGGGAGCCGACACCCTGCGCGACATGGTGACCGACCAGGCGACCTACGACAAGATTCTTGAGCTGCTCGACCAGAACGCCGATCCGCAGTTTATCTTCGACGTGACCATGCAGAACCACTCGGGCTACGACACGGGCCTGCTGCCGGTCGACAAGCAGATGCACCTGAATATCGACACGACCGATCTGGACGCCAAGACCGTCGAGGACGGCACGCTCTCCGATGTCGACGAGTATGTCTCGTGCATCGAGCAGTCCGACCAGGCGCTGCGTTACTTCCTCAACGCCCTGAACAAACTCGATCGCAAGGTGGTCGTGGTGTTCTGGGGCGACCATCAGCCGTTCTTCCCGTCCAAGTTCAACGACAAGTGGTTTACCGGCGAGGACGACGCCACCCACCAGGAGCGCTTGTGGCAGACCGACTACATCATTTGGGCTAACTACGACGTTGCCGGTTGCAACCAGACGAGTGAGGTCGACGACCTGTCCACCAACTACCTGTCCACCCAGCTGATGCAGCTGATCGGCGCCCCGCTGACCGACTACCAGAAGGCGCACATGACGCTGCGCGAGTCGCTGCCCGCCATTAACTCGGTCGGCTACGAGGACGCCAGCCTGCGTTGGGCGCTCTCCTCCAACGTCACTGGCGACGACGCCGAGGCCGCAGCCGCCACCAAGGCGCGCGAGGATTACGCCAAGATGCAGTACTACGAGATGTTCCGCGACGGCAAGAACGTCTATACCGAGCACTTCCAGACCGAGGCCAACGAGACCGACCCCAACCTGGCGCCGGGTACGACCAAGATCAAATAGCGACTAGCTGCGAGTTCATAACTGAAACGTCTGTCCGGGCGGAGGTGTGTAAGGTTCCCTGCTCGGACAGTCCTGCGCAAGACGGAGGCCACATTAAGTGGCCTCCTTTGCGTGCGGAACTCGCGATGAACCTTATATGCCTCCGCCTGGACAGACGCCCTGATGTTGGGGCGTGGCTTGTCTTGGGTGTATCGCCGAACATATATAAGTTGAAGGCCACGTTATGTGGCCTTCTTTGTTTGCGGAAAGTGTGTCCCGGAATTCTTGTCTGGAATGGGATGCAGTTTCCGCTTGGGACCTGATTGGGAAAGTGTGTCCCACTATTCAGCTGGATTCCGGGATGTATTTTCCGGTTGAGGCTCGTTGGGAAAGTGCGTCCCACTTTGGGGGCCGATTCTGGGACGTGGTTTCCGGTTGGCTCTCATTGGGAAAGTTCATCCCATTTCTCGGCCTAATTATGGGACGCAGTTTCCCGTTGAGGACCCTTTGGGAAAGTGCGTCCCGGTCTGGGCGCTCAAACTGGGATGGATTTTCCGGATGAGGGCTTGACGGAAAATGTGTCCCGTTCCGGGCGCTAATTGTGGGATGCAGTTTCCGCTTGCGGAGTCTCCACTCAACAGAAAACCCGGGTGGCCTGTTTTTTGGCTACCCGGGTTTTTGAGTTGTCGATATGTTCGACTGGCTACTAGTGGGTCTTGCGGCGCTTGATCAGCATGATGAGGGCTATCACTACGAGCGTTGCTCCCGCTGCTGCTGCGGTGGCGACTAGGGCGAATGTTTGGTCACCGGTGTTTGCGAGGTTCTTCGCTGTGGTCGTAGTCTTGACCTTGGTGTCGGTCTTAGCTCCGTTGTCGGACTTGGGCTTGTCCGGGTTCGTCGGGGTCTCAGGAGTCTCGGGGTCCTTTGAGCCTTCGGAATCGGTTGGGCCGGCGGTGTTTACCAGCGTATGGTCCAGGAACTTCTTGGCGCGTGCGGATCGGGGTGGCGTTCACCGTTGTGGGCGCCGTCTCCTCGGCCTCGATATTCACGAGCGTCGTGCCGGTGTCGAGGCCCACCTCGTTGTATCCCATGTGGCAGTAATACTGCGCACCGTCATCGTCTGCGGTCAGGTCAATCTCGAGCTTTGAGGCCGTTCCAGCCGCGAGGTTGCCATCGGCACCCACGAGCTTAAACTCTGTCTCGCCGCGGCCCTTGCGGTACCACATATAGGTCGGTGCCAGCCCTGTTTCGCTATCGTCGGCACCGAGTTGCTTCACATGGCCAATCGCCGAGAGCGTCAGGTGGCTTCCCGCCGTGCGCTCAACCGAAGAGTCGTATCCAAGATCCGACCCCTCCGCAGCATCCGCCGCAGGTCCGCTCACGGTCATCGTCATGCCATCGGGCATGGTCTTGACCGTGATGATTGCCGAGCGAATACCTGTTTCGGTCGTGGATCCATTCTTAACGGCGGCGATGGCGAATCGATACTCCGTATTGGGCTGCAGCCCATCCCACTTGAGCGAGGTCTGCGTGTTGTCGGCAATCTTCCAGCTATTGACGACCGCATCCGCCGCATTGCTCTGCAGCATGCCCACGCCGTAGCTAAAGCCACTCTTGTTTGCGAGTACATCGTCCCAGCTAAACGTAACGCTGGTCGAATCGACGGCGTTTGCCGTAAAGCCCGTCACGGCCGGCGCGTCGGGCATCTCGACGTCCTTAACGTCATAGCCCACGATCCAGAACTGGTCGGTGTCCTTGGTGCCGAGCTTGTCGCCCGAGTCTGCCTCGAACTTGTCGACATCCACCGCGTTGACGCCCAGACGCCACACAAAACCGTACTTGCCCTGCGCGGCCTCGGGCAGGTTGTCGACGGTGCCGCCGTATTCGGTCGATTCACTCGAGGAGTTACCCGTAGTAAAGCCGGCGTTGGCACCAAAGCACAGGCCGCCAAACAACTCGTGCTTTGCGAGCTTCGCGCCCATGACAACGCTGCCGTTCAGCGTCAAGCCGAGCTCGAGCTCCTGCTCCTTGCCCTCCTCGACTTCGATGGTCTGCTCAATGCTCGCCCCCGACTGCGCGACGGCGCCGTTAAACCCATCGTGCGTGTAGGCGCGCGTTACGCCAGGCTTGCCCAGGCCAAAGGAATCCCCAACGGGAGTCTCGCCGTTGAGCGTCGTTTGATAGGTTCCGGGTTCTCCCGACCGGTTGGTCAAAAAGTAGCTGAGCGGCGTCATATTGTGCTGTTTGGCAATGCGGTCATAGGCCTCGACATTAACGACCGAGGTCTGCGCGCCGAGCGACACGGGCGCCGCCATCACGCCCTTACCACCAGTTTCCTCATTTTCGATCTCATACTCGTAATAGACCATCGGAATCGTGTAGAGCACGGCCTTGTCACCCTCGCCGGCATGCGACTCATAGCTTACGCTTGCGCTGACCGTGCGCTCGCTCCGGTAGTCATAGCATCCCTCGGCGGCAAAATCGACTGAAGCATTCATCGCGACCAGGGGCGGACCGGTCTGCACCTCGACGGCAACGCCCAACTCGGCGCCAATGGTATAGCCCTGGGATGTCCCCGTGCCCTTTTCCTCTCCGTATGACGTGCCGCCCAACACCAGATAGCCGTATGCCTGCTCCAGATCCTCAACATAGGGCGCATCCTGCAGCACGGCAAGCACGCGCGGGTTGGTATAGACCTTGTAGCGGTCCTTGTACGTGATCTTGACGCTGTCGTTGTCGACATCGGGCAGCGCGAGCGAGATAAATGTGCCGTAGGTAGTGCCGCGACGGTTGCTCTCGCTAATCACCTGCTCCTCGCCGCGGCGCACCTTTCCGTTCTCGTCGAGCGAAAAATGCGAGGCGGTCATCCAATAGTAGTCATCGTTCTTGCGCAGGTCCTCGTCGCGGTGCTTGCCCACCACAGCGATAAAGCTCTCGTTATAGCGGTCCGAACCCGAGACGCTGCCCGCCTTGACGTCGCTGATCCACACCTGCTCTATACCCTTGTGGTCATGCTTGTTGCTGCTGTTGTATTGCTGACCGCTCATGCTCATGGTTCCGACCATGGACCCCAAGCCCTGAGCCCCGCTCTGTGCCGTGTTGCAGGCAAAGTCGCGGAACACATCGCCGCCCACGAGCACCTCGTCGACCGCCAGCTGCTCGGACAGGCCGTCAAGGTTGGCAGTGGCAAGGGCAATAGGCGCCAAGGTGCACGGATAGCGCTTATCCTGAGCGCTATCCTTCCATGCGCTGTTGGGCACATGCATCAGCCCATAGGAGGCGAGGAGCCCGTCTCTGTATTCCTTGCAATCGGAAAGCTTGAACTCGCCAGACTCCGAGTCAAAATACGCGTAGCGGTACAGCGCGCCGTACAGCCCCTTGCTGCCGTCAGAAGCGCCGTAATCAAAAGCGCTGCGTTGCCAGTCATAGCCCGCAAGAATAAGGCCCGTGACGGTTTCACCCGTCTTTTTTCCTTCTTCATCGTAGGCGGCAAACGTGCCGAACGTCGCATTCGCAGCGACCATGGTCTTGCCGTTCGCGGAGAGGGAGATTTGCGCCCGCGTCGCCCAGAGCATCGACATGGACGAGCGCACCCTTGGATGCATCCCACGAAAACAGCTCGCAATGCGTCGACTTATCAATATTCTTCTTGCCGTAGGGTGCCGAGACCACGATGGCGAGGTCATCGCAAAAATCGCGATCGAGGTCGCCGGCCGCTAGCGAAACGACAGGAGCTGACTGAAGCTGCGTCCAGGAGTCGTTCCCGCCCTTGTTGTGCGTGGTGTAGTCCGCGGCGTTACCGGCATCGATCTTGACGACGCTTTGCTTCCAGTTGCCGCCCCCCAAGTCATACATGTCGACTACAGCCTTGCGCACGCCGTTCTCGTCGACATAGCAGCCCGCGTAGACAAAAAGCTCGTCGACGCCGTCGCCATCGACATCGCCCGCCTCGACATCAAAGACGGCGTCGTGCTCTTGCAGGTAACCGGCATCCAGGTACTTAAAACGGCCTTCGTACATCATATTAGTGTTGACCGTCACCGGCAGGTGTGTGTCGAGAGTGCGCGTACGCCCGTTGCTAAACGAGTAGAGGACCAGCTCAACCTTTCCGGCGTATGACTTGCCGTCAATCGTCGTGGAGGAACTGTCGCCGTAGGCACGGAGCTCGGCAACGCGGCTCTTTTTGCCCGTGCTGGCGTCGCTGCAGAACTCAACACTCGTGGCGTGAATGCCCGAGAAACCGTTGTTGTCGTTGGCGAGTACTGTTGAGGACTCATTGTTGCTTAGGTACGACCAGGTGCCGCCACCGTAGTCGCTATGCTTGTAGAGATCGCTGTTCGTATCGAAGTTGTTGACGTTTTGCCAGAACTTTGCGGCGTCCCACACACTTCCATAGCCATCGGTGAGTTTGCTGCTGCCGCCAATGTCACCGCGCTCGACGTTCTCGAGCTTGTCGCGCAGAGTGTAGCGATTGCCATGGCTACCGTTAGCTGCCATATAGACCTCGCTGCGCGTGGCAAACGTCGTGGGGGTATCAGTGGAATAGGGGCCAACGGTATCGGCCGGAATGTCCTCGCTCGTGCCCAGACCCAGGGCTTGATAATCCTGCTCGGTCATATCGGTGATTGCGGGCGCGTCTGCCGCCTGGGCAACCTGGGGCGTGGCCGTGAAGCAGGCGACGCTCGTGGCGATCAACGCAGCAAGCGCCGCCGTCCCAACAAGCGGGATTTTCGACAGCCTACGGATACGGGGGTGTGGAACGTACATGAGGGACCTCGCTTTATTCGAGTGGAGTGGACTCATTTTTGCAAATGATACATCCGATGCCCGATATCACGTGTCTCATTTTCGCCAACGGCGTGTCTCATTTTTGAGAATCCGAGATGCCGCGGAAATCTTATCCCAGCTCAAAGGCCATTTCTGGGATGTATTTTCCGTCGAGTGCCTCATCGGGAAACTGCATCCCATTTTGAGCGCAAATTCCGGGATGCATTTTCCGCTTGAGCCTCATTGGGAAACGGCGTCCCACTTTGAGGGCTGATTGTGGGATGCATTTTCCGGTTTTGCTCTCATTGGGAAAATGCATCCCGTTTCTTGACCGAATAATGGGACGCAATTTCCCGTTGGAGCGCCTTTGGGAAAGTGTGTCCCACTTCGACCGCCCAGATTGGGATGCACTTTCCGCAAAGCACCTCAACGGGAAACTACATCCCATTCCAAAGGCAAATTCCGGGACGCATTTTTCGAAAGCCTGCCCATCCGGAAAGCCCGTCCCACTTTGGACGCATCCAGGCACGGAACCATCGACCTATCAGGCCTCCCATCAATAAAGAGGCGTCCTCCCGGACGGCGGGGCACGAAGTTCATCGCGAGTTCCGCACGCAAAGAAGGCCACTTAATGTGGCCTTCGTCTTGCGCAGG
>CABUKS010000008.1 GCA_902492235.1 uncultured Collinsella sp. | reverse complement strand
CGACACGCATAAAAAGCCTCCCATTTCTCGTGTCCAAGAAATGGGAGGCAGTTCATTCCATCGGGCGCGTTACCTATTCGGGCCAAATAAATTGCGTGCGGCCGGCCTCGCCGCCATCGATCAACAGGCTCTGTCCGGTCATAAACTGGTTGGTCACGCCCACAAAGTAGATCCACTCGGCGATCTCTTGGGCGGTGGCCCAGCGTTTAAGCGGCGTAAGCTCCATAATCTGATTCCACAGGTGCTCGTCTTCCATCACGCAACGGTTGAGCGGCGTGATAACGCCGCCCGGGTCCACACTGTTGGCGATGGCCTGCGGCGCCAGGCGGTTTGCAAGGTTCTTGGTGTAGGCGATAACGCCGCCCTTGCTGGCAGCATAAGCGGGAAACTCTGATCCCGTATGCCCGCTCGCCGACCCCACATTGACCACGGATTTGATAGCCGGCGCCGGCTTGGCGGCAAGCCCCTCCCCCACAAAGGCGTAGCGCTCGGTCACGTTGATGGTGCCATACAGGTTGGCGGCGATGTCGTCGGCCGATTCCTGCGTACCGGCAACGTTCACGATTACCTGAGGCTCAAGGTCGCCTGGAAACGAGTTAGGCTCGCGGACATCAACGATCAGATGGCGGTAGCGCTCGTGTTCGACCGCCGCCGGCAGCAGGTCAAAGCCCACGACCTCGTGGCCCTCATCCAAAAAGCGCCGCACACATGCGGCTCCGATACCGCCCGAAGCGCCCGTGATCAAAACCCGCATACTTGCTCCTTAGGCGGTTGCGTGGCGCTCGAGGTACTCGGAGCCCACATTCTCGCGCTCCCAGCCGCGCACGACCTTGTAGCCCACAGGGCTCAGGAAGACCTCGCACAGTAGCTCGGCAACAGCACCCGTCAGCGAGCACATAAGGACCTGCACCCAGGTCCAACCAAAGAACGTGTGGCTCACTACAATGGCAAAGACCAGGTTGTCGATAAACTGGCCAACACCCGTGGACACATAGGAGCGGAAGGCGAAGCTCGCAAAGTTATTCTTTTTGAGCATGCGGCCGAGCGACTGGTTGAGCGTGGAGTTAACCACGGCAGAAACGAGCATTGCCAGCGAAGAGCCCAGCACCACGTACCAGGTGCCGCCGATGGTGGCGTTAAGGGCAGTGTTGACCTCGATCATGCCCGTGTCGTAGTAAGCGCCCCACATGCCGGGCGTGAGCGAGCATGCCCAAAAGCACAGGCTCACGGCAAGGTTGACCAGCAGCGCGAGGATAGAGATTTTAATGGATGCCTTGGCACCAAAGCGCTTGCAGATCATGTCCTGGCACAAAAACGAAACCCAGCTCACCACAAAGCCGCAATCGAGTGCCAGATACGGCAGGCTGATGAGCTCTTTGTTGGCCAGCAGGTTCATCATGATGACGCTCACGAAAAACAGCGAAACCGTTGCCGCGGGAATGCTCCGCAACAGGACCTTGTAGTCCTCCATGACCTTCTTGATCATTATGTACTCCTTTGGTTTTAGGTTTAACGAGCAGGATATCGGACCCGAACTGCTCGGACGCCCCGGTCTTGAGACGACGGTGGGTATGATAGCCGCTCACACGGCATCAGGCAAGCAACCGGCGCGGCAGCCCCGCAGGGCCACCGCGCCGATGCGTTAAAAGGCCACGTTGCCAAACTCCGACAGGATAAGGTCGGGGTTGTGGTCAGTTGCCCAATCCACGTTCCACGGGCTCGTGAACAGCAGCAGCTTACCGCCGCGCATGTCCTCGACGCGCAGCGTGTCGCGCGTGAGCGAAAGGCCCGGGATATCAATAGTGTCGGGGTCATTCTGGATCCAACGAATGTCCGTATAGGGCAGCGGCTGGCGACGAACCTCAACACGGTACTCGGCCTTGAGGCGGCGCTCGAGCACCTCAAACTGCAGCACGCCGACCACGCCCACGATGACGCTCTCCATGCCGGCACCCAGCTCGCGGAAGATCTGGATGGCGCCCTCCTGGGCAAGCTCCTCCATGCCCTTGACGAACTGCTTGCGCTTGAGCGTGTCAACCTGCGTAATGCGAGCGAACATCTCGGGGGCAAACGTCGGAATCTGCGGATACTGCACGTGGCGCTTGCCAGAGCACACGGTGTCACCGATGCTAAAGATACCGGGGTCGAACAGGCCCACGATATCGCCCGCGTACGCCTCGTCAACAATCGCGCGGTCATCGGCCATCATCGACGTGCCCGTGGCAAGCTTGAGTTTGCGGTTGCCCTGCACGTGGAAGGCATCCATGCCACGCTCGAACTTGCCCGAGCAAATGCGCACAAAGGCGATGCGGTCGCGGTGGTTCTTGTCCATGTTGGCCTGGATCTTAAACACAAAGCCGCTAAAGTCGTCACGGCAGGGATCGACCGGCTCGCTGGTGAGTGTATCGGTATAGGCGCGCGGCGTCGGGGCCAGACGCAGGAACTCCTTGAGGAAGGGCTCCACGCCAAAGTTGGTGAGCGCCGAGCCAAAGAACGCCGGGCTCAGCTTGCCGCAGGCCACGGCATCCAAATCGAGCTCGTCGCCGGCACCATCGAGCAGCTCGATGTCGTCCATCAGGTTCTTATGGTTTTCCTCGCCGATAAGCTCGTCCATGGAAGGATCGCCCAGCTCGGCCTCGACCTCGGCGACCTTCTTGGTGGCGTTGGCGTGGCCATCGCCCTCAAAGGCAATGACGCGACGGGTCTGACGGTCGAACACGCCGCGGAAGTTGCGGCCACTGCCAATCGGCCAGTTCATGGGATACGTATTGATGCCCAGGACATTCTCGATCTCTTCCATGAGCTCAAACGGATCGCGAGCCTCGTGGTCGAGCTTGTTCACAAAGGTGAAGATGGGAATGTGACGCAGCGTACAGACCTTAAAGAGCTTTTTGGTCTGGGCCTCGACGCCCTTGGCGCCGTCGATGACCATGACCGCGGCGTCGGCGGCCATAAGGGTACGGTAGGTATCCTCCGAAAAGTCCTGGTGGCCGGGAGTATCGAGGATGTTGACGCAGGCGCCGTTATAGGTGAACTGCAGCACCGAGGAGGTAACGGAGATACCGCGCTCCTTCTCGATGTCCATCCAGTCCGAGACGGCATGCTTGGCCGAGCTCTTGCCCTTGACCGAGCCGGCGGTCTGAATGCTGCCGGTATAGAGCAGCAGCTTCTCGGTAAGCGTGGTCTTACCGGCGTCCGGGTGGCTGATGATCGCGAATGTGCGGCGCGACGAGATTTCATCCGACAGGCTTGCCATGCGGATCCTTTCTTGCATTGAGTGCATTACGTCGTTGTAACCGCACCATTGTAGCCGCGAAATCCCGCTCTAGGGCGCCTATCAGGACAAATTCATCAGTTGGGGCCTGGGTAGCCGGGCCAATCGGTATTTGCCTCTTGCAGAACTGTGCATAGTGTATATATACTGTGCTTACCGGTTATATACACGTGTAGCCCAACAGCTAAGGAGCCGCTGTGGACATCATCCTATCCAATTCGAGCGATAAGCCCATCTACGAGCAAATAGCCTCGAAGGTCAAGGCTCAGATCTTATCGGGCACGCTCGCTGCGGGAGCCAAACTCCCCAGCATCCGTGCGCTCGCGAGCGACCTAGGCGTGAGCGTCATCACCACCAAGCGCGCCTACGCCGACCTGGAGCAGCTCGGGTTTATCTGCACCGTGCAGGGCAAGGGCTGTTTTGTCGCCGAGGGCAACCAGGAGCTTTTGCGCGAAAACCAGCTCTGCCATATCGAAGAGCTGCTTGCGAAAGCGGCAAGCCAAGCCGAAGCCTTGGGCGTCACGCGCGACAAACTGCACGAGATGCTCGACCTGGTAGCCCCCGAAACCATGCAGTAGCCATCTGCAAGAAAGGCTATACCATGCAAAACCTTTTAGAACTCAAAGGTATCTCACGCCGTGTGAGCGACCGCTTTTCACTGCGCGACGTCACGCTCGCTGTGGAGCCCGGCCAGATCGTTGGCTTTGTGGGCGCAAATGGCGCCGGCAAGACGACGACCATTCGCGCCACGCTTGGGCTTATCAAACTCGATGCCGGCGAAGTGCGCCTGTTTGGGCAGCGCTGTGGCGCCGACGCGCCCGATGAGACACAGCGTTGTCTACGTGCCCGTGTCGGCCTCGTGCTGGACACGTGTCCCTTCCCTTCCACGCTCAAGGTGACCGAAGTTGAGGCACTCGTAAGCCCGGCGTACCCCACCTGGAGCCACGGCACCTTCGCTAGCCTCATCAACCGATTTGGCCTCGATCCCAAGGTAAAGGTCAAGGACCTCTCCCGCGGTATGGGCATGAAGCTGCAACTTGCCTGCGCACTCAGTCACAAGGCCGAACTGCTCGTTTTGGACGAAGCCACCGCGGGCCTCGATCCCATGGCACGCGAGGAACTGCTTGATGAGCTGCTTGCCTTTGTTTCCGACGGTCAGCGCAGCGTGCTGCTCTCGAGCCACATTACGTCCGACCTCGATCGCGCCGCCGACCGCGTCATCTGCATCGATAATGGCTCGATTGTGTTTGACCTGCCGCGCGAGGACATTACCGACCGCGCTGGCATCGCCCACTGCACCCAAGTGCAGGCCTCCGAGCTTATGGCTTGCGTCGAAGGCGCCCGTGCCGTCCACCACGCCTATAGCGTGGACGTGCTCGTGCCCAACCGTCGCGAAACGCTCGAGGCCTTCCCCGAGATTCCCTGCGATCGGGCAACCATTGACGACTATCTACGCCTCCCGCTGAAAGGGGCTTCGAAATGAAACGCGCCTTTATGTCCGAGACCGCCATCATGCGCTCGTTTCTCCCGAGCATCACGGGCGTCGGCCTATTCATCTTTGTCGTGCTGACCCTTGCCAACGCGTCGGATGGCGATTCCGGCATGAGCGCCGGCGCCTGTGCGGTCAGCGCAATGTCGCCCATCATAATCATGAACTCGCTAGCTGGCTACGATAACCAAAACGGCTGGGAGCGTTATCGAGCAACGTTGCCCTTCTCGCGCAAAGACATTATTTGCGCACGCTACCTGAGCATCATTGTCTTCTCGGCTGTCATGGCGTGCGCCGCCGCGCTTCTGAGCATCGTCTCCATCCCGCTATTCAACAGCGTGGGCATCCCCTCGACGGGACAGACGGTCTTTGAGATCGCTATAGCCTCGGCAGCATCGATGCTCATCTCCCTCAGGATGGTGTTTTTGGCACAGCCGCTGTTCTTCCGATTTGGACACATGGAGGCACTGCGCCTATCCGTCGGCCTGTTTGCCCTGCTCTGGTGCCTTGCCATTGCCACGTTGAGCTCCTCCAACCCCATCAGCAACTGGCTCATGTCGATTGCCGGAGCGAATCCCGATCCCGCCGTCCTTGGCTGTCTGTGTGCAGGAATTGCAGTACTGGCGCTCGCACTATGTGCAATCAGCTGCGCTGTCAGCACCAAGGTTTATCGAGTACGCGATCTGTAATCGACAGCTAAAAAAGCTTAGGTGGTACCCCGCTAATTTTTTCAATGAAACAAGGCGGCATAGCGTCACCACCGCCCCTCACAGCAGGCCGTCTAGTTCTTGGCAACCAAAAAGACACCGTCAGCATATCGAAGGTGAATACTTTTCCGAGAAGTGAACGAGTAAAAACAGTGCCCTGTAGCATCGACATTTTTAAGGACTCAATTCCTGCGGTTTTTGTCTAAGAATCCTGCAGTTTTGTTCGAAAAAAGTGTGCATGTTCCAGGGGTCCAGATTTACTCGTTCACTTCGCGGAAAACCATTCACCTTCGATTCGAGCCTTAACCAAATGCCCTCTCGAACTATGGCCCCTGTCTCACCACAGCGATATCAAAGCTTCATGGCGGGACGGTATCATCGGACGAGCGCCGTAAATCTGGCGCGGTCGTTCTTTGGGGAGGCATTTCACCCGTGTCGTGGGTCGCAGCAGCATTTGTGTCGGCTTTCTTTGCCGGCATCACATCTATCCTGGCCAAATGCGGCATCAAGCAGACCGACTCCGATGTCGCGACGGCCATTCGCACCTGCGTGGTGCTCGTTTTCGCCTGGGCAATGGCGGGCATTTCTGGATCCATTGGAACCATCGGCAGCATCGAACCCAGATCCTGGCTCTTTCTCGTCCTCTCGGGACTCGCTACCGGTGCTTCGTGGATCTGTTACTTTAAGGCGTTGGGCATCGGAGACGTCAATAAGGTCGTACCGGTCGACAAGATGAGCACCGTACTCGCCGCACTGATCGCCATCGTACTTTTTGGCGAGACGAGCAACCTTGCGGTTAAGCTCGTGGGAACCGCTGTCATCACCCTCGGCACGTTTTTAATGATCGAGAAGAAGCAGCCTGCCGGACCCGAGCAGCAGCAAGACCGGACCTGGCTCGCTTACGCCCTCGGCGCCGCCGTGTTCGCGGCGCTCACGTCCATCCTTGCCAAGGCTGGCATCGAAGGCGTCGAATCCAACCTGGCCACGGCAATCCGTACCTGTGTGGTACTGGTTATGGCATGGGCAATCGTGGCAGCTAAAGGCAAGATGGGCCAAGCCGTGCGCGTAGACCGCTACGAACTCGTATTTCTCGCGGCATCGGGCATTGCGACTGGCGCATCGTGGCTGCTATGCTACTACGCCATCGCCACAGGCCAGGTGAGCGTCGTGGTGCAGATCGACAAACTATCGATTGTCGTATCGGTACTATTTGCGCGCTTGGCATTCAACGAAAAACTCTCACGGCGCAGCGCCATCGGTCTCGCCCTCATCGTACTGGACACCGCCGCGCTCGCAGTTTGGAAGTAGCGCGGCCAGCAGCCGCTACATCCTCACACCTGGCTTAGGATGCCTGTACTGACCGTGGGATGCCGTGCGCTTACCGTGCGAGATGGCAAATTTGGGACAACAGTGCAGGCAACGAAGGCAGGCTGCGCACTCCGGCTTTGTCCAGACGGGAAGGCCGTCGCGCATCTCAATCGCCGCCATGGGGCAGCGCTTAGCGCAGAGGCTACACCCGACGCAGCGGCTAGCATCGACGGCAAACTTGCTCGTCTGCTGCATACGCGGCAGCCCAAACGCATGATACGCGCACGATGCAAACAGGGGCACGCGATGGCGCATCATATTGCCCGTGCGCCGCTCCCGCACCGCCTCGATCACAGCATCAATCTGCGCCTCAGCAGCCCTATTGATACCCTCAACCTTTTGAGGGCCAGACAGGTCGAAAACAGGCGTCCAGGTATCGGGCATCTTGACGCTCATCGCCGCATCTAACTCGAGCCCACGCTCGTGCAGCAGATCGCGGGCAAACTTGGCCGATTGCCCGGTCGTCGAACCGTACGTCGAGACATAGAACGTATAGGGGCGCTCGCCGCCCTTTGCACCGGCAGCAATCGACAGGTCGGCAGTCTTCAAAAACTCGATCATTGGCGTCGGCAAGCCCCAGGCGTATACCGGGGCGACAAACCCCAGCCGACAGGGGCCTTCCATCACGGCAAGGTGAAGGATCTCGGCATCAAAGCGCTCAATCGACACAACCTTGTCGTCTGTCGCCGCTGCAATGCGACGCGCCACATGTTCGCTGTTCCCCGTCGCGCTAAAGTACAGGATCATCTCGTGCCCCTCTGGAGTTGACTCGCGATTAACCGTGCTACTTGCGCAGCGGCTTGGGCAGCGGAATGCCGGCGGCGATGGCTGCGGCGATGATCATGCAGACGATACCCTTGAGTGGGAAGCACATGAGCAGCAGGCCCACGACCATGACCGGCTGACGCATGACCGCACCCATCGTCGATGCCGTGCAGACGGCGACGCAAAAGACCGGTTCTGCGCCGGTAAGGATGGCAAGGCCGTAGCCCAGGCTTACGCCCGAGAAGATAACCGGGAAGAAGTGACCGCCGCGCCAGCCCAGGTTGATGAGGGCGGGGGTCAGCATGGCTTTGACAAGACCGGTCGCGATAAGCACGCCGGCGGGAATGGTCAGATAGGTTTCCATGAGCACGTCGGCCTGCGTCTCGCCGGCAAACATGGTGTAGGGCAGGACCGTGCCACAGATGGCGAGCGCCAGACCGGCCAGCATGGCCTTGACGACAGGACGCTCCCCTATTGCATGGGCAAGCGCTTCGCTCGCGTGCTCAGAGACAAAGTACAGCCAGCCGCAGATTGTTCCGATCAACGACAGAGGGACGAGCCAGGTAAGCTCTAGGTTGCCCACCTCGGCGGACTCGAACCTGGGCATGCCCATGCCGCCGCCCACAAGCTGGCCAAGCAGCAGGTAGGTACCCAGACCGCCGGCAATCGCAATACCGTAGACCACCGTCTTTTGCGCCTTGGGCAGCTTGATGGTGATCTCGCCGGACGCGGAGCCCTCGTCGCCGTCGGCACTACCGGCAAGCGGCGCCACAAAGCCAAAGACGGGCGCGGTAAAGAGCGCCGTCAGGGCAGCCTGGGTACCCAGCAGCGTGAGCTCCCTAAACTCGGCGCCAAAGCGACGCATACGGTCGCCGACCCAGCTGCACAGACCCGCGATAACGCCGGTCAGGCCGGCCTCCGGTCCAATGCTTCCGCCAAACAGCAGCGGCAGCAATGCCGCGAGCGAAAGCTTGCCCAGGTTGTCGTACGGGTAGCGCCCGTCTTGCTTAACCTTAGCCATCACCTGGTTGAGGTCATCGGTCTTGGTGCCTGTCATCTTTTCGTACAGACCGATTAACAGGCCGCCCAGCAGACAGACAAAAAACGGGTACGGCAAAAAGCCAAACGGGCCGCTGGCAAGCTCGGGCGAAGCGACGCCCAGCGCGTGCGGAATCTCGGTCCATAGATAGTCGATACCGTGCTCCATCGCAAAAAAGAACAGCCAGACCGCGGCACCTGCGAACGCACCGGTCACGGCAACGCTAAGTAAAAACAGCGCGCGGTTTTTGGGTTTGGCAAGGTTATCCATCGGGTCCTCCCGCGGTCAAAGTCGACATAGTTACGTTTTATTGTAGAGCGAGCGTTGCCCGAACGAGCCAACCGTCTGCGCCGCGAACGGCACCATTGGGAGCCATAGTGGGGCAAGCTCAAGACTTATCCGTTGATAATCGAGGCAATCTCGCGCAAATCGTCGGCAAAGTAGATACCTTGCTGGCGCTGCGGGCTCGATAGGCCCTTATCAATCATGTGCCCGAGCAGCGCCTTGAGGTCGTTGTAGTAACCGTCCAGGTTATACAGGATGCACGGAGCACTCAGGTGCCCCAACGACACCGCGGACATGACCTCGGCAATCTCCTCGAGTGTGCCCGTCCCACCGGGAAAGGCAATGAACGCATCGCCGAGCTCAACCATCTTGGCCTTGCGCTCCGCCATATCGCTCGTCACGATGAGGTCGTCGATACCGTCATGTTGAAACTCGGCCTCGATAAAAAAGCTCGGCTCAACACCCGTCACATGTCCACCCGCCTCGAGTACGCTATCGGCGAGCGCACCCATCAGGCCCGATTTGGACCCGCCGTATACCAGCGCGTGCCCGTTGGCGCCAATCCAGTTGCCCAGCTCCTGCACCGCGGGCAGAAACGCCGGGTCATTGCCAGCGTTGGCACCCAGGTACACGGTGATGTTCATATTTGGTCCCCCTTGTTATGGCACACGACGTTCGTCTTAGCGCTGGCGTCGACGATACTCGCGCACGCGACGTGAAAGGTCGGCAAGCTCGTCGCGATCGAGCTCTTCCAAATGCTCCAGATCATCCATAAAGCGTGCCATGGTGTCCTTTTGACGCATCTTGATAAGCGTATTGCAGTAGTTCACCGCCACGCCCGTGAGCATGGCGATGTAGAAGATGCTGATGACGCTCAGGATGACGGTAATAGCGCGAGCGACCGGCGTTTCGGCCGGGATATCGCCAAAGCCGATGGTCGAAACCGTCTCAAAGCTAAACCAGAGACCATCGCCAAACGTGAGGGTCGTGGGCTCGGACAGCCAGACAGCCGTCGAGCACAGCAGATAGAAGATAAGAAACAGGCCCGTGATGCGCGCAAAGCCAGCCTGGCGTAACACGTCGGCAAGCGTCCTCAACTTGTTCATCGCGACCCCTTTTCCCAGATGCCCAATCACGTTCGCTCGGTATTGTCCCACAACCGGCAGTTAGGGACGTTCCTTTTGTGCCGGCAGAAAGGGACTGCCCCCAAGTGCCGGGCGGGACCGTTTAGCGGTGCAGCGGCCGACTGGGCAGGCTGAGCTGGTATCCTTGTGCGGTAATGTCTCGATTCGTTAGGATTGCATGTGAGAGCTTCCGCTGTCCTTCGTTCAGTTATATATCGTACCCTGGCCGTCGCGCTTGCCGCGCTCGCCGTACTGAGCACCATCATGCCCGCCCCCGCCTATGCCGCCAATACCGATCAGCAGGTCAAAACGGTCCGCGTTGGTTGGCTCGTCAACAACGAGGGCTTCCAGGACGGCACCCCCGGGGAGCGTCTTTCGGGATGGGGTTACGAGTACCTCCAGACCCTGTCGTACTACACGCCCGGCTGGCGGTACGAATACGTCTCCGGCACCTTCACCGAGCTTATGGACATGCTCGAGGCAGGCGAGATCGACCTCATGCCCAACATCTCCTACTCCGAGGAACGCGCCCAAAAGCTGCTCTTTTCCTCGAACCCCGAGGGCACCGAGCGCTACTACATCTACGCCAAGCCCGATCGCGACGATCTGGCCAAGGGCGACCCCCAAGCGCTCCAAGGCCTTACCATCGGCTACAACCCCGACGTTATGCAAACCTTCGTTGGCCAGCAGTGGCTCGCCAACGAAGGCATTACCTGCACCTATAAAGAAATCGACACTGGCGGCGCCCTCTTTGGCGCGCTCACAAACGGCGAGGTCGACGCCATCATCATGAACGACACGCTCTCGTCGCCCGAGGCGTCGCCCATGTTCTACGTTGGTTCGAGCGACTACTACTTTGCCGTCCCCAAAAGCCGCCCCGACCTAATGGACGACATCAATGCCGCCATGTCGGCAATCGCCCGCGTCAACCCACGCTATATCGACGAAGTCAAATCTAACTACTCGGCCCAAAACAGCGGTTCATCATCGCTCAACAGCCCCGAACGTTCCTGGCTCAAAGCAAACAACAACACCATCACGCTCGGCTACATTACGGGCAAACTCCCCTACTGCAACGAAGACGAAGACGGCAAAATGGAAGGCTCGCTCGCATCGCTTGCGGCGACGTTGCACGATAAATTTGGCATTACGGTCAAAACCGTCGCCTTTGATAACTACAAGATGATGTCAAAGGCCCTGTCAAAGGGAAGCATCGACGTTGCGCTGCCGGTATACCGAGATTACTGGTTTGCCGAGCAATCAGGCGTTGTGCAGTCGGTATCGTTGGGGACCGTGTCCCTCACCGCCATCCACACCGGCAGCAACCTGAACAAAGACCTTCAGAACATCGCCTGTACCAAATCATCGTTTGTCAACAAAAATGCACTTGAAAGTCTGTTCCCCACAGCGACCGTGACCGAATACCGATCCGACGATGAAGCGTTCGACGCCCTCAGGAAGGGAACGGCGCACTGCATCCTCGCCCCCAGTTCACGCGTAAAAACCATCGGTGACCGTTATGATCTCGAGGACTGCGAGACGGCCGAGCTCCCTGACACCTGTGAGCTCTCGTGCTGGATTTCGCGTGGAAAACCCGAGCTGTTGGGAATCATCAACAAGGGCATCATCAATGCCGGAGAATCGCTCTCCGCAAGCAATTACTCCTCCACGTCGTACACGGCCCAGGAATCCAACACGCTTCAATTCCTTTATCGCAACCGCACCGCCATTGCAGCTACCCTCATCGGTATGTTGTCGGTCGGCATCGTCCTGCTCATCTGGGCACTCGTGCGCGCTCGAACCGAGCGCAAAAAAGCCGATGCCGCCAACGCCGCCAAGACGGCATTCCTCACGCGCATGAGCCACGACATCCGTACGCCGCTCAACGGTATCCTGGGCCTTATCGAGATCGAGGAATTGAAGGAAGGCGATATCCAGGTCGCCCGCGAGAGCCGTGCCAAGGCGCGCGTTGCCGCCAATCACCTGCTCTCGCTAATCAACGACATCCTCGAGATGGGCAAGATCGAAGACCGCAAGCTAACACTGGAACATGTGCCTTTTAACCTCAAAGAGCTCTGTGACGATACGCTGGTGCTGTGCAAGCTCCGCGCGTCCAGTAACGGCATCACAATGCAGGACAATAGTCTGCCGTACGCCACGGGGCCATACATGGTCGGCAGTCCCACCCATATCCGACAGATCATGATCAACCTGTTAGACAACAGCATTAAGTACAACAAGCACGGCGGCTCCGTCACCTTTAGCTCAAAGACCAAGCCACTCGATAACGGGCGCGCTCTCTTTTGCTTTAGCGTTTCGGACACCGGCATTGGTATGACTCCCAAGTTTTTAAAGCATATCTATGAGCCGTTTGCCCAAGAAGGTGACGATGCGCGCAGCAAGTTCCAAGGAACCGGCATGGGCATGCCAATCGTCAAGTCGCTTATTGAACTGATGGGCGGCACGATTGAGATTTCGAGTGAGGTTGGCGTGGGGAGTACGTTCAACGTCCAGATTCCGCTCGATATCGACAAAGACCCTCAGGCAAGAGAACGCGCGGACGAGCAAGCAGACAGCTGCTCGCTTGCCGGCATGAACGTTCTTTTGGCAGAAGATAACGAGCTCAATGCCGAGATTGCCCAGGCGCTGCTCGAAAGCGAAGGCATTGTCGTAACTCGCGCCGCCGATGGCAACGAAGCGGTCGACCTATACGTTGGCCGTCCCGCCGGCAGCTTCGATGCCATTCTGATGGACATTATGATGCCGGACATGGACGGCTATGAGGCAACCCGCGCGATTCGTCTGAGCGAGAAGGTCGATGCAGCCGATATCCCCATCATCGCGCTCACCGCCAATGCCTTTGCCGAGGACGCCAAGGCGGCACACGACGCCGGCATGAACGCCCATCTGTCCAAACCGCTCGACTTTAACAAGCTCAAAAACATACTCGCCCGCATCAAGAAAAACGGATCCGTTTCGCTATAGTTTGTGCTCAACAACCATACGCAGCAGAAAGGAAGCCAACGATGTTTAGGCCCTTACGTCGAAAGAAACGCGCCATCACTGACGAGGAAGCGCGCGAACTGCTCGCCACCTGCAAGCGCGGCGTCTTTGCCGTCAACGGCGACGATGGCTACCCGTACGCCATTCCCGTCAACTACTTCTTTGACACCGAGCACGACAAGATTTATTTCCATGGTGCCAAGGCTGGCCACAAGGTTGATTCACTCAAGCGCGATGACAAGGTCTGCTTTACCGTTTACGGCAACGAGTGGTACAAGGACGGTGACTGGGCTCCCTACGTTATGAGCACCGTGGTCTTTGGCCGCTGTCGCCTGGCGAATGACACTCCCGCGTTTATCGAGGATACAGTCCGCCAGCTCGCGCTTAAGTACTACCCTTCTGCCGAGGAAGTCGAAGAGGAAATCGCCAAGGACATTAAGGGCGTCCAGCTCTACGAGATTACGATTGAGCATCTTTGCGGCAAGCAGATTCAAGAAAAGTAAGCCTCAAAAGCAAAACTCACAAATGGCAATATGGCCCGGTTCCAACCCACCTTGGAACCGGGCCATATGCTTATGAAGCGTCGGCGGCTATGTGCGCAAGCGCCTCAACGAGCTCCTGCGAGCTCACGGGTTTACTCAGGTGCGCGTCCATGCCCGCCTCGCGCGAAAGTCTGCGGTCGTCGGCAAAGGCATTGGCACTCACGGCGATAATCGGCGTGGTCGCGGCATCCTCGCGATCGAGTGCTCGAATTCGACGCGTGGCCTCAAGGCCATCGATACCGGGCATCATGATGTCCATCAACACCACGTCGTACTCGTGCGGTGCGCTCGCGGCAAACGCCTCAACGGCAGACTCGCCATCCTTAGCATGCGTCACGACGGCACCGGCACGGCCAAGCGTAAACTGCGCGATCTCGGCATTCAGATCGTTATCCTCTACGAGCAAAACGCGCAGGCCCTGGAGCGCGTCGCCATCGCCCGCATCCGCGCGAACTGCCTGAGGAATCTCGGAGCGCTTGCATTTCTCAAACGGCAGGCGGATGGTAAACGTCGTCCCCTGCCCCAAGACGCTCGTAAAGCTCATGGTTCCGCCCATAAGCTCGACCAACTGTTTTGCGATAGGCGCGCCCAGGCCAGTTCCCGATGAAGCGCCTTCCACCTGTTGCTCCTCGCGGCAAAACGGCTCGTAGAGGTGCTGTTGGAACTCCTCGCTCATGCCAATACCGTTGTCGGCGATCGTGTATTCATAGACGGGGACGCCATCCGCTGGCTCCACCTCGCGGCACACCAGGCGAACGTAGCCGCCCTGGCGGTTGTACTTGACGGCATTGCCGGCAATATTGAGCAACAGGCGCTTGAGGTGCGTCACGCTCACCCGCGCATAGGGATGATTAAGCGTCTGCTGGTCGCAGATAATTGTCACCAGACGCTCCTCGGCCTGGCGCTCAAGAATATCGCGCACCTCGTGGTTGAGGGTCACCAAGTTTGTGGGGACAAGCTCCAGGTCGACCTGCCCGCTCTCCAGGCGGCTCATATCGAGTGCCTCGTTGGCAAGGTCGAGCAGCAGTCCCGATGCCGTCCAGATTTTTGAGCGGCACTCGGTCTGCTTTTGCAGATCGTCCGCATTGGCATCGCCAACCTCGACCATGCCGCGAATGCCGTTGATGGGCGTGCGCAGATCGTGGCTCATGCGACGCAGAAACTCCGTCTTTGCCGAGTTGGCAGACGAGGCCTCACGCGCCGCCTTTGCCAGCTTGTCGCCATAGTCGCGCTCCTGCTGCAGCAAGTCCGTCAAACGTCGACGATCAGCGCGGCGACGCACCGTCACAACAACGGCTATAACACCGCCGTAGAGCACCAGCACGCCGGCGGCAACAGCCGCGGCGACCTCAAAGTAGCGCTGCGCCGAGGCATAGGTGTACACATAGAATTTGTGCGCTTTTCCAAATGTGCCCAAATACCACTCGCCGTCGGCGTTAACCAATCTGACCTTACCAGCCAGGCATCGATCCTTAATACCGTCGACAATGAAGACATCCGTCGCAGGCAGATCGAACACGCCCAATACGGTGGGTTCAACGGCATTGGTCGCAACGACCTTGCCGTCGCTTTCGATCACGATATTGCCGCTATCGATGGTTTCATAGCCATCAAGCAAGCTCTGCAGTTTGAGTGTATTGCTTGCAACCGCCTTCGCGCTCTGATGCCTTACCGCGATAACGATGCCCTCGCCATCCTGCCGAGTCACGCAGCCAATGTCTGCGACCGAATCATCCGCAAGCGTGATGCGGGCGGTATAGGACTTAAGCGGATGAGTTGCCACCTCAAGCACGGGTGATTCTTTGAGATACGTAGCGAGCGACCCGTAGTCCACATCGCCCGTCGAGGACTCGGACACCAAATTGCCCGATGCGTCCGTCACGATCAGCGCGCTCACGTTGAACTGGTCGGCATATTGCTCCAGCATGGCGTTATCCACCGAACCGTCGCGCTCCATATCGCGAGCCGCCTCTCCGGCAATCTCCATAACGCGAATCAGGTTTTTGGTCGTATAGGCGCTGTTAAATGCATCGTAGGAAAGGCTCTGCGTCGCCACGTAATCGACAACGTCGGCAAAGCGCTGCTCGGCTTGGGCCGTCATGTAACCGTAGCTCATCATGCCGGCAGCAACCGAGAGCGCTATCCCCAGCAGAGCGACAAGGAGCCATGCCCCTGCCGAACGATTGCCCCGCTCCTGAGCAGCGTGGTCGGGCGCATCGATCATGACAGGCCCTCCATATTCAAAAATGGCGAAGGGTCATCAAAGTACTTTGACACCAGACGTTCCATGGTGCCATCGGCAAGCATTTCCTGGTAGGCATGAGTGAGCTTAACGTCGATGCCGCGCGTATCGTTGATATCGAAAGCGGTGCCCAAACCGACCTCTAGCAGCGGCTCATCCAGAATACGATACGTCACACCATAGTCTTTTTCGTAGGTGAGGAACGAGGACTCATGCGCGGCGATAGCGTCGACCAGGCCCTCGACGAGCGCCGGGTTCAGGTATGAACCGTCCGAAAAGCTGTAGAGTTCCTTGATCTGCGGAACGTTTTCATTTGTACGATTGAGCAAAATGTCCTCGGGCTTGGTGGTGGACTGGACCGCCACGACCTTATCCTCAAGATCGGCAAGCGTGTAGATATCGCTCTGGGGATCGACCGCGACCACCTGGCGGCTCGCAAGGTACGGGCCGGCCCAACGATACTCGTTTTCGCGACCCGTCATGCTAAAGCTACCCATGACACAATCGAGCTCGCCGCTCGCCAGCAGTTCTTTCTTCTTTTCCCAGTCGATCAGCTGGTATTTTGGCTTGTAACCAATGCGGGCCAACGCCTCGGTCAATATCTCGACATCCAGGCCAACAATATCGCCGTACTCGTCGGTATACACAAACGGTGGGTAGAGATCGCTTCCGACGTTGAGCGTCTTAAGGTCGTCGTCTTTGGCCTGCGAGGCATCCAGACCTTCTAATGCAGACGTCGAGGCTCCGTCATTCGACCCGGAACAGCCGGCTATCGCTACGGCAAAGGCGCACGCCACCGCAAGCGCGACAAACAACGAAATGGCAACCGAGCGACGGGGTCTTTTCATCGAGCTCCAGACGATCCTGTTTACAGACTGAAATGGTTAAAGATAATAGCAAACGAAACCACTCGAGTGCCCAATGGTTACAGACGTTCTACCATGCGGGGCCTTCTAGCCGACTTGGCAGAAGACCCCGCATGCAGCGCACACTTACCGTGCATTAAAAACGTAGCGGTCCAGGCGGTCGCACGCTTCCCTCACGCGCAAAAGCGGCAGCGCCAGATTCACGCGAATGTGGCAGGGCCCGTGGAACGGACGGCCATCCTGATACCCCACGCCCACGCGGGCGCCCTCGTCGAGCAGCCACTGAATATCGCGGTCATGCTCGCGGCACCACTCGGTGCAGTCCAGAAACACCATGTACGTGCCCTGCGGACGCGAATAGGACACGCCCTCAAAATGCTCATCCACGTAATCGCAGAAGTACTCGATATTGCCGGCAAGCACCTGGTTGAGTTCATCAACCCACTCGTAGCCCTGCGGCTGGTAGGCACCGATAAGCGCGTGCATGGAGAGGACGTTCACCTCGTTGTAGTGAGTCTTGTTGGACACGGCGCACACGCGGTCGCGCAGCGTCTCGTTATAGATAATGTGGTAGCTGCCGACCAGGCCCGCCAGATTAAACGTCTTGCTGGGCGCGTAGAGGGCAACCGTGCGCATGCGGGCATCCTCGCTCACCGACTGCGTCGGGATGTGCTTGTGCCCCGGCAGGATGATATCGGACCAAATCTCATCCGAGATCACCACGCAATCGTGCTGGCGATAGATGTCCATGGCGCGCTCGATTTCGTCGCGCTCCCATACACGGCCGCAGGGGTTGTGCGGCGAGCAGAACACCGCAGCATGAATGTGGTTTTGGGCGAGCTTGTGCTCCATGTCCTCAAAGTCCATGCGCCACACGCTCTGGTCGTCGAGCTTAAGCGGGCTGTGGACAATGCGATAGCCCGCGGCCTCGATGGACTTGGTAAAGCCGATGTAGGTGGGGCTGTGGACCAGTACCGCATCGCCCGGCTGGACATACGCGCGCAGCGTCGACACGACACCGCCCAGCACGCCGTTTTCATAGCCGATATGTTCAGGGCTCAAACCTTCGACGCCATTGCGGCGGTTCTGCCATTCGATGATGCGATCGAAGTACTCAGCGCGCGGGTTAAAGTAGCCAAACATGGGGTGCTGGGCACGCTGAATGATGTGTTCCTGGACCGTGGGCACCGTGGCAAAATTCATGTCGGCCACCCACATGGGGATGCGGTCGAAGCCCTCGTCGGGTGCGTTCGGAGCCATACCGGGGATCTCACCCCAAGAGTCAACGGCGATGGAGTCCATGCCGTGGCGGTCGATAAGCGAGCTAAAGTCGTATTTCATGCTGAGCCCCCGTGCAAAGTTGATTGTTTTGGTAGGCGTTATTGTCCACCAGCGTAGGCGATTTTGGAGCGGGGTTTGGCGCTTAATTTGACGGGTGCGGACGAATGGCTGGTTAGTCTCGCGCGTCGGTGACGGCGACTACGGTTAGCTGGGTTTCATCGACCGTAAAAGATATGTCGAGTCCGGCGTAGGCCAAGTGGTAAACGCGGTTTGGCTCGTGCTTGCTGCCCGCGCGGCGTGGATCTTGGCGAAGGACCTCGACCAAGCCGGGGAGCTTTGCGGGCGGGACCATGTCTTGAAGCGCTTGCGGGAACTCGACGTTGAGCTCTTGCCACGGAGCATCCTCAATCCAGCCGCCCGTCGCATCCGGGTGACAGTCGGCAAATGGAATGTAGGGCTTAATGTCGTAGATGGGCGTGCCGTCGCGCAGGTCGGCCCCCAGCACATGGATGATGGGCCCATCGTCGGTAAGCTCCACGCGGTCGAACTTGACGCAGGTGAGCCCAATGGGATTAGGGCGAAACGGACTGCGCGTGGCAAACACACCCACGCGCTCGGCTCCGCCCAGACGCGGCGGGCGCACGGTTTTCGACCATTTTGCGTTGGTTCCGGACCTGTCCCGCGTCTTGGCATCAGCGGCTATGTCCTTAGCCGTGCCGCCGGGTGTGCCGTTTTCAAAACGCCACAGCAGCCATAGGTGAGAGAAGGAGTCCAGGCCCTCAACTGCTGCATTGGAGGCAAATTCCGGCTCAAAAACGATGTGTCCCTGCAAATGAGGCGCCAAAAAGCTGTTGCGCGGAATGCCGAACTTCTGCGGCAGGTCGGTATGTATGTGTGCAATAGGTTCCATGCCGGTCATTGTACGGCATGGAGACGTGGGGCGTTGCGCGCAATTCTTCGCCGCGGTCTCCCGTCGTGCAACCAACGGTTGCTTGGAAGGGCGCCTGCCGCCGCGTATGCTTAAGCCATCAACCAGCAGAAAGGAGCCGCTATGGCCTTTGCAGAAAAGCTCATCGCTGTCCGTCGCGCCCATCACCTTACCCAAGAGCAGCTCGCCGCCAAACTATTTGTCACGCGCCAAGCCGTCAGCCGTTGGGAGCGCGACGAGGTCACGCCGGGCATCGACATGATGAAGCTCATTGCCGCCGTAACCGGCGAGCCGCTGTCTCATCTGCTCGAAATGCCCGAGCATTATTGCCAGAGCTGCGGCATGATACTCACGCCCGACGACTGCGGCACCGATGCCGCGGGCGCCACGACCGACCATTACTGCAAGTGGTGCTACGACCACGGCAAGTACACCTACGACACCACCATGGAGGCAATGATCGAGGATTGTGCCCCGCGCCTGGCACAAAACACCGGTATGTCGCTCGACGAAGCCGTCTCGCTCATGGGCGCCGTCCTGCCGCAACTGGAGCGCTGGCGCACCGTGCAGGAAAACGAGGAGCGCTACGGCGCCGAGGCGCGGGCGCGCTATGGCGATGAGGCTATCGATGCCGCAAACGAAACGTTACTGGACATGGATCCTCAGACATGGAACGACATGAAGGAACTTGAACGCGCTGTTCTGGGCCAGCTTTCGATTGCCATGGGCGACGGCGATGCGGATGGAAGCGAGGCTCGCAAGCTCGTCGCGATGCATCGTCGTTGGATTGGTCTCAACTGGGGACGCGAACCCCAGAACGAAGCGTACCTGGGCCTCGCCAATGGCTATCTTGCCGACCAGCGCTTTGTTGACTACTACGACAAGCCCTGCGGCACCGGAGCCACGGCGTTTCTGGTCCAGGCCATCGAGTCGTCGTTGACGCGCGCATAGACCGCGGCGGCTTTGGGTATTTCAATCAAAACCTCAACCGATTGGAGACCTATGGCTACTAATCACGAGCTCGCGCTGTACGTTATGACCGGCTGCCCGTACTGCTTAAAGGTCAAGCACTTTTTGGCCGATAACGGCGTGACCATTCCCGAGCGTAATATCTCGACCGATTCCGATGCCGAGCAGGCACTTATCGCCGTCGGCGGAAAACGCCAGGTTCCCTGCCTGTTCATCGATGGCAAACCACTCTACGAGTCGAGCGACATCATCGCATGGGTACAGAAGAACCTGCTCTAGCACGCGCATCCCGTCCGTCCAAGGCCCCACCCCATACGGCCTAAACTTGTACACCAGCATCCAAAGTCGACATTTTTCGACATCTTTGGATGCTGGTGTACAGTTTTTGCGGGCAGTCATGGACGCTCTTAGCCGGCTAATTGTTTGAGGAGACCTTTGGATTATGGCTGTTTGACGCCTCTGGAAAGGTTTCCGAGAGGGCTGTGGTCAAAAAAGGGCAAATATGAGTACTGCTACCTGTTTAGTAGCAGCGATTTTGATCACTTCAGGAACTATTCAACGTTCCACTCGTCCGCAGACGACGTTATTTCTCCTCATATGTTCAATAAAAGTAGCTCCTAATGGGAACAAATCTCATCAGGAGCTACTATTTATAGCAAAATAAATGCAACCATAATGGCAACAGTACTCATATTTGCCCTTTTTTGACCACGACCCTCCAGAATAGTCGCTGAGAACGACACTAAATGACAAAATCCGACACTTGGACGTTCTTATAATGAGTAGCCATTGAAGGACACCTAACGATTACTCCCATTCGCGACACACTGTGTCGCAAATTAAGCTGGTCCCATTACCGAAGACCAGTGAGAGCTCCTGCCCAGAATCTCGATAGCTTAATAAAGCGCTCCCCTCCGGAAGTTCAATGAGCATCCAAATTCCAAGCTGAAAAGCAAAGGAGTATCGAAGCCGTCAATGCTCATTTCCTATCGAACAGGCGGGTCAAAACAAGCTAATTAGCACGATAAACTGCTTGTATTTTTGTCTACAAAATTGTATACAAAAAGAGAATCCGAGAACCGGCGCTCGACATTATGTCGATCGATAGGAGACGCTATGGACGCTAAGCAGCTCGAAAAGATGATGGGGTTTGCTCCCGGAGAGCTGGAGAAAGCCTCGGAGGCATACGAAAAAGATGAGTGGCCGAAGGGTCGCACCATCAAGCTGGGAAGGCCGTCGATCTCCGATGAGCCAAGCGTTGTTTTATCGGCACGTGTGGGCGAATCGGTCCTTGAAGCCTTTGACGCAAAAGCAAAGCGCCATGGGCAAACACGCACGGAGCGACTCAGGGAGCTCATCACGCTCGATGCAATGATTGCCTAAACTCAACTCCCCCGTCGACCCAAACATATACGCCAGCATCCAAAGTCGACATTTTTCGACATCTTTGGATGCTGGCGTACAGCTTTTATAGCTAGTCATTGGGGACACTCATTGGGGACGTTCATAAATGACTAGTCGTTAAAGAACGTCCCCGATGACTAACTAACCGTGGAAGCAGGCTATGGGTGCGAGTGGCTGCTCGCGAAAGACGCGCTCGACGGCGGCGCGGTATTCGTCGACTTTTTTGGTCTTACGTACGAGCTTGTGAACGGTAGCGGGGTCGGCGAAAGCGCACTTGGCGTAGAACCACCACTCCTTCATACGAAAGACCGCGTTGCCGCCAATCTCTTCTGCATAGACCGCAAACAGAGTGTCGTGGAAACGCTGCAGTTCGGCTGCCGTGGCAGCAGGACCGCCCTTAACCATGCGAGCCAGCGCGGGGTTCGCGAGCAGGCCACGCCCTAGCATTACATGGCGCGTGTCGGGATAGGCCTCCGCCAGCGCGTCCATATCCTCAAGATCGAAAATGTCGCCGTTATAGGCCACCGGAAACGGCACACGCTCCAGCGTCTCGCCGTAAAACTCCTTGCGCGGCGAGCCCGTATAACGGTCCTTCTGTACGCGCGGGTGCACAATCAGCTCTGCCAACGGCATGCGGCAATACAGATCGAGCACACGTTCATACTCGTCATCGCGTTCCAACCCCAGCCTGGTCTTTACCGATACCGGCAACGGCGACCGCTCGCACACATCGCTTAAGAACGCCTCGAGCTCGTCGAGATTGCGCAAGAAACCCGAGCCCTTGCCCTTGGCGACAACCGTTCCCGAAGGGCAACCCAAGTTGAGATTGACCTCGCGGTAGCCCATGTCGGCGAGCACCTGTGCCGCCCACACAAACTCGTCCGCGTTCTTGGACATCAGCTGAGGCACTACGTTGAGCCCCTGGTTATTGGCAGGATCGATCTCCTTAAACGCCTTGCCGCCAAAGCGATTTCCCACCCGCGGCGGCGGCAAAAACGGCGTGTAATAGCAATCGAGCGCACCGAAGCACTCCGCATGCACGCGACGGAACACATGCCCGGTAATCCCCTCCATAGGGGCCAACGATAGAATCATCTACTCTTCTCTCATATCAACGAACGTGACAAAGGGACTGTCCCTTTGCCACATTATTCGGAGCGCAGGGCTTCGACGGGGTCCTTCTTGGATGCGCTGCGGGCCGGCAGCAGGCCGGCAACGACCGTCAGCAACACAGAAATTGCAATGAGCACCAGCGCATCCTGCACGGGCAGACTCATCAGGTTAGGGACCTGTTTGGCCGCAAGCGCCCAGGCATTGACCGGGAAACTCACGAGCACCACGACGACAATGGCAAAGACGCCGGCGATGAGGCCCTCGATAAAGGTCTCGGCATTGAATACGTTGGCCACGTTGCGCTTCGACGCACCGATTGCGCGTAGGATGCCGATCTCCTTCTTGCGCTCCAATACGCTGATGTAGGTGATGATGCCGATCATGATGGAGCTCACCACCAGGCTGATACTCACGAATGCGATGAGCACCAAGCTGATGGTGTTCACGATGTCGGTCACCGAACCCATGATGATGCCCATGTAGTCTGTGTATGAAATTGCCCGATCATCGTGACCGGCGGCTTTGACCTGCTTGTTGTACGCGTCGATGTGATCGAGCACGCGCTCCTTGGCCTCAAAGTCGCGCGGGAAAATCTTGACCGAGATGGGATCTGCCTCGTCTGCATAGCCCAACGTGGTCAGATTGTTGTCGTAGGTGAGCTTCGACGCCTTGGCATAGCTCATCATGAGCGAACTCAGGTCCTCGGCGTCCATGTTGAAGTGAATGGCATTGGCAAAGGCGCTCGCATCCACACGCATAGCACTCGCTAGGTTGGCAAAACACGAAGACATCTGCGTCGCCATCTGGTCCATAAGCCCTGCCGCGCCCGCCTTGAGCTGAGCTGACACCGTCGCCGCAATCTGGTCGCTGATCGACTTCATCATTTGATCCATAGCCTGCTGCAGATACGGAGCCAGCTGCTTTTGCACATAGTCGGTCATCGCCTGCTGCAGGCGCTCGGCCAGGGCATCGCCGCCGAGCGCTTTGAGCTGGGCCAGGATTTGCTGGGCTGCCGTATCACTCTCAAGATACGTCGAGAATGCGGCAGAGAGCTTTGACGCGTCCTTAAGATCTTCGGGCGACAGCGCCTTAAACTGATCAGACTGCAAAAAGCCCTCAAACAGCTGGTTGGCTAGCGTTCCCACCTGCTGCATTTGCTCGGGCGTAAGTTCCAGGCCGTCAAAGATGCCCGAGAAATCTGGGGTTGGCGCTTTGGCCATGATGTCGCCAAAGTCGATGTTCTTCCCAACACCCGAAAGGTCAATGTCCAGCCCGGACAAATCGATACCAGAAAGGTCCATACCGCCGGCTGCACCCGAGAGCGCAGACGCATCGAACGAGAACGCGCTCTTGAGCGCCGCCTCGTCCACACTGGACATGCTGCCCAGATCCACGCCTTGCTTGGCCTCGCCCTGCAGCTCATCGAAAGACTTGCCCGTAAAGACATCCGTCTCGGGGCGGGCGAGTTGCTCCTGCACAATCTGCGAATCGGCGGCACGTTCCATAAGCTGGCGAGTCAGCGCATGTGTATAGGCAATGCCCGGGGTCAATGCGCTCGCGTTGGCCGTCTCGTTAGGTCGCACCACGCCCACAATGCGCACGTCAATACCGTCGGCAACCTTGGCCGTCATAAAGTCGGCATCGTCAGACATGTCAGTCCACATGCCAGTCTCTTCGTTTTTGCGATACGCATCAGCCGGCGACAGCACCTTAAACGTGGTAGACAGCGCATCGTCGTAGGTAAAGTCGGTGCCGGTCTCGGGCGTTTCGACCCCACCGTCAGCCGTCATAGCGCTGTTTACCAGATCGTTGAGCTCATCGATGTCCAGCGCACCGATGCTATAGAGCGTGTAGTCGCCCACCGTACCGCGGCTCGAAAGCACCATCACGGCTTCGTTGGCTGACGTGGGCCAATGACCGGCGACGACATCGTACTGGCTGTCGAGCAGGCTCTGGTCGTCAATCATCTCGTTAAAGACCGAGGTTCCCATGGATTCCATGCTCACCGTTGCCGCCGAGCTCGCGCCTCCGCTCATGGCCTCGGTCATAGCGTTGGGCACCAGCCGAACAGGCTTCTCATCGCCCTTGCCGGCACGATAGACAACCGGCGATACACCGTAGCCGTACTGAATGGCGTTGACCTCTTTATCGATGCCGTCGCCACCGGCATCGAGCCATGCCTTAAAGCTTGTCATGTCGTTAGACTTAACGCTCGCAAACATATCCTTTACGGCCGTGACCACAGGAATCTTATCGGTTCCCTTAGCCTTGCCGCCGGCACTGTCGTCGGACGAGCCCTCGTTCTTGGACATATCGTCGTCCGTGGCCCCCTGTCCGCCCATCATGGACGACAGGTCGTAGTCCTGCTTGGAGATGGTGAGCGGGTAGCTCGAGAGCGTGTCCTCTTCGACCTTTTTGATGTAGCCGTTTACGCCATTGGAGAGCGCCATGATCGCCGCGATACCGATAATGCCAATCGAGCCCGCAAAGGCAGTCATGGCCGTACGGCCTTTCTTGGTCATGAGGTTTCGAGCAGAAAGCCCCAGCGCCGTCACAAAGCTCATCGAGGTTTTGCGCGTGGGCTTGGCCTCGCGACGCGCGGCCTTTGCTACATCAAAGGGGTCGGAATCGTCGGTGATCTTGCCGTCCGCCAGGTTGACGATGCGCGTGGCATATTGGTACGCCAGCTCGGGATTGTGCGTGACCATGATAACCAGGCGGTCGCGTGCCACGTCCTTGAGCAGATCCATGACCTGTACGGATGTCGTTGAATCCAAAGCGCCGGTCGGCTCGTCTGCCAGCACAATCTCGGGATCATTAATCAGGGCGCGGGCGATGGCCACGCGCTGCATCTGCCCGCCCGAAAGCTGGCTCGGGCGCTTGTTAACGTGCTCGCCCAAGCCGACTTTCTCCAACGCCTCGCGCGCACGCTGGCGGCGCTCGGCGTGTCCCACGCCCGTGAGCGTGAGCGCCAGCTCCACGTTTTCCAAAATGGTCTGATGCGGAATGAGGTTATAGCTTTGGAACACAAAGCCGATGCGGTTGTTGCGGTAGGCATCCCAATCGCGATCGTGAAAATCCTTGGTCGAAATACCGTCGATCAGCAGGTCGCCAGAATCGAAATGATCGAGCCCACCGATAACGTTGAGCATCGTAGTTTTGCCCGACCCCGAAGGTCCCAGAATGGCCACGAACTCGTTATCGCGAAAAGACAGGCTTACGTTGTCGAGCGCCACCTGCGTAAACGACTGCGTAACGTACCTTTTGCAAATACCTTTGAGCTCCAGCATGGACGGCAACCTCTCCTGCGCAGGCACCCTGCCCGCTCTCCCCCGCCGTTCGTATTCGACGCGTTTGTCCTACTCTATCCCCATTTTTCACCGACGCCAGTGAGGAATGTAGGGAACCGCATCAAAAAACGAACGGGACGGCGCCCAAAAGAAGAGGTCCCGAGCGGGACCTCTATATGGTGGAGATTATCTTGAAAGGTAGCGGACTACTTCGCACAGCGACACACGATCCTCGCGATGCTTTACGTGTTTTTTACTGCTCGCTATTCGCAATCGCCTGGTCGATAAGTTTGTTGAGTGCTGCGCGCTGCTCGGCGGAGCTGATGGCTCCCACGATGGGATCCCCTACGATGTTGCCATTCTGATCTATGACATACGTTGTCGGGAACGAGAACAGATTTGACGTAAACTTACCGGTCTCGCTATCCGACTTGAACCAGATGTTCTTATACGTCACGCCCTTCTTGCTCAGCACGTCCTTGGCATCTGCAATCTCGCCCTTGTTGCCATCGAGCGTAAAGGAATTGACGCCCACGACCTGGCCGCCCTTCTTGGCAAGCTCCTGATTCAGTTTCTCAAGATCGCCCAGCTCGCCCACGCACGGCTTGCAAGTGGTAAACCAAAAGTTCATGACGGTGACCTTGTTCTTAGAGAACAGCTCGTCGCTGTTCACGTCGTTGCCATCCAGGTCTTTGCCCGTAAAGCTGGGGAACTTCGTCGCCTCGCTCGAAGCATTGGCACCAGCCGTCATGCCAGCGGTCGAAGCGTCGACGCTCTCGCCTGAGCTCGGCGTGCTTCCACAGCCGGGGAACTCCTTCTCCAGGCTCTCGAGCTTGTCCTCGATCTCCTTGATCTGCTGCGCACCGGCCTTGAGCGTCTTAAGCTCATCCGCCGTGAACTCATCCTTGGCGCCATCGATGGTCTTGAGCAGGAAATCGCCGTAATTGCTGCCGTCCTCAATCATTGTCGAGTCTTTATTTGCCGCGTTGAATACCTTTTCCCACAGCGCGTTATCACTCGAAAAGATCTCGTTCTCCTTCTGCATGAGTTTTGCATACAACTCGGCGGCCTCGTCGGCATTGGTCGGCTTCTGCGCAGTGAGTTCTGCGATCTTAGGATCGGAGCCCGCAGATTCACTCGCATTGCCACCGGGTGCCGAGCACGCCACAAGGCACAAGGCCAATACCGGCACCATAAACAGGGCCGCAATCTTAGAAAGCTTCATGGTCATTCCTCCGTTTTGTCGAAGCTTGTTTACTTTTTATCGGCGGTCAAGGGGAGCTTTTCCGCCGACACATCCAGGCCATAGCGATAGCTGATGGCATCGACGGGACAGGCCCCGATGCACTTTCCGCACCGGATGCATTCGGCATGATTGGGCGCCCGGACCACATCAACGTCCATCTGACAAACCCTTGAACACTTGCCGCACGAGACGCATTTGCACGCGTCGACCTGAATCCCCAACAAGGACACCTTATTCATGAGCGCATAGAATGCGCCGAGCGGGCAAATCCATTTGCAGAAAGGGCGATAGAACAAAACGCTCAGCACTACCACGGCAATGAGAACGGCAAGTTTCCAAGTAAAGAGATGTCCCAACGCAGATCGAATGCCGGCATTAGCAATGGCCAGCGGAATGGCGCCCTCGAGCACGCCCTGCGGACAGATATACTTACAAAAAAACGGATCGCCCATGCCCACGTCGTTAACCACCAAGACGGGCAGCAGCACCACGGCAAACAGCAGCACGACGTACTTGATGTACGTGAGCGGCTTGAGCCTTTTCGTGGAGAACTTTTTGCCGGGAATCTTATGAAGCAGCTCCTGCAGCCAGCCAAACGGGCACAGAAACCCGCATACAAAGCGACCCAGCAGCACGCCGAGCAAAATGAGCGTACCGGTAACATAGTAAGAAAAGTTGAACTTGGATGAACCTACCACCGACTGGAACGACCCGATGGGGCACGCACCCGATGCCGCGGGGCACGAATAGCAATTAAGTCCAGGCACGCAGACGGTTTTTCCCGCGCCCTGATAGATGCCGCCTTTGGCAAAGTTTGGCAGGTGAATGTTGGTAATAAGTGTTGCCGCCGCCTGAATGAGTCCGCGAAATCGGGCCAAAACATGCGACGCGGTGTTTGCTCTTTTATCCAATTCCGATACACTCCAAGCACAGCCTAATCGCTTTGGCCAGCACGGCATCCGCCTCGCCACGCATAACGCCAAAGCACACCATGGCAATTCCGACGATCAACAAAGCGACCTGCACCATGGGTTTTACCGCTTTGAACAACTCGACCACTCCTTTCGTTACGCGACCATTGGACCATATCGACTATAAAATCCGTGTTAAGCGCGATTTGGAATGTGCAAGGAGACTGTTATGCGTATTTTGATCGTCGAAGACGAGCGAGCACTGTGCGATGCAATCGCACGCAGCTTGCGAAACTTGGCGTACAGCGTCGACTGCTGCCACGACGGGCAGGAGGCGCTCGACCTGCTGGGCGTCGAAGTCTTTGACCTCGTGGTACTCGACCTCAACCTTCCCCGTATCGATGGCATGACCGTGCTCAGGGAACTTAGGAAAACCGACTGCGAGACCAAGGTACTGATTCTGTCCGCACGTGGCGAAGTATCCGATAAAGTCGCCGGACTCGATGCCGGCGCCAACGATTACCTTACCAAGCCGTTTCATCTGGACGAACTTGCGGCAAGGATCCGCAGCCTTACCCTCAGGCGCTTCGCACAAAGCGACATAGTATTAACCTGTGGAAAGCTCCGCTTTGACACCAAGGCGCGCATCGCTTCCGTGGACAGCGAGGCTTTATCTCTTACACGCAAGGAAACGGGAATCTTGGAATACCTGATGCTTAATCAGGGGCGACCGGTAAGCCAAGAGGAGCTTATCGAGCACGTTTGGGATAGCAGCGTGAACAGCTTTAGCAACGCAACCCGCGTTCACATCTCGTCACTCCGCAAAAAGCTACGCAGCGCTTTGGGATACGACCCGATTCGCAATCGGATTGGAGAGGGCTACGTTATGGAGGATAGCGAATGAAAAGGCTTTCGCTGCAATGGCGCATAACGATTATGACGGCACTGCTGACGTGTGCGGCATGCGTGCTGACGAACTGTCTGGTCGGCTATACGGGCATGCGCTACATGGATGCTATCGGCAGCGACATCTCGGCCCTTAGCGCAGCCGGCGTAGATGCACCTCAGGCGTTTGACCCAACGAAGGAGAGCCTCGATGACGAGGTCACGATCGTCGTAAACGACGCACAGGAGTCTTTTGGCACGACAGCCTGGTACATCACGGCTGGAGTCACACTCCTTGGCGGCGCACTGGCATACTTTGTGAGCGGCCGTGCACTCAAACCGCTACGGGCTTTTGCGGCCCAGGTCGAGCGTGTGCAGCCTGACAACCTAAGCGAAATCAGGCTCAGTGAAGATGTGCCCATCGAGCTACAACGATGCAGCGCCTCTTTCAACGACATGATCGCCCGTCTTGGCGAAGGGTTCTCTGCACAGCGTCAGTTTACCGGCAACGCCGCACACGAGCTGCGCACCCCGCTCGCCCTTATGCAAGCACAGATTGAACTATTCATCTCCGAGCACTCCGGTTTGCAACCCGAAACTGCCGAGCTACTCGGCCTGCTACAAGAACAAACCGAGCGCATGTCTCGAATGGCCAAGGTATTGCTCGAGATGAGTGAGCTCCGCAGCGTTCCTTGCGAGGACGATGTGGAGCTTGGCCCCTTGTCCGAAGAGGTCCTCACCGACCTTGCGCCACTTGCCGAAAAAAGGGGCATAGCCCTCAATTGTGCTGGAGACGCTCTAGTAATCGGGAGCGACACGCTCCTCTATCGGCTGGTGTTTAACCTGGCCGAAAACGCTATCCGCTATAGCCGCACCGACTCGAGCGTTACCGTCTCCATCTGCGACAACGACAGCCACGTGTTCCTGCGAGTCGAGGACCAGGGCCCGGGAATACCCAAGCAGTACCGTGAGAGCATCTTCCAACCGTTCTTTCGTCTAGACAAATCCCGCAGCAGGGCATACGGCGGCGCAGGACTCGGGCTAGCGCTCGTTTGGGAGATTGCAGCGCTTCACGGTGGCGCTGTAGAGGTCGAAACAAGTTCCGAGAACGGGACCACCATGCTCGTAAGCCTTCCAAAACGATCCGCAGCGTCAACCGAGCAGTAAAACAAAAGGGGTCCCGAGCAACAGGAGTACAATTGCTGCTATTGTTGCCAGCTGTTGGGAGATGGAAGATGGACTGCGATGGCTACCCATGCGTTCCCATGCCGTTGATGTGCACTGCCTTTGTGCCGGGGCAGATTGACGCTGCGGTTGCAGGCATTTCCGACCCCGATTCACGCACCATCGCCACGGCAGAAGCGCTGTACTTTCGCGGACAGGCCGCCCTCGCTGCCAAGACGGCGCGCCCCTATCTTGACGCCACCGATTCCGCACTGCGCTATTCCGCATGCTTTATCTGCGGATACGCCAGCCTGTCGCTCAACCGTATCGCCGACGCCCGCCGTTGTCTTGCGGGCATCCTCGATACGCCAACTGACGAGGAATCACCCGCCGTCCACGCCACGCATATCCTGTTCGCCTCGGCCGCAAGCGTCCTGCTGCACTTGTCTTCCCCGTATTCTGCCGAAGAGTTTTATCCGCTTGCGGCGCATCTGCCCGAAGGCCTGCGCCTGTTCGCCAGCTACGTGATGGCGCACGCCTTGTATCTGCGCGGCGAATACGGCCGCAGCCTAGGCATGGCGGAAAACGCCCTGATTATGAAACAGGGAAGCTATCCCATCTCGGAACTATTCCTGCACCTGGCAGCTTCCATGGCATGCATGAGCCTCAAGGACATCGACGCCGCAAAAACGCACTTCGGAGCTGCTTGGGACATTGCGCGCCCCGACGGCCTTATCGAGCTCATTGGCGAGCATCACGGCCTTTTACAGGGGCTTATCGAGGCATGCTTAAAATCGCAATACCCCGACGATTTCGCTCGCATCATCGAGATTACGTATCGATTCAGCTACGGCTGGCGGCGCATCCACAACCCCGATTCGGGCGAGGACGTGGCCGACGATCTAACGACCACGGAATTCACCATGGCCATGCTCGCCTGCCGCGGATGGACCAACGCCGAAATCGCACACCATATGGGAGTATCGCCGGGCACTGTCAAAAACCGCCTATCCAGTGTGTATGCAAAGCTTGGCATCGGCACGCGCGCCGAGCTGGTTGCCCACATGTTGCGCTAGTGGCCAGACTGCCCGGCGTATCGAAAGCGCTCCCGGGGGCGTGACGCTTTCGCGCACTCAAATTGGACATTTTGACCATCGAACGGCACTACCGCCATGGGGCACCTTCTCGCAAAATTGGATTATTTCCTCCGATATTTGCAGGATGGGAGCCCAAAAATGCTTGATCGCCGTTCGTTACTTATCGCCGGAGCATCCTCGCTGGCAGGCATTATGCTGCCTCGCGTGCCGGGCAGCGCAAACGCCTTCATACTGCCATTCGCCCCCACCGAGGCCTATGCCGACGAAGAAGACCCCTTCAAGGTGCTCGTTCTCTCGCGCACCATGTTCGGTGTGGTCGTGGTCGACGTCGCCAACAAGAATACGCCCATCACGGGGGCCCAGGTCACGCTCACATCGCGCTATGCCGCAGGCAAGCAGCTCACCGCCACTACCGACGACGAGGGTACGGCCATCTTTGAGGTCGCCCCTCTTTCGGAAGGCTACGTGGACGAGGCAACGCTTCTCGACGCGTACGACTTTAACGGCGGCATCTCCATTAGCATGGCGGGCTACCGCGATGTCGAGATTCCCCTCGCGCGTGTCCAAGGCGGCACCGCTATTACCGCACCCACACGTCCGCTCTCCGATGGCGAGCCGTACTTTCGACAGCTCACGTTCGACGAATGGGACATCCAGTACGCCGACGCCACATTTACGGCAATGCCAGCGGACGAAGCAGCAAACGACCAGCCCGACACGCACGCTTTTACCGTGCAGGCTCATCTGCCGCAGGGCGGGCAGGCAACGTTGCATATCAATAAAGTGATGCCCGCTGCGGGCAGCTCAACCGAAACCGTCACGCAGATCGGCCAGATCAAGGCCAGCGCATCGGGCGCGGATAATCTGGCGACGTTCACGCTTGAAGACACGTTCCTCGATGCAGCTTCGGGCCTTCTGGAGGAAGGGTGCAAGCTGCGCTTTATGCTCGACTACCAGGGCAAAACCTACACGCTCTCATCCCCTATGGCCGTTGTCACCGCGCCGGCCGCAAAGGCGGAATCGGGCTCGACCACTATCGTCCCCACCACCATGGACCAAGAGATCACTCCGTTTGATTTCCCCGCGGCGTTTCCCGGCATCGGCGGCAATAAGTTCACGTGCTGGATGCCCACATTTCCGATCCTCTTCGATTTCTCGTTTGCTGGATACGTGCTGTTTGGCGGAGGATACAAACCAGCCAGCTATATGAACGATTCGGGCAACCCTGATCCGGAATACTGGAAGAAATCGCCACGCGAGTCGGGCGCCAAGCAGGCAAACCGTTACCTCGACGAGATGGAGGGGAAGTGGAATCAGTACAAGAGTATGAGTGCCGGTTCGGGCACCGATCCAAGGAACACCAAGCTGCTTCGCCACCATTGCACGCTGCTGTTCACGATGGATATCGCCACACAGCTGTACGGCTCGCTCGCCTACGATTGGGTGGGCAAAACCTGGGGTAACAACAACGACCCCGCATACGGCAATATTAAGGCCCTCTTCCAGGTAAGAACCGACCTCAACTGGACCGAACAGTTCACCTTGGGACCGGTGCCGTTTTTCCTAAACGTCAACCCCTGGGTGCTGGCAAAACTGGCGCTCGCCGTGGGCGCCCACACGCACGGCAGCGGCGCGGCGTTTTTTAAAAACATTTCGCTCGACTATTCAAACACCTCGGGCTCGTTCACCATCCAGATCGGGCTTGCCGTCACCTTTGGAGCCGGCGTTGCAGGCGTCGCTTCGTCTGCCGTGCGCGGCGCTGCATCCCTCACGCTGTTCATTGGGTACGAGAAGGCAGATGGACACCAGCTTCCGCGACTGCGCGTGGGTGCAGACGTCGATGTCGATGTGATACTCCAGTTTGTGATGTTCAAGTGGACCACCAAGGCTTGGTCGGGGTCGTGGCCCACACTCCTCGATTCGTGGAATATGTCGGTGAACAATGGCAACCAGTATGTGCTCCAACGCTCTGAGCTCGCATTGGGTGGGGATACGCCTTACACGCTGGATGCCTGCTTCGGCACGCCCGGCAACATCGAGGCGGGCGGCGTGCCGCAATTTATCGCATCGGCCACCATCGTCACCAACGCCGAACTGCTCGCACGCGCCGAGGTTAAGGCCACTGCCGTAAACGCCGCGCCTGTCGTGCGCGATTGGGAGCGGGCGGTCACGCGCATTGAGCTCGAGGCGGATGCAGAAAGCGACGACACGGGACAGATCGAGCATTTCGTCCACGTGCTGATGGAGAACGACGAAAACGCCGCGCCGATGTATGAGTACACCTACATCGGTCAGGCAACGAACACCGTTGCCGACCCGAACGCCAATTCTGCCGGCGTGTCGGAGGACGAGCGTGGCGGCATAAAACCCTCGAGCGACAACGTGCTGTTTTCCGGCGTGCTCAGCGAAGCCCACATGAAGCTAACGATGATTGCCGGCGTGGAGTGCCTATTCCGTATCGCCTCGGTGCGCTACGGCGAGAATGGTCGTTCGCGCCTGGTGGTGCATACAAAGACGAACGGCACGTGGTCCGCTCCCACGCCCGTGGACTTCCCCCTTGGGTTTGGCGAGGGCGACGTGGAGCGCGACGGCATATACGATTACGACTTCGACGTGGTGGAATATACGGACGGAAGAGGAAACCAGGACGCCTACGTACTGCTGGTCTCGGGCGAGCGCCCCGACGGCGACAACACCCTTTTCAATACGGCAAGCACAGCCGGCATACTGTCTGTTGTGCGCCTGCGCATAAGCAACGACGGAATTCGCGTGATGTCGCACACGTCGTGGCGCAGCATCTCGCGCGGCCGCCTTCAGGAGGATGGCCACCATTGTCTGCAGTGCCCACGCATCACGGTGGGCAAGACACTGGTCGACGGACGTCTGTCGGGCGCTTACCTCCACCGCCGCGGGACCACCGCAGAAAAGGCGCTCGGCAGCGAGGCTGAGGTTGCGTTGGAGTGCTTTACCCTGTGGTCGGACGTTTCGGGCGACAGCCTGACGTTCCGCCAAGTTCTCCGCTTTCCGCAAGCACCGTCGAGTATCGAGCTGGGTAAGCCCGAGAATATCAACGGCAAAATGGTGGTTCCCGTTGCATACGAGACTGTAAGCGGTTGTGGCTGCGCATCGTACGCCGTGATCGGCCAGTCCATCGCGGGTTGGGGCGTCATGTCGCCAGATGCCACAGTACCCCACGCGGTGCCGTGGCCGCAGCACACGGGTTTTTTGGCTACCGTCAACGAGCAGCTGCAGCATATTACTTGGGCACGAGGCGCATCGGCATTTGCAACGCAGCCCGTGGGTGCCGCAGGCTGTGGCCCGGCATCGTTTAGCGTAAGCAACAACGGCAGGTGCGTGCTCTATGTAGAGAACACCGATGGCAAGGTGGGGCAAACCTACGACGAAGAAGGCAACCCGGTAGCAGTGATGGGCAAGCACTTCCGCATCTTCGCCAGCACCTTGGCAGGCGATCTGTTTACGGAGCCGTTCGTGATGTGCGAGCTGGACCATCCCGTCGATCAGATAACGACATTTTTGACGTCGGGGAGCATGCTCTCCGCGCTCGCCACGCACATTGTGAGCGCGGAGAAGAGCGAGGCAGAACTACACGGCATCGAAGTGCCCTTGGTGGCGTGTGCCACTCCGACGGGCGCGGTCGCTACCTCGGGCGCGGTGGTGCCCGGAGCAGCAGGCGAATCCTTCATGGTCACGGTGCGAAACGACGGCAACACTTTGCTGACCGCCGGCACGATCGATCTGTACCGAGAGGGCTCCAGTCAGCCGTTCTCCAGCGCATCCATCGGATTCGGAGTGAACGCACGCATGGCTTCTATCTACGATCCAGAGCTTGCCGAGGACGCTTCGGCCAACGACATGGCACACGTGAAGTACGCGCTCGAGACGCTGGACGCACGTTTTGCAACGCACCCGCTGGTAGCCGACAGCGGCAACGCCGTGCTGGCACCGGGTTGCACGGCACAGTTCCGCATGAGCTTCGCTATCCCCGAGAGTTGGGGCGACGAAGTGGGCAAACGCGTAACGCTGTATGCGAAGGCGCGTAATCTGGTGGCGCTCGATCCCGTAACGCTCGAGGAAATTCGACCGGGCGCAAACTCGGCGCTGGGTGCCGTACTGCACGAGCTTCATGTGCCCAACGCGGCATGTGAACGCTCAGAAGTTCAGGTCGGCGTATACGACAGCGCGGATACGACAGGACTTCACGATGCACCGATGACGGCGGACGGCGGTGGCGGCTCGAGTGGCGGCGGTACTGACAAGGGCGGCGGCTCCGGCGGAAGCAGCTCCAGCAGTGGCAAGGATCACGGCAATAACAAGCGCTCCGGAAAAGCGGGCGCGCTTGCGGGCACGGGCGATGCCAGCGCTCCCCTTACGGCAGCCGCTGCAGCACTCGCCGCAGCTGGTGCCGGCCTTGTCGCCTACAGCGCCCGCCGCACGGCGCTCGAAACCGACACCGCCGATGAGGTCAATTCTGATAAGCCTCACTAGCTCTCAGTTACCTTTGCGAGAGACGCCGACTCGGCTCATCGACCATCAAAATGGGCTGGTTCTGGATACCCAGAGCCAGCCCATTACGCATTAGATATCGTCAGAGGAGTCGAGCTCTGCCTCGAGCTTGGCACGGCGTCTTTTCGCCAACAATCCGCACGACACGTCTTCGACAACGTATCCAACCGCAAACGCAGCAAGACACATTCGGCCGTCTTCAAACTTACTCGGACAAAACCGACTCGGTTTTGTCCGAGTGAGCTCTTTTCAGCCTAAGCTCGAACGATTGTTCGATGGATTTCGTGTTGGTTGGAATCGTCTGTGGGCTGGGCTATGCTACCTTGACTATCTATATGACTAAAACGCAGCAAAGGAGCACCGAGAGAGCGAGTATGGCAAAAAACACCGCAAACTATGGTAACGACAGTATCCGCCAGCTCAAGGACGAGGAGCGCGTACGCCTGCGCCCCGCCGTCATCTTTGGCTCGGACGGACTCGACGGCTGCGCGCATGCCGCCTTCGAGATCCTGTCCAACGCCGTTGACGAGGCGCGCCAGGGCTACGGCAAGCTCATCACCCTTACCGCCTTTCGCGATGGTTCCATTCAGGTAGAGGACAACGGCCGCGGCTGCCCGCTCGACTGGAACCCCTCCGAGAAGCGCTTTAACTGGGAACTCGTCTTTTGCGAGCTCTACGCCGGCGGCAAATACAACAATAACCAGGGCGGCGACTACGACTTCTCGCTCGGCACCAACGGCCTGGGCTCATGCGCAACCCAGTACGCCTCCGAATACATGGACGTCACGGTTTGGCGCGACGGCAACAAGTACTCCCTGCACTTTAAGAAGGGCAAGGTCGTCGGCGCCAAAAAGAAGGCACTCGAGATTGAGCCCAGCGGCGAGGATCGCACCGGCACCACCATTAAGTGGCGTCCCGATCTTGAGGTCTTTACCTCCATCAGCATCCCCCACGATTGGTATCGCGAGACAATGCGCCGCCAGGCCGTGGTCAACGCCAACGTGACCTTCCGCCTGCGTATCGAGGGCGACGATGGCGAGTTTTCCGAAGAGGACTTTTGCTATCCCAAGGGCATCGAAGACTACGTGCTCGAGAAGGTCGGTACCGACTACCTCACCGAGCCCTTTTTTATCGAGGCCGACCGTCGCGGTCGCGACCGCGAGGACCTACCCGACTACAATGTAAAGATCACCGCGTGCATGTGCTTCTCGCGCACCTTCATGATGCAGGAGTACTACCACAACTCATCGTGGCTCGAGAATGGCGGCTCGCCCGAGAAGGCGGCCCGCAGCGCTCTGACCAGCGCCATCGATGCCTACATTAAGCAACAGGGCAAGTACAACAAAAACGAGAGCGGCATCAAATGGCAGGACGTCCAAGACTGCCTGGTGCTGGTGACCAACTGCTTCTCCACCCAGACGTCTTACGAAAACCAGACCAAGAAGGCCATCAATAACCGCTTTATCCAGCAGGCCATGACGGCATTCTTTAAGGAGCGCCTCTCGACCTACTTGATCGAGAACAAAGATGCCGCCAACAAGATCATGGAGCAGGTGCTCATCAACAAGCGCTCGCGCGAGAATGCCGAGAAGACGCGCCAGAGCATCAAGACCAACCTGCAGCAAAAGACCGACATGGCCAACCGCGTGCAGAAGTTCATCGACTGCCGCTCCAAGGACAAGAGCCGTCGCGAGATTTACATCGTAGAGGGCGACTCGGCAGCAGGCGCCATTCGCACCTCGCGCGATGCCGAGTTCCAGGGCGTTATGCCCGTCCGCGGTAAGATCCTCAACTGCCTGAAGGAGGACTACCCGCGCATCTTTAAGTCCGACATCATCATGGACCTCATGCGCGTGCTGGGCTGCGGCGTGGAGATCAAAGACAAGCGCATCAAGAACCTTGGCGCCTTCGACCTGGACAACCTCAACTGGAACAAAGTCATCATCTGTACGGACGCCGACGTCGACGGTTATCACATCCGTACGCTCGTGCTCACCATGCTCTACCGCCTGGTGCCCACGCTTATCGACGAAGGCTACGTGTATATCGCCGAATCGCCGCTCTACGAGATCAACTGCAAAGAGAAGACCTACTTTGCCTACACCGAGCTCGAGAAGAACGGCATCCTCAAGGAGATTGGCGACCAAAAGTGCTCTATCAACCGCTCCAAGGGTCTTGGTGAGAACGATCCGGACATGATGTGGCTCACTACCATGAACCCCGAGACGCGTCGTCTGATCAAGGTGGAGCCCGAGGACGTCACCAAGATGGAGACCATGTTCAACCTTTTGCTGGGCAACGACGAGGCAGGCCGCAAGCGCCATATCTCCGAGCACGGCAAAGAATACCTTGACCAGCTGGACCTGCAGTAGCAGCAAATCGATAACGACGGCCCATAAGAAGTTCAAGAGGAAATCGTGGCAAAGAAGAAGACGAAGAACCAGCCAAAGAAAAAGCAGGTCAACGCCGAGAACGTCATCGGCCTGCACTCCGAGGTCACCGACCAGCCGATCACGCAGACGCTCGAGGTCAACTACATGCCCTACGCCATGAGCGTCAACGTCTCGCGCGCGTTCCCCGAGATCGACGGCTTTAAGCCCTCGCACCGCAAGCTGCTCTACACCATGTACAAGATGGGTCTGCTCAAGGGCGAGCGCCAGAAGAGCGCCAACATCGTGGGCCAGACCATGAAGCTCAACCCGCACGGCGATGCCGCGATCTACGAGACGATGGTGCGCCTTGCGACGGGCAACGAAGCGCTGCTTGCGCCCTTCGTGGAGTCGAAGGGCAACTTTGGCAAGTACTATTCGGGCGACCTGAGCTACGCCGCCTCGCGTTATACCGAAGCCAAGCTCTCCCCCATCAGCGCCGAGATCTTCAAGGACATCGACAAGGACCCGGTCGACTTCGTCGACAGCTACGACGGTGCCATGAAGGAGCCGCGCCTGCTGCCCACCACGTTCCCCAACATCCTTGTCTCGGCCAACAAGGGCATCGGCGTCGCCATGGCATCCGACATCTGTGGTTTCAACCTCAACGAGGTCTGCACCGCCACGATGCACTACCTGCAGGATCCTGACTGCGATCTGCTCGAGTACATGCCCATGCCCGACTTCTCGACCGGCGGCGAGATCATCTACCGCCGCGAGGAGATGGAGAAGATCGTCGAGACCGGCCTTGGCAGCTTCCAGATTCGCTCCCGCTGGCGCTGGATTCCCGAAGAGCGCATCATCGAAGTGTACGAGATTCCCTACACCACCAAGACCGATGTCATCATCGAGCGCATCGTCAAGCTCTCCAAGGAGGGCAAGGTCAAGGAGATCGCAGACATCCGCGACGAGACAGACCTTTCGGGTCTGCGCATCGCCATCGACCTTAAGCGCGGCGTCGACCCCGACAAGCTTATGGCCAAGCTCTATCGCTCGACCACGCTGCAGGATTCGTTCTCGTGCAACTTTAACGTGCTCGTCGACGGTTATCCCCGTGTTATGGGCGTGCGCCAGATTCTGCACGAGTGGGTCAAGTGGCGTATTGAGTCCACGCGTCGCCGCATTAACTTTGACCTGGGCAAAAAGTCCGAGCGCCTGCACCTGCTGCACGGCCTCGAGGCGATCTTGCTCGATATCGACAAGGCTATCGCCATCATCCGCGGCACCAAGCTCGAAGCCGAGGTCGTGCCCAACCTTATGCGCGGCTTCGACATCGACGAGACCCAAGCCGAGTTTGTTGCCGAGCTTAAACTCCGCAACATCAACGAGGAGTACATCCTCAACCGCACCAAGGACATCGCCAAGCTAGAGGGTGAGATTGCCGAGCTTGAGGAGATCCTCTCCAGCGAGGAGAACATCAAGAAGGTCATCAGCGACGAGCTGGCCGCAGTCAACAAGAAGTACGTGATGCCGCGCCGCACGGGCAGGATTGAGCCCCATGAGGTTATCGAAGTAAGCTTGGAGCCCGAGGTCGAGGAGTACCCGGTCACCATCATGCTCTCGCGCGATGGCTACCTTAAGAAGCTGACAGACCGCGTGCTCAAGAAGGCGACCACGCTCAAGTACAAGGACGGCGACAAACCCTTTATCGAGTTTCCGTCCTCCAACACCCACGAATTGCTGGTCTTTACCAACAAGAGTCAGGTGTACAAGTGCAAGGTTGCGGCGTTTGAGGACACCAAGTCGGCCCAGCTGGGCTCGTACCTGCCGACCGATCTTGAGATGGAACCCGACGAGAGTGTCATCTGGGTCATCGACCCCGAGGACTACAAGGCCGACGTGTTGTTCGTCTTTGAGAACGGCCGCGTGGTGCGCGTCGCGCTTTCCGGATACGTCACCAAGACCAACCGCAAGCGCCTCAAGAACGCCATCTACGGCGGCAGCAAGCTGCTGTATGCCCAGGTGCTCAAGGAAGATCGCGACATCGCACTGGTCTCGAGCGACTATCGTTTGATGAACTTCAACACGTCGTTGCTCAAGACCAAGACGACCACCAACACGCAGGGCGTCCAGGCCTTTACGGCCAAGAAGGGCCGCTCGGTCACCACCGTCGGCACGACCGAGGAGATTCTTGGCGCCGGCGTCTCGGCCGAGAAGTTCACCGCGCAGAGCCTCCCCTCAGCCGGTGCCCTCATGAAGGAAAACGACATGCCGAGTCTGTTTGACTAGGTACCACGGCAACGAGACCGTTAGATACTTCGCAAAGCGACGAGGCCCGGAGCGCAACGGCATTGCGCCCGGGACTCGTCGTTTTTCTTCTCAACTATTTCTTAACGCAGATTAATTGATTTCTGCTTATTTTTCTGCGTTAAAAAATGTCAGCGTCACTGCTTCGATGCCCTTTGGTCGGTCGTTAGCAAAACTTGCAAAAATTAGCAAAACTTGCAAAAATTAGCAAAACTTGCAAAGGAGACACCATGGAGTACAGCAAGAACCCCTTTACCCCGACGTTCGGAAGTATCCCTCCCTTTCTAGCGGGTCGCGAGCATATTCTGCGTGACATCAACCGTGGTTTTATCAACGGCCCGGGAGATCCAAACCTGTCGACTATTTTTACGGGCGCAAGGGGAACGGGCAAGACGGCGCTTCTCTCGCTCCTTTCAGAAACGGCGCTTGAACACGGTTGGATCGCAGCAAATGTCTCCGCCATGCCAGGCATGCTCGAAGATATTATCGAGCGAACCAAAGAAGCCGCAGATAGCTACCTCTCACAGCCTCATGCGCGCATAAACGGCGTTCAAATTGGTCCAGTGGGCATCGATTGGACATATGCTCAAGAGGTCCAGGGCAACTGGCGCACACGCATGAATGGCATCTTTAAGCAACTCGAAAAACATGACATCGGACTTCTCATTACCATCGATGAAGTCACCGTCGATCTCGAAGAAATGCTTCAATTTGCCTCTGTTTACCAGCACTTTGTACGCGAAGGTAAAAAAGTTGCCCTACTCATGGCAGGACTGCCCTACAAAGTATCGGCGTTGCTGCGTAACGATTCCGTCTCGTTCCTCAGGCGCTCCCAGTATCATCAGCTTGGACGAATCACTGACGTTGAAATTGCAAACGCGTTTCGCAAAACCGTTGAGGCCGGAGGACGTTCAATCACACCAGAAGCGCTCGAGAATGCTGTGAAGGCCGTCGACGGATTCCCCTACATGATGCAGCTCGTCGGATATCGCACTTGGGATGTTTCGGAGAACTCGCCCCAAATCAGTGCATCCGATGTCCAGCAGGGTTCCCTACTCGCACGCATGGAGCTGCGTGATCGCATTCTCGAAACGACCTATCGAGAGCTTTCCGATAAAGACATTGAGTTTTTACTCGCGATGCTGCCCGATTCTGGCCCCAGCAGGGTCTCGGAGATAGCCAAACGCATGGGCGTCGCCAGCAACTACGCAAGCCAATACAAACGCCGCCTTCTCGAGGACGGCGTCATCGGGGAACGTGGGCGTGGTCTCGTTGGCTTTGACATCCCCGCATTCAGGGAGTTCCTGAGCGAGAAAGTCTCCTAGCACGCGGAGATTGTCCATAAGGACATCAACGCATGGCAATCAGTAATCCTCTTGGTAAGGGAAGTAGGCTTTCCGCCAACGCTGATAGCCATGCGTTCTTCTTGTCCTTAGGCGAGCTTACGGGCGAGCTCTCGCACCTCTTCCAGCTTGGGCGACGATGCCATGCTGTCGCGCTCGGTCATACCGCTGATGGCGACAATGCCCTGGTCCTCCCACTTGCAGTACGCACAGGTCGACTTGTACATAGCGATCGCCGCATCATAGACGCCCTCGCTGTGGCTATCGAGTAAAAGGGCCGTCTTGGTGAACGGGAAGCCCGTAGCACCGAAGGCGTATAGGCGATCGATGGCGGCCTTCTCCTGCGCAGTGATATCAAACCAGTAGATAGGCGAAGCGAAGACAACCATGTCGGCGTCTTTCAGCGACTCGATCACGTTGGCCATGTCATCCTTCAGCACGCAAGTGCCCTCGTGGGCGAAGCAATACTGACACCCCAGACAACCAGCGATTTTCTTACTGGCAACGCGGATGACCTCGACCGTATGGCCACCCTCACGCGCGGTCTCAGCAAACGCCTCGACCATGGTGTCGGTATTGGCGCCCTTGCGCGGGCTACCGCTCAATACAACGATATTCATAAGAATCTCCCTTCTTCATGCCGCAGGCGCGCGGCATACATTTCGTTGTAACCAAAACGGATGGAGCTATTCAGTCGTCTGTAGATCGCATCTCTCGTTCGTGTTCTCTAGACACAATCTCATTGCCTGATAACTCCTCGGCCACCTTGACTCTCTCTCCGAAAATTGAACAGCAAATCGTTGCTCGCAAAGTATCGACTGTGAGAAAATTAGCTTGAGCTTTCTCCCTGCTCGCATAAGCGTTCGCGTGAAAGAGCCTAGCCGCATCGGCCAGGCGCAATATAGATCCGCGGAAACCGGCCTACGAACAAGGAGCGTCTTATGTATGGACAGCATGTTGCACCGCAGACCCATAACAAACGGACTGGCCTGTCTATCCGCGACGTCAAGCGTCATGCAGACGCCAGAATCGCCGCCTTCGGAGTAAGCATTCTTGTGGCAGGACTGCTTTTGCTACCCTGCGCAGCACTGGCGACAGAAATGCCCGAAACCGATGTCGCAGCACCCATTACCTGCGACGAAGCCAACGCAGAAGGCAGCCTCACAGCTACCACCGTTGTCGACCATAACTATGACCTGGAGCTCCCTCCTGCCTTCATGTTGGTCCAGAATGAGGCGTTTGTATACGATTTCCCCGACAAACCCGAGGACTTCATCTACGGGCTTAACGACACCGTCCATCTCTTCAAGATCGACACCGATACCGAAGGCCTTATAAAAACCGAGAACCCCAAAGAGGCCAGCGTCTCTATTGCCCTGACCATGATCGACAATCACGTTAGAGCAACCGCTGTCTTTACAGGCGGCTACGCCGACGACCAAATCCCTTACAGACTGAACCTCACCAGCTCAACCCGCCTTGGCACACACGTTGACCGCGACTTCGACAGCGGGCAGGGGATTATGCACGAGACGCGGCACGATTACTACATCCGCTACGTCTTCGACAGCGACGTGCACTTGATTGCAACCGATACGAGCGGTTCCAAACCCAATCCAAGTGTTAAACCGAGCCCAGAGGTCAAACCCGAACCGGAAACCAAGCCCGAGCCCACACCGCAGCCCAAGGCAGAAAAGCCCGCGGCAAATCCCGTTTCCACTAAGGCAGTAGCGGCGGTTAAACCAGCCGGGACCACCTTACCCGCGACGGGCGACAACGGTGCGATGGCTGTCGCCCTGAGTGTTGCCGGTGGCGCAGTTGCAGCAGTTGGTATTTCCGCAACAAGGCGTCGCAACCGCTAACTAAAGCAAATACGCCATTCACACAGGCAAACAACCAAGCTCCAACGAAAACGGTCCAGTCATCCGACTGTGCCGCACTCCAGTAGTTCGTGGAAGATATCAAGGAGGTGGCCCAGGCTTCCCTTGTCGCCCTAGAGCTGTGCGACAGGCAGATCAGGTTTGGGAAGTAGAACGGCCCTTACGCGAGGCGTGGATCGGGCAAGTTTGACTTTTACTCCCAGGGCCAAGCAGGGCCGGAGGTTTTATTGGCGGCTCTTGCGGGCGGCTCGAGTTTTGGCGAGGACGTAGGCATCGGGGTCGTCTTTGAACCAGGGGCAACGGCGCACGCCGGAGACCATATGGCGGTGGGGGCAGCCGCCCATGCACATGGGCAGAATGTGGTGCGCGGATGATTGGGCGTCCGCAGACTGAGTGAAGCCATAACAACACTTCGCGCATCGAGCAGTTTGAGCCAGCGTGCGCATGTCGGCGCCATACCGGGAAGGAAGGGCCTTCTTGTGGGGCGGACGACCCCATTGCAGTCTCCTTCCGCTCTATAACTACGGAATCGACGGCAGCCGCAGGAGAATCGCTATCGTACTCGTAGCGATTCTCCGCCCCCTAAGCAGCGTGTCCGCTACGAAACGACCGTCTTGTAATAGGCGCCGAAGTCTGCGAGCGAGTCCATGACGGGCATCATCTGGCGGCCGAGCTCGGTAAGGCCATACTCAACGCGGGGAGGATTCTCGCCATAGTCATGGCGAAAGACCAGCCCATCATCCTCCATCTGCCGCAGGCTGTCGGTAAGCACCTTCTGAGAGATCCCCTCAAGGTTGCGGCGCAACTCGTTGAAACGCCAAGGGCGTACGCGCAAGTTACGGATAATGAGCAGCTTCCACTTTCCGCCAATGAGCGCTACCGCCGTTGCGACCGGACACTCCGGAAGCTCCTCTTTCGCCATCACGGGAGACCCAACCTCCTTGACCATACCGGTTTCACAAAAAAGTACGCAGTTACAAATATGTGCGTACTCGTATTTGCATGCGCCTTCGCGTTGAATATAACTCACGCAGGAGATGCCTGCAAGGTAAATCAACCCAAAGAGAGGAACCATTATGGCTAATTATGCAAAGACCCGCATCGGAAATGAGAGCCGTGTCGAGCTGCACGAGGTGCTCGGGCTTACCGGGGCAGAGGTGAGTATCAACAATCTTCCCGCCGGCGTTGGCGTTCCGTTCGTCCATGCACACAAGGAAAACGAGGAGATCTATGGCGTGCTCGAGGGCGCGGGCTCGGTCACGATCGACGGTGAGGAAATCGAGCTTGCAGCCGGCGACTGGCTGCGCATTTCCCCCGCCGCACACCGCCAGTTCCGCGCCGCGTCCGACTCGGGCATCACATACGTCTGCATCCAGGTCAAGCAGGGATCCCTTGATGCCTTCACGGCCGACGACGCTATCATGTTCTAATTCGCAATCGATGCGCAAGGGGCCAATGAAGCCCCGTCCGTTGGCCCCTTGCACTAATCTGCTGACGCAAAACTACCTCACATCCCGGCCGGCTTCACGCAAAAGAGGCGGAGGCACGCTTTGTCGGTTCCGGGAATAAAAGCCAAGACAGTTACAATAAAATCACTTCAAACTCAGGGCGTTGAGCTTTCGTTTTGCCCCAAACCCTTGCCAGCTCTGTGGCGGATGCCGAAAGCTGCAGATCGATTATCTGCGGATTGTATTAATCCATGCCTGAATATCTTTCTCAGAAGTACGGAGCATGGATTCATCGAACTGCACATCGAGGCCCGGCTTCACGATTGCGCCTTTGCAGGCTTCCTCAAAGTCCTTCAGCGCGTGTCCCAGCCAGCCGCCATTGGTGGCAAACGGATACACGATCTTCCCGGTCAGGTCAGCCCGCTCCAGGAAACTGCGCATGGCGGGCGCAAAGGTGTACCACCAGACAGGAGAACCCAGGATGATGGCGTCGTAATCTCTCCAGCCAATGTTCAGCGGCTTCAGTTCCGGGCAATAACCCTCGGCAATCTCACGCTGCCCCTGATTGACGACTTCATCATAATCGCCATCGTAGGGAACAACCGTATCCATACGAGCAATATCCCCGCCGATTTCCCTCTGGATCATCTCGGCGATGCGCTTCGTGTTGCCTCCATAGGAGTAGTACAGAATCAAGGTTTTCATTTCACGCATTCTCCTCATGCAAGAGGCTTTCCGCTGAACACGGGAAATGCGCTGAATTCACCATAGTTGGCGATGCGCTCCATGTTCTTGAGAGTTTCCATGTCTTCCTCGGAGATCGCGAAATCCACGTCCGCGTTGCTTTCCATGTGGGCGGGATCTGCCGTCTTGGGAAGCGCGACGGTTCCAAGCTGAAGGACATAGCGGATGCAGAGTTGGGCGGCAGATACGCCGTACTTCACTGCCATCTTAACGATCGCCGGATTCTTCAGCGCCTCGCCGTGGGCGATGGGAGAGTATGCCTCCACCTGAATGCCCTGCGCCTTGCAGAAGTCCACCAATGCCGAATCGGTATTGGTGATATGCAGGAGGATCTGATTGACCATGGGCATCACGCGACAAGAGCCCAGGAGGTTCTCAAGGTCATCTTGCAGGAAGTTGGACACGCCGATTACCTTGACCTTGCCCGCCGCCCGCGCATCCTCCAACGCACGCCAGACCTCTTTGTTCTCCTCGAAATAGCGCTTCTCCACACGGAACTCGCTCCACGGCTGGGGAGAGTGGATGATCATCTGGTCGAGGTAGTCGAGCCCCATCCTCTCTAGCGTCTCATCGATGGACTTCGCCGCATCCTCGTAGGTTTTCATCTCTGCTGCGATCTTGCTGGCGACGAAAAGCTCTTCCCGGCGGACGCCGCAGGTGCGCACACCCTCGCCGACGCCGCGTTCGTTTCCGTAGGCCTGTGCGGTGTCGATCAGGCGATAGCCCAGCTTTACCGCCTCACGAACGGCTTCCGCCGCCTCGGCATCGTCGATGAACCAGGTGCCCAGTCCCAGCTTGGGAACCTGAACTCCGTTTGCCAACGGGTAGGTTTCATTCAAGATCATCGTTCTACTCCTCGCCCCAGATATCCTTTGCCATGCGGAAAACCGCCCACGCCTTGGGCCAGCCGCAGTAGAAGGCTGCATGGGTCACGACCTCCGCAATTTCTTCTTTTGTAATACCGTTCTTCTTTGCCTCCGTCAGGTGATAGCGGAAGCTCTCATCGGTAAGTCCCTGAGCCATCAGCGCGACGACGGTCACGAGGGAGCGGTCGCGGAGGCTGAGCTGCCCCTCTCGGCTCCAGACCTCTCCGAAGAGCACGTCATCGTTCAGTTCCGCGAATTTCGGGGCGAATTCGCCCAGGGCATCTCTGCCTGCCGTCTGCTTGACTGCCATGTTTCGTTCCTCCCTACAGCCTTGCGTACTCTTCATGGGATACCGGCTCGCACCACTCGTTCTCGCAATTCACGCCGGAAACCTCCACGGCGATATGGCTGAACCAGCTGTCCTTCTTCGCTCCGTGCCAATGCTTGACGTTGGCGGGGATCATCACGACGCAGCCCTCGTGCAGGCTGACGGCGGCCTTGCCTTCCTCCTGGTACCAGCCCTCACCAGCCGTGCAGATCAGGAGCTGACCGCCTCCTTTGTCCGCATGGTGGATATGCCAGTTGTTGCGGCATCCCGGCTCGAAGGTCACGTTGGCGGCGAACAGGCCGCCTTCCGGATCGGTCAGCGGATTCAGGAACGACTCGCCGGTGAAGTACTGGGCATAGGCGGTGTTCGCCGTTCCCGTGCCGAATGCGTTGACCTTCTCGAACTGCTCTTTTCGTTCATACCTCATAATTGAAACCTCCTGCTAAAGATTATCGATTCACGCCATAGCGCAGCCAGACCGCCCCGCCGTCCATGGCCTTCGCCTCTTTCGGCGTGAAGCCAAGGGCCTTGCTCTCCGAAATGCCTTCTGCGGCTCGGAAAACCGGAGGCGTATCCGGGCTCCCGTCTGCCGCCGCCGCCAACACGATGCTAATCTCATCGCACATCCCCGCTTGCAGGAACGACCAGTTCAGCACGCCGCCACCGCCCAGCATCAGGGTCTCGATGTTGAATTCTTCTTTCAGCTTGGAAAGGGCCAGACCGTGATCCAGCTCCGTTTCTCCCGCGATGATGTACGAGATTCCCAGCTTTCTCAAAAATGCCCTGTAGGCGTTGCCGACCCGCTCTGTCAGCACCTCGACGACATGGGCGGTGGTGTCCACATAGCGCAGGGTGCTGCTTTTCCACCCCAGCTTGCCGTGGGGTCCACGGAGACATAGAACATTCCGAAGTCCGGCTGCGCGATGAAATCACCTGCCGGAACGACCGGCGCATCTTCGTCCAGGTCCGGCTTCCTGTAGAAGGTGAAGTTGTCGTCCGTTGTCACCCTGCCGGACAGCCAGCCCTGGTGATGGTAAAAGGGCTCTTTCCCAAAGGCGATGTCGTAGAACGCATCGCCCGCCGCTCTGCCCTGCGGCGTTCCCATGTAACCGCCCATGATCTTTCCGTCCAAAGCGCACATCATGTGGCAGAAAACATACGGCCTGTTCACGTTCGATTCCCCTCCTTATGATTGACAAACATTCTGTTTGGAAGCATGCTTCCTTTAAACTTCATGTGCATCCTAGAACTTAAAGTTAACTTTAAGTCAAGGGGATTCTGGAATAATTCGGAGGGGTTTTCAGATGGTCTATACGGTGGGAGAGATGGCGAAGCTGCTGGGGGTTGCGGCGTCCACCTTACGCTACTACGACAAGGAGGGGCTGCTGCCCTTCGTGGAGCGCTCCTCCGGTGGCATTCGCATGTTCCGAGAATCGGATATCGAATGGCTGCAGGTGATCGGCTGCATGAAGAAAGCCGGGATGTCCATCAAGGACATCCGGCAGTACATTGAGATGGCGCTGCAAGGAGACGACACCATCGATTTGCGCCTTGCCATGTTCCGGCGCCAACAAGAAGTTCTGAAACAGCAGATGGCGGAATTGCAGCACACCATGGAGATGGTGGATTACAAGTGCTGGTATTACGAAACGGCGAAGGAAGCGGGTACGGTCGATGCCCCGCAGAAGATGGAGCTTGCCGAAGTCCCAGAACGCTTTCGGAAGATTCGGCAGGAGCTGCGCACTGCGCCGGGGGCTGCGGCAACGATGTGACAAGACCGCTTAGGCAACGGCAGCCAGCCGCCTGATTATCACGGTAACTTTATCGTTCAAAAAGTACTACTAACAAACGACCACCCCGGCTATCCGCTGTTCGCGGAAGAGCAGGGGAGCTCTTGTCGCCGGAGTGGAACCTTTTCAACTCGCAGAATAGCAGAATCGCCTCGCAAGCCAGAATCAGCACGGGACGGCAGCGGCAGAACCGCCACCGCTAAATTACCCTCACGCTGCCACTGGCAGCCCTGATTAAATATGCTAGGTATCTCGGGATAATGCTTTCGGTCGCATACTCGCAAGAGTGTCCGCTGATTGCAACCGGCTGTTCGTCTTCCCACGCCAATGGTGTGCAGACATCTTCGATATTCTTGCTCGTTATGGCGAAAATCACGTCTCCAGGGTTTGCCTTTTTCGATTTAGCGGCACCTCCGTCCTTGTTATCGCGATAAACATACCATGAGTAGCGTACGGGTCGTGAAGGGCTGGCGCCAAAAGAGCCCAACGGCCGTTACAACTTCGTTAGAAACGCGCCCCACCATGGATGGTGAACCCGAAAGGTAAGGCGCGCGGGCACGGCGACTCGGCCCGCGCGCCCGGAAGAGAAAGGACGAACCCATGGGTTACATGCTCGAAACGCGCGGGCTCACCAAGCGCTTCGGCCGCGGCGACCAGGCGCAGGATGCCGTGGCCGACGTGAGCCTTCATATCCGCGAGGGCGAGGTGTACGGGCTGCTCGGCCCCAACGGCGCCGGCAAGTCGACAACGCTCAAGATGATCTGCGGGATGCTGCGGCCGACGGCCGGGGAGATCCTCTTTGCCGGGCACGTCTGGCGCCGCGAGGACCTCTACGCAATCGGCAGCCTCATCGAGGAAGCGCCACTCTACCCCAACCTCACCGCACGCGAGAACCTGCGCGTGCGCACCACGCTGCTGGGCCTTCCCGAGAGCCGCGTAGATGAGGTGCTCACCGCCGTGGACCTCGCGGACACCGGGAAGAAGCGCGCCGGGCGCTTCTCGATGGGCATGCGGCAGCGCCTGGGGCTCGCGCTGGCGCTAATCGCCCGGCCACGCCTGCTCGTGCTCGACGAGCCCACCAACGGCCTCGACCCCATCGGCATCGAGGAGCTGCGCGACCAGATCCGCGGCTTCGCGGCGGCGGGCACGACGGTGATCGTCTCGAGCCACATCCTCTCCGAGGTGCAGCAGATGGCGGACACCATCGGCATCATCTACGGGGGGCGCCTCGCCTACGAGGATGCGCTTCGACCCGGGCAGGACCTCGAGGAACTCTTCATGAGCGTCTGCCGGGAGGGGCGACGAGCGCGCGGGGAGGTGGCGGCATGACGGGCGAGAAAGGCGGCCTGCTCGCGGGCCTGCGCGCTGAGGCCCTGAAGTCGCGCCACGCGGCACCGGTTCGCCTGGCCGTGCTCATGGCGCTGCCGATGCCGCTGCTCGGCGCGATGCCCTACCGGGGCGTGCAGATCTTCAGCGCGTGGAACTACTGGTACGCGCTCTTCCTGCCCGTGGCTCTCTCTCGTGGTGGCGTGCGTCGCGCGGGCGGACGCGCGCACGCGGATGCGGGGGCTTCTGGGCCTGGGCTTCTCGCTTAGGAGCGCCTGGTGGGCCAAGGCGCTCTGGTGCCTCGCGCTCTGCGCGCTCTCGAACCTCGTGGTCTTCGGCATCTACCTCGCGGGATCGGCGTTCTCCTCGCAGGGCCTCACGGTCGCGGGCACGCTCACGATGCTCCTCTGCGCGCTCGTCAACACGGTGACCGCGGCGTAGATGATCCCCGCAGGGCTCTTCCTCACGGCGCGGCTCGGCATGCTCGCGGGCATCTTCTGCCCGCTCGCCGCGCAGCTCGTGGGTGGTTTCGCCTGGTCGCTGGTGCCGCTGCCGCAGCTCTTTCCGCCGTCGGCGAGCATGGTCATCCCTACGAGCTTCATCCCCGTGCTGCCGAGCGGCGAGCCGCTCGCGGCGGACATGGCGCTCGGCGGGGCGCTCACGGCGGACGGCATGCTCACACTGGCGGGCCTTGCGGTCTGCGCGCTCGCGTTCGCCGCGCTCACGGCGGCGGGCGCGGCCTGGTTCGCGCGCTCCGAGGAGAGATGATGGCCATGACACGACTCTCCGACCCGACGCCGCGCATGACTCTCCCGCGGGCCCTGCTCTCCGAGGCCCTGCGCCTGGCGCGCTCCCCGCTCACGGCGGTGCACCTCGTCTGCGGCCTGGCAGCCGGTCTTGCCTGCGGCGAGTACTTCTCCATAGCCCGATGGGACCCGGCGCTGGGCGCAGACGCCTACGCCCAGTTCCTCGGCGCCCTCATGCCGCTCATGTCCGCCATCGTCTGCGGGCTCGCCGTGGACGAGGAGCGCGCTGCCGGGCGCCTCGCCAACCTCACGGCGGTCCCCTCGCGCGGGCGCGCCGTCGCGGCGAAGCTACTCGCCCTTGCGGCGCTCGGCGCGGGCGCGCTGGCCGTGGCGCTCGGCGTGTTCGGGGCCGTGCTCGCCGTCGCCGGGCGCCTGCCGCTCGGGCCCGCTCCGCTTGCGGCCGCCTGGGCGGGCATCGTGCTGGGCAGCCTGCCCCTCTACGCGCTGGGGCTCGGCGTGGCCCTGCGCCTCGGCCGCAACGCCGCCATCTGCGCCGGCGCGGCGGGGATGCTCCTCGCGTTCTTCTCAGTGGGCGGACTTGCGCACGGCCTCATGACCGGCGAGCTCACCGGTGCCCTGGCGACGCCCCTGAGCTGGGTGCCGCTCGCCTGGCCCGCGCGCCTAGGGTCGCTCGGGGTGGAGGCCTTCATCGACGCCGCACGCGCGGCGGGCCCTCTCCTCACGACTGCGCTCGCTGGCCTCGTGCTCGCCCTGGCAGCCGCCGCCGTCCTTCTGGCCTGGTTCTGTCGCTTCGAGGACGGGAGGGCAGATGAGTAGGAAGCCGCTCGCCGCCGTGCTCGTCCTCCTCTCCGCAGCGCTCGTCCTGGGCGGGAATGCCCTGCTCGACGCCGGCTGGGGGTCGGCGCTGCGCTCGATCGCCGACCGCGTGCTGCCCAACCCTGAGATCACCATGTGGGCGCCCGCGCCCGAGCCCGGCAGCCACGCGAGCTCCTACGCCGACGCCACCGGGGCGGGGGCGAACTACGTCTACCTGGTGGACGCGGCGTTCGACAGGGGCAATGTCCGAGAACTCCAGCTCATCTTCTTCGGACGGGAATCGAACGGCGAGGGCTGGCTCGAGATCGAGGCGCGCGGCGGCTCGGGCGTGCGCTACCGCGCGTGCGATGCGGCCGAGGCGCCCGCGGCTGCGCGCGGGGCTCTAGACCGCTGAGCGCGGCGCAAGTACAATGCAACGGGAGTTTCAGGAGGTCGAATATGGCGAGGATACTGGCAGTGGATGATGAGCGGGCGATCCTCGACGCGCTCGCGCGCGTTCTCGGCCGCGACGGCCATGAAGTCGTCAAGGCAACGGACCCGACGGCGGTCCCGGGGATGGACCTCTCGCGCTTCGACCTCGTGCTCTGCGACGTCATGATGCCGGGGCTCGACGGCTTCGAGCTCGTGCGGCAGATCCGCCCGGACTTCGACGGGCCCATCATCTTCCTGACCGCGCGCGTGGCCGAGGAGGACGCCGTGGCCGGCTACGGCCTGGGCGCCGACGACTACGTCCGCAAGCCCTTCGGGGCCGCGGAGCTGCGCGCCAAGGTCGCGGCCCATCTACGCCGTGAGCGCCGGCCGCGCTCGCACGCCCTCTCCTTCGGGGAGGTGCGGATCGACCTCGGGGCGCGCGGCCTCGCCGTGGGCGGCGAGGCCGTACCGCTCACGCCCACCGAGTACGCCATCTGCGAGTACCTCGCCCGCCACCCCGGGCAGGTCATGAGCCGCGCACAGATACGCGAGGCGGTGCTCGGCTGGGAGAGCGACGCCGACGACGCGGCCATATCCATGCAGGTCAGCCGCGCCCGGAGGAAACTCTCCGAGGCCGGCGCCGATCCGATCGCAACCGTCTGGGGGATGGGGTACAAGTGGCAGCTCTGAGGACCGGGGCGCGAGGTCGCGGGGGCATGCCGCTCTCCTTCGTCATCGCGCGCTACTTCGCCTACGCGTTCGCGGCGGTTGCCACGGCGTGGCTCGCCTCGTTCATGGCGCTCTCCGCGGCGATCAACGCGGGCTTCGTCTACGAGGCAAGCTGGGGGCCGGCCAATGCGCGCGAGGTCGCGGAGGGCCTGGCACGCGACGGCGTCTGTGGGCAGCAGGACGTGCCGACGGCGTACCGCTACCTCATCCTGAACAAGGACGGATACGCGCTGATGACAGACCTCGAGGGCACGCGGCTCGAGGACGCGACGGAGATGGCCCGTGCGGCACTCGCCGCGGATCCGGGCACAGTGGAGATCGAGGGCGGGGGCTCGGGCCTCACCTACGCCGCGTTCCCGCTCAAGGGCGGCGGGGGCTGCGCACTCGCCAGCGAGTACCTGCCGCAGTGGGTCTCGCGCGACCTCGCCGGCCTGCTTCCCAACCCGCAGAACCTCATGCTCGTCGGCGCCGCTGCGGGAAGCGCGCTCGCGCTCGCGCTCGTGGCGCGCCGCGCGAGCCGCGTGATCTCGCGCAAGATGGCGCCGCTCGCGGAGGCGGCGGAGCGCGTCGGCGCGGGGGAGCTCGACTTCGCGGTCGGCAGCACCAACGTGCGCGAGGTGAACGACGTCCTCGCCGCGATGGACGCCATGCGGGCCTCCCTCGCCGAGTCGCTCGAAGCCCGCTGGGCCGCGGAGCGGGGGCAGCGCGAGCAGGTGGCGTCGCTCGCCCACGACCTCAAGACGCCGCTCACCGTGCTGCGCGCCAACGCCGACTTCGTGGCGGAGGAGCTGGAAGACGAGAAAGACACCGACCTCGCGGCCGCCGCGCGCGACATAGCCGGCAGTGTCGAAAGGCTCGACGGCTACGTGCGCCTGCTCATCGAGGCCTCGCGCGGGTCCGGCGGGGCGGAGAGGGCCCCCATGCGGCCGGCCGAGCTCTGCGAGCAGGTCCTCGCCGAGGCCGCCCAGATCGCCCGGTCGCGAGGCGTGGCGCTCGACGCGGCCACGGGCCCCGCTGTCGCGGGCGCGCCCGAGGCCCCGCTCGACCGAACCGCCCTGACGCGAGCCGCCGCGAACCTCGTGGCCAACGCCGCCGAGCACGCGCGCTCGCGCGTGGCGGTCTCCTGCGACGTCGCGGGCGGACACCTCGTCATCGAGGTGTCCGACGACGGACCGGGCTTCTCTCCCGCCGCCCTCGAGCGTGGCTGCGAGCGCCTCTTCACAGACGACTCCTCCCGCTCCTCGCGCGACGGAGGCCGCCACTACGGGCTCGGCCTCCACGCCGCTTCCGAGGCCGCGAGCGCCCACGGGGGCTCCGTCTCGCTCGCCAACAGCCCCTCGGGCGGCGCGGTGGCCACCATCGCGGTCCCCCTGTGCGGGGCCTGACGACTCAGGCCCTCACACAGGCGTGCCTCGCAATCAAACGCTTCCCGGATAATAATGCCCATTGCAGGGATCGCCCTGTCTAGTCGCCATCTCGTCTGCCGCTGGAATGAATCCTTACTCCCATTCCTCCGAATACCGCCCCATGCCTTGTCATCTTGAAACACGGGGAGTAAATGGCGAAATCGCAGATGAAAGGGAATAAAAAGGCAAAGAAAAAGCCTCCATTCCAACATGGGAACGGAGGCTCGATAATTGAGTTTACTCACCAATGTCGCTGGTGGCTTTGCCGTGACTCTCGTACGAAACGAAACTCAGCAGCACAGTGCGGCACTCAAAAGTGCAGGTCAGAACCCTGTCAGCCTACTCCCACTCGATGGTCGCGGGCGGCTTGGACGTGATGTCGTAGCACACGCGGTTGGCGCCGGGAACCTCGGCAACGATGCGGCCGGAAATGCGGGCCAACACGTCGTAGGGCAGTTTGGCCCAATCGGCTGTCATAGCGTCGCTGGACTCGACGGCGCGCAGGATAATCGGGCGCTGATAGGTGCGCTCGTCGCCCATGACGCCGACGGACTTAATGTCGGGCAGAACCGCAAAGTACTGCCAGCAGCTGTGCTCGGAGTTGCGCTCGCCGGTCTGCTCAAACAGACGCTGGTTGTAGGCATCGAGCTCCTCACGCACGATGGCGTCGGCGTTCTTGAGGATCTCGAGTTTCTCCTTGTCGACCGCGCCGATGATGCGGATTGCCAGACCCGGACCCGGGAAAGGCTGACGGAACACGATGTGACCCGGCAGGCCAAGCGCCAGACCAAGCGCGCGGACCTCGTCCTTAAAGAAGTGATCGAGCGGCTCGATGAGGTCGAAGTGCACGCCCTCGGGGAACGGGATCAGATTGTGATGGCTCTTGATGGTAGCCGTCTTGCCGCCCGTCTTGCGAGCGCCGGACTCGATGATGTCGGGGTAGATGGTGCCCTGAGCCAGGTACTTGACCGGCTTGCCATCGGTCTCGAGCTGCTGGGCCACGGCGAAGAACTCTTTCCAGAACTGCGTACCGATGATGCGGCGCTTCTCCTCGGGCTCGGTCACGCCGGCCAAAAGCTCGGCATAACGGTCCTCGGCGTGGACGTGGATAAAGTCGACGTCAAACTGCTTGGTGAAGACCTCCTCCACCTGCTCGGGCTCGCCCTTGCGCAGCAGACCGTGGTTGATGAACACGCAGGTCATCTGCTTGCCCACGGCACGAGCACCCAGCGCAGCCACGACGGAAGAGTCGACGCCGCCGGACAGGGCCAGAATCACGCGGTCGTTGCCGACCTTCTCGCGGAACTCGGCCGTCATGGTCTCGACCAGGTTGTCCATGCTCCAGTTGGGCTCCAGGCCGCAGATCTCAAACAGGAAGTTGCTCAGCAGCTGCTGACCATACTCGGAGTGCTTGACCTCGGGGTGGAACTGCGTGGTGAAGATCTTGCGCTCGGGGCACTCCATGGCAGCAACCGGGCACACGTCGGTGCTGGCGGTAACGGTAAAGCCCTCGGGCACCTCGGAAACGGCGTCGCGATGGCTCATCCACACGGTCTGCTCCATGGGCGTGGAGTTAAAGAGCTTGGCGCCGGCCGTGCGCGTGATGGTGGCGCGGCCGTACTCGCCCACCTCGGAGTGGCCGACCTTGCCGCCAAGCGTCACGGCCGTGATCTGATGGCCGTAGCAGAAGCCCAGAACGGGAAGGCCCAGGTCAAAGATGGCGGGATCGATAGACGGAGCGTCCTCGGCATACACGGAAGCCGGACCGCCAGAAAGGATGAGCGCAGAGGCGTTCATCTCGCGAATCTCGTCGGCCGAGATGTCGCAGGGGACAATCTCGGAATACACGTTGAGGTCGCGGACGCGACGGGCAATGAGCTGACCGTACTGCGCACCAAAGTCGAGTACGAGGACCTTTGCGGAAGCCTTTTGATCCATGGTTCCCCCTCTTGTTGACGGGGAGCCGGTGCCCACCCGCGTGAATGAACGAAAATAGCCTTCATAGTGTACACGTTATATGGGGTTTCTCGCCCCTCGCAGCCATCAGCGCACGGCAAACGCACGACCTAGGCCCCTATTTGACGGCAATTGAAGTGTTACCAAACGTTACAGATGGTGTAATACGTTTGAACATTGGACGCCCTGTGCCACAATACTGCCGAACGACTCCGCCTCTGCGGCGGCAAATACGATAGGAATAACAGCATGAAGCGCATCCTTCTCATCGCCACGGGCGGCACCATCGCATCGACCGAGGACGGCAACGGCCTCTCCCCCGCCCTGACCGGTGAGGAGCTCGCCCAGAGCGTCCCCGAGATCTCGGGCCTCTGCGAGCTCGACGTCGTGCAGCCCATGAACATCGACAGCACCAATATGCGCCCGAGTGACTGGATGCGCATCCGCGACGTCATCGTCGAAGGCTATGCCGATCACGACGGCTTCGTGATTCTGCACGGCACCGACACCATGAGCTACACCGCGGCGGCGCTTTCCTATCTGATTCAGGACAGCCCCAAGCCCATCGTGCTCACCGGTTCGCAAAAGCCCATGGGCAACCCCTTTACCGACGCCAAGCTCAATCTGTACCAGAGTCTGCTCTATGCGCTCGACGAGCATTCGCACGATGTTTCGATCGTGTTTGGCGGCGTCGCCATTGCCGGCACGCGCGCCCGCAAGCAGCGCACCATGAGCTTTAACGCGTTCATTAGCGTCAACTATCCGCCCATTGCCTACATCCGCAACGACCGCATCGTGCGCAACGGGCTCCACGGCACGCATCAGGGCGAAAACCCGGTGCGTTTCTACGACAGCATCGACCCGCGCGTATTTGTACTCAAGCTTACGCCCGGCGTGAACCCGGGCATCCTCGACGCCCTTGCCGACAGCTACGACGCCGTGATTCTGGAGACCTTTGGCATTGGCGGTATTCCCGAGTTTGGCGAGTCGGGCGAGTCGTTCCAAGAGGCAATTTTCCGCTGGGTCGATTCGGGTCGCACCGTCGTTATGACCACGCAGGTCCCCGAAGAGGGCCTCGATCTGGGCGTTTATGAGGTCGGCCGTGCTTACGCCGATCATCCGGGCATTCTGCGCGGCGACGACATGACCACCGAGACGCTCGTGGCCAAAACCATGTGGGCACTCGGCCAGTCACGTGATGCGGCCGAGATTCAGCGCCTGTTCTACAGCCAAGTCAACCACGACCGCATCCCGATGGCGTAATCCCTAAGGCAGCTCCACTTATCGCAGCCTTAAACGACAGGTGGTCCCCCTCGGGCCGTGCAAAAATCGGAGTATTCTGCAATTTCTCCTCCGGAGGCATAGAATCGGCCGATTGTTAGACGAACTTTTAGGACGAAGGGTCCGTCTAGTAAATATTTATTCCTCATTTTTATTTAGCATGTGGATTATCTACTGTCAAAAAGGCAAAGCCAGCCGCTCGAGCTACCATCTACGGCCAAACTGGTGCTGAATACTCGCGATTTTGCACATCGCAACCAGGGGGACCCGCCCAAAGAGCGTCAAATACAGCGGGGGAACGCCCTATCCGATACCCTCGAGAAGCTCTGACACCGTCATGCCGAGTGCGGGCGCGATCTTAAATAGAACCTTGAGCGTGAAATTTGCCGTCCCATCTTCGATTCGGTCGAGGTAGGGTCGGCTGATTCCTGTCGCCACACAAAAATCAACCTTGGAGATACCAAGGTCCCTGCGTGTCTCTTCGACCCGCCTGCCAAGAATCTGTTTCGCACGTTCGTCCATGCAGCCGAGTTTGAAATGGAGCCGAACATAAACGTAAACTATAGTTTACGTTTTGCCGAATACACAGGAGTTTTCTATGTCGGGTTCTTCGGTCCGCATGTACCGAGCCACGCTTCGCACAAACAGCGCACCGCCCAAGCTCGTCGTCGTTGAAGCAGAATGCCTTTCGCCCGATGAGCGCACAGCATTTGCATTGCTATCAAGTCGCGTCGCCGCCGTTCTGGTCCCTTACCCGGCGCAAGGTGAACTTGCCATCCAATGCCAAGCGCACAGCTGCTCGCTCAATCAGGCTGCCGTAATCGCAACCAGCCAACGCGGTCTGCCCCTTCTCCTGGAAGCCGGCATCGCACTCGCCCTTCGCGGTGCCGGATACGAGAACGAGGCCGCCGCCGACATGGTCTTTAAACCACGATCGAGCGGCGGCCTCGCAGCAGCCATTGAATATATGTGCAGGCTCGTTGCCTAAAAGGACAAGCTAGAAACCAAGGCCAAAGCCCGTTCCGGTAATCGCCGAGTAAATAAAGTAAACGTTGACCACGTTGAGGAACACACCCGTGATGCAACCGTTGCGCAGGTAGCGCTCGCACACGATGCGCGCCATGGCGGCGGAGTCATCATTGTTTTTAGCCTGGCGTCCCACCGTAAAGTACGTCGCCACGCTCAGCAGCAGGTTGAGCACCGGCAATGCCAGCAACTCGTAGCTCTTGCCCCAGCGCGTCGCCTCGCCGGCAGCATTAAACTTTGTTGCCACCTCGGGACCAATGTTGGGGATCACAAACGCTGCGACCACCAGCGGAATCACCGCAAGCACGAGCAGCGCAATACCCATGTAGCCAGCTTTTTTGCCATATTTAAACATATGCGTCGTCCTTACACGTTAAAGCGGAAGTGCACGACGTCGCCATCGGCCATGACATAGTCCTTGCCCTCAATACGCAGCTTGCCGGCGGCCTTGGCGCCCTGCTCGCCGCCGAGCTCGATGTAGTCGTCGTAGCCAATGACCTCGGCCTTAATAAAGCCGCGCTCAAAGTCGGTGTGGATGACGCCGGCGGCCTGCGGAGCGGTCGCGCCCTGACGAACCGTCCAGGCCTTGACCTCCATCTCGCCGGCCGTAAAGAACGACTGCAGGCCGAGCAGCTTGTAGGCAGCCTGAGCGAGCACGTCCAGGCCGGGCTGCTCCAAGCCCAGGCTCTCCAGGTAGTCGGCGGCGTCCTCGGGATCGAGCTCGGAAAGCTCGGCCTCGATCTTGGCGCAGATAGGCAGCGGCTTGACGCCGTCGATGGGGGCCAGATCGTCGTTGAGCATATCCTCGTCCACGTTGGCCACATACAGGATGGGCTTCATGGTGAGCAGGAACAGGCCCTTGGCGGCGGCACGCTCCTCATCGGTCATCTCCATGGATGCGGCGCGCTTGCCCTCGTTGAGCCAGGCAAGCAGGCGCTTAGCGACCTCGAACTTGGGCATGAGCTCCTTGTCGCGCTTGGCCTCCTTCTCGAGCTTGGGCAACTGCTTCTCGAGCGTGCCCATGTCGGCCAGGATGAGCTCGGTCATGATGGTGTCGGCATCGCCGGCGGGATCGACGAACTCGCCCGTGCGGCCCACCTCACGCATGACGTTGGGGTCCTTAAAGTAGCGCACGACCTCGCAGATGGCATCGGTCTCGCGGATGTTTGCCAAGAACTGGTTGCCCAGGCCCTCGCCCTCGTTAGCGCCCTTCACCAGACCTGCAATGTCGACAAACTCGACCGTCGCCGGCACAATGCGACCGGGGTTGACGATGTCGGCAAGCTTTTGCAGGCGGCTATCGGGCACATCGACGATACCCACGTTGGGGTCGATCGTGGCAAACGGGTAGTTGGCGGCAAGGCCGGTCTTTTTGGTAAGCGCGGTGAACAGCGTCGACTTGCCCACGTTGGGCAGGCCCACGATACCGATGGAAAGGGACACGACAGCTCCTTTTGGTACAGGTACTTCAAACTTCATAAGTATAGCGCCGCCGCAGCATCCGGGCGAATCCGGACACCGCGGCGGCGCAAATGAAGCAGAGATGCGTGAGGGTTCGAGACAGTAGTCCTTACTTAAGCTCGGGCCAGAAATCCTTGTTGGCCTCGATGAGCTCGTCCAGGATCTGCTTAGCAACGCTCGCCGAAGGAATGGTCTTGGAGAGCGTGAGTGCCTGCCAGAGCTTCTGGTAGCTGCCCTCGACCCAAGCCTGGACAACGAGCTTCTCGACGGAAACCTGCTGCTCCATCAGGCCCTTCTGGAACTGCGGGATCGGGCCCTGGCAGATCTTCTCAAAGCCGTTGGAACCGACGATGCAAGGCACCTCGACCATGGCCGTCGGGTCGAAGTTGGGCACAGCGCCATCGTTGGGGACAATCAGCAGGAAGCGCTCGAGCGTGTTCTCGGCCAGTGCGCAGGCAAGGTCGACGATGTAGTTGGCATGTACATCCGGCTCAAAGCCGCCGTCCTTGGCAGTACCCTTGGCGATGATGTCGCGGCAAGCGCCAAAGACCTTCTTCTCGCGGCCGTCCATAACCTCATTGGCGCGAGTGTAGTTGGGGTCAGACGTCTCGACGACATAGTCCGGGTACAGGTAATACTTGAGGTAGGTATTGGGAATCGTCTCGGGATCGACAGCATAGACATCCTTGGCCTTGCCGAAGGTGTGAATCCAGCTCTCCTCGACATGCTGCTCCTTACCGGCCTCGTGCTCGATGCCGTCCAGGTAGCCGTTCTTAGCCATGTGCTCCTTAATCTGCGGCATGAGGTCGTTGCCATCCTTGTCGTAGATTTTGCTCCACCAACCAAAGTGGTTGAGGCCGTAGTAGCTATACTGCAGCTCGCGACGATCCTTGATGCCGCACATACGGCTCATCTTATCCATAAGGTCGATCGGCATGTCGCAGATGTTGATGATGCGGCTGTTGGGGCGCAGCACGCGGCAGGCCTCGGCAACAATAGCTGCGGGGTTGGAGTAGTTGAGCATCCAAGCGTTGGGGCTGTACTTCTCCATGTAGTCGAGGATCTCGATGACACCACCGATGGAGCGCATGCCGTAGGCGATACCGCCGGCACCGCAGGTCTCTTGGCCAACGCAGCCGTACTTGAGAGGAATCTTCTCGTCGAGCTCGCGCATAGCGTACAGGCCAACGCGGATGTGAGCGAGGACGAAGTCAGTACCGGTAAAAGCGGTTTCGGGGTCGGTGGTGTAGTTGAACTCAACCTCGGGGGCGTTCTCGTGGAAGTAGATCTCACAGGCCTTGGCCACGGTCTCCTGGCGCTCGGCGTTGTTGTCGTAGAAGGTCACCTTGTTGACCGGGAAGCGGTCGCGCTCCTCAAGCAGCATCAGAGCGATGCCCGGAGTGAAGGTAGAGCCACCGCCGGCAATGGTCACGGCATAGTTTTTCTTGGACATGATGTCCTCCTCATTCTGGCCGCTTGCTCAATCCATCCCCGCACGCGGCCTGTACGGTTTGGAATTGTTACCTAGAAGTGGAGTTTTTTATCTCTAGAATCGGCCTTGCGGTGCATACCGGCTCTGCAAGGCCGATTGTTTCGATGGACGATGGTTTACAGAAGACTCTCGAACTTCAGAAGACTCTCGAACTTCTCGCGAACCTGCGGGACGGTAAGGCCGATGATGACCTGGATTGACTGACCTTGGACCACCAAGCCATGCGTACCGATCGCCTTGAAGGAAGCCTCGGGTGCAACGACGCTCTTGTCCTTGACGTTAACGCGCAGACGGGTAGCGCAGTTAGTTACATCGATGATGTTATCCGCGCCACCGAGCAGATCGAGGATGTTCTCGGCAAGCACCAAGCGCTCATCGTCTTTACTCTGGGCGACCGATTTGCCAGCAGCAGCACCGCCCTGCTTTTGCTTGTAGTCGGCCTTGGACTTGAGCTCGACCTCAACATCGTCATCCTCGCGACCGGGGGTCTTAAAGTCGAACTTGACGATCAGGAAACGGAAGACCACGACCCAAAGAGCGGTAAAGCACAGACCGACAAGGATGGAGATGGCGTACTGCAGACCGTGTGCGGCCCAAAGGGGCAGCCAGTCCCACGAGAGCATCGAGATGATGCCGCCGTCGAAGATGCCCACGACGCCAAGGAGGTTTTGAGCCATGCAGCCGAGCGCTCCGAGCACGCAGTGGACGACGAACAGGCCGGGCGCGATGAACAGGAAGGTGAAGTCAAGCGGCTCGGTGATACCGCAAAGCATAGCGGTAAGGGTGACCGGGATCAGCAGAGCCTTGACGCGCTGCTTGCGCTCGGGTTTGGCGGTCATATAAAACGCAATGGCGACGCCAAGCGAGCCGAAGACCTTAGTCCAACCAGGGCAGGTATAGGCAGCCCAGGGTGCGGCATCCTTAAGAGCAATGCTCGGATCGGCAGCCAGTTGGGGCAGGATGTTGGCCCAAGCAGCAAAGATGCCGCCGTTGACCGCCGCGTTGTCGTAATAGAACGGCGTATAGATAAAGTGGTGCAGGCCTGTAGGGATCAGCACGCGCTCGAAGAAAGCAAAGACACCCACGCCAAACGTACCGGCGGAAAGGATGAATCCCTGGAAGGCGGAGATAGCAGCCTGAACATGCGGCCACACCAGGCAGGCGATAAGAGCGACCGGAACCATAACGAAGAAACCGATCATATAGATGAACACAGAGCCCGAGAACACGCCCAGCCACTCAGGAAGTTCGGTGTCGAAGAACTTGTTATGCAGCATTGTGGCGATACCAGAGATAATGAGCGCGCCCATGATGCCCATATCAAGCGTTTTGATGCTTGCGATAGTGGCAAGACCAGTACCGCTGCCCGCCTCGACAGAGTAGTCGACCCCAAAGACAGGGCCCCACTGCCCCAAGATTGTGCTTACAAAGTAGTTGAAGGTAAGGTAGATGGCCAAAGCCTCCATGCAGCAGCGAGCGTTCTGCTTGTTCGCGAGCGAGATTGGCAACGCTACGCAAAACAGCAACGGCATCTGGTTAAAGAGCGTCCAACCACCCTGGAGCAGCACATTCCAGCAATCAAACCAAAGATGGCCCGCAGTGGCCATCTCGCCAAAGATCGCCTCGGTGGTAAACAACGTACCCAGGCCGACGACGATTCCGGAAAATGCGAAAAGAATTGCAGGCGTGTACATTGCACCGCCGAAACGTTGTATCTTTTGCATCATGACGGGGAATCCCCCTCTCTTCATTCGGAGCGACTGCGGTTTTGGCTTCACTCGAGACCGCAGACGCGCCGTTTGCGTGTACCTCGTGCAATAGGACGGGTGGGCCCGCTTCCCTGACTTCTTGCGCTTCTATTTTTATCATATCACTTATCTAGACAAGTTAGCATAAATACAGCGGTCGGTAAACGGTTGATTATTGGCCGTAAACGGTATATGTCCAGTATTTCGCCTGTTAAATCTGACATAGCTGATGGCTGCATTTCATTTTTCTTTTCTACTTGTCTAGATGTGCTTGTCTATATCTATAGACATGCCTATACTTCATTACAACATTCACCGCCACGTTAAGGAGTCACCATGAAAAGCGCGGTCTTCTATGGAAAGCACGACCTCAGAGTCGAGGAATCGGCAAAGCCGGCCGTGGGCAGGCGCGACGTTCTGATCAACGTCAAAGCTTGCGGCGTCTGCGGTACCGACGTTCATATCTATGAAGGCGACAAGGGTGCAGCCGACGTTACCCCGCCCACAATCCTTGGTCATGAGTTTGCGGGCGTTGTCGAGGCCGTGGGCAGCGACGTCGCTGGCTTTAAACCGGGCGATCGCGTGTGCATCGACCCAAACCATCCCTGCGGCTGCTGCGAACCCTGCCGCGACGGAATCAACCACTACTGCGAGCATATGACCGGTTACGGCACCACCGTTAACGGCGGCTTTGCCGAGTACTGCTCCGTCGATATGCAGCAAGTCTACAAGTTGGGCGATCACACCAGCTTTGAGCAGGGTGCTATGACCGAGCCCGTCGCCTGCTGCCTGCACGGCATCGATATGTGCAACATCAAGCCCGGCAGCACAGTTGTCGTTATCGGCGGTGGCATGATCGGTCTACTCATGATGCAGCTTGCTAAAAACGCCGGCGCCACCAAGGTTGTCTTGCTCGAGCCTGTCGAAGGCAAGCGCGAGGTTGCGCTCAAACTCGGCGCCGACCTGGCAATTGATTCCATCCACGAGGACGTCCCGGCCCGCCTGAAGCAGGAGGGCGTCGGCAACGTCGATGTCGTTATCGAGTGTGTTGGCAAGCCCGTCACCATCGAGCAGGCCATCCAGATCGCCGGCCACAAGGCTACGGTCATGATGTTCGGCCTCACCAAGCCCGATGAGACAATCACCGTCAAGCCCTTCGAGGTCTTCCAGAAGGAGCTTGTGCTTACTTCGTCCTACATCAACCCTTATACGCAGCGTCGCGCGCTCGAGCTCATCGACTCGGGCAGGCTCGACGTATCCTCGATGGTCGCCAAGGTGGCTTCCCTCGACGAACTCGGCGCCATCCTGTCAGACCCAGCTCTGCGTGCCATGGGTAAATATATAATCGACCCCAGCAAGTAAATCGATCGACACCTGCGCGAGCGGTCCTCATCCACCGCTCGCGCTCTCAGCTCTAGGAGACCGTCGTGGCGCGAGCCATCTTCCAAACTATTTATGACAACGTGAAGCAGTCGATTGACGACGGCACATACGCCTATCAGAGTTATCTGCCTTCGGAGACTGAGCTCACGCAGCTGTTTGACTGTTCGCGCATGACGGTCCGTCGCGCCATCTCGATGCTTGCGGCAGATGGCTACGTGCTCCCCCAGCAAGGCAAAGGCATGCGCGTCATTCGCAACATCAGTGACGAGACGAGTCGTGGCGGCGGCGGACTCGAGACCTTTAAGGAAATCGCAGCCAGCCGAGGCTTTGAGCTCAAAACGGTTACCACTGTCTTTGAGCTCCTCGTCTGCAACAAGGCGCTCTCCAAGATTACCGGGTTTCCTGAAGGCTGTGAGCTCACGCGTGCCAAACGCATCCGTTATGCAGACGGACGGGCCGTGTGCTCCGACGACTCCTATTACCTAAGCTCACAGGTACCGAGGTTGACACCCGAGATTGTCAACGACTCGATCTATCGTTACCTCGAAGAAGACCTTGGCATTAAGATTGCCACGGGCAAACGCGATGTAACGATTGAGCATCCCACGCCCGAGGATGCACGCGTGCTCGATCTCGACGACTTTAACGCACTCGCCGTTGTACGCGGGCAGACCTACAACGCCGACGGTATCCTTATGGAATACACCGAGACAAAGCAGGTTCCCAGCTTCTTTTTACTCCACGAAACGGTCACCCGCCGCAATAACGGCAGCGAGACCCATCAGAGCAGTATGAGCTAACCATCTAATAATTGCGGTGGAATAGTTCCTAGAATGGCCAGCTTAAGGGCAAAACAGGAACTATTCCACCGCAACTTTTTTGGCCGGCGGGGCAGCACCTGTCCCACCGGCCATCATTTACGCTCTTTTAGCTAGTCCGCGAGTTTCTCCACCTGATCGAGCATCTTGTCCAGCTTGGCCTTTGCCTCGGCCTTGACCTTCTCAGCTTCTTCGTGAGCCTTCGCCTTCTGGGCGGCCTTTTCCTCGGCTTCGGGATCGACGACGACCAGATTGGACGCGTCGTGCTCAACAAGCTTGAGCGCATGCTCGGGACAAACCTTGACACAGGCGCCGCAGCCTAAACAATACGTGGACTCCAACGCAAAGCGGCCGCTTCCCACCAAATCGCAGGCGAACGTGGGGCACACGTTGACGCACTCGCCGCACGACGTGCACTTGTCAAAATCGCACTCCGGCGTGCTCACCTGCATGTTCTGGGCAAGCTCGGGATGGTTTTGCAGCGTCGAGAGTACCAGTTGGCGCCCGTGCGTGAGCGAACGGCGACGCTTGGTCGTCGTGGTGCCGCACATGGTGTTGAGTGTGCGCTCCAGCTGGGTAATCTGATGGCGATGGGCCTTGAGCTTTTGCGTCACCGAGGCCAGCGCCGCCGTCGCCGGGTTGAGCTTGGTCACCGTCAGGCCCGTGGTGCGGGCAATCCTTTCCATGTACTCCTTGCGCTCGTACTCGCGGCGCTTATGGCATTTGAGGCTCTTAGGGTCGACCTCCAGGCCCATGCCCGTACCGGCCCACTCCTCGGCAGTGGCGATGGCCTCGCCCAGAATGTCCTCACCGCCGGTGTTGCGGCATTTATCGCACACGCCCAACGGCAGGTACACACTCACGTTGGGATAGTCGGCCAGTACCGAAAACCAAGTCTCTGCCGTAATATCGCCCACGCAGGCAACGACGACCTCATTTTCGCGCGGCATGCGCTTGAGGGCGCGCGTGCAGGTGACGTAGGCGGTCTCGTGGCTCGTAGCAGCAGAGACGATATCGTCATACAGGTTTTTGGGCGCCAGGCGCGGCGAGATGATCGCCTCGGTCGGACAGGCAGCGGCGCACAGGCCGCACTTGCGACAGGAGTCGAGGATCTCGATGGAGTCTTCCTCGACCTCGATAGCGTTGACCGGGCACACGTCCATGCACGCGGTGCAGCCGCTCTTTTCGTTTTTGCAGGTCAGGCACGGAATGGTGTTGCCGCGCGGACGCTCCTTGTAGTCGGCAGGATTCCACTGCGGCGCCGACGGATCGAGTGCATCGGTCACACCGCCAAGCGGGTTTTTAAGAAAGTCGAAACCCTTGCTGATCTCGATAATGTCATCAAACAGATCGTGTTCCTGCGCCATGCGCGGCCCCTCCCTGAGCAGTGCAAACAAGCAAGAGATAATGATACGCTATCGGCCCACGCCTCGGGCAAATTACACGCGGAGCATCTTTGCGGCAAATAGCCCATAGCCTATCGCCGCCTCGATTGCACAAGGTCAATCAAGTGCCAAGCTATGCCTCGCACATGAACTGCACGAGCTTTTGTTTGGTCACCTTGGCCTGTTCGTTAGCCATATTGCGCTCGTTTCTAAAGACCGCATTTGCAACACCCTGCAGGTCGCCATCGGAAATCACGCTGCACGGACCGTCCATCGACGCCGCCGTGGGGCATACGCACAACGGCAACTCGGCATAAAACGCAACGGCCTTGGCGATGTCGAGCATCTTGCCGCCGCCAATACCCACCACCATGTCGCAATACTCAGCCTGGGCTTCCTTAGCCATTTCGACAACGGCCTCTTCCGTACACGGACCGTCATAAATCTTAAAGAACGGCTCACTCAGATCGTCGTCCAGAAATCCATCGACGATCTGCCTGCACAGCCGATCCTCGGTGCCCTGGTCAAACAAGACATAGGCAGCGCAGCCCAACCATGACAAATACCTGCCCTGGCGCGAAAGCTCCCCCGGCCCCTGAACATACCGGCCGGGACCGCCGTAAACCATAGGAAGCGCCATACGAGAATCCGCCCTTCATCAAACAACGATTGGTGCAAAGAAACCTTACCCCTTTGCACCATAGTAAAAAGGGGCAAAGCCATCTGTTGGCTTTGCCCCTTCCTTAGCTTGATTTACTCATCCATGAGATAATAGTGACCCAGCGCGTCAGCACCCAGGATGGCGTTTGCGACCATCTCGGGCGTCACCTCAAAGGGCATGTTGCACATGGTGTCCTCGGGCGCGCAAGCGGCCTCGGCAACAATCATGGCCTGATCGCGCGTAAGCTCGGCAACGCCAAGTTCCTTCATCGTGACCGGCAGGCCCAGCTCAATGCAGAAGCCCAAGACTTCCTCGAGCTTCTCGGTCGGGGCATCCTCGAGTACCAGCTGGACGATAGTGCCAAAGACGACCTTCTCGCCGTGATACATGCCGTGGCACTCGGGCAGCATCGTCAGGCCATTGTGGATGGCATGAGCAGCAGCAAGGCCCGAGCTCTCAAAGCCAATGCCCGAAAGCAGCGTATTGGCCTCGATGATGTGCTCGACGGCAGGCGTGAGCGCACCCTTCTCCAGCGCAACCTTGGCCTTGACGCCATCGGCCATAAGCGTCTCGTAGCAGAGCTTGGCGAGCGCCAGACCAGCCATGCCGCCCTTGCCGCCAGCGCAGGTGCCGCCGTCGGCATCGTGCGTCGCCTGGGCCTCGAAGTAGGTTGCGAGCGCATCGCCCATACCGGAAACCGTCAGGCGCACCGGGCTCGCCGCGATAACCGTCGTATCCATAAGGACGATATTGGGGTTTGCCTTAAGGAAGAGATATTTATCGAACTGGCCGTCGTCGGTGTAAAGCACCGAAAGTGCCGAGCACGGTGCATCGGTCGAGGCAATGGTGGGGCAAATGATAACCGGGGACTCCAGGTAATAGGCGACGGCCTTCGCGGTGTCGAGGATCTTGCCGCCACCGACGCCGACGATGATGTCGCAACCGTTGTCGCGAGCGAGCGCAACCAGGCGATCGACCTCGCCCTTGGAGCACTCGCCGTTAAAGTCCTCAAACAGCAGCTCGGCCTTGGCCTCGGCAAAGCCGCCCTCGATCTTGGCACCGACGCGCTTCTTGCCCGAAGGCGTCACGATGACGAGGGCCTTAGCGCCGAGCGGCTCGACATAGGAGCCGAGCTTGGCGAGCTCGTCCGGACCCTGGATGTACTTGCTGGGGCTATTGAAAATTACAGCCATAACTATCCCATTCTCTAAAAAAGAAAGGGGCTCCGTACGGATACGTGCGGAGCCCCTCGTTACGATAACAAGAGTCGATTAGAAATCGATGTCGGTGTCGTAGTAGCAGGCCTTGAGGATCTTCTCGAAGTCGGCAGCCTTGGTCTCACGCGGGTTCTCGGGCGTGCAGGCGTCCTGCTCGGCGTTCGCGGCGATCTCGGGCAGCTTGGCGAGGAACTCCTCCTCGGAAACCATCTGCGGGTTCTCGGCGTCGACCTTCACGCCACCATTCGCGTAATCCTTGATGGACTGCGGAATGTTGAGCTGGTCGTTGAGGTCGCGGATCTTCTGGACGAGCGCAGCGATGAGCTCCTCGTTGGTCTCGCCGGGAAGGTGCAGGATCTCCTTGGCCACGTAAGCGTAACGCTCGGCAGCACGGGGATCCTTGGAGTTCCACTGGATGACCTTGCCCAGGTACATGGCGTTAGCGGCACCGTGGATGATGTGGCCGTTCTCGAAGGCAGCACCGGTCTTGTGAGCCATGGAGTGAACGATGCCGAGCAGGCCCGAGGAGAAGGCGATACCGGCGATGCACTGAGCCTCGTGCATGTGCTGACGGGCCTCATGGTCGCCAGCATAGGACTTGGGCAGCCACTCGACGATCTCGCGGATGCCGTGCAGAGCGTTGGCGTCGGTGAACATAGAGGCGCAGGTGGAAACGTAGGCCTCCATGCAGTGGGTCAGAGCATCCATGCCGGTGTGAGCGCACAGCTTGGCGGGCATGGTGTAGGTGAGCTCGGGGTCGACGATGGCGACATCAGGGGTGATGTTGAAGTCGGCCAGCGGGTACTTGATGCCCTTGGCGTAGTCGGTAATGACGGAGAACGCGGTGACCTCGGTAGCGGTGCCGGAGGTAGAGGAGATGGCGCAGAAATGAGCCTTCTGACGCAGCTCGGGGAAGCTGAACGGCTGGATGATGTTATCGAAGGACTCCTCGGGATACTCGTAGAAGACCCACATGGCCTTAGCGGCATCGATGGGCGAGCCGCCACCGATGGCGATAATCCAGTCGGGCTCGAACTCGCGCATGGCCTCGGCGCCCTTCATGACCGTCTCGATGGACGGGTCGGACTCGACGCCCTCGAACAGCTTGACCTCGAAACCGCCTTCCTTAAGGTCGTTCTCGACGTCCTGCAGGAACCCGCCGCGGCGCATAGAGCTGCCGCCAGAAACGATGATGGCCTTCTTGCCCTTGAGGTTCTTCACCTCGTGGCGAGCGCCCTCACCAAAGTACAGATCGCGAGGATTGGTAAAACGTCCCATACTGTGCCTCCTAAACAAGCCCCTCTTAGACTTGCGTATATAACGGAGCACCCAATTGGCTCCGTTAGGACCGGTTTGCGCGTTGCCGGCGATGACAATGCGCGATGTCTAAACGTCTCAACGCTCAGACAAACACTATTTTACCGTTCTGGTTGGTCAGTTATTCACCTAAAGCCGCCAATGATGAAACGTTTTTTCTATCCCTGAAGACCCTTGTGCGGCATTCATACTCCCAAGCTGGGCAAACGTTTTATCAAGGTTGACTACATATCCCGGGCAGGACGGTGCCCCTCCAAAATATGCACCGTTCGCCGCCAAAAATCGACCGTTTGCGGCACCGTGATACCACTCGGCCGTCCATGGTGCCGACATTTGTGCGACATCCGACTTCGTGGTGCAAAGGTGCAAGTCCAAGTGCGGCACCCCCGGTGTGCCACATGCGGGTAAACTAGAACCTTATATAGAAACATCTGAACCCTAACCGCAGCAAAGGAGGCCCCATGGCATTCGATCCCATTCAAGAGGATTGCCATCGCCTCGTTCTTGAGGCCTTGCGCCGCGACAATATCCCGCTCACCGACGGTGCCGCCGTAGAGCGTCTGATGGAGCAATTCACCCGCAACCCCGCACCGCTCATCGTGCACGACCGCGACCGCGCCGGGCATCTGATTGCCAAGGTAGTCGAGGCTGTCGACTACCGCATCCCCTTTATCCCCGACGATACCCAGGCCGAGCAGGAAGAGGCAGCTGCCGAGAACATGCTCCGCGAGGCGGCCGCACTCGATCCGGCCAACTGGGATGCCCAGCGCATGCTGACGGCGCTCACCGCCGAATCCAACGAGGAATACGTGCAGTATCTGGTGTCCAAGTGCGATGAGGTCGAGCACGACCTAGCGCTCAAAATCGCCTCGGCGCAGGACCCCTACGAGCGCGAGGCCGCAGGCGACCTTACGCGCCGCCCCTATCTGCGCTGGCTTGCCGCCTTGGCATCGCGCGCGCTCATTAGCGGACGCTACCGCATGTCGCTCGAAGCCGCAAACCGCAGCTTGGACTTTGCGCCCAACGACCCCGCCGGTGTCCGCCACACCGCGATGCTCGCCATGGCAAAGCTCGAATACCCCGCCGAGGAGCTCAAGCGCTTTCGCTCCGCACACTCCGTGCCGTACCTCGCGAATACCCCACTGCGCCGTCGTCCCAAGGATGCGGAGCGTGACTTGGACCCGTGGACGCTCATCGCGCTGATGAGTGCTGCCTGGCGCGAGCCGGACTACGAGGGCGCCGAGCACTACCTGCGCATCCTTGCGCGCTCGTGCCCGCACGCAGCCGAGGCGCTCTACTTCCAAACCGAGTTTCCCGATGGCGTCTATGCCCGCGTCAACGTGGGTGTGGGCTCCACCGACGAGCTTGTCCTTGCGCTGTCCGAGGCGACGCCGGTACTGCAGGAGGGCCTGGGCGCCCCCGACAACGCCAGCTTTGCTGCCTGGGTCGCCACCAACGATATCGTGCGTTCCCAAATCGATGAGCGCATACTGCGGGCGGCCGAGCAGGGTTTGCCGTTTAAGGGAGGAGACCTCTAATGGATCCGAGCGTCTACATCCCCGCCTACCTGGAGCGCACCTATCTGGCGTCGCACCCCGAGCTCACCGATGCAGCACGCGAGCTTGTCCATAACGACATTAGCGCGAATCCCCAAAAGTATGCGCAGTCCGAGCATGCCCAGGCACTGCTGTCCTACGCCGGTGTTCATCGCCACCTGCTCGACGAGCTCCATCGCATCGAGGACATGGGCAGCGACAAGGAGTTTGAACAGACGCGCAACCGCCTGTTCGACGACATGCGCGATGAGCTGCTCAAGATCGTCCGCATCGATGCGTATGTCCTCGACGCGCAGCTGCTCGCCATCATCCTGGCCGACACGCCCGTTGACGCCTGCCTGGGCGACCTGATGAAGCTCGAGGCGACCACGGCCGATTACCTGCAGCAAAGTGTGCCCGGGTTCGACATGGAAGCCCCGCACTACTGGGCCAATAATGTTTTGGCCGATGGTGTCACCGCAGCAGACCTTACCGTGAGCGAGCCGGCTCTTATCGGGTGGCTCCACACACTCGAGGCCATCTCGCAGCTGTGCTTGGCGAGCGCTCGTTACCGTGCTGCCGCCAACTATTCTCGCCGTGTCCTTAAGGCAGAAGGCTACCCCACCCGAGCCGCAGGCACCGTGTTGCTCGCCCTCGCTCGCCTGGAAGACCAGGACGGCTTTTTTGCCCTGGCCCACCAGCTCGAGGAAGAGATCGGGGCTGACGCGCTCGAGAACTCTCCTTGGTATCTGCTCGCCCGCACGATTCTGCTGTTCAAAACAAACAAGATGCGCCCGGCGACACGCGCGCTGCGCGAGTTTGCCAACCGTTGCGAGGGCGGTGCGTTCTTCTTACTGAACCCCATGTACCAGACACCGTACCTTCCCTGCCGGCCCGAGCCACACGATCCCTGGGATCTTTCGCATCAGGCCGTTTGGGAAGCGGACGGTATTATCTCGGACACTCCCGACTTTGCCCCCTGGGCCAATGCCTGCGAAGACGTGTCGCAGCTTGCCCAGGAATTTGCGCGCCGCTACGGTTTTTAGTGACGCACTCGACCCGACCATGTCGTTTACGTTAGGAACGGTTTCATGAACCTCCGCTCATCTTTTGCCTGCACCTCGAGCGATATCGCTCGCTGGGGGCTACGCTCCGTCCTTAAGCGCCAGGGCGGCGTACTCCCCGGCCGCATCGCCATGAAGATCGATCCCGAGTTGCTGAACGACCTCGCGGGCCTTGTCGACCGCAGCGTGGTGATCACCGGCACCAACGGCAAGACCACCACCTCCAACCTCATCGCCGACGCCGTTGCCGCCAGCGGCGCCACCGTGGTATGCAACCGCGCCGGCAACAACATGGAGCCGGGCGTGGTGGGTGCACTGCTCGAGGCGCGCAGCGGCCTCAAGCGAGCCGGCGGCGGCAAGCGCGTGGGCGTTTTTGAGTGCGATGAGCTTTACACCGTACGCGTTCTGCCCAAGCTCAAGCCGACGTACTTCGTGCTGCTCAACCTGTTCCGTGACCAGCTGGATCGCTATGGCGAGATCGACCATACCCAAGACGTCATCGCCCATGCGTTGGAGCTCTCTCCAACGACAACGCTCATCTACAACGCAGACGACCCGCTGTGTGCCGCGATCGCCGCACGCGTTCCCAATGCAAGCATCGCCTTTGGCATCGACGGCGCCACCAACACCGAGTCCGACCGTATTAGCGATTCGCGCTTTTGCTCGCAGTGCAACGCCCCGTTGGAGTACGACTATGTGCAGTATGGTCAACTCGGCGCCTACCATTGCCCCTCGTGCGGTTGGGCACGCCCCGCACTGGTCCGCCGTGTGACGGGCGTGGAGCTCGGCTGCGACGGCTACGGCTTTGACCTGGTCTTTGGATCTGCGTCCGACGCGGCTGCCGTACACATCGCCACGCGCTACAACGGCCTGTACATGGTCTACAACGTTGCCGCTGCATTCTTTGCCGCACATGAGTTAGGCGTGGATACGGCGCACCTGCAGCCCACGCTCGATGCCTATGTGCCCGCCGGTGGTCGTATGGGGCGCTGGGATATCGCCGGCCGCACTGTCGAGGCCAACCTGGCTAAGAATCCCGTGGGCTTCGATCGACAAATCCAGTCCATCAAGACGGCAGGCGGCAGACTCTGCGCTTTCTTCCTCAACGACAACGATGCCGACGGCCACGATGTATCGTGGATCTACGACGTCGACTTTGAGCGCATCGCCGACACGCCGGGTCTTGTCGCCTTTGCCGGAGGCACGCGCGCGCACGACATGCAGGTGCGCCTCAAGTACGCCGACATCGATGCCGCGATTATCTCGGACGTCGCGCAGGCAATTGGCGCCGTTGCGGATGAAGCTGCCGGCGACGCTTTCTATGCCGTCGCCAACTACACGGCCTTCCCGCCGCTGGTCAAAGAACTCGACGGACTGAAGGGCACCACCGCCGACGCTGTTGCCGGGCGCGCCGTAGCCCGTGCCGACGGCGGCGCTCTTCCCGTCGGCATCGCGCCAGTCGAGCTTTCGCGCCCGCTGCGCATCGTCTACCTGTATCCCGATGCCCTTAACCTCTACGGCGACGGCGGCAATGTTATCGCGCTCGAGCGCCGCTGCGCCTGGCGTGGCATTCCCGTGCGTGTGGACGAGGTCCGTATGGGCGAAACGCTTGATTTGACCGATGCCGATATCGTCATGATGGGCGGTGGCTCCGACCGCGACCAGCTGGCGGTCGCACATGAACTGCTCGCCCAAAAAGACAAGGTCGCATCCTATGTTGAGGATGGCGGCTCGCTGCTCGCCATCTGTGGCAGCTATCAGCTGCTCGGCCGTTCGTACTATATGGGCGAGGATCGCATTGAGGGTCTGGGGGTCATTGCCGCCGAAACCGTACGCGGCTCCGACCGCCTGATCGGCAACGTAGCCGTCAAAACCGATCTGGCACCCGAGCCCTTTGTGGGATTTGAGAACCATGGCGGCCGCACGCTTTTGGACGCCGATGCCACGCCGCTCGGAACGTCCGTCGTCACGGGCACCGGCAACAACGGCGATGATGGTCTTGAGGGCGTCATCTACAAGGGCGTCATCGGCACGTACCTGCACGGACCGGCACTGCCCAAGAACCCCGAACTCGCCGACTGGCTCATTACCCACGCCCTCGAGCGCCGTGGCGACGCGCAGGCCACAGCCCTGCTGCCGCTCAAGCCCCTCGACGACACCTACGAGCGCGCCGCCCACGACGCAGCCATGAAGCTCCTCCCCTAGCACCCCACCACCACAAAGGGGACAGGCACCTTTGTGGTGGTTTTCCAGTTTGCCAACGATATACGCGCCGACAAAAAAGTCTGCTATACTCTTTCCCGCTGTCCCCATCGTCTAGCGGCCAAGGACGCCACCCTTTCAAGGTGGATATCGCGGGTTCGAATCCCGCTGGGGGCACCATTTGAATTGAAGAGCCCGTTACCCTCGCGGTAGCGGGCTTTTTGCTACCCATGCGCCGGGATTCGAACCCGACAGGGTGCGGAGCTGAGGAAACGCGAAGCGTTTTCCAGCGCAGCACGCAAGGAGCGAAGCGACGCGGCGAAAGCGGGCGGCGTCAGCCGCACGCGGACATCCCGCTGGGGGCACCATTTGAATTGAAGAGCCCGTTACCCTCGCGGTAGCGGGCTTTTTGCTACCCATGCGCCGGGATTCGAACCCCGAGGGCATTAAATCACACTGTCGTCCAAGGGCCTGTGGGCAAAAAATAGCAAATATGAGTACTGTTACCAATTTAGTAACAGCGATTTCATGCCATCAGAAGGCGATTTAGACGCCAGGGGTCCTACGGCGGAAGAATTGCAGGCGTTTATCAGCTATGTACTTGGACATATGTTGCGTAACAACCCATATTTTGTAAATAGATAATGCTACAGGACTTGTGACAGTACTCATATTTGACGTTTTTTGTCCACAACCCTTTATACCTAGGCAAGTCGGCGGCAAAACGGGCTTCAAAGCGCCCTTCGCAAATCAGAACCACCCTTAAAAAGGGTGGTTTGCTCTTAGGGTATAACCCACGGGCC